>NZ_ATNM01000054.1 GCF_000427295.1 Cyclobacterium qasimii M12-11B | reverse complement strand
TCTCATAGGTCGACAATCCCTCATAAAAGGAAATGAATCTTGCCGCTTTCAGCAGTCTGAAACAGTCCTCCATTTTGGTCTTGCTGTTCGCCGATGACATGATCCCATAATACCTTATCTTGTAAAATCCGCTTGGAAGGACGTGTTGCATGAACCTGCGGGTGAATTCGGCACACGGAAGTTCCATGATTTTGGTTTTACGGTCCCGGTAATCCTTCCACCTGAACTTTACCGTGCCGTCTTCGACGGACTGTATCCGGCTGTTGCTGATGGCCACCCTGTGGGTGTACCTGCCCAGATAGCTAACTACCTGGTTGGTACCTTTGAACGTTTTTTTGATATAGACATGCCAGGATTTCGAATAAACTTCCTTTTTTAAAAGCTCCGGGGCGGCGTACATCCCTTTCTGTTTTTCAGGTATCCTGAGCTGGTCTGACCGCAAGGCATGAAAGAGCTTTTCCATGAATACCCCCCTGAATATGCCCGAGAGGGCTTTCACCGGCACAAAGAACTTTTTGTTCGCAGCTACCCATTCCATGTTGTCAGGGTCGGGCCCTCCGGCAGGTACCAGCATATGGATATGGGGGTGGTAATTGAGTGCCTGACCCCAGGTATGGAGCACCGACAGGCAGCCGCTGTCCACCCCCAGGAAGGTGGGGTTCGATGCTGCCTTCTTCACCGCAAGGGCCGAAGCGGCAAAGAGTATGCCGTAGCATTCCCGCTGGTTGAGATAGAACAGGGGCTTGAGGAATTCCGGTATGGTGAACACGACGTGAAAATACCTAACTGGGAGTAGCCTACACTGCAGCTTTTCCACCCATAAAAGCTGCCTGACATACTGGCACTTGGGGCAGTGGCGGTTTCGGCAGCTGTTGTAACTTACCCTGCTTTTGCCACAGGTGTCGCAGGTGAGGGTATGGCTGCCCATTTTTGCAGTCCTGCAATCCAAAATGTCATTGTAGGCCTTCGCCTGGTCA
>NZ_ATNM01000053.1 GCF_000427295.1 Cyclobacterium qasimii M12-11B | reverse complement strand
ATTCCGACCACTGGGGTTGAGCGAACGATCGACAGACCTGGTGACACGACAAAGAAGATCTGAGCCTAGTCGGGGATCTTGTTGGTGACGCGCTGCGTTCCGGCACCGTTCAACTGGATTTTCTTGCAGCTCTACTCAGCCCCCTCGCCGCACGAAATGGATATCCCAAAGACGACGGACTCGCGCTACTGAGGAAGCTACTAGAACTCGGTCACGTCGATGTTGCATCCCAGATCAAGCGAGTGGCTTCAAACCCAGCGTGGCTCTTAGCCTCGATCCACCGGTCGAGTTGAGGTTGTAGCGGCGCGTTAAACCGAGAATGCCGCTCGGATCAGGAAAATAGAACTTACTTAGGGTTCATTTCAACCGATTCGAGAGGCATCTCGTAGATGCAACTTTTCCACAGTTCCAGCCGCTTGTCAGCCACCTTCGACGACACAAATCTCGTGTCGGCCGCGGGGCTGGTCCCCGCGATGGCGTTGGCGGTGAAAACTGGGCTCAGCGACCTCGCGGATGCGTGGCTGACATTGCCGGGGTACTTCGGTGCGAACTCCGGGTTGAAAGTGACCGCGTTGGTTGCGGGGATGCTCGCTGGTGCTGATTCGATTGATGACATGGCTTTGCTGCGGCACGGCGGTATGAAGAAACTCTTCGTCGGGACGTATGCCCCGTCGACGTTGGGGTCGTTCCTGCGGTCGTTCACGTTTGGTCACGTCCGGCAGTTGGACGCCGTCGCCTGGCGATGGCTTGTCAGCGTCGCCGCGCACACCCCGATCGTGGCGGGAATCGACGACTATGCCCTGGTGGATATCGACGACACGATCAAAGAAGTGCACGGATATAAGAAGCAAGGCTCCGGTTACGGCTACTCCGGAGTGCGCGGCTTGAACGCTCTGATCGGCATCGTCTCCACACCCAGGGCCGCACCGATCATCATCGGGTCGCGGCTGCGGAAAGGAGCGGCGGGTTCCCCACGCGGCGCGGGGAAGTTCGTCGGGGATGTCCTCGCCACGGTGAAACGCCTCCGCAGCCAGACGGCCGCTGGCCTAATACTGCTGCGCGCGGACAGTGCGTTCTACGGGCACGCGGTCGTCGCCGCCGCGCACCGGGCTGGCGCGGAAGTCTCCATCACGGCCCGGATGGACCCGGCCGTGAAACGAGCTATCGGCACGATCACCGATGACCGATGGACGACGATCAACTATACGGACGCGATCCGGGACGAGGCCACCGGCGCCTGGATATCGTCCGCCGAGGTCGCGGAAGTAGCGTTCACCG
>NZ_ATNM01000052.1 GCF_000427295.1 Cyclobacterium qasimii M12-11B | reverse complement strand
GTATTATTCTCAAATGCGAGAATTGAAGGATGGTTATCCTTAGAGATACTAAGGTTCAGGATTATTCCTATATAGGACATAGTTCTAATTTTTTACGAACTAACATAGGAAAATTTTGTTCCATTTCTAGAAATGTTAACTGTGGTTTGCCATCTCATCCTACTCATTTTATTTCTACTTCACCTATTTTTTTTAGTCCAAATAATTCTACTGGAACTAATTGGGTTAAAGGGGATAAACTATATGATGATTTACCATCTCCAATTAATATAGGAAATGATGTTTGGATAGGTATGAATGTCAGTATCACTAGTGGTATAAACATAGGTGATGGTGCTGTTATCGCTGCTCATTCTGTAGTAACCAAAGATGTCCCTCCTTATTCTATTGTGGGTGGAGTTCCTGCTAAAATTTTAAAATATAGATTTTCTTCTGATATAATAAACCAACTTCAAAAATCAGAATGGTGGAATAAACCTGATCAATATTTAAAAGATAATTTAAGTAATTTTCAACATAATATTGATCACTTAGACGATATGAAAATTTCGTAAATTTGATTTTTTTTCTTTTAATTAATCAGCCCTATGAATATTTTAGTTCTTACTTCTGTTTTCTATGTACCCGGAAAAAGTAAGGAGTATAACACGAAAATTGTTAATTATTTTATTAGTGAATGGGTTGACCAGGGTCACTCTGTAATAGTTGTTTATAATAAAACAATATTCCCTAAGCTTTACTATCTTTTTCCTGAAAAAGTTTATGATTTCATTGAAGGGCATTTAGGTTTAGTGATAGATAATAAAGATGCCATTGACGGGGATATTAATATTTATAAGGGTGCGACAGTTATAACATTACCTATGATTAAATATTTTCCACATGGTGTTTTTTCTAAGAGTACCTTAGATAATCAGATTTCTAAAATTAATTTTTTTTTAGAGGAAAATAATTTTATTCCGGATGTTATTTTGGGACATTGGGATAAACCCCAACTTAATCTTATTCCTGAATTGAAGAAAAAGTATAAATGTAAGTCTTCATTGGTTTTTCATAGTCCCTTAAAGGATTTTTCTACTTTAATGGAAAGGAAATTAAATAGTTTTAATTCTATTGGATTTAGAAATGCTTCCATTCTGGAACAAACAAAATCTAAATTTGACTCCCTCAATAATACATTTATTTGTTATTCTGGTATTCCAGATTCATTATTTATAGATAATGAATCTAATCCAAAGTCTTTTTCAAACAAGATTTCTAAACATATTTTTGTCGGAGGTTTAATTAAAAGAAAATTCCCACTTCAAACATTACAAGCACTTATAGATTTAAATAAAGATTTCACTTTTGATATAATTGGTCAGGGATCTGAATTTAAAAAAATTCAAGATTTAATTCAAATTAATGAGTTAGAGAAAACAGTGATTTTACATGGAAGGATTTCCAGAAAGGAAATTATTTCTAAATTTAATATCGCAGAATGTTTTACCATGATAAGTAAAGATGAAGCTTTTGGTCTTGTTTATTTAGAAGCAATGTCTTGTGGTTGTATTGTAATAGGCGCAAAAAATGAAGGAATAGATGGTATTATCATTCATGGAATTAATGGTTTTCTCTGCGAAGCTGGTAATGTCGAAGAACTTGTAGGTATATACCGTTATATTGATTCTTTAAGTATTAATGAGCTCCAAAAGATATCAGATGCAGCCTTTACAACTTCTAAAAATTTTACCGATTCAGAAGTAGCAAAACGTTATCTTCAGATTTTTAATTAATACTAGTATTAAAAGTTAAACTTCGATACTATTTTTATAAAATATTTAAGCTCAATATTAACTATTAAATTTATTTTAAATTGAAAATCAGCTTAATTACCGTCACCTATAATTCAGCGAAGACTTTACAGGATACGATTTCTTCTGTAGCCAAACAAGTTCATCCTGATGTCGAATACATAATTGTAGATGGCAATTCAAAAGATGGCACGGTGGCTATTATAAAAGAAAATGAATCTACCATTAGTAAATGGGTTTCTGAACCGGATAAGGGTATGTACGATGCCATGAACAAGGGTATAAAAATGGCTACTGGAGATGTGGTAGGTATTTTAAATTCGGATGATTTCTTTTTTGATGCCAATGTTCTTTCTAAAATTGCCGCGGCTTTTAATTCCCCTGCCACTGATGCCATAATTGGAGACATTGTTTTTGTAGATGACAAAGATGCGGATAAAATTATCAGGAGGTATTCGGCAAAAAAATGGAAACCCTCTAAATTTGCCTGGGGATATATGCCTCCTCACCCTTCTTTCTTTGTAAGGAAAGCGTTTTTTGAAAAGTTGGGACCGTATAAAACGGACTATAAAATTGCTGCCGATTATGAACTGCTCATTCGCTTTTTTCTTAAGGGAGGCTTGCGATGGAAATACTTGCCTATCGTTACTACCAAGATGCGTATGGGGGGGCTTAGTACTCAAGGTTTACAAAGCCTGATCACCCTGAACAAAGAGATTGCACGAGGATGCAGAGAAAACCAGGTGTATACCAACCTTGCCATGATCTATTCTAAATACCTTTTCAAACCTTTTGAATTTATTTTTAAGTAGGGGGTACCTTTAATAATCAAAGGGCCTAAATCTTTGCATTTTGTTGCCTTAATTACAATTTTAAAAAGTTTAGAATAATATCAGTTGGAGAACAAAGCTACAATTAAAATGGATAAAAATTCATCCTTCCTCATTACCGGTGCCAGTGGGTTTGTGGGACAAAATCTTTTGAGATTTCTACAATCTAACGGAATTGAAGACATTCTCTCCCTTTCCAGAGCTGAAAATTCGGAGAATGGTAAGAGCTTGTCTTATGTTGGTTTTTTTGAAGAGGCCAACACTTCAGCTACTCATTATGTTCACCTGGCAGGGAAAGCACATGATTTGCAAAAAACAAGTAATGATCAAGCCTATTTTGATGTCAATTATGGCCTGACGAAAAAACTGTACGATAAATTTTTGGCAGATCCAGGCGCTAAAAATTTTGTTTTTATTAGCTCTGTCAAAGCTTGCGCAGATGAAGTAGAGGGTTGGTTAACAGAAGAAAGTACATGTGATCCTGTTACGCCTTATGGTAAATCCAAGCTTCAGGCAGAAGATTATATTTTAAAGCATCTTCCTTCTGACAAACAAGTCTATATCCTTCGACCATGTATGATTCATGGCCCTGGAAATAAGGGTAATCTTAACTTACTCTTTGCATTTGCTAAAAAAGGCTTGCCATTTCCCTTAGCGGCATTTGACAACCAACGTTCTTTCTTGTCAGTGGACAACCTTTGTTGGGTAATATTAAAATTGCTTTCAAAAGATATCCCATCAGGAGTTTATCAGGTAGCAGACGATGGCACTTTTGCCACCAATGATTTGATTCGATTGATGGCCGTATCCCTTGGTAAGAAAGCAAGGTTATGGGCAATACCAGCCTCATTAATAACTGCCGCTGCAAAAGTAGGAGACAAGCTTCATTTACCCCTTACTTCTGAACGGCTTAAAAAGTTGACGGAAAGCTATAGGGTTAGTAATACTAAATTAATAACTACTATCGGTGAGGCTTTACCAGTTACAGCCGAGGATGGCTTAAAAAAGACTTTTAAGGCCTTCAAATAAATACAATGCCTTGAGATTTCATTATCGCCACAGATTTCGTTTGGACTGATCTGTGGCTTTTTTATTTGTCAGTATTTCTAATGCCGATTTTTTTTAAAGTTTCCTTATATTTGCCCTTCCAAAACCAAATTTTTATGTACTATTTCATTGTTTTTCTATTGCTTTTAGTTGCCCAGCTGCTTTATTTTTTTATCGCCAAAAAATTCAGCATTATTGACAAACCCAATGAACGCTCATCACATACCAAACCTACCATACGTGGGGGAGGAGTCGTTTTTGTGTTGGCAGTTATTTTGGCCTGGATACTGGGCGTAGCCACCTGGCCGTTGGCCTTGGGTATTTTGCTGGTAGGTATTGTTAGTATGGTGGATGACATTCGGCCACTGCATCAATTGCCAAGAATTTCGGTGCATCTATTGGCTACGGGATTGTTGATTTATGACATCAGTCAGGGTACATCACTGGGCCTTTGGATTCCGGTATTGTTTTTCCTATTGATAGGCTGGACCAATTTGTTCAATTTCATGGATGGGATCAATGGCATTACCGTCTTATATGCCCTGGTTACTTTGCTTACCTTTTACCAACTTCCTGCTTTGGCATCGGACCAAGAACTGATCGTTCTTGTTGGTATATCTTGCTTGATTTTTGCCTGGTTTAATGTTCGGAAAAAAGCCAAGTCCTTTGCTGGTGATGTAGGCAGTATAAGCATGGCTATGATCCTTGGATACTTGATGATCAAGCTGGTTTTCATTACCCAAAATCCTTTTTATTTGTTCTTCTTTAGTCTTTATGGGATTGATGCTTGCATGACCATTTTTATCAGGCTTTCTAAGAAAGAAAATATTTTTAAGCCTCACCGAACACACCTTTACCAGTACCTGGTAAACGAAAAGGGTTATTCGCATTTGTCGGTCTCAATTTCCTATGCGGTTCTTCAACTGATGATTAATATTATTTGGTTATACGGCATAGGGATGGAAGAGATTCAATGGCTAGCAGGATTGATTTTTGTAGGCATTTTAATCCCAGTTTATTTCTTTTTACGTAGATATGCTCATCCTGCGAAAATAAATTTGGATCCCTCTTAATTTTTCCAATTAATAAAATATTTCGAAAAATTATTTTAAATTAGGAAAAATGTAGGTTCAATAATCAAAAGTGTAATTAAATTTTGACGGTTTAAAATAGGATATTTAAGTCCTTTAAGTTGGAAAAAAACCTTTTGGTATTGTTTATGATTCGCTTAGATTTGTCTTCTACTCTATTGTGAAGGCTGCAGCAAACATTTAAAAATGACTAAAGAAAAAGGGAACATTTATTTATCTTCTCCTCAATTTACTGGGGAAGAAATTGAGTTTGTACAGCGTGCTTTAGATCAAGAAAATATTGCTACAAATGGGGTTTTTATCAGGCAGTTTGAAAAAGCCATACAAGAACGATTTGATTCCCCCCATACGGTAGCCCTCAATTCAGGAACATCTTCCATTCATCTGTCCCTTCACCTATTAGGGGTGGGCGCAGGAGACGAAGTGATTTGCCAAACTTTCACCTATATAGCTTCTACCAATCCGATTTTGTATTTAGGGGCTAAGCCTGTTTTTGTTGACAGCGAAGAAAGTACTTGGAATATGTGTCCTGAGAAATTGGAACAAACCATAAAAGACCGATTGGCTAAAGGGATAAAGCCCAAAGCCATTGTCGTTGTCAACCTATTTGGAATGCCAGCGAATTGGCCTGAACTCATAAAAGTTGCCCAGTTGTATGACATACCTTTGGTCGAGGATGCCGCAGAATCTGTTGGCTCTAAAATAGGGGATAAGTTTACTGGCACTTTTGGTGACCTTGGCATTTACTCCTTTAATGGAAATAAAATCATTACCACAGGAGGTGGTGGCGCCCTATTGACCAACAATAGGTTTTGGGACAAAAAGTCACGCTACCTTTCCACCCAAGCAAAATTAGATTTCCCTTATTTTGAGCACATAGAGATGGGCTTTAACTACAAAATGAACAATATTTCTGCGGGTATTGGTCTGGCCCAATTGGGGGTGCTGGAGGATAGAATCCAGAAAAGAAGAGATATTTTTGCTTATTATAAAAAGAATTTAGAGTTGCTTCCTGGAATTTCGTTTTTGAAAGAACCGGAAGGTTATTTCTCCAACAGGTGGTTGACTACTATGATAATTGAGCCTGATACAACAGGTTTTAAAGCTAGTGAATTGAGGGAATTCCTTCTAAAGGATGGAGTAGAATCCAGGTTTCTATGGAAACCCATGCATTTGCAACCTATGTATAAAAACGCCCCTTACTCGGGAGGCAACATAGCCGAAGATTTATTTTTAAATGGCATATGCTTGCCAAGTGGCTCGGCATTGACCGAGCAAGAACTTGATAGAATTATCAACGCGGTTTTTATTTTGCACAAAGAGGTGGTTCTGAAATCAGAGAAAACAGTTTAACTGTGAAATCATGGGCAAGCGCTTTTTTGATATCGTTGTTTCCTTCGCTTTGCTTCTCGTTTTCATCCCGGTAATGTTGGTCATTGCTGTATTACTTTTTTGGAAGTATAAAGGCCAGGTATTTTTTATTCAACCTAGAACAGGCAAAAATGGAGTGATTTTTAACCTGCTTAAATTCAAAACCATGTCTGATGGTCGTATGGCCGATGGTACCCTGTTGGCAGATGAACACCGATTGACCCCTATGGGTGCTAGCCTAAGAAAAACATCTTTAGATGAGCTGCCTCAATTAATTAATGTGTTGAAAGGGGAGATGAGTCTTGTAGGACCCAGACCCTTGCTTCCTGAATACTTGCCCTTGTATTCACTTGAACAGAAAAACAGGCACAATGTATTGCCTGGAATCACTGGCCTTGCTCAGGTAAAAGGTAGAAACAATATCGATTGGAAAACAAAATTTAAATATGATGTTTGGTATGTCAGAAACAGGAATTTTTTCCTGGACCTGAAAATAATGGTTTTGACAATCAAGCCTATCCTTAAAAGAGAGAACGTAGACTTTCAAAATGCTGTTAGCACAGCGAAGTTTACAGGACAATAACTGCAACCATAAATTTTAATTTTACATGTATATTTTTTGGCGCTTCAGGGCAAGCTAGAGCAATAATAGATATTTTAGATCCAGCTGTGAAAATAGCTGGTGTTTTTGATGATGATGCTACCATCAAGGAAATTCTTGGTTTCGAAGTAAGTGGACCTGTTCCTGATTCCTTTGTATTTGATCAACCCCTGTTTATAGCCATTGGTAATAACAAGCGCAGAGAACAGTTGTTTCTTAAATTTCAGGAGAGAACAAGCTTTGGAACAATTGTCCATGAATCCGCAATCGTTAGTAAGCGCTCTTTTATAGATGAGGGCACTGTAGTGATGGAAGGGGCTATCGTGAAAGTGAATGCTACCATAGGTAAGCAGGTAATAGTGAATACCAGTTCTTCCATTGACCATGATTGTGTAGTTGGAGATTTTGTGCACATTGCCCCACAGGCCACTTTATGTGGCGGTGCTCAAATTGGTGAAGGCACTTTGGTAGGCGCAAATAGTACAGTGCTACCAGGTGTTAAGATCGGGAAATGGTGCACTGTAGCCGCTGGTGCTGTAGTAAGTAAAAACTTAGCAGATGGAGCTACTCAAATTGGTTACAGTTAATTTCATTTTTTCCCTCTTATAAATGGCCTATTCTATCCAAGAATTGGTAATTAGGTGAGAAACTATTCGCCTGTTTTAACTTGCAAAGATTTCAAGGCCTACCAAGAACATTTGTTTTAATCCAATTCAGTGAATTGAAAAACGCTTCAATTAAATACCTTATATTTGCAAGGAATCATTATAGGATAAATAAATTAAAAGTTTGGTTTGTCCTATCTATTTAGTGAATAGTTTTAATTAACAGCTTAATATATTTCTTGAAATTTTATTGTTCTGTTCAGCGCCAAACCCCGTTGAATAGACGGTATTCTTTCTTTAATAATAGTAACTATTGACTGGTGGTCTTTATGCAAACTCATAACACTTCCGTCAATAATAGGTAAAGCCTTTTCATTATCAGGTGGTTTGTTTGAAAAAGGTTTGATCCTTCCCTCTGGATCCAAGCCTAAACCAGCACCCTTGTTAATATAGCTGAAAATGCCTGGTCCTGGCCAGGGAAAATGTAAGCAGTTCATTTGCAATTATAAAGGCAAAGAATAAAAGGTGGCTTCAGTATGTTTTTCTTGAAAATAGTGGAATTGGTTGTGGCGTAGCCATGCCTTTTTTGCTAAATTACTTTGTTGATTTATAGATTATCGCTATTAAGTGTTGGTTATAAAAGGATTTATAGGCTGCATGTAATTAATTTTTACTTATAGCTTAATTTCGGTATATTTATTGCTAATTGTTTTGTTAAAATTTTAATTGTTTTGGAAAAAGTGCTGAATTCAAAATTAAACCCACTCAAAAATTTCCTAAAGAATGATAAACATATCCACCCTTTGTTAATTCTATCGGTGGATATTTTTATTGTTTTTATTTCTTTCACCTTCGCTTTCCTCATCATTGGGGGATTTGGATTCGACCAAATGGAGTTTGTTCAATACATTCTAGCGACGGGTTGCTTTTGTGCCATTGCCCTGCCTGTGATTTATTTCTCCAAATTGCATACAGGACTCCTAAGGTATTCCAATTCAACAGATCTATTCCATATTTTTATTGCGGCATTGGGTTTCTCATTGCTATTTGTAGGTTTTTACTATGGCATTGGGCATCGATGGATTTCCTTAAATTCCAGTTTCCTGATGCTGGTCTTGTTGGTTAATTTCTTCATTGTTTCTACTTTACTGATTGCTTTCAGGCTTTTGGCCAAAGCCACTTTTTTGGTACTCATTAGTAAAATGTCCAATAGGTCTGTTCATAGAGTGCTGATTTTTGGATCCGACCAAAATGCCGTTTTGGTAAAACAGGCGCTGAGCAATGACCCTAACATCAATTACATAGTTGAAGGCTTTATAAGTACCGATAGGAGCATGCTTAATAATTACCTGGTACAAAAGAAGGTATATCATATAAAGGAGCTTTCCAGACTGAAAAAACAAAAAGACATACAGGAGTTATTAATTACCAATGAAAATCTTAATGGGAGAGACAAACGAGTAGTAATCGAACGTTGTATCCGTCTTGGTATTAAAGTATTTACCATACCACCTGCTAAAAATTGGCTTTCAGGTGAATTACCAAGTAAGCAAATTAAAAAGTTACGTATAGAAGATCTTTTGCAGCGGAAACCAATTGTCATTGACCAAAGCAAAGTTAAAAGTGATCTTGAAGGCAAAAAGGTTTTGGTGACCGGTGCTGCGGGGTCCATTGGTTCGGAAATTGTTCGGCAGGTGCTTTCTTATAAACCTTCTTTGTTAATCATGTGCGATCATGCTGAATCACCATTGCATGAGATTCAATTGTCCATGGAGGATGAATTCCCAGGTGCCAAAATGGAGGTGGTATTGGCAGATGTCAGTAATTATGAAAGGATGCACAAACTTTTCAATATTTGCCGCCCCCAAATTGTCTATCATGCTGCCGCTTACAAGCATGTACCAATGATAGAAAATAACCCATTTGAAGCCATATCTGTGAATGTAGGAGGTACCAGAAACATTGCTGACCTATCGGTGTTTTTAAGGTTGATAAGTTTGTGATGGTTTCTACGGATAAAGCGGTAAACCCTACGAATGTAATGGGTGCTTCTAAGCGATTGGCAGAAATTTATACCCAATCCTTAAATGGTCAGGAATCATGTGAAACCCGGTTCATAACGACACGTTTTGGGAATGTGTTGGGATCCAATGGTTCAGTGATACCTCGATTTCGGTCCCAGATTAAGAATGGTGGACCAATTACGGTTACCCATCCAGAAATCACAAGGTATTTTATGACCATACCTGAAGCGGTACAATTGGTTTTGGAAGCAGGGACCATGGGAAAAGGGGGCGAGATTTTCGTATTTGACATGGGTAAGCCTATCAAAATTGTAGACCTTGCCAAGAAAATGATTCAACTTGCAGGTTTGGAGGAAGGCAAAGACATTGATATTGTTTTCTCGGGGCTGCGACCTGGAGAAAAACTATATGAAGAGTTACTTTCGTCTGCTGAACTAACGCAACCTACCCATCATCATAAGATAAGCATTGCTAAAGTACTCGAATATCCTTATTCAGAAGCAAACGTCGCTATTAGTGAGTTGTTGGTGATAAACAAACATCATGACAATTTGGCGGTGGTACAAAAAATGAAACAAATAATTCCAGAGTTTCTTAGCAAAAACTCCATTTATGAGGACTTAGATAAGACCATCTAAGGGGAATCAATAAGACCGGTTTTTTTCCAGTTAAAATCTAATTAAGGATTTAAATATTGATAGTGGTTATATTGACATAAGGGTCATTCTTCCTACTTCACTAGTCCAAAAGAAAAACAGTATCCTACTCATGTTCGACCATTACTCAATGGTTAGACTTCAATTGATTTGTTGATTATAGTTGCTGATTTTCCTAGAACCATGCTGACCAAATCTTAAAGTAGACTTGAATTTGTTTTTTCAATTCGTTAAATTATTGATTAATTTTTTAACGAATTGAAAAGTTTTCAAGGGATCAATTTTGTTTATGTAAAGTCAAATTAAGGTTAACTGTTTTTTTAAGGGGATAATTCTGAACTTAAAAAGAGATTTTTTTACCCCAAATCATATTTTTTTGCTTAAAACGTATTTTTTATTTTGTCATTTTCCCATTGAGAAGTGCAATAATTGATGTTTGAAAAGGAGAAATTGGTATAAAAGTGAAAATTCGGTTCAAATTGAACGATAAAAACTAAGAATTGTCTGGATTCAATTTAAACTGGTAATAGTGCTTTTTAAGGAATTTTACTATATTTGAGGACTTTATAAGAGGGCTTAAAATTTCTTAAATTTTTCTAAGTGGACATTTTATAAGGTATGAATTAAGCAGATTGTTTTTCAACTCATTTTAATGAATATATCCCAAAATTACCTTTTTAATTAATAGATAGCTTTTATATACCAATGGATAAAATTCATCAATATTAATATAAATCTGTACCTCAAACCATTTTACTAAATGATAATTGTATTGAAATCAGTGCTTTATAACTAAAATTTTGAAAAGTCAAGTTTTTTGTCGTTTCAAAATTTCGTTGAAATTGAAGTAATCTTTAACACAATCGATTTTCAAGAATATCAGTAAGGACCGTTGAATCGAGTCATTTTAACCAACCTTTTTTATGATCAACTTTAGCAAAAAAAATCAACATTCTTCCCAGATGGATTATAGCTTTCCTGGATGGTTTTATCATGTTCCAATGTGTTGTTTTGGCATTTTGGCTAAGAGCAAATTTTGACTGGGTAGCTTTGGCTGATTACCCGGTGGGTAGAGCCGCTGCCGCCTATTTATTGATAGGATCTTTGGTTATGTTTTTTACTAAAAGTTATGTCGGAATAGTTAGACATACATCGTTAAGTGATGGATTGTTACTAATGCGTACTACAGCAGCCACTGGTGTTATTGCATTCTTATGTGATATGGGATACAGTGTTTTTTAGTACCAGGAAAACACTTCCTTCCTTTATCAGTGCTTGTCATTGCTTCAGTCCTTACCTTGTCCCTATTGATGGTTTACCGTCTCTTCGTCAAAGAAGTATTTAGATTTATCAAGAACAACGGTGAGCCTAACCTGCCTGAAAAGGATGTTTTAATCTTTGGTGCTGGAGAAGCAGGGATTCTTATCCATAACGCCATTTTAAAGAACAGTCATTATAAATTCAATGTCCACGGCTTCCTGGATGATGATGCTTCAAAAAGAAAGAAGAAAATTGAAGGCATGAGGGTTCACGGAGGACTGGAAATGTTGGATACTTTGGTGAAGGAAAAAGGTGTTAAAGAGTTGATAATATCAGTACTGGAACTTTCTCCAGCCAGAAAAAGAGAAATAATTGATAGGTGTATTACACTTAATATTCATGCCCTTACCATTACACCTGTAAATGAGTGGGTAGATGGTGGTGCTAAGCAAGGGAGTATTCGGGAAGTAAATATTGAAGATTTACTTAGCCGGGATGCTATCATGTTAAAAAATAAAAATGTAGCAAGTTATTTCAGTGGTAAGACCATATTGGTAACAGGAGCTGCAGGATCTATAGGAAGTGAGATATGTAAGCAAGTGGCCCGTGCCAATCCTGGCTTTCTGATCATGCTTGATAAAGCGGAGTCTCCTTTACACGATCAAGAGATTCGCTTAGAAAGTGAGTTTGAAGATTTGGCCATGCAAACGGTTTTGGCTGATGTGACTGACGAGGATACCCTTGATCATTTGATGAAAACGTATCGTCCGGAAGTGATATTCCACGCAGCTGCCTACAAGCATGTTCCAATGATGGAAAGGTATCCTGCACAGGCAGTAAGATGTAATGTACTTGGAACCAAGACAGTTGCGGATTTAGCTGTTAAATATGGCGTAGAGAAATTTGTTTTGGTAAGTACCGATAAAGCAGTAAACCCTACTAATGTGATGGGGGCTAGTAAGCGAATTGCTGAAATGTACATTCAGAGCCTTGATAAAAAACTCAGGGAATCCAACCAAGGTGGAACCCGTTTTATCACTACTCGATTTGGAAACGTTTTGGGTTCCAATGGCTCTGTAATCCCTTTGTTTAAAGAACAAATTAAAAAAGGTGGCCCACTTACAGTTACGGATGCAGCAGTTACCCGTTACTTTATGACCATTCCTGAAGCCTGTGACCTTGTTTTGGAAGCTGGTGTGATGGGAAATGGTGGAGAGATTTTTGTCTTCGATATGGGTGAACCGGTTAAAATTATTGACTTGGCAAGAAAAATGATTCACCTGAGTGGTAAGAAGCCTGATGTGGACATTATGATTAGGATTACAGGATTGAGACCAGGTGAGAAATTGTATGAGGAAGTTCTAAACGACCAGGAAAAAACAATAGAAACCCATCATGCAAAAATTCAAATTGCGCAGGTAAGGCCTGGGGTTTATAAGGATGTCAACCTTGAAGTAGCTTTATTGTTGGACATGGAAGGCAATGAAGGAGAAATGACATTGGTAGGGCAAATGAAGAAACTGGTACCAGAATTCTTAAGTCACAAATCACGATTTGAAGCAATTGATCAAAAAGCGATTGCAGAAGAGATAAAACCTTAAACAGAGAATCTTCCTTAGTGGAAACTGACCCACTTTGATTAGCAACTCCTCCTTCTTTGAAGGGGGAGTTTGTCATTTCCAAGAAGGACGAGGGCTGTTTTAGACCTTAAAATTATTCAACCCGTTTCAATTCAACAATTTCAGCATTAAATTCCCATTTCCGCAACTCCCCCTTCAAGGGGGAAAAAGGGGATTTCTACGGGATTGTAAACCTATACTAGTATTTAAATAATAAACTGTAAACTTTTTTTGGACGAGTCAGAAACGTCATGCTATTTCAAAGCTTATATTTTAGAATGTTTACGAAAAAATCCCCCTTGGTCCCCCTTTAAGAGAAAGGGGGATTTTGTGCTTTCAGGATTAGTGATTTCATTACTGATTTTACATTTTCTCAGGCTTTTTTAATGCCACAAGATGAGTGCTGTCATTCAAGTTACTGGATACTGAGCGGATTCTATGGGGTAGGTATTTCGGACACGTTACCCTATGGCTTCGACTCCGCTCAGCCACCGGAAATCGACTCCGCTCAGCCGCCGGGGATTGCCTCCACTCAGGCACCGGGGATTGCCTCCACTCAGGCACCGGGGATAGACTCCACTCAGCAACTGGGAATCGACTCCGCTCAGCCGCAGGGCTTGCAGTATTTGGTTTAAAAACTACATTGCTTTTACAGTTTATGATAAAAAACCCTCCTTATTCCCTTCCTTAATTAGTTGGCTAGGGAGATTTCTAAGAGCCAATTGAAAATTAAATTAAAATACCTTTTTAAAATGGACACCCTTTTCTATATTTGGTGATCGTTATGAAAAAACAAAATCAAAATTGGTGGTGGCTTACTTACTTCTTCTAAAGGGGAAACAGCTAACTATTGCCAAATTTTGATCAATCAGATATACTTAGGCTTGCTGGACTCCCGGCAAGCCTTTTTTTTATTTAAATACCCAAAAAATGAATAAAATAAGAATCAAAACCCGGTATAAAAAACTATTGGCAGATACCATCACTCCAGTGAGTGTGTATCTTCAGATTCGTGACAGGTACAACAATACGATATTGTTAGAAAGTTCTGATTATCACGGGAATGAAAACAGTTATTCTTATATCTGCTGTGAGCCCATGGCAACATTTTCATTAATCAATGATGAAGTTCACCAGTCTTTCCCCGGGCAGCCCACTTCTGTGAAGAAGTTCGACAAGAAGGACAATATAATGGATGAGATCAGGCAGTTTGGCAATACCTTTCAGGAAGAGAAACTTGATTTCAAATTTATCACCAATGGCTTATTTGGGTATATCCAATACGATGGGGTCAGTTATTTTGAAGACATCACTATCAACAACCCACAGCCTTCTTCAACCCCTTTGATTCACTATGCGGTTTATAAAAACATGATCGTAGTGGATCACTTTAAAAATGAACTGTATATTTTTGAACACTACCTGGAAGGAGAAGAGGAGGAGAGTTCAGGAATCCCAAAAATTGAAGTGATCCTCAACAACAAAAATATCCCGAGCTATTCTTTTAGTCTGGATGGGGAAGAAAGTTCCAATTATACCGATGGTGAGTTTCTTGACATCTTAGCAAAAGGAAGGGAACACTGTTTTAGAGGAGATGTTTTTCAAATTGTATTGTCCCGTTCTTTTTCTACCGGATTCAAAGGGGATGAATTCAATGTTTACAGGGCATTGCGCTCCATAAATCCTTCTCCCTATTTGTTTTATTTCGATTATGGTTCCTATAAAATATTTGGAAGCAGTCCCGAAGCCCAAATTGTGGTTAAAGGAAGAAAAGCCACCATTTATCCTATTGCAGGCACTTTCAAACGAACAGGAAATGACAAATCAGATGCTGAATTGGCAGTAAAACTGTTTGATGATCCCAAAGAAAATTCTGAGCATGTTATGCTGGTTGATCTGGCTAGGAATGACCTTAGCAGGTCTTCTGAGAAGGTAAATGTAGAAGTGTTTAAAGAAATTCAATACTATTCACACGTTATCCATTTGGTTTCAAAAGTTACTGGAGAGCTTGCAAAGGGAGCAAATCCTCTTCAATTGGTAGCGGACACTTTTCCGGCAGGAACCTTGTCTGGAGCACCCAAATACAGGGCGATGGAACTTATAGATGGATTGGAAAATAGCGCTAGAAAATTTTATGGGGGAGCCATAGGTTTCCTGGGGTTTAATGGAGATTTTAATCATGCCATTCTGATTCGGTCATTTGTATCAGAAAACAACCAACTGCGATTTCAAGCAGGCGCAGGTGTAGTGGCGAAGTCCTCTATAGAAAGTGAGCTTCAGGAAGTAAGCAATAAGCTTGAGGCCTTGCGGGTAGCACTAAAATCCGCAGAGACAATTTAAATTTTACTAGAAAAGGATTTACAGATGAAAATACTGGTACTAGACAATTACGATTCTTTCACCTATAATTTGGTGTACATTATCCGTGAGTTGGGATATGGAGAATCGATGGATATCATAAGAAATGATAAAATAAGCCTTGAAGAGGTGGATGCTTACGACAAAATCTTGCTTTCACCTGGTCCAGGAGTTCCTTCAGAAGCAGGAATAATGCCTGAATTGATCAAGAAATATGCCCCTACTAAAGACATACTTGGGATTTGCCTTGGAAACCAAGCCATAGGTGAGGCATTTGGCGGAGGGCTTATTAACCTTACTGAAGTGGTTCATGGGGTAGCTAGCAAGATAAAAATTAAACCTGATCCATTGTTTGCAGGACTTCCTGAATATTTTACCGTAGGAAGGTACCACAGTTGGGTGATTGATGCCACGATGCTTCCAGCCGAACTTGAGGTAATCTCCAAAACCCCAGATGGGCAAATTATGGCCATAAAACACAAAGAATTCGCAGTAAAAGGCTTACAATTTCACCCTGAAAGTATCCTTACAGAACATGGCGTAAAAATAATTAAAAACTGGATTGAAGGCATAAAAACTACAAATCAATGAAAGAAATACTTAACCACCTGATAGAACATAAAACCCTAAGCAAAGAACAGGCTAAGGGGGTACTTAAAGAAATGACATCAGGAGAAGTAAATACCAGCCAGATGGCAGCTTTCTTGACCATATTTATGATGCGTAGTGTCAGGGTTGAAGAGTTGATGGGCTTTAGAGAAGCCATGTTGGAAAGGTGCATTGCTGTAGATATCCCTGAATATGACGCCATTGATTTGTGCGGTACGGGTGGGGATGGTAAAGATACCTTCAACGTATCTACCCTTGCCTCATTTATTGTAGCCGGAGCAGGTCAGCCCGTTGCCAAGCATGGTAATGTGGGTGTTTCGTCTGTCTGTGGTTCCTCCAACCTGCTTGAATATTTCGGATATGAGTTTACCAGTGATATTGACAAACTAAAAAGTAGCCTGGACAGGGCTGGAATCTGTTTTCTTCACGCGCCACTGTTTCATCCAGCGATGAAACACATAGGTCCGGTAAGAAAGGAATTGGGCGTAAAAACATTCTTCAATATGCTTGGGCCAATGGTAAATCCAAGTTTCCCCAAAAAACAATTGGTAGGGGTGTTTAGTCTTGAACTTGCCAGGTTGTACGGGTATTTGTATCAAAACAATGATGTCAGATTTAGCATTCTACATTCCTTGGATGGTTATGATGAAGTATCCCTAACAGGAGATTTGAAATGGATATCCAACGATGGGGAGAAGGTTGTCAGCCCCGAAGAATTAGGCTTTAAAACCATTCTGCCTGAATCAATCAAAGGAGGAAGTTCAATCAAGGAATCAGCAGCTATTTTCATGAATATTTTAGAGGGCAAAGGTAGTCCTGAACAAGAAGCAGTAGTAATTGCAAATGCAACCATCGCATTAACTACTTCCAAACCAACATGGAGCCTTGAAAAAGCCAGGGAAACAGCCCGTGATACACTTAAAAATGGTACAGCGCTTAATGTTTTCAAAGAATTGATAAGCCCAAAAACTTCCCTAAACATCAGTTGAATATGAATATACTTGAAAAAATAATTTCCCGAAAAAAAGAGGAGATAGCTGAGCGAAAAGCACTATATCCACAGAAATTACTGGAAAAGAGCTTGTTTTTCGATGGTAAGGTGGTTTCGATGAAGAAGTATGTTACTGATCCGGAAAAGACAGGTATAATTACTGAATTTAAGAGAAAATCCCCCTCAAAAGGTTTGATAAATGGCACGGCTTCTGTAGAGCAAACGACAATTGGCTACATGCAGGCAGGTGCTTCGGCATTGTCCATATTGACAGACAAGGACTTCTTCGGAGGCAGTGAAGCGGATCTTGGTCTGGCTAGAAAATTCAATTTTTGCCCCATTCTACGCAAAGATTTCATCGTAGATGAGTACCAGATAATCGAATCAAGGTCTATAGGAGCAGATTGTATCTTGTTAATAGCTGCGGCCTTGCCTCCAAAGCGTTTAAAAGAGTTGGCGGTCTTTGCTAAAAGCCTGGGCTTGGAAGTATTACTTGAAGTGCATGATGGCGAAGAACTGGCTCAAAGTCTTAATGAGCATGTAGACCTGGTGGGTATAAATAACCGCAACCTAAAAACATTTGAGGTGGATATTCAAACCTCTTTGGATTTGGTAAAGGCCATACCGGATACCTTCACTAAAATATCAGAAAGTGGTCTCTCTGATCCTGCCAAATTGGTGCAATTGAAGCAAGCAGGTTTTGATGGCTTTTTGATAGGTGAAAACTTTATGAAAACCATTCGTCCACATCAGGCCGCCTATAATTTTATGCAACAATACAGGAAATTACTGGCAGCCTCAAAAGAACAAGCATCCCTATGATCATCAAAGTTTGTGGAATGGCCGACCCTGAAAATATTTCAGGATTGAAAGGTATAGAACAGGTAGATTGGATGGGGATGATCTTTTATCCTCCTTCAGGTCGGTATGTGCCCAAATTCGGACAGGAAGCAGCATTTTATAAACAATTAAGCCTTCCAAAAGTTGGTGTGTTTGTCAATGAAAGTACAGCAGAGATACTAAAGAAGGTTAATGATTACGGGTTATCGTTGGTGCAACTTCATGGGGATGAACTTCCGGTACAACTTCAAGCCATTCGAGAAAAATCCAGTGTGAAACTTATCAAGGTTTTCAGAGTGGGAGCAGATTGGAATTGGGAGACATTGGAACCTTATGTAACCTTGGTTGATTATTTTCTATTTGATACTGATGGCCCCTCCTTTGGTGGTACCGGACATCAATTCAATTGGGAGCTTTTGAAAACATATCCTTATGAAATTCCTTTCTTATTGAGCGGAGGAATAACACCACAGGATACAGAAACCCTTTTGGATTGTTACCAGGAATTCCCTGCCATGGCAGGGATAGATATCAATTCAAAATTTGAAATTTCTAAAGGTTTTAAAGACCTGGAAAAGATAAAGACATTCGCAGCAACACTAAGAAATGAAGCCGCAACAAAGACAAAAATGAAAAGCAATGATAAAAATTGATGAAAACGGATTTTACGGAGATTTTGGGGGAGCCTATATCCCGGAAATGCTGTATCCCAATATTGAAGAGCTTAAAGAGAACTATGAGCAAATAATGGCTTCCGAGTCGTTTAAAACAGAATTTGATAGTCTCTTAAAAGATTATGTAGGTAGGCCAACACCCCTGTTTCATGCCCAAAGGTTGTCTGAGAAATATGGTGTTAAAATTTACCTTAAAAGAGAGGATCTCTGTCATACAGGTGCCCATAAAATCAACAATACCGTCGGTCAGATTATTCTAGCGAAGAGACTCAACAAAAAGCGCATTATAGCTGAGACTGGCGCAGGTCAGCATGGCGTGGCAACTGCCACTGTGTGTGCTTTGATGGGCATGGAATGTACGGTTTATATGGGGGCAGTCGATATGGAGCGACAAAAACCGAATGTGGAACGCATGCGGATTCTTGGCGCAACCGTCGTGCCGGCCAACTCGGGCAGTAAAACGCTCAAAGACGCAACCAATGAAGCCATGCGGCAATGGATTAACAATCCAGTTGATACGCATTATATCATTGGATCGGTGGTAGGTCCTCATCCTTACCCTGAAATGGTGGCCAGGTTTCAGTCTGTGATTTCTGCAGAGATCAAAGCACAATTGTTGGAGAAGGAAGGTCGGGACAGCCCTGATATAGTTATAGCTTGTGTGGGTGGCGGAAGCAATGCTGCTGGCGCATTTTACCATTACTATAACGATGAAAAGGTTCGTCTGGTAGCTGTGGAAGCAGCCGGCCTTGGCGTTACTTCAGGCAAATCTGCTGCTACTACCCAATTGGGTAAACCAGGGATTCTCCACGGTAGTAAAACACTACTAATGCAAACAGAAGATGGGCAAGTGGTGGAGCCGCATAGTATTTCAGCAGGCCTGGATTACCCAGGAATTGGTCCTGTTCATGCCCATTTATTTGCCTCAGGTAGGGGGGAATTTTTGGCTGTAGAGGATGAAGATGCCATGATAGCAGGTATAGAGTTAAGCCGATTGGAAGGCATTATACCCGCCATCGAGTCTGCTCATGCACTTTCTGCATTGAACCAGCTAAAATACAAGGCGTCAGACATCATTGTGATCAATCTGTCGGGTAGAGGAGACAAGGATTTGGAAACATATATTAAATGGGGAAATTACTGATGGCTATGAATCGAATTGAAGAATTATTTAAAAATAAGGAAGGAAATATCCTTTCCATATATTTTACTGCAGGCTTTCCTAGCCTTAACGATACCATGGGTATTATGGAAGCCATCGAAGAAGCAGGAGCCGACATTATAGAAATTGGAATTCCTTATTCTGATCCTGTAGCAGATGGCCCCACGATTCAGGAAAGCAATACCGTCGCGTTAAACAATGGAATGACACTGAAAATCTTGTTTAGCCAGTTGGCCGAATTGAGAGGGAAGTTAAAAATACCAGTTATATTAATGGGCTACCTAAATCCTATCGTCCAATATGGTATGGAGGAATTTTGCAAGAAGTGCGAAGAGGTAGGCGTAGATGGATTGATTGTCCCAGACCTTCCAATGAAGCAATACCTTGAGTCCTATAAAGGATTGTTTGAAACCTACAACCTAAGAAATACCTTTCTGATATCTCCTCAGACCTCACCTGATAGGATTCGTGAGATTGATAGAGAGACAGATGGCTTTATTTATATGGTTTCTTCTGCGAGTATAACTGGTGCGAAAAAAGACGTGACACCTGAACAAATTGCTTATTTTGAAAGGGTAGGAGATATGGGGCTCAAAAACCCTAGACTCATAGGATTTGGAATTTCTGACAAGGCCTCTTTTTCCACTGCCGCTAAGCATGCACAAGGAGCAATCATTGGTAGTGCTTTCATCAATGTTTTGCGGGAAGCAAAAGAGCTAAAGAAAGAAATCAACACGTTTATTAAAAGCATTAAAGCATGATCATACAGCTCAACTCTGACATAAGTACCCAACAAAAAGAAAATTTGGTCCAAAAGATCAATGGCATCGGCTATAAAGTAACCGAGGTTAAAACCCAGGCGGGAAACTACCTGATTGGGATTGGGAAAGGTGCCTATGACATTCGAAAAATAGGATCCATGGATGGTATTTTGGATATCCATGTTGTTTCTGATGAGTACAAGCTGGTGTCCAAAAAGTGGAAAGCAAAGCCAACTACAGTTGACCTTGGAGATGGTATAGCAATAAAGGATGGTGACATGGCCATTATTTCCGGCCCATGTTCCATAGAATCAGAAGAGCAGATAGAACGTGTGATTGCTCACCTTAAGGAAAACAATGTGACAATGATGCGGGGTGGAGTTTTCAAACCAAGGAGTAGTCCCTATGCATTTAGAGGCTTGGGGATGGAAGGCCTAAAACTATGGCACCAACATGCCAAAGCGGCTGGGATAAAAATTGTAACGGAGGTTATGCAGGTGTCTCAAATTGAAGAAATGCACGATTATGTCGATGTATTTCAGGTAGGTGCTCGTAACACTCAGAACTTTAACCTGCTGGATGAATTAGGCAAAATAGATAAAGCTGTTCTGCTCAAGAGAGGTATTTCAGGTACGATAGAAGAATTGCTTCAATCGGCGGAATATGTTTTCTCCGGGGGGAATGAAAAGCTTATCCTATGTGAAAGAGGCATCCGTACTTATGAAAGGGCAAGTAGGAATACATTGGACCTGAATGCCGTTCCAATTCTTAAGTCAAAATCGCATTTGCCAGTGGTGGTAGACCCATCACATGGGATTGGCATCAGGGATTTTGTACCACAAATGGCCTTGGCAGGTGTGATGGCAGGAGCAGATGGGATCATTTATGAATCCCATGAGCATCCAGATCAAGCTTATTCTGATGGTCAGCAAACCTTGAACTTTACCCAGAGCAGTGAATTGATAGGTTATATCAGGAAGATTTTTGAAGTGAGAAAGACTTTTGATTTACATTAAGAGGGCTGGACCAAATGCAAATTCAGGTACGCACTTGTAAGTCTTGAAAAAACGAAATCCCCCTTGAACCTTCTTCAAGGGGGATTTGCTGCAAAATGGAATTAAAAGTTGATTTGGTGTTCTTGAAACGGGCTGACAAAATCACCCAAATTCACTGCCTCCCTTATATTTTTTCATTTTATCGCATCAGAGTCTAAATTCTGATCGATGAAAAATAAACCCAGCCTATGAATAAGAATTGCAGGGGAATTCGAAACCACAAATACCCTAACCCATTTCCTTTAAAGGTGGCATTTTGATAATCGATTTGTTCCATGGAAGCCTTTATATTTGCCGGTATAATCGATATAAAAAACAGAATCAATAGCCAGGCAGTTACCAATTGAAATTGGGGATAATGAAGACCAATAGCACCTAAAATTTCGATAACTCCAGTAAAGTAAACAAGCTCCTTTTTAAAGGGTATGAAATCTGGAACCATCATTGCCATTCCATCTGTAAACATGAAATGGCCCAAAGCCGTAAAAAGTAACATGGCGGAAAGACCTATTCTTGCTGATAAGGTGACATTATAAGTACCATATACTAGCTTCATGAAGCTAGTAGCAAATATCGTAACGGCAATTAGGAGAAGGAATGGTTTCATCTTTTTTTTACAAAGTTGGGCAAAGTTCAACCTTCAGACAATGAACCCAGGTTAAGAAATTCGCTTTCTGATTCTGCTAAGTGCTTGAGGGGTTACACCTACATAAGAGGCAATGTATTTGAGTGGGATTTCCAGGATTAGCTTAGGACGGTTTTTGAAAAGAGACCTATACCGCTCTTCAGCGCTTTCATTCAAAAAGGAAAGTTCTCTTTCAGATTTTAACAAGAATTGACTTTCAGCAGCGAGTCTGCCAATGGTATTTCCAATACTGGTATTGGCATAAATATACTGTAGGTCCTGATGGGATATCCTCCAAAGCGTAGTTTTGGTCATGGTTTCAATTTGGTAATCACAGGGTTTTTGGGTTAAAAATGAATCGTAGGCACTTACAAATTGACCTTCAAAACAAAAGCCGAAAGTCAAATCGTTTTCTTCCTTTGGGAAATACAGTCGGACAGAACCTTTTTCAATAAAGGATAGATAGTTCTCTGTTTGCCCTACTTTTAAAAGATTCGTTTTTTTGGGGTATTCACTTTTCCTTAGTTTGGAAGAAAACTGCTGCCAATCGCTATCATTGATGCCAACAAGTTGTTCAAAGTAATCCCTAATTTGATCCATTTGTTAAGTTTAATCTCCCCTTTGGTTTACCTGAATAATTAATGCTCTATAGTGATTGGCCCAAAAGGCTAAATTATCATGTCTTGATACTTCTTTCTTAATAATGAGCAAAGAGACCTGCAAGGGTTCAATTTCATAATTAAGGTTAAAACCAAACCATTTTTTGATCCCTTGCTCACATTTTCCGTTTATGAATTTAATAAAGATTTAAAGTAACCAGTGAATAATAATACAATGGCAAATCCAATTGAGCAATCTAAAATGAGAAATAAATTCCCCAGAGGAATTTTCCCCGATCCCAGTTTGGTGTTTTTACAGCAGGATTTCAGGACTTATACATCGGAAGATTATAAGGTTTGGGAAATCCTTTATGAAAAGCAGTCAAAGAATTTGCCTGGGACAGCAGCAAAAGCAGTAAAAGATGGCATAGAAAGCATAGGCTTTACCTCAGATTCCATTGCCAATCTAAAGGATGCATCTTACCGATTAAAAATTTCCACTGGCTGGTCCATACAGGTAGTTCCAGGGTTGGTTAGTGAGGCTTTATTTTTTAGTCTATTGCAACATAAGCGATTCCCCGTCACTTCCTGGCTTAGAAAGTTGGACGAATTGGATTACATGCATGAACCCGATTTGTTTCATGATGCATTTGCCCATGTGCCAATGTTAATGAATCCAATTTTTACGCGCTTTTTGGAAGATTTGGCTGGAACAGCCCTGCGGTTTATAGACAATCCATTGGCTTTAGAATTAATCTCCAGGGTGTATTGGTACACAGTTGAGTTTGGCTTGATTAGGGAGAATAATGAACTTAAAGTTTATGGCGCAAGCATTCTTAGTTCTTCTGGTGAGTTGCACTATTGCCTTTCAGAAGAGTCCAGACACCATGATTTCGAAGTGGATGCCGTTTTAAATACGCCTTATTGGAAAAATAAATTTCAAGATCGATATTTTATCATCAATGATTTTGAAGAGCTGTGCAGCTCCATACCTTTGATCGAAGAGAAACTGGAAGAACTTTTGCAAAAAGCAGAGTAAAAACGGGCAATTGTAAGGGAATTTTTATAATCTTAGCACATCGATTCTTATTTAATATTTGATCACTGCTATGTCTGCTCTTTTAAAGAAACTTGTATTTTTAGTATTTCTATTGCCAATTGCATCATTTCTTCAAGCACAGGAAATGCATAATTTGGATATTTACCTGGCCATTGGGCAGTCTAATATGGCCGGGAGGGCAGAAATCCTTCCTGACCTGATGACACCTATTGAAGATGTTTACCTTTTCACGGGGCAGGAATGGGTGCCCGCTACCAATCCATTAAACTTGTATTCAAGCGTTAGGAAAGTGGTAAGTATGCAGCGTCTGGGACCAGTGTATGGTTTTGCCAGAAAAATGCAAAGGGATATTCCAGATAGAAAAATAGGACTTGTAGTCAATGCAAAAGGGGGTAGCGTGATCGCTGAGTGGATGCCAGGTACATTGTTTTTCAATGAGATCATCTCCCGAGCAAGGATTGCAGCTGAAAGTGGTGAGATAAAAGGAATCATCTGGCACCAGGGTGAAGGAGATGTGAAGGAGGCAGACCAATACCTGGGAAAAATAGGTCATCTAATTACCGCAATACGTGACAGTTTAAATTTACCAGACTTGCCTTTTGTGGTTGGACAATTGTCTGAAGATAAAGAAATCAGGAAGCCTCTTAATGCTTATCTCGTTGATCTTCCTAAAGAGATGTCCAATACTGGAGTAGCTTTGGCTTATGGGACGACAACCTTTGACAGTACCCATTTTGACAGCCCAAGTCAAATTTTAATTGGAGAAAGATACGCTACCGAAATGAAAAACTTATTGACAGCAAAGACTCAAACGGATGATTTTTCTTTTGGTGTATTGACAGATATTCAATATGCGGATGTGGAAACAGTAGGAAAGCGAAACTATCGCGGAACTTTAGAAACACTAAAACGCACAATACCCTTCCTTAATGCCTATGACTTAGAATTCTCTTTTCACCTGGGGGATTTGATTGATAGAGATTTTGAGAGTTTTGATGCCCCTTTATCGATTTTGGAAAGCAGTAAAGCACCATTTCACTATATCTGGGGTAATCACGACTTTTCTGTTTTGGACAGCCTTAAACAAAAGGTTGGAGAAAAAATAGACAATGAAAAAGGTTACTATTCCATAGAGAAAGGAAACATGGTATTTATGGTGGTCAACGGGATGGACATTAGTGTAGGCGGTCATCCTGAAGGCACTAAGAATTATGACCAGGCCTTAGAAATGATGGAGGTAATGGAAACCGAAGGAGCCAATAATGTGAAACCATGGAATGGTGCCGTTGGCGAAGAACAATTGGCATGGATGGAATCAGTGGTCCAAAAGGCTGAAGAAGAGGGAAAGCATGTGATCGCATTTTGTCATTACCCTCTTTTACCAGAAAACGGTTTACATTTACTCAATCACAAGGAAGTAATGAACCGTATAGGAGAATCGCCAGCGATGGTGGCTTGGTTTTCGGGCCATCACCATGCCGGTAACTATTTTAAGGATGCCAATGGAATGCATCACCTTACATTTTTGGGTATGGTGGAGGCCGAATCTCCTGCCCTTGGCGCAATTGTTACAGTAAAAAAAGATTATTTAATTATTCAAGGAATAGGGAAAGAGGAAGATCGGATCCTGAATTTCAGGTAAATACCGATTTCGAAAATTTTCTTTTCTCAAACGCTGGTAGACTTTCCGTTTTTGGTACTGGATTAATTTTTATATTTGCTGGCTAAATAAAAAATCATGTACACCCGCTTTGCTAAATTCTTTTACTTCCTGTCGATAGGAATGTTTTTATTCGTTTTCTTGTACGCATATGCCTCAATGCCTGATTTTGCCACCTATGAGCAAAACAGCAAAGGGTTGCCTGTGAAACAATTAGGGAAGGAAAGCTTCTTCTACATCACGGTAGTTATATTTTTCGTATACAATGTGCTATTGATTATTCCGGGAAAATTGATAGAAATGAAAAATAATACCTCCCTACAACGAATTTTCCCAGTAGGTGATATTTACAGAGACCGTATTCTTGCATGGATTTATTCCTTTATAGGAATACTTAATGTATGTACATGCATCATGGTTTTTTATATTCACAGCCTTACCAATCAGAATGAGATAAGGAGTTCTGAATACAATGTCTTCTTTTACATTGTTCCCATATTATTAGTGGTTTGGGTAATGGCCCTACTCTTTTTGTTGGTAGGAAAAATGAAACAGGTAAAAACAGGTACAGTTTAAGGCAGAAAACACATAAGATATGGCAGGAAACGTACAATACACCGAAGACAGTATAAAATCCCTGGATTGGAAGGAACATATCCGCCTAAGACCGGGTATGTATATAGGTAAACTGGGAGATGGTAGTGCTCAGGATGATGGTATTTATGTTTTGGTAAAGGAGATCCTTGACAATAGCATTGATGAACACATGATGGGTAATGGTAGGACCATTGAAGTGAAGATCAGTGAACACAAAGTGGAGATCCGTGATTACGGGAGAGGGATTCCTTTAGGGAAAGTGATAGATTGTGTCTCTAAGATCAATACTGGTGGAAAATATGACTCAGGTGCTTTCCAAAAATCTGTAGGCCTAAATGGTGTAGGTACCAAGGCTGTTAATGCATTGTCAGAGTATTTTTTGGTTCAATCTTTTAGAGAAGGTCAAACCAAAGCAGCTCAGTTCGACAAAGGCGAATTAATTGAAGACCATCCTATAGGAAAAACATCGGAGCGAAATGGTACCAAGATCATTTTCTCCCCTGATTCGTCGGTCTTCAAAAACTACCATTTTATTCCAGAATACCTGGAAAATCAAATTTGGAATTATGCCTTTCTGAATAGTGGGCTTACTATAAATTTTAATGGCGTCAAGTACTATTCCCAAAATGGATTACTTGATTTATTGGATCGAAAGGTAGATGAGGACAGTAGGAGGTACCCTACTATTCACCTCAAGGGCAATGATATAGAAATGGCCCTTACGCATACCAATCAATATGGAGAAGAGTATTACTCTTTCGTAAACGGTCAGTTTACTACCCAGGGTGGAACGCACCTGGCGGCTTTCAGAGAATCTATCGTTAAGTCGATTAGAGAATTCTTTAAAAAGGATTTTGATGCGGCCGATATACGTCAGGGAGTAGTGGCAGCCATAGCTGTAAGGGTTATGGAGCCAGTGTTTGAATCGCAAACCAAAACCAAGCTGGGCTCACATAGTGTAGGGCCGGATGGACCTACCTTGCGTACTTTCGTAAATGATTTTGTAAAGGTAGAACTCGATAATTACCTGCACAAACATCCAGATACGGCCAATGCCATACTCAAAAGGATCCTTCAGTCTGAAAGAGAAAGAAAAGAAATTTCCGGTATAAAGAAGCTGGCCAATGAAAGGGCCAAAAAAGCCAATTTACACAATAAAAAATTGCGTGATTGTCGGGTGCATTATGACGACCCCAAAGCGAAAGAAGAACAGAAAAATGAAACCATGCTGTTTATAACGGAAGGGGATTCAGCATCCGGTTCTATAACTAAATCTCGTAATGTACAAACTCAGGCGGTATTTTCACTGAGAGGTAAGCCCCTCAATTGCTTCGGAATGACCAAAAAGGTGGTTTACGAAAACGAGGAATTCAACCTGCTTCAGCATGCACTCAATATAGAGGATGGAATTGAAGGCCTACGCTTTAGAAAAATTGTCATCGCTACTGATGCCGATGTTGATGGAATGCACATTAGGCTTTTAATAATGACCTATTTCCTGCAGTTTTTTCCCGACTTGGTTAAGAATGGACACCTTTTTATCCTGGATACACCACTATTTAGGGTGAGGAACAAAAAGGAAACCATTTACTGCTATACAGATGAAGAACGGCAGCGCGCCATTCATAAATTAGGCAAAACATCAGAGATCACTCGATTTAAAGGACTTGGTGAAATCTCGCCAAATGAATTTGGCGCATTTATAGGGGAGGATATCCGACTGGAGCCTATTATTCTTAACAAAGAAACAAAAATAGCGGACCTATTGGGCTTTTACATGGGTAAGAATACTCCTACCAGACAGGAATTTATCATAAGCCGATTGAAGGTGGAGAAAGACCTGGACCTTGGAGCTACAGTGCAGGACAACGATGAATCAGAAGATGAAAAAGAAGTTGCTTAAACTTAAGTTAATACCCTAGGTTTGTTGCTACTTGGTTGTTAAATCCTTGGCTAATCTACGGGGAATAGAATGGCATTTGAAGAAATTCTGGTCCCGCGTTTTAACTCTGGTGATGCAAAAAGATTTCCTGAGCCCTCTTAGCCTGTCCTGATCTTTCTTCAGGGGAAGTGATGCTATCAGGGAATAGCCAGGCCTTTGCATGTACCTGGTTTAAGCTTAAAAATAAAAAATATCAACTTATTATTTTCGGTTTGGAAATAGGATTTAAGTGTTTCTGGATTTTTATCTGTCTACTTAAACAAAAATGAAGTCAATTCATGAGTGAAGAAAAAGATTTACCAATAGATGGAAATGAGGGCTTGTACAATGCAGTTCCTGTTTCTGGAATGTACCAGGATTGGTTTTTGGATTATGCTTCCTATGTTATTTTGGAGCGTGCGGTACCTGCAATAGAGGATGGGTTCAAACCTGTTCAACGTAGAATAATGCATGCTATGAAAGAAATGGATGATGGCCGTTTCAATAAAGTAGCCAACATCATTGGGCAATCCATGCAGTACCATCCCCACGGAGATGCTTCCATTGGAGATGCAATCGTGAATATGGGGCAAAAAGAACTGCTGATAGAAACTCAGGGTAACTGGGGTGACGTAAGAACCGGTGATGGAGCTGCTGCAGCCAGGTACATTGAGGCTCGTTTGTCCAAATTTGCCCTTGAAGTAGTTTTTAATCCGCAAACTACAGAATGGCAACTATCCTACGATGGAAGAAAGAAAGAACCAGTAACCCTCCCGGTTAAATTCCCATTGTTATTGGCGCAAGGGGTGGAAGGTATCGCTGTGGGATTAAGTACAAAAATCTTACCCCACAATTTTTGCGAATTAATTGAAGGCTCTATTCAAATCCTTAAAGGAAAGAAAACCAATATATTGCCTGATTTCCATACAGGTGGTTATGCAGACTTTACTGAGTACAATGAAGGTTTGCGTGGTGGTAAAATAAAGGTCCGAGCAAAGATTGAAGAAGACGACAACAGAACGCTGTTGATCAAGGAGATTCCATTTGGAACCACCACCAACTCCCTGATAGATTCCATTATTAAGGCCAATGATAAAGGAAAGATAAAGATCAAAAAAGTTGTAGACAACACCGCGAAAGATGTGGAGGTGATGATACAGCTCGCTCCTGGTCAGTCACCTAACATGACCATAGATGCACTTTATGCTTTTACAGATTGTGAAGTCAGCATATCACCTAATGCCTGTGTGATCATTGATGATAAACCTGTCTTTCTGAAGGTCAATCAAATTTTGGAAACCAATACCTTTCAGACCAAGGATCTGTTGAACAAGGAATTGGAGATTAGGAGAAATGAATTACTAGAGAAATTGCTTTTTTCCTCTCTTGAAAAAATATTCATAGAAAATAGAATTTACCGGGACATAGAGGAGTGCGAAACCTGGGAAGCAGTAATTGACACAATAGACGTAGGTTTGGAACCTTTCAAACCTCAGTTTTACAGAGAAATTACGAGGGATGATATAATTCGTCTGACGGAAATAAAAATCAAACGTATTTCAAAGTTTGATACATTTAAGGCTGATGAGTTGATGCGAAAGCTCAACGAAGAATTAGAAGAAGTCAACCATCATTTGGAAAATCTGACAGATTATGCCATTGAGTATTATAAAAACCTACTGGCCAAATATGGCAAAGGACGGGAAAGGAAAACTGAAGCCAGGACTTTTGATACCATTGCCGCCAATGTAGTAGCGGCAGCCAATGCCAAATTGTATGTTAACAGAGTAGATGGATTTGTAGGGCATGGCTTGAAAAAAGATGAATTTGTCTGTGATTGTTCAGATCTGGATGATATCATAATATTCAGACGAGATGGAGTCTGTGTGGTGACCAAAATTCAAGACAAAGGTTTCGTAGGAAAAGACATTATCCACGTGGCCGTCTTTAGGAAAGGTGACGAAAGAATGGTCTATAACCTGATTTACCTGGATGGCGTTTCAGGCAGAACCATGATCAAACGTTTTCAGGTGCTCAGTGTCACCAGAGACAGGGAATATGTACTCACCAAAGGTACGAAGGGATCTAAAGTGCTTTATTTTACAGCCAATGCAAATGGCGAAGCAGAGATCATCACGGTATTTTTAACTGCAGGTGCCAAAGCAAGAGTTAAGGTATTTGATTTTGATTTCAAGGATTTGGAGATCAAAGGCAGAGGGGCCAATGGAAATATTCTTACCAAATACCCTGTTAGAAAAATTCAGCTTAAGATGGAAGGTGTCTCCACTTTGGGTGGGTTGAATATATATTTTGATCCTTCTGTGGGAAGATTAAACACTGATGATAGAGGTGATCTGGTTGGTAATTTCCTGGGGGAAGACAAAGTATTGGTCTTCTACAAAGACGGAAGTTATGAATTGACAAGTTTTGAATTGACCAATAGGTTTGATGCAGAAAATCTTCTCCTCATAGAAAAATATGACCCAGAAAGTGTGGTTTCATCCATTTATTATGATGGGGTTCATAAGATGTACTATGTAAAAAGGTTTGTGATCGAAACTTCTACTTTGAATAAAAAATTCAATTTTATCACCGACCACAAGCAATCAAAATTAGCGGTAGTATCTACGGAAAAACAACCTCAGGTCAAAGTCAAGCTTAAGCTGGACGATGAAATTGAAGAGAAAGTTTATGACATGGATATGCTAATCGATGTGAAGGGATGGAAATCTGTAGGGAATCGATTAAGCAACCATAAGGTAACCGGTATCGAATTAGTGGAGTCTGTAAAACCAGAAAAGAAAGCCGAAGACCCTAACCAGGCGAAGGAAGCCGAGGGATCGAAAGATGCTGGCGAAGAGGATGATGACAAGGAACAACTAGGTTTGTTTTAACCCTGACCCATTATGGAGAGACTGGACGAAGATGAACTGGCCTTTTTAAACTATCTGTCTGACTATGTGACCCCACATAAAAAAGAACTGATAGATAAGGTGTTGGGAAAAAGAACCCGCTACATCACCTTGGTGTTGGAAAATATTTATAAGCCTCACAATGCTTCAGCCGTTCTCAGGACGGCTGATTGCTTTGGTATTCAGGATGTTCACCTCATTGATGGTAACGACAGTTATGCTGTAAATCCTTATGTGACCAGGGGTGCGGCTCAATGGGTAGACTTGCACAAATACGACAATGATTCCGGTAATGCTACTGCAGAGTGTTATCGACAGCTTAGACAAAAGGGGTATAAAATATTTGCTACAAGCCCCAGGGAAGAAAGTTTACCACTCAGGGAATTGCCCACTGATCAGCCCATAGCGCTGGTTTTTGGGAATGAGCATGAAGGAGTAAGCAGTGAAGCCATAGCCGCCGCAGATGGGCTGGTTCATATCCCTATGAAAGGCTTCACCGAAAGTTTTAATATCTCTGTAAGTGCTGCTATTTGTCTTTATGCGCTCCAGGAGAAAATTGAAAGCAGTTCAATCGAAAATTATTTCCTCACTGAGGAAGAAAAAATCGAGCTAAAATACCAATGGTATCAGGGCATTGTCAAGCATTCCGCCGCCCATAAACGTGAATTCTTTAAAAAATAACCGATTAATATTGAGCTGATATTGCCTGCTTTGAGCTGAAAATTTATTTTCGTTTAGACCGCATTGCTTTCACTTTTTCGATGGATTCATCCGCTATGAATTTGGCGTATTCTTCGGTTTCTATACCAAATAGGGCGATTTTCCCCTCTTCATTGTTGTGAATACCGAAACCATAACGTTTGGTTAAAGGGGAAGCCCGAAAACAAGGCTGGCCTTTGGAGAAAAATTGCTCCCGCGCTTCTTGGTATTCGGCTTGAATCAAGTCATTTTTATTGGCATATACTTGAAACAATACCTCATCAGAAGTAAATTTATAGGGCGCTTCATTCAATAACGCAAATTGCATATTGGCAACAGATAATTTATTTCCTTTTATCGGAGGAGTTTCTGCTATACCCACCGGACAGTCATCGGCTACTTCTATGAAAGTGTTTTTGTAATTCGTCGTATGTATTTTCATTTCAGAGTTGGTTATTCAGGTAAGCCTCTTCTTGGCCAATTTCAAAGCCACTGAAAGATATGCCTTACGGTAAAATAGTCTACCTCTAAAATAAATACTTTTTTCCTATTATTTAGGTGCAATGATTTTATTTTCAAACCTTACCGAAAAAGAAGTGAAATTTGTGCCAACAGGTATTTTTATTCATAAATGAGGTAAAGAATTGACGAGTACGGGGCACAATCACCGGTTTTAATTCCCAAATAGGCTATTTTGTAAATAAATGGCAATAAATTACAGTTTGGCTTACATTTTGGGTAATGCATTATGATTTTAGGGAAGCTTTAAAATAGGGTTTATGAGCGAATGAGTATAGGTTTTACTTTGCCTTAGGTCCAACGCAAAAGATTAGGTAGGGCAGCCCTTTTATTTACCCTATCGAATTTGCATATTTGCAGTCCATAAATCAAGAAAATCCCTTACTTTTGGTGGATTGAGCTAAAATGGCAAGATATCAAGCGATTTTAAACAAGATGCTTGGGTTATAAGTGGTTTGAAAATAGCCATTAATTTCTTGGTTTTGGCGAGAAGTGAGTTAAAAAGCACCTGTTTGTAAAGGTGATTTATCATAAATAAAATGAATGCATGTCAAGTATTGGTAATGAGATTAAAGTAACGTTTCCTGATAAATCTGTAAGGGAATTTGATAAAGGAGTAACTAGTTTAGAGATTGCCATGAGCATCAGTGATGGGTTGGCAAGAAATGTATTGGCTGCCAAGATTGATGGTGAGATATGGGATGCCACAAGGCCTATCCATCAGGATGTTAATATTCAACTGCTAACATGGAATGATGCTGGAGGAAAATCAACTTTTTGGCATTCTTCTGCCCACTTATTAGCAGAAGCTTTGGAGGCGCTTTATCCTGGTGTGAAATTAGGAATAGGTCCCCCTATAGAAAATGGATTTTATTACGATGTTGATTTTGGAGACAAAACTTTAGAGGGCGCTGAGCTTGAAAAGATAGAGGCCAAAATGATAGAGCTGGCTCGTCAAAAAAATGAGTATGTCAGAAAAGACATTTCAAAGGAAGATGCAGTAGCTTATTTTGAAGAAAAAGGAGATGAGTACAAATTAGACCTTTTAGAGGGGCTTGAAGATGGTACCATTACTTTTTATGAGCAAGGTGGATTTACGGATCTGTGTAGAGGACCACATATACCCCATACTGGGTTTGTAAAAGCGGTGAAATTGCTTAACATAGCAGGGGCATATTGGAGAGGGGATGAAAAGAATAAAATGCTAACCCGTATTTATGGCATTACTTTTCCAAAGGCTAAAGAGTTAAAAGAATATCTTTTTTTACTTGAAGAAGCTAAAAAAAGAGACCATAGAAAATTGGGTAGGGAACTAGAGTTGTTTACCTTTTCGGAGAAAGTTGGAATGGGCTTGCCATTGTGGCTTCCTAAGGGTACCCTATTGAGGGAAAGACTTGTTGCATTTCTTAAGAAAGAACAAGATCACTCTGGTTACCAGCAGGTAATAACGCCTCATATTGGGCACAAGGCATTGTATGAGACTTCGGGTCATTATGAGAAATATGGCAAGGATTCCTTTCAGCCAATAACCACCCCACATGAAGGGGAGGAGTTTTTATTGAAGCCGATGAACTGCCCTCACCATTGTGAGATTTATAAATACAAGCCCCGGTCTTACAAAGACCTTCCTGTTAGGTATGCCGAGTTTGGTACCGTTTATAGGTATGAGCAAAGTGGTGAACTACATGGCTTGACCAGGGTGCGTGGCTTTACCCAGGATGATGCTCACATATTTTGTAGGCAAGATCAGGTTAAAGAAGAATTTATTAAAGTTATCGACTTGGTTTTGTATGTTTTCAAAGCCCTTGGTTTTGACAACTACACAGCGCAGATATCCCTTAGAGATCCAGATAATATGGATAAATACATAGGCGAAGAAGCGGTGTGGAACATGGCAGAGCAAGCGATTATTGAGGCTGCTGAAGAGAAAGGTCTCGATACAGTGACAGAAAAAGGGGAAGCTGCTTTTTATGGCCCAAAGCTGGATTTCATGGTCAAGGATGCTCTTGGCAGAAGTTGGCAATTGGGAACCATTCAGGTAGATTATCAGTTACCGGAACGATTTGAGTTGGAATACACTGGCTCAGACAATCAAAAACACAGGCCTGTGATGATTCATAGGGCACCATTTGGTTCTTTGGAGAGATTTGTTGCAGTTTTGATTGAGCACTGTGCAGGTAATTTCCCGCTTTGGTTGGCTCCAGAGCAATTGATCATATTGCCAATATCCGAAAAGTATGCCGATTATGCAGTCAAAGTAAAAGCACTATTGGATGATAATGGAATTACTGGAGATATTGACAATAGGGATGAGAAAATTGGCAGGAAGATTAGAGATGCAGAAGTGAAAAAGATTCCATTTATGGTAATTGTTGGGGAGAAAGAACAAGAAGAAAATAAATTATCCCTTCGAAAACATGGTGAAGGAGATATTGGAACTTTCGAATTGAGCGCATTTGTAGACTTCTTTCAAGGAATTATTAAGGATTCATTGAATAAATAACAAGAATATAATTTGTTGATTTTTAATATTTGAAAAATTATTAGATATTTGCAAATTGAAACTTTAAAAAACAACCATAACTATTTTGAGAGGAAAAAGAACGTATACTCCGAGACAAGAGGAACCATATAAAGTAAATTCAAAAATTAGGGCCAGAGAGGTCAGGGTTGTAGGAGATTTTGTAGAGGGAGGTAACGCGGTAATGGCTACTGATAAAGCAGTAACTTTGGCCGAAGAAAATGGGCTTGATCTCGTTGAAATTTCTCCTTCCGCTTCACCACCAGTTTGTAAGGTGATCGATTATGCTAAGTTCAAATACGAACAAAAGAAAAAGCAAAAAGAGATCAAATCCAACGCAGCTAAAACTGTGGTGAAAGAAATTAGATTTGGTCCCAATACAGATGATCATGATTTTGATTTTAAATTAAAGCATGCCATCAACTTTCTTAAAGACGGTGCAAAAGTTAAAGCTTATGTCCATTTTGTTGGTCGTACCATTGTTTTCAAAGAAAGAGGAGAGATGCTTTTATTGAAATTTGCTCAAGCACTTGAAGATTACGGTCAAGTAGAGCAACTACCTAAGATGGAGGGAAAAAGAATGAACATCTTTGTTTCTCCAAAAGCAGGCAAAAAATAATTCAACTAATATATATACGGTAATGCCAAAAGTTAAAACTAAATCCAGCGCAAAGAAAAGGTTCAAGCTTTCTGCGTCTGGAAAGATAAGAAGGAAGCATGCTTTTAAAAGCCACATTTTGACTAAAAAGTCTACCAAAAGGAAGAGAAATCTTACTAAAATGGGAGCTGTACATGAGTCAGATGAGGGCAGAGTAAAAGCAATGCTAAGAATCTAATCTAAAAATTAATCAGGTTATTTAATTCACCAGGCCTTTGGTTTACAAGCCTTTTCAGAAAAACTGAAAGCACCAAAAGTCAAAAACTAAAACAAAAATGCCAAGATCGGTCAATTCAGTAGCTTCAAGAGCTAGGAGAAAAAAAGTATTAAAAGCAACCAAAGGTTACTTCGGAAGAGGGAAAAACGTTTGGACTGTAGCAAAGAACAAGTACGAAAAAGGACTTCAATATGCTTACAGGGATAGAAAAGTAAAGAAAAGAGAATTCAGAGCACTTTGGATTCAAAGAATCAATGCAGGAGCCAGACAATATGGCGTTAGCTACTCTCAGTTTATGGGAATGTTGAAAAAAGCAGAGATTGATCTTAATAGAAAAGTACTTGCAGATCTTGCAATGAATCATCCGGTAGCTTTTAAAGCTATCCTTGAAAAAGTTAAATAAGATTAGTACAAGCGATATTGAAAAACCCTCTTCGGAGGGTTTTTTTTATGCCTTCATTTTTTAAAAGAGGTTTATTTTTTGAATTTTTCCTTATATTACTTATGGTTTACTTACCTTTTGGAAGGTGAATGTGTGTATCCAAATATTAACCATGAAAGAGAAGAAAAAAGCAATTTGTTCGTATTCCTTCAATTTATTGGGTAAAGTTTTAATTTTCAGCTGTGTAGGAGGGAAGGCACATAAAAAAAGGCCTCTTAAAAATAAGAGACCTTTTTGTTGGTAGCGAGGAGGGGAGTTGAACCCCTGACCTCAGGGTTATGAATCCTGCGCTCTAACCATCTGAGCTACCTCGCCAATTGGGAATGCAAATATGTAAGTATAATCCTTGAATTGCAAATCAAGTACCTAAAAAAAATCACTTTTTACAACAAGAAATACAAAGGCCATGGAGAAAATTAAATTTGTTTCAGATTATCAGATAAATAGCTCCAAAAAGATTATTTATCCATATCTAAGTTCTGCCAGTGGTTTGTCTCAATGGTTTGCTGATGATGTGGTCATAAATGAGGATAAAGTCTTTAATTTCATTTACGACGGAGAGAACCATTATGCACGTGCCGTAATCATGCGACTAAACCACCATGTTAAATTTGAGTTCTTTGAACCCGGTGAAGAGGAAGATGAGGAGATAGACCATCCATTCATTGAGTTTAGACTTGATGAAAATGAATTAACCCAGACTTTTTACCTGAGAGTGATCGAATATGGTGATGCCTATGATGAGCAGGAGCAGCACTCAATTTGGGAGGGATTGATTGGTTCACTTAAAGAGATAATTGGAGGATAAAGTGCGTTATAATTATCATTTTTAACATAATATGTTCAATTTTGCTTCGTCTTTAAACCAGGTGTAAGCCAGAAGAATTGTTGGTTGCATTGGGTTTACTTGAGAATCAGGTCAAGTGTAGGATTGGGTAAAGTACTGTTGGGCTTGATACCCAAACAGCAACATAAACTGATTTTGAGATAATTTCTTCACTCCTATGAAATGGCAATTGTCTAGGCGTGTTAATAAATGAAAAGTAAAGGCATTTGATGAAAAAATTAGATAAGCTAGTATTGGGGTCATTCCTCAGTCCTTTCCTGCTTACTTTTATCGTGGTAGATTTTATTTTGCTCACGGTAAATATGCTTAAATATTTTGACGAAATTTTCGGTAAAGACCTACCCTTTATGGTGTACATGGAACTTATCGGTTATTTTGTCATAAGCATATCTCCAATGGCCCTCCCTTTAGCAGTATTGCTTTCCTCCCTAATGACTTTTGGCAACCTTGGAGAGCACTTCGAATTGACAGCCATAAAAAGTAGTGGTATCTCATTAAACAGGACCATGCTCCCAATTGGGGTGTTTGTGGCCATGGTCACAGTAATGGCATTCTTGTCCAATAATTTCATCGTTCCCCGCGTAAATCTCAAAACTTTCAGTCTGCTGTATGATATCCGAATGAAATCTCCTGCCTTTGATATCAAAGAAGGGGTGTTTTACAATGGAATTCCTGGCTACAGTATCAAAGTTAATTCTAAGCTTGATGAGGTACGACTTAAAGAAGTGCTCATCTATGATCATACCTCAGGCCAGGGAAACCTACATGTCATTACGGCCGATTCAGGAAGGATGGAACCCTTCTTTAACGACCGGTACATAATGTTGACTTTGTATCAAGGCAATAGTTACCAGGAAGGAACTGGTAAAAGAGGAGGGCGAAATGTTCCACAGGCCTTTAGCCGGAATAAATTTGAGACCAATGAAATGATTTTTAGTCTGGACGCTTTTGATCTCAAAAGAACGCCGGAAAATTTATGGTCCAACAGTAAATCCATAAAAAACATTGGTGAGATACGGGTAGACCTTGATTCTATGAATAGAGAGCTTAACCATTGGTATTATTTTAATTATGCCAACACCGAAGCCTCCTATAATTATTTTGGAAGATCAAGAAAGTTGGTTCCTCCAAAAGATATTGTGGATAAAAAAATGGAAACCGATTCCCTTAAAAACCTTAAGTACCTTGCAGAACAGCAAAATGATGAAAATGGCCAACCTAAAGATCCGGAAGGTCAGATTGATACTACCTCATCAAGTGAGTCAAGTGCTGCCAATCGTGCCACAATTGATACATCTACAACCAAATCAGATACTTTATTAGCCTCAGCAGGTCAGCGAAATGATGCTCAAAAACCTGTAACGGACATCAAACCCCCTGGTCAATCAAATGATAGCTCGGGTAATTTGACTGTAAATCAGGAACGGAATGAACCTGATTTGCGGGAGATTAACAAAAGCAGTGGCCTGAAAACCGAAGTGCCCGTATTACAAGAGCTATCGCCCGCGCAGGAACAAAGGTTGGATTCATTGCTCTTGACGCCGCGCTACAGCACTTCCATGGCCTCAGTAGGATTGACTACAGCCAGGAACATAAAAAATAATTTCACCACCAATAAAGCCCGGATCAATGAAGTGATGCGGAATTACCGAAATTTTAAAGTAGCCTGGTACCAGAAATATACCCAGTCTTTGGCTTGTTTTGTGATGTTTATGATAGGAGCTCCCTTGGGGGCCATTATAAAAAAAGGGGGCTTAGGAATGCCTGTATTGTTGTCGATTATTTTCTTCATCATGTATTATATGTTGACCATTACAGGCGAAAAGTGGGCGAAGGAAGGGATATCAGACCCCTTGTTCGGGACTTTCTTCTCCAACCTTGCCTTGATTCCTTTTGGACTGTTTTTCTTAAAGCAGGCACGGAAAGATGCCAGGTTATTCGAGCCAGATTTTTATTTGGGTTTTTGGGAAAAGCTGGTTAAATTTTACCAGCAAAAGGTTCGAAGAAAAAAGTTAAAAGAAGATGTTTTATAATTTGGAATAAAACAGCTACCTTTGGCTCTGTTTTAAAAAATTTAACAACATATTTGACTAAGCATGTATTTAGCGAAAGAAGAAAAAGTAGAACTATTCCAAAATCATGGTCGGTTGAAGTCAGAAACTGATACAGGGTCTCCTGAATCACAAATTGCCCTGTTTACTTACAGGATCAAGCACCTGACTGAACACTTGAAGACCAACAAAAAAGACCATTCAAGTAGAAAAGGTTTGTTGAAACTAGTAGGTAAAAGAAGAAGTTTGCTCAATTACCTGATCAAGATTGATATTGAGAGATACAGAAATGTAATCGCTGACCTCGGTATCCGTAAATAATAACTTGTAGGGTTCCTTGTTTTAAGGAACCTTACTTTTTTACTTCCTTCTGTTATTAAGCCTTATTTTTAAAACTATACACTTTACATACTCAAAAGTATATGTTACCAAATACAATTTCAAAAACTATCACTCTTGAAGATGGTAGGGAAATAATCATAGAGACAGGTGCATTGGCCAAGCAGGCTGATGGTGCTGTCGTAATTAAGATGGGCAAAGCTATTCTATTAGCTACCGTAGTAACTAAAAAAGAAGCAGGTGACGGGGTAGATTTCCTACCTATGTCTGTTGATTACCAGGAGAAATTCGCTTCTTCAGGTAAAATCCCTGGAGGATTTTTAAAAAGAGAAGGAAGATTATCTGATTACGAAATCTTGATCAGTAGAATGGTTGACAGAGCCATCAGGCCTATTTTTCCTGACGACTACCATGCTGACACTAATATTAGTATCACGTTGATGTCTTATGATGAAGACGTGTTACCAGATTGTCTAGCAGGATTAGCTGCATCAGCAGCACTAGCTGTATCAGACATTCCTTTCAATGGACCAATTTCAGAAGTAAGGGTAGCTAAAATTGATGGTGAACTTTTCATCAATCCTAAGCCATCTGATTTAGAGAAGGCTTCTTTGGAGTTGATCGTTGCAGGTTCTGAGGAATTTATCCTCATGGTAGAAGGTGAAGGTGATGAAGTTTCAGAAGATGAAATGGTTGAAGCTTTACAATTTGGCCATGAAGAAATCAAAAAGCACTGTAAAGTTCAGAAAGAGCTTACCAAGCTAGTTGGGAAAGAAGAAAAAAGAGCTTACAGTCATGAAGTAAATGACGAAGCTTTATTTGATAAAATTAAGGCAGATGTTTATGACAGCTTATATGAAGTGGTCAGCAGACAGATTGCCATTAAACAACAACGTTCAGACCTTACCAAAGGCATTAAAGATGCTTTTATCGAAAGCCTTGGTGAAGATCATGAATATGACGAACGTCTTATCGGAAAGTATTTCGGTAAAGTTTATAAAGAAGCTGCCAGAAATTTCACGCTAATCGAGAAAAAGAGACTTGATGGTAGAAACCCTGACGAAATCAGACCTATCTGGTCTGTAGTTGATTACTTGCCTTCTGCGCATGGATCTGCTGTTTTCACCAGAGGTGAGACCCAATCTATCACTACTTGTACTTTAGGTACCAAGCTTGATGAGCAAATGGTAGATGGAGCAGTTTTGTCTGGTTACAATAAATTCTTCTTGCATTATAACTTCCCAGGTTTCAGTACAGGTGAGGTAAAAATGAACAGGGGACCAGGAAGAAGAGAAGTAGGTCATGGTAATTTAGCCATGAGAGCGCTTAAAAAAGTATTGCCAGCTCCAGCTGACAACCCATATACTATCCGTATCGTTTCTGATATATTAGAATCAAATGGTTCTTCCTCTATGGCTACGGTCTGTGCAGGATCATTGGCCCTAATGGACGCTGGTATTGCTATCAAAAGCCCGGTAACAGGAATTGCGATGGGAATGATTTCTGATACGAAGACTGGTAACTATACCATCTTATCTGATATCTTGGGTGATGAAGATCATTTGGGAGACATGGACTTTAAAGTAACAGGTACTGCCAAAGGTATTACAGCTTGTCAGATGGACCTTAAAGTTGAGGGCCTAGACTATGAAGTGCTTAAGGAAGCGCTTTATCAAGCTAGAAAAGGCAGATTGCATATACTTGATGAAATAAACAAAACACTTTCTACCGCCAGGCCTGAATTCAAACCTCATACGCCTAGATCTTATAACATGATGATTCCTAAGGAATTAATCGGAGCTGTTATTGGACCCGGAGGTAAAGTAATTCAAGAAATTCAAAAAGATTCAGGTGCCACTATCATCATAGAGGAAGTGGACAATCAGGGAAAAATCAATATTTTCTCTAATAACCAGGATTCAATGGATGCCGCTATTGCAAGACTTAAAGCAATCGTAGCACAACCAGAAATAGGCGAGACTTATACTGGTAAAGTTAAAAACATTATGCCGTTTGGCGCCTTTGTAGAATTTATGCCTGGCAAGGATGGCTTGTTGCATATTTCTGAAATCAAGTGGGAAAGACTTGAGTCTATGGATGGAGTTTTAGAATCTGGCGAGGAAATTGCTGTGAAACTGATTGATGTAGATAGAAAAACAGGGAAATATAAATTGTCCAGAAAAGCATTGTTGCCTAAACCGGAAAGAAAGGACTAATAAGCTGGAAGTATTCTGAATAATAGCTCATATTTTAAAAAATGAACTATTATTCAGGAAACATCTGTTATCAATGCGTTAAAAAAAAATCAATAAAATTGAATGAGGCAGCTTAAAATCAGTAAACAGATTACCAACAGAGAAAGTCAATCTCTGGATAAATACCTTCAAGAGATAGGTAAGGTAGATTTATTGACAGCGGATGAAGAAGTGGTTTTGGCCAAAAGGATCCGTGAAGGAGACCAATTGGCCTTGGAGAAATTAACCAAAGCCAATCTTAGATTTGTTGTCTCCGTTGCCAAGCAATATCAAAATCAAGGTTTATCACTGGGAGACTTGATCAACGAGGGTAACCTTGGTTTGATTAAAGCCGCCCAAAGATTTGATGAAACCAGGGGTTTTAAATTTATTTCTTATGCTGTATGGTGGATTCGTCAATCCATTCTTCAAGCATTGGCTGAGCAATCCAGAATTGTAAGACTTCCACTTAACAGAGTGGGTTCTCTTAACAAAATCAGTAAAACATTCTCTGAACTTGAACAAAAGTTTGAAAGGGAACCGTCACCTGAAGAGCTCGCTGAAGTACTTGAAGTGACTGCAGGAGAAGTGGTGGATACCATGAAAATTTCTGGAAGACATGTGTCTATGGATGCTCCTTTCGTACAAGGAGAGGAAAATAGCCTACTTGATGTTTTGGAGAATGATGGAGAAACTAAGCCAGATGATGGTTTGATGAATGATTCCCTGAGAAAAGAAGTACAAAGGGCATTGTCTACGCTTACCCAAAGGGAAGCGGATGTCATCACCCTATATTTCGGATTGAATGGAGAACATGCAATGACTTTAGAGGAGATCGGCGAGAAGTTTAATCTTACCCGTGAAAGGGTTAGGCAGATTAAAGAAAAAGCGATCAGACGATTAAGACATACTAGTAGAAGTAAAACTTTGAAGCCTTATCTGGGGTAACTTATTAGACAAAGTAGAAAATTTAAAAAGGGCTCTTTGCCCTTTTTTTATATCCAACAAAAAAAACTCGAGAAGTAAACCTTTTTGTTTTTCTATAGCGTTAGTATTCGGAAGGATTTCATTTTCGAGTTATAGTGAATAATTAATAAAGCAATGAATAAGGAAACAGAAAATATAAAAGTACTCATTATCGGGTCAGGTCCAGCAGGCTATACTGCTGCTATTTATGCTTCACGAGCAGGACTTTCTCCAATAATGTATACAGGTGTTCAACCCGGAGGACAACTTACCATTACCAATGATGTGGAAAATTACCCTGGTTATCCTGACGGGGTAATGGGGCCGCAAATGATGGAAGACTTCAGAAAACAAGCGGAGCGTTTTGGTACAGATGTAAGGTATGGCGTGGTGACCGCAATGGATGCTAGTGAAAGACCTTTTAAAGTTACTGTTGATGGAACTCAAACAATTGTAGCTGAAACTGTTATTATTTCCACTGGTGCATCTGCCAAGTGGTTAGGTATTGAAAGTGAAACCAGACTCAATGGAAAAGGGGTTTCTGCTTGTGCAGTTTGTGATGGCTTTTTCTTCAGAGGAAAAGATGTTGCAATCGTTGGCGGTGGAGACACTGCTTGTGAAGAAGCCAGTTACCTATCCAATATCTGTAAGAAAGTTTACATGATTGTAAGAAGAGATGAACTTCGTGCTTCTCAAATCATGCAAAATAGGGTTATGAAAAACCCAAAAATTGAAATTCTTTGGAACCATGAAACGGAAGAAATTCTTGGTGAAGAGGAAGTAATTGGTGCAAAAGTTAAAAACAGGATTTCAGGTGAAGAGCGTGTTTTGGATGTAGAGGGTTTCTTTGTAGCAATAGGTCATCAACCAAATACATCGGTTTTTGTAAACCAAATTGATACAGATGAAAACGGTTATATTTTAACAAAACCTGGAACTACAAGAACCAATGTCTCCGGCGTTTTTGCTTGTGGAGATGCTCAAGACCACGAATACCGGCAGGCAGTAACGGCAGCAGGTACAGGTTGTATGGCAGCCTTGGATGCAGAAAGGTTTTTGGCTTCCCAAGAGTAGTTCTGAGTCCATATGATTCTAAAAGAACGATGGTTCCTCGTGTTTCTAATTTGGGCCGCTCTTAACTTTGATATTACAGCACAACAAAGAAAAATTGATAAACAGAACATTGGTCCTGTAGAACAATCTATCTCGGTTCCCTTAGGTACAGATCTTTTTGATGCAGATCAATATAGAAGTGAGCTTGAAAAAGCAACTGATGCCCTAATATTCAAAGGTGAAATTGATCTAAAAAAGCGCTTATCATTGGTAAGTGAAAGCAATGATTCTTTTATCTGGGCACCAACCAATGTGATGGTGGAAGTGGAAGAAAAAGTGTTGATAGATAGTATTTGGATTACAGCATATGAATATTACGGTCTTTGGGACAGTCATAAAATCAATGGTTATGACTTTGATCCAAGGGAATTAAAGGATACGATACCTTTAAATTTATACAATTCCTTATATGGTTCCGGATGGAGTGCTCCATTAGATCAAACCAAAATCAATTCAGATTTTGGTAGAAGGCATTACCGCTGGCATCATGGTACTGACCTCAAATTGAACACGGGTGATCCTGTGAGATCAGCATTTGATGGAATTGTACGCATTACTTCTTATGAAAGGTATGGTTATGGTCACTATGTAGTTGTAAGGCATCGTAATGGGCTTGAAACCCTGTATGGACACCTTTCCAAAAAGGAAGTAAAGGTAGGTCAAGAAGTTAGAGCTGGTGAGGTTTTAGGATTAGGAGGTAGTACTGGTAGAAGTACAGGTCCCCACCTTCACTTTGAAGTGCGATATAAAGGCCTTTCAATAAACCCTATTGAAATTTTTGATTTTGATATTGGGAGAATTAAAGCGCCAGTCTATAATATAACTGCCCAAAGCTTTGATCATGAAATAAAGATGCGTGAAGCTGTTTATCATAGGATAAGGAGTGGAGACAACCTTTCATTGATAGCGCAGCGATATGGTGTTAGGGTGAGCCAGATCACCAGGTTGAATGGGATCAGCACCAGGACCATATTGCGAATAGGTAATCGATTACAGATACAATAAGAGTTTTATAATTCATTTTAAATTTATAAAAAATGAAGTTGGATATTTTGGCTATAGCTGCTCACCCTGATGATATAGAGCTTGCTTGTAGTGGCACCTTGGCATCTCATAGGGACAAAGGATATAGTGTTGGAATACTAGATCTCACTCAAGGAGAAATGGGGACCCGCGGAACACCTGAAATACGTTTGCAGGAATCTGATGCCTCAGCAAAAATCCTCGGACTTAGCGCCAGAGAAAATCTAGGTTTTAAGGACATCTATTTCCAAGATGATTTGGATCATCAGGTGGCCATTGCCAGGGTAATACGTAAATACCAACCAGAAATAGTGCTGGCCAATGCAGTAGAAGACAGGCACCCTGACCATGGTAAAGGTGGTAGTTTGGCTTCACATGCTTGTTTTATCAGTGGCTTGAGAAAATTAGAAACCGAATTAGATGGCGTTTCCCAAGAACCTTGGCGGCCAAAGTTTGTTTACCATTATATTCAAAATCAATACCTTGAACCAGATTTGGTTGTGGATGTTTCTGATTATTGGGAGATCAAAAAAGAGAGCATACTGGCTTTTAAATCTCAATTCCATGATCCGAACTCCAATGAACCGGAGAGTTTTATTTCCAGTCCCGAATTTCTTGATTTTATTGAAGCTAGATCTCGTGAATTAGGACATAAGATCAATGTGAAGTTTGGAGAAGGTTTTACAGTAGAAAGAGTAGCAGGAGTTAAGGATCTTTTTGATCTTATCTAACCCAAAATAGCAACGATAGGCCATTTAATGAAGTGATTAAATCATTTTAAATCAGCCAGTCGTTGCTATTTTTGTGTCAAATACCTGGGCCATATGCTAGTCCAGTAATTGCTATATTTCTTCTACCTATTTAGTAGTTGGGGTATATTAGGCTCCGCCCAAAAAAGGATCAAGGTGCCAGACGCTCCATTGTCCATTCTGAATTGCCGTCCTTGATACTGTAAAACACCCTGTCATGCAATCTCGCAGGACGTCCTTGCCAAAACTCCATGGAAGTAGGTGATAGGCGATAGCCTCCCCAATTCTCTGGTCGGATTATTGGCTCCGAATTAAATCTTTTTTCAATTTCTAACTGTCTTTCTTCCAGATAAGCACGATCTGGGATAACCTCACTTTGCGGACTTGTCCATGCACCTATTTGGCTTTGCTCAGGTCTGCTCTTGAAATATTCGTCAGACTCATCCGTTGAAGTTTTAGCTACAGTTCCTTCTATTCTTACTTGTCTTTCTAATTCAGGCCAGAAAAATGTTAAAGAGGCCACAGGGTGTTTGGCAAGCTGTTTACCTTTATGACTTGAGTAATTGGTGAAAAAGACAAATCCTTCATCAGCGCCTTTTAGTAATACAATTCTTCCGGACGGATGTCCCTCGTCATTTATAGTGCAAAGGTGCATGGCAGTAGGCTCATTGACCTGAGCCGTAATGGCTTCCGAAAGCCATACTTTGAATTGTTCCAAAGGATTTGAATTTATCTCATTTAAATTCAATTTCTTAGAAGAATATTCTATTCTTATGTCTGATAATTTCATTTTCCTGTGATTTTTTGCCGAAATTTAAGTTTGGAATGCAAATATATTGGTTTTAAATATTTTTACTTTATATTAATGCCTCATATAAACCGTTTTTGATGGATGATATGCCCAATATAGCTCCAGAATCTGGGAGTTTGTTAATTTCTGAACCCTTCCTGCAAGATGAAAATTTTGTCAGGTCAGTTGTTCTATTGTGTGAAAATAATGAAATGGGTTCCTTTGGGCTGGTGCTAAATAAGTTGTCTATTTTTAAATTAAACGAACTTCTTGAAGATTGTGATCTAGACAATGAAGTTTACGTAGGAGGTCCTGTCGAACAAAATACACTTCATTTTATTTACTTTGGAGAACAGGTCTTGGAGGACAGTGTTTCGCTTGGAGCCAAACTTTGGTGGGGGGGAGATTTTGCCGAATTAATAGGGAAAAACAAATTAGGCTTGGTTAATATTTCCGATTTCCGATTTTTCTTAGGTTATTCAGGCTGGGAAAATGGACAATTAAAAGAAGAATTAATAGATAATACATGGATTGTTTGTGATAATAGCCATACTGAAAAAATCTTTACAGTTGCCCCCGATGATTTATGGAGGGTAATTTTGAAAAATATGGGAGGTGATTTCCAAGTATTGGCAAATTATCCGATTGACCCAAGACTTAATTAGCTCAAAATTGCTACTTTTGTTTAGTATGGTTTGAATTACGCAGGAATATTTTAAATATTATGGATAAGGATAAAGAAATGTCTGAAAATGCAGACAAGGTTACTGACGAATTGGCGAATAGCCAAAAATCAGGAGAAGAAGCATCTGCCGAAAAACAGGAAGTACCAACCAGTGATGCGATGGACGAAAATTCAACAACTGAACAAGATAGCGAGGAGGTAGTTTCAGAAACGCCAACCCCGTCTAATGAAGTTCCAGATGCCAAGGAGGATATAAAACCTTCTGAAGCTGAGGAAAAGACAGTTGAAACGGAAGTGGAGTCTTCGAAGAGCACAGCAGAGCCTGATGCCGCAACTGAGGTGGTTGCTGCCAGTAAGGAAGAGTCAGATGAAACTGAGGAAGAGGAAGAGGAATTTGATTTCCATAATTTTACCAAAGCACAACTTATCAAAACCCTTAAAGATTTTGTTAACGAACAACATTTTGTTCGAAGGGATGCGTTGGTTCAAGAGATAAAAAACCAATACGACGAATACTTTTCAAAGGAACAAGAACAAGCCCTGGAGCTTTACCTGAAAGATGGTGGAGAGAAAGACGGTTTTGTCTACAGGGGCACAGACGAAGACAAAGAATTCTTTGCTTCTTATCAACTTTTCAGAGAAAAAAAACAGCAGCAATTTAAAGACCTTGAACGTTCCAAGGAAAAAAATGCTAGTGATAAAAATCAGATCCTTGATCAATTGAGGGCTATTGTGGACGGCGAAGAGACTACCAATAGCATAGAGACGATCAAAAAAATCCAGGATGAATGGAAAAATATAGGGCCGGTTCCCCACAGTCAGAATAAAAACCTCTGGGCTTCTTATAATGCCTTGATGGATAGGTTTTATGATAACCGAAGTATTTATTTCGAATTAAAAGAACTGGACAGGAAAAAGAATCTTGACAGTAAATTGGAACTTTGCCTGAAGGCAGAAGCTTTGTCTGAAGTTGAAGATGTGAAGGATGCGATAAAAAGCCTGAATGACCTTCATGAAGAATTCAAACATATCGGACCAGTACCTAGAGAGGAACAAGAAGCTTTATGGCAACGATTTAAAGGCGCTTCCGATGCGGTTTATAACAAGCGTAAAGCTTATTATGACAGTCAAAGAGAAGTTTTCAAAGCCAATCAGGATTTGAAGGAAAAGCTTATTGAAAAACTGGATACATTCAAAACCTTCAAGGCAGAAAAAATAAGGGATTGGAATACCAAAACCAAGGAGATTCTTGCCCTACAGAAAGAGTGGGAAGCAATAGGTCCCGTGCCTAGAGAGGCTGGTAAGGAGATTAACAAGTCTTTTTGGGGGCTGTTTAAGCAGTTTTTTCACCACAAGAACCTTTTCTTTAAGGAGCTTGATGAAATAAGGCAACAAAACAAAGAGAAGGCAGAGAAGCTGATTGAAAGTGCTGAAGGCTATTTGGAAAGTACCGATTGGAAAAACGCTTCCAACGAACTGATCCAATTGCAGAAAGAATGGAAAGAACTTGGGCCAATGCCTGAGAAATTCAGGGATGACTTGTACAGCCGTTTCAAAAAGGCCTGTGATACTTTCTTTGAAAGTAGAAGGAGTGCCAATAAAGAAACGAATAAAGCATTTGAAGACAACCTGGAAGAGAAAGAGAAGGTTTGTCAGGCAATTTCAGATGCGGCTAAGGATGAAAATCAGACAAGTTCAGAAAATCTAGAGAAACTTATTCAACAATTCAATGAAATTGGTTTCGTTCCTAGAAAGAGTATGAAGGATGTTTCTGCTAAATTCAATGATGCGGTAAATGAATACGTTGCCAAATTAGAGTTGGAAGGCGAGAGCAAAGATGATTTCTTGTTTAGGCTGAACCTAAATAAACTCCAGGCGGATCCAAATAGCAATAAAGTGCTTAACAAGAAAGAGCATGGCATTCGTCGACAAATCACAGATTTGGAAAACAACATTACCTTGTGGAGAAACAACCTTGAGTTTTTTGCAGCTTCCAAGACAGCTGATAAGCTAAAAGATCAATTTGATGAAAAGATTGACAAGGCGGAACAAGAAGTAGAGAAATTAAAAAAGAAGCTTTCAATTATTCGTGAATTTTAATTCCTTCACTATGAGTAAAATAGCTATTTTGGTTGAAATTTGTCACCAAAAACTTTGATTTCCTAAGTCTATAAAACTATATTTGCACTCGCAATCAGGGAAAAAGTCTTCCTGATATCACTTTTAAAAGAGTGTATTTATATAGAAGCCTCCTTAGCTCAGCTGGTAGAGCAACTGACTTGTAATCAGTAGGTCGTTGGTTCGATCCCGACAGGAGGCTCTTAATTATCAAACCCTTACAAGAATTTCTTGTAAGGGTTTTTTTATGGGTGTGTATTTTTTAGCCCAATGCCAGGCTGTAATCGATTGCCTGCAGTTGATCCAAAATGATTTGCCTTATCACAAGTGGCTTATACGCATGAATGCTCAAATTCTTTTATTTTAAACGCAATAAGAACGATTCCCTGTCAATCTTCCTCAAGCAACATGCAATAACCGGTTCAGGGCTTTAAAATTTTGATTCATTTAGTAGGCTTTCAAAACAAGGTTTAAGGATTATTCCAAAGAGGCGATCACTTGCTTAAGCTTCAAATCTGTAGCTTATATTAAATATTCTCCCCAAAAGAAGTAAATAAAATCTCTTCCTCGGCTTTACCATGGCTATGGGTTAATCTTTTAATCACTTAATTATAACATTCCCCTAAAACCACATCAGAGGTCAAGTTAAAAAAAACGATTAATTTTGTGCGCAATTAGTGAATTTTAGGAATATAACATAAAAAAGACTTTATTTTCTTGATTTTCAATGATATATTCGGTAATCAGGACAATTAAGGAATAATTATTACACAATTGACTTTAAAACTTATACTTTTGATTCAATTAAATGGGAGCTTTAAATAATTGCTCTTCGAACTAATGCGACAGGTCTAATGACTATTGATGAAAAGGTAAGGGAATTGATCCAAAGGATTTCGCTTGAGAGTGATTCTAAAGCCTTTCGTGACTTTTTCAACCTGTATTATGCTAGGCTATTAAGGCTTGCCAATTATTATCTAACATCCATGTACGCCTCAGAAGAGGTTGTTTCTTCCGTATTCATAGGAGTTTGGAACAATCGAAAGAAACTTATTGACATCACCAAAATAGAAGCCTACCTGTTCACTTCTGTGAAGTACAAATGCATCAATTATATTCGCGACAACAAATCCTGCGAGATGGTCCCGCTTAATGATCTTTATGAAATGCCCCATCATGAAATTTCCTCCCCCATCAATGAACTATTGGATCAGGAGTTGAGGGGAAAAGTGCTGGAAATTATCGACAACTTACCCCCACGCTGCAAATTGGTATTTGAACTTGTGAAAGATGAAGGTCTCAAATACAAAGAAGTAGCAGAAATGCTGGATATCAGTGTGAAAGCGGTAGAGGCACATGTTTCCAAAGCCATGATTACCATAAGGAAGGGAATCTATCCCTACATCAATGATGAAGAGTTTGAGTGTTACCTTAAGCGTACTGAATAGCTACCGCCAGATTTATTGGTATTGTTTTATTTTTCGATCCTTGAATGAAGATGCTTCTGAAATATAAAATAGAAATTTTCAATTCCGACGTAGGGTAAAATCAAAATTCTGGGTTGTACCATTTAAAGTAGGATTACATGGATAAAATTGACCCAGAAGAATTGATCATTAAACAACTTTCAGGCGAGACCTCGAAAAGTGAAAATGATTTTTTGAAAAAATGGCTGGCAATGTCTGAAGAAAACAGAAAGCTATATCATTTTCATAAGGCAATGTGGATTGGCACTTCCCATAATATTCAAAATGTCAATAGAGACAGAATATTCAATAAAGTACATAGCAGGATCCACTCATCCCCCAACCAAAATAAAACCCTCCCGTCTAAGCGTATTTTAAGTATTCCAGTATATGCACGTGTGGCTTCCGTTGTGCTGATTGCTATGTTTGGCGCTTTGGCTTGGTATTTTTTGAACCAGGAAAGCGAATTAGTACAGCCTGTGGCAGCCGCTAAAATAATACAGAAAGAAGCTACCAGTGGACAAAAGCTCAAGACTTTCTTGCCTGATGGTAGTGTTGCCTGGCTCAATGCTGAATCAAAGATTACCTACTCAGAATTTTTTTCCGATACACTGAGGTTGGTACATCTTGAAGGAATGGCATATTTTGATGTTGCCAAAGATTCATTGCGGCCATTTGTTGTAAGCTCAGACAATGTCAATGTTACTGCATTGGGTACGGCATTCACAGTACGTTCATACAGTTCAGAAGATATTTTGTCTGTGGCACTAGAAAGAGGGCGCGTAGCTGTTGAATTGATTGCTGAAAACAATGTGATCGATGAGATATTTCTCGAACCAGGAAGAGAAATCAATTGCAATGTAGAAGACCATACCTATACAGAATCGGCAGCTATCCCTGACAATTCCTACAACTGGCGTGATGGCGTGCTTCATTTTGAAAATGCCTCCTTTAGCAAAGTCATGAAAGAGCTTAACCGTTGGTATGGAGTTGAAATTCTCGCCCTTAATCAGCCTACCGAAACATGGAGTTACACAGCAACCTTTAGAAATTTCAGTCTGAAGGAAGTGCTGCAAAGTATCTCTTATACCAAAGATTTTAAGTTCGAGATACATCCTGAAAAAGTTATTATTAAAAATTAAACAATTATGCCATACCAAGACACTTCTTAGCTTGTGATAGCTGAGAGAAAGAAAAAAGCAGGGCAACGTACCGTGGTAAGTTCAATTGCCCCACCCTTATTTTTATAAATAAAAACATATAAATGTATGAAAAATAACCTACTTAATCTATTTGTTATGACGCTAAAGGCATCACTTAATGGATTTGTACTAATGACTATCTTTTTCTCGGCCATTCATGCCGAGGAGATCAATGCCCAAAAGATAAAGAGTGTACAGAACGTTTTGCTAAATGTGAAACTAGACAATGCTAACCTGTCTGAAACCTTTCAGGCTATCGAACAAAATACCTATTTTAAATTCGCCTACGACAAGGATGATCTGAATGAAAATGTTCGGATCAATTTTAACAAGAAAGACGCTACCGTCGAGGACCTATTGATGGAGGTTTCCAGAACGGCCAACCTTAAATTCAAGCAGGTCAACGACCTGATCAATGTAAATGTTCGGGACTATGGGCAGAATAATGATGTAGTCGATGCTACTATTCAGAGAGTGAACATAACTGGTCGCGTTACTTCAGATGAAGACAACGAGGGTTTGCCGGGTGTGACTGTGCTCATCAAAGGTACAACTCAAGGCACTGTTACAGATGTAGACGGTAACTTCAGACTCAATGTGCAGGATGAAAATGCAGTTTTGGTGTTTAGCTCAATGGGTTTTATTTCAGAAGAAGTAATTGTTGGAAATCAAGCAGTCATTAATGTGGTTCTTACTCCCGATCTGTCGGCCCTAGAAGAGGTGGTTGTCATTGGTTATGGATCTGTGAAAAAAAGTGATTTGACCGGTGCTGTATCTTCTGTACCAACACAATTTTTAAAGAATCAACCTATCAGAAGTATTACAGATTTGTTAGTAGGTAGGGTGTCAGGTGTGACGCTAAGTAGAAGTTCTGGCGATGTTGGCTCTCCTTCAAAAATACGCATCAGGGGTGCAAATTCTATATCAGGTGACAACTCCCCATTGATGGTAGTTGATGGCGTCATTGGCGGTACTTATGGGTCTATACATGATATTGAATCGATGGAGGTGCTAAAAGATGCTTCAGCAACTGCTATATACGGTGAAAGAGCTTCAAATGGTGTAATACTTATAACCACCAAGAAGGCTTCAGAAGGTGGACCAAAACTAAGGCTATTATTAAATACCGGTTTGTCTTACCGGGATGCGGAATATCCTGATTTAATGAACGCAGGAGAATATGCTGGATTTATCAACGATTTTTATCAAACCGACATCTTTTCGTCTCAGCAGATCGAGGAATTCAACCAAAATGGAGGTACTAATTGGCCAAGTGCAATATCACAAACAGGTTTAAAGACTGACTATAATTTATCCTACTCTGATAATTATGATAAGGCGAGCATCTATTTATCAGGTCGTTATGCATATGAGAGAGGGAATATGCTTAATTCTACCAGAGGTGGGGATTATTATTTGAGATCAAATATTGGCTTGGAACCAAGTGAACGTCTGAAAATTAACCTTGATATTAGAGCTCAAAAAACCAAGACACAAAACGGAGGATTATCGACTCGGACTGCAAAAGGAGATCCCCTGATGCAAGCAATTTTATGGTCGCCCACTGAACCTATTTGGTTAGATGAAGAGGCGGGAATATATAATCTAAGTGACCATTATGGGGCATTATCTCTTAATCCATACATGAATACGTATGAGCAAAACAAGTTTTCAACGAGCAGTGGGCTTTATGCAACTCTTAATGCAAAATATGAGATTGCTGACGGTTTGACTTATGATGTGACTGGGTACACTTCAAGAAGATCCAGCCAAATTGGGAATTATCAAAACATATGGTTGGAGCCGAATGATCCATATGCAGATCGTAGTTCAAGTGATATTTTCAATTGGAGACTCATCAACAATATTACTTATAATAAAACATTTAACGATGCTCACAACCTGATTTTAACTGGTGTTTTTGAGACTGAAGGAGCTGAATCCTGGAGCATGGATGCAAGAGGTAGAAAAATGCCACTACCAGATCTTTCGCAGTACTATGTGATAGGATTGAGCAATGAACAATCTGCCTCCTCTGGTTATGGTGAATCAAGTCGAGTTGGGTATTTAGCGCGGGGGAATTATAACTATAAGTCACGCTATTATTTTACTGGATCCTACCGTATAGACGGCAAAAGTGGTCCAAACGATAGAATTAAAGACAATAAATTTGGTGGGTTTCCCTCAATGGCTGCAAGTTGGCGAATATCAGAAGAACCTTTTATGCAACAAAGTGGGGTTTTTGATAATTTGAAATTGAGGTCTAGTTGGGGTATGACGGGTAATCCATCTGGATTCTATGCCACAGTGATGAAAAGTAATGATTATGATTACGGTATAGGGGCAAATTTATTAGGCTATGTCCCGGGTGTTCCGGCAAACCCTAACATTAGATGGGAAGAAACTACTCAATTAAACTTTGGATTAGATGTTTCCATTTTAGAAGGAAAGCTTTCCTTTTCAGCTGATTTCTTTGATAAGGTGACATCCGGTCTGTTGACCAAGCTAGAACTTCCTGCCTATTATGGCTATGGCTACAGTGCAAGTTATTTACAGAACTTAGGAAAAATAAATAATACTGGTTTTGAGTTTACCATGGATTATAATGCCATTCAAACGCAATCCTTTTTATGGGATTTGAACTTTAATATTTCAACCTATACCAATGAAGTGCGGGATCTTGGAGATCAGGGTGCATTCATGACTGGAGGAAATGCAAATGGACTATTGGCTGATAATGCCTATAGGGTCCAAGAAGGCTCTCCTCTTGGTACCATGTGGGGGTATAAATGGTTGGGGATATGGAGTGCAGCTGAAGCAGATGAA
>NZ_ATNM01000051.1 GCF_000427295.1 Cyclobacterium qasimii M12-11B | reverse complement strand
TTCGCGAGGAAGGCGCCCTTCTTGGTGGCTACCTCATAGGTGCGGCCGCTCTCGCTGCGCGGGAACTTGCCACCGATGTAAAGCTTGTAGGTCTTGGGAACCGTGAGACGGGTCACTTCTTGCCACCTTTCGTGACGGCGGGCGTGGCCCAGCCAGAGGATTCCAAGTACGAAGCCAGTCCGTGACGGCCTCCCTCGCGACCGTAGCCGCTCTCCTTGTAGCCTCCGAAGGGCGACGCAGGGTCGAAACGGTTGAACGTATTGGCCCAGATGACTCCGGCACGCAGCTTGTCAGCCACGGCGAGGATTCGGGAGCCCTTATCGCTCCAGATGCCCGCAGACAGCCCGTAGGGGGTGTTGTTGGCTTTGGCGACGGCTTCTGCCGGGGTTCGGAAGGTCAACACACTCAGCACGGGGCCGAACACTTCTTCGCGAGCGATACGACTCGAGGTCGACACATTCGTGAAGATCGTGGGCGCGAACCAGAACCCGGTTTGAGGCATGTCGCATTTGGCGGTCCACCGCTCGGCACCCTCGGCTTCGCCAATGTTGCTGAGTTCATGGATGCGCTCCAGCTGCGCCTTGGAGTTGATTGCCCCAAT
>NZ_ATNM01000050.1 GCF_000427295.1 Cyclobacterium qasimii M12-11B | reverse complement strand
GCGTTCAACCCGCTCGCCGGAATCTTCTCGCTTTACCGGGCAGCATTCTTTCCCGACCAGCTTGACTGGTACGCGGTACTCATTGCGGCGCTCATGAGCTTCATCCTGGTTGCCATCGGCATCCTCGTCTTCGTGCGCACCGAACGTGCCGTGCTGAAGGAGATCTAGTGGCCGACAATTTTGTGATTCAGGTACGGGATGCCGGCATCCGCTTTCGACTCAATCGACGATCACGCCGTAACTTCAAAGACCTGTTTGCCGGTCGCAAACGTCGAGCTCGTTCCGATGAGTTTTGGGCACTTCGCCATGTGAACTTTGATGTGACCGCCGGCGAAGCAATCGGCGTTGTTGGGCGAAACGGCCAAGGCAAGTCGACGCTTCTCAAGCTTGTTGCCGAAGTCATGCTTGCCGACGAGGGCGACGTGCAAGTCATTCAGGGTGTGGCCCCGCTCATCGAAATCACGGGAGGCTTTGTCGAAGATCTGAGTGTGCGCGACAACGTGTAC
>NZ_ATNM01000049.1 GCF_000427295.1 Cyclobacterium qasimii M12-11B | reverse complement strand
GGGTGGCATTCAATTCACATAAATCCCATATTATTTTAACAAGCTCGTATTATTGAATGTTCACGAAAAAATCCCCCTTGGTCCCCCTTTGAAAAAAAGGGGGATTTTGGTTTTTTAGGACTTACGAATACGTTCCTGATTTAACATTTTAACAGCCCACTTAAATTTTATCATTCAAGCTTTAAAACAACTTTGGCCGAAACTCTGACTAGTTCTAAAACAAGTTTACAGATTAATGTTTAAATACTGCAATTGGTTTTATTTTACAATTGAATTCAGTTTAGCATTTATTTACTTCGCCCTTGCGCTTATTTCCTTCATCCTTGTCAGTTTTTACTAGAAGTGTGAACCTAAAACCATCAATATTTAACCAAAAAGCCGAAAATTTCCACCTAATAACTTCAATTCCCCACTTTCGAACCGCTCGCTTCCATGTAAAAACCTGACAGGAGGAGTTCCGAAGTCCCCTTACCCACTTCCGAAGTACCCCAAATCGTTTTCGAAATCAGAATTTTCCGGTAAAAATGTCAGAATTTTCACTTAAGGATCAAAAGGTTGTCATTTTTTAATGAAAATGTCCAGTTCGGAGGTTTAAAGTCCCACTTCTGAACTCAAGCATTTGAGTTCAGAACCTCAAGCCTGTCAGTTTTAAGTACCCCTACCTGCTTATTAAGTAGGGGGGGTGACTATTTAAGTGGATGGGGGTACTTGTGAAGTACCCCTATTTGGTATTTGACCTATTGCACTTGTTAAAGATGTTCGCCAAAATTCTTCATAAAGCACTAAAATTATTGAATGCTTTCAATGAACTCAAACCGTCTCACCTTCTCCTTTTAATTTTATTGGTTAACCAGCTGTTTTATATTTATATTCGAACAAATATAAACCACTTAACGTGACCTTTTACCGTCAACCAACATTCGTCATTGCGCTGTCAATTTGCCTGTTCTTTTTGGTATTGGCCTTTAGCTTTCCATTGGGAATCAGAGAACAATTGGCAATTGCTTCCGCATCGACTTTAAGTTTGTTCGGGAATTATTATTTGGTCTTGGGCCTATTTATGGTCTTGCTTTTAATTGGAATAGCGATATCTCCATGGGGTAAAATTAAAATTGGTGATGGGCCGGTGGCTTATAACTGGTTTTCCTGGGTAGCCATGCTCTACAGCACCGGCATGGGAGCTGGGTTAATGTTGCGTGCCGTTCAGGAACCTGTTTTTTATTATACCAACCCTCCCAGAGCCACTGATTTACCCGGTGAAGTATTTGCTTTAGAATATACGTTCTTCCATTGGGGACTCACACCATGGGCATTTTATGGCTTGTTTGGGCTGATGATAGGTTACTTGGTTTATGGAAAGGGGAGAGCCATGTTAAGCTCATCCCTCTTGGTAGGTCGGTATCGCCGTCCCTTATTAATCGTTGTAGTAGATGTAATTACGATCATAAGCACTTTATTTGGTGTCGTTGGAGCGGTTGGACTTGGAAGCAGGCAATTACTGGTTGGTTTTCAAAAATTATTTGTAGATATAGAAATAACCTATTTCAACAATGCCTTGGTGGTTCTCTTGCTTGGTGGCTTGGCAACGATTTCTGCTTTTTCAGGTCTGAGTAAAGGAATTCAAAATTTATCCCGCTTTAATATAAGTGTAGCCTTGTTTTTACTTTTAGCGACCTTGTTCTCTGGAGACATTGTAGGGATAGCAGGGAATTATTTCTCATCTATCGCTGCCTATGCCTATGATTTCTTGCCCATGAGTATCAATTATGGAAGCAAAAGTGTTTCGCAGGAATTTTTAATGGATTGGACCTTTTTCTATTGGGCATTTTGGCTTTCATGGGCACCATTTACCGGGGTGTTTATCGCTCGAATCTCAAAGGGAAGGTCCTTCAGGACTTTTATATTTGGGGTTATTCTCGTGCCCTCCCTGGGTACTTTCTTATGGTTCACTGTGTTTGGTACCAGCGTCTTTGAAATGATTGGAAACCCTGAAAACTATAGCGGTCAATATGATTCTCTGTACGGCTCTATTTTCGTTTTCTTTGACAGCTTCTCTTTTGGGGGATTTCTAAAGGTTTTATCCTTTATCTTGGTATTTACCTTTCTTATTACCTCATTGGATTCTGCTATTTATGTACTGGGAATGTTCGCAGACAATGGCAATATGGAGCCCAACAAACAACATTTATTAGGCTGGGGTTTGATTTTATCCTTGTTCACTATTGCGACGCTTTTTATTGGCAAAGAAGAACTTCTTCAGGCAGTCAGCCAATTACTTGTTTTAATTGCACTGCCCTTTAGTTGGGTTTACCTTCTGATGATTGGCAGCTTTCTCTTTATCCTTTTTAAAAGAAATAATCATGATGCAATTTAAATTGAATAATGGGTATTTGTGGCTTGTTCTTTTATTAGGAGTAATGGGCTTGTCTTCTTGTGAAAGCAATAAAAAATTGGCAAGTTTTGAAGGGGTGAAGCACAAAGGAGTTTGCTGGGTAGGTAGCAGGAAGCCACTTCAAGGAGGGGAATTACGTTCTTTGCAAAATTTAGGGGTGAGCCACCTTTCACAAACACCATTTGGCTGGCAGAAGTCGGTTACTGCTCCAGAATTAAGTTGGGAAAAGGACCGTGAAAAATCATGGTGGGGGGAAAGTAGCAATGGATTAATTTCCACTTCTGATACTGCCAGTTCCTTGGGGCTTACCAATATCTTGAAGCCACATATTTGGGTGCGGGGATCTTGGCCTGGGGAAATAGAAATGACCAATGAAAAAGATTGGAACCTGTGGTTTGAAAATTATAGAGGATTTATCCTTTATTACGCCCGTATCGCTGAACGGCAGGGAATACCAATTTTATGTATAGGGACGGAATTTGAAAAAGCCAGCCATAAAGAAAAGGAATGGCGAGAAATTATTTCTGCCATCAGGGAGGTTTATAATGGAAAGCTTACTTATGCCGCCAACTTCACAGAATACCAAAAGGTCAATTTCTGGGATGCCTTGGATTACATAGGTATTCAGGCCTATTTTCCATTGGTCAAAAACGATAAAGTTCCTGACTTGGCACAATTGATTGAAGGATGGGAAAAGGTGATTCCAGAAATTGAAAAAACGAACAGAATCTTTCAAAAACCAGTTATTTTCACTGAAATAGGTTATTGTAATACTGAGGATGCAGCACAATCACCTTGGGTATGGCCAAATGAAAGACATGCTTCCACGCTTTCGGAGGAAGTTCAGGCCCTGTGTTACGAAGCTTTCTTTGAAGCTGTCTGGGAGAAACCATGGATGCAAGGGGTGTATTTTTGGAAATGGTATCCTCAGCCCTCTGGCAGAGAGCCTGATTTTACTCCCCAAAACAAAATGGCCGAGAAGGTAATGAAGAAATACTTTCTCGACCCAAATATGACTGATGGTTAATATGTTTCCGCTTTACTTCCCCATTTTTGCTGGAATGGAAGTTTCCCGGTTGATATAACTATGAATACCAGCAATAAGGACCAAAATCCCTGCAAGGGCGATTGCAATAATACTTAATGTCTCATTTATGCCCCATTGTTTCACTGCAATGGCAGTAATGCCCCAAGCCCCGACAAGGGCAGCTTCCCTCATATTTCTATTGTAGGTAAGAAAGGCATAAATTGAGGTGGCTATGATAAGGATCAAGGAAGCCCAGGCGGTCTCGGACCAAAGGCCATCTAATATTCCAGTGCTTTTGATTCCAACTGAAAGTGTTAAAACAGTAGCTAGGATCACCCAACCCGTATAAATGCAAATTGGCCACCACACCAAAAAGATGGTTTTGATAGGCGCATCATAAATTTCTAATCTAAGCCTCAATACCAATTGAATCAATGAAAAGAGGAGCACAAGGATGACGATTACAGATAGCAAAATCTGCTCATTTACCCAAACGTAAATCCAAAGGGCATTGCTCAGATTGGCAACCGTAAACCATAAGCCGGAAGGCTCCAATGAAGTATTATTCTGCTTTTTAAAATAACAAACCCACTGGTAAACGAGAAAGGATATTAAACTCAGATAGATAAGCCCCCAGATAGAAAAGGCATAAGCGGCTGGTGTGATCAGGGTGGTGAAATCATCACTGATATCGCCGACCGATTTTCCAAAATAGTCTCCTGACCCTCCCAAATAATTAATGAATAGGGTGATGATAAAACTGATGGTGTTGATCAATAAAAACGGTAGTGGTTTCATTTTTGAGTTTAGGTTTTGTTGTAAGGTTAATTGCAGCATCAATGTAATTCAAGCTTTTTGATAGCCCTATAGGTTCTCCTTCTTAATAAAGGTAAACTTTTGGCATAAAATGCAGCCAAAAAGAGCACCCCTAAACTTCCAAAAGCCAGCGTGGTTGGTGCACCAATCCAGTCAGTTAGAATTCCAATCATAAAACTCCCCACCGATAGGGATCCCATGAATAGCATGATATAAAAACTCAAAACACGTCCCCTTTTCTCTTCTGGAGAAATGGATTGAATCAAGGTATTTGATCCTGTAAAGATGATTACCCTACCTAAGCCTGTTGCTAAAAGGGCCAGGAGTGACAACCATAAAATCGAACTGAAAGAAAAAACCGCCAGCCCTATTCCAAAAACAATAGTGCCTACGAGTATTAACTTATCCAATCCTAAAATGTTATTTTTTGTACCTACAAAAAATGCACCAACTAACGAACCCAAACCTACTGCACTTGTCATGTACCCAAAGATTACCGCATCCCCATTAAACACCTCTGCAGCAAATACGGGCAATATAACCATGTAAGACATTCCTATTAAGGTAATGGCAGCAACAAAGAGCATTAAAAAACGAAGGTGTTTTGTTTTAAAAGCAAAACGAGCTCCGTCTGCAAAAGCATTTTTAAAATTTTGTTTAGGAGCAACTTTAGATGGAGGCCGGTACTTGATAAAAGCAAAAAACACAACTACACTAAAACTCGCTATTGCATAAAGGAGCAAACAATAGCCTTCGCCTATTATTGGTATCAAAATGCCTGCAATGGCAGGTCCAACGATTCTAGCTGTATTGAAAAGCGAGGAATTCAAGGCAATGGCATTCGTCAGGTAGGCTTTGTCTTCAACTAAGTCATTTACAAAAGCATGTCTGGAAGGCATTTCTAGGCCGCTAACCAAACCGAAAATTATCTCCAGGCTGAGTAGCATATTAAAAGTTATGTTTCCCGAAATGGTGAGCATTGCGAGAACGGTAGCATTGAGGGCGATAGTAGATTGGCATACCATCAACAACTTGTGCTTGTTGTATTTATCTGCAAAAACACCTGCGAAAATTGAAACAAGAAATGCCGAAATCTCCCTTGAAAAGGAAACAATTCCTAGGAGCAGGGCAGAGCCAGTTAGACTGTAAACCAGCCATCCAACAACCACTTGTTTCATCATATTCCCCAGGTTAGAGAATGCCTGTCCGGTAAAGAAATACCGATAGTTTGTTGAAGAAAGTGATTTGAATATTAGCATTGTAATTGATCAAAAAATATTATCACGCAAATCAGAGATGATTCGTCCTTGATCTTTTACAATCGTAAAATTGGCTGTTTGGTTTCATTCAAAGGGAAGAAAGTTAATTGCTTTTGACAAAATCCTCCCATTTCCCAAAAGGTTCAGCTTTCATGACCCGTGGAAACTTGACCTGTCCGCCTTTCTTTTTTCCTTTTCATTGTAAGCAATGAAGGTGTTGACTGGGACAATCTTTACATCTATGCTCTTTAAAGCTTTGGATCTAGCTACATTGTAATTTTTATTGTTTTCTCGAAGGAAAGCATCCAGAAAATCCTTTACCGAAGCTTCATCTGCATTTCCTGAATCTTTTCCAAGGTACCAGCGGTGAAGGTATTCCCCGTTTTCTTCAATAGCGGCTACGGTGTACTCAGGAACGGTAAGGTTGAATTTCTCCTGTACAGCTTCCATGGCTTTGTCCATTTGGTGTACTCCCAATTGACTCCCCACAACGTTCAAGAAAAACTTGGTTCGGCCCGTGATTTTAATTTCTGCCTGTTCCTTATTGGTAAAAGATATGGTATCCCCAATCATGTATCGCCAGGTGCCAGCAACAGTAGATATTAACAATATGTAATCCTTGTTTTCGACGACCTCTCCAATATTTAGCGCCTTTGCATCAGCTTTTACTGCTCCATTTTCATCAATATTTTCTGGTTCGAAAGGAACAAATTCGAAATAAACTCCATTGTCTAAAACCAATGCCATTGAATCTGTGTCGGGACGGTTTTGAAAGGCTAGGAACCCTTCCGAGGCAAGGTAGGTATCAATATAGATCAGTGGATGGGAAAGGTTTTTCTCAAAACTTTTTCTATGGGGCTCAAAGGCTACACCACCAGGTGTGTAAACTGCTAAATTTGGCCAAATATCGTGAATGGAGGATACGCCATGATAGGATATAACCCTTTTCATCATTAGTTCAATCCACGAAGGAATGCCTGAAATACTTCCTATATCCCAATCTTTGGCATTTTTTGCAATTTCTTCTATTCTATCATCCCAATTTTCAATGGCGGAGATTTCAGGTCCTGGTTTGTAAAAACCTTGAAACCAAAATGGGATTTGACTGGCACTTATCCCACTAATCTCGCCTTCTAAAAATCCATCTTTGCTTTGAAGTGCAGTTGAACTACCCAGCATCATGATTTGACGCTCAAAGAAATCAGGTGGTAAATCATATTTGGATAAACTAACGACTTGTTGAATCCCCGTTTTTCTAATAGCATCGATCATGTCGTTAGTCACAGGAATGTACTTACTCTTGCTAGTGGTGCCAGAACTTACTGCGAAATACTGGTTGATGCCTGGCCAGGTAATGTCTTCATGACCTTCTCTAATTTTCTTCCACCATTCACTGTATATTTTATCATAGTCATGATAAGGTACTTTTTCTTGAAAAACTTTAGAGATATCCCCAGAGTCCAGAATATTCTTAAATCCATAATACTTTCCAAAAGCGGTGTCTTTCGCCGTTTCCAGAAGGTGATTCAATACTTTTGCTTGGTCTTTTTCAGGGCTGTTTTCCGAATTTAATTTACCGCCAAGTTCAATGGCTTTCTTTATCAATTCACCTATTACGGGCATAAGTAATGCTATTATTTGTGGTCGATTTATTTTTTATAGTTTGAAGCAATTATCAGACCATTAAAAAAGCATGTGTTTAAGTTGTTGTAATTTAGTCTTTTAAAGAAAGTTTATTTAAGTTTACAGAATGTTATAGTTGATGAGGGTCAATTATAACATAGTTTTTAATGGTTTCAATGATCTTAAAAGGCATTGTGAAATCAGCTTTAAACCTTTAAACAGCGGGTTTAATATTATTCCAGATTAAAGTAGTTTAGTTTGGGAATGGATTTGTCATAAAATTGGGTTGAATTAAGTGGTAATGTGTTAAGATTTTTGCCCAATCCCTTTTGTCTTTTTATGCGATAAATTCAAATAGCTTTAATTGTTACAGGTTTTGAAGAATTGATTTTTATTTTAATAATACTTTGAATCTGAAGGTGTTATTTCGGAAATGTCAGCATTTGAAATGAATTCACCCCAAAATGACTTGGCTTTTTATATCTCGGGTTCAATCTCAACATTACGGTTTAAAATATAATTATGAAGTCTTCTTTAGATATTTCATTTGGTGCCATTAGTGATGCGCTACATGGTTTCAATTTTCCTGAAATTGATTTGGTTTTAGGAATCTCGGAAGGGGGCAAAGCACCAGCAGCTATGATTGCGCATCAATTGGGCGTAACACTAAAATTAATAAACTTAGGGAATAAAAATGATCAAGGGGACTTTTCACTCTCTTCCTCAGAAATTGAAGAGGTTTTAGAGTGGGATTTTTTCGGTCATCATCGGATCTTAATTGTAGATGATGTTTCAATCACTGGCAAAACCTTGCAGTTATTAAAAGAGAATGTCCGAGCTGATGATGTGTACACCTTGGTTCTTTTTGGCGAAGCAGACCATGTTTTGTTTCCCAAAGTGAAATCTGCAGTAAAGTTACCCTGGACTGCAGAGTAAAAATTATTAGACTGATATACTAAAGTTGTGACATGCCTTTTCTATATAATAGGGGCAGTTGATTTCTCTAAATCAGTTCTGTTCCCAGGTCATAGATATTTCTAACCTCTTGTAGTATATGATTGATGTCAATATCCAGGTCGATCAAATTTCCTGTTTTGATATCAAAAACAACCCCATGGATAATTGGCCCTCCATTTTTGAGAAAGCTCTTTTGCCAAACGGCCATTTTTATCACATTTATGCATTGCTCTTGAACATTCAGCTCAACCAATCGATTGTACCTTTGCTGATCATCCGAAATTGAATTTAGCTCTTGAAAATGTAAACGGTAAACGTCCCTGATGTTTCTCAGCCAAGGATTTAATATTCCAAGATCTTTTGATTCCAATGCCGCAGCTATTCCCCCACATAGGTAATGACCGCAGACAATAATATGCCTTACTTCTAAATGACCTACAGCGTATTCTATGACAGAAGCTGAATTATTGTCATTGTTGGGGACCAAATTGGCAATGTTTCTGTGAACAAAGACTTCTCCTGCATCGGCACCTAAAAGTTCTTCAGCGGTCACCCTACTATCGCTACAGCCAATGAAAAGATGCTTTGGTTTTTGACCTTTGGAAAGTTTTTCGAAAAAGTCACTGTCCTGCTCCAACTTTTTTTTAACCCAAACTTTGTTATTCTCTAATAGTCGTCTGTACTCCATAGTGTTACCTTGTATTCGTTTACATTACAACTTTAGTGAATGGTTGAACTCCAGGCTCAAAGCCTTCAAATATACTTTTAATCTTTGTGTGAGCAAACCCATCCCGGTAAATAGCTTCTATAACGTGTTGTTTTAAGGAAATTAATTTTTCTTCAAGAACCTTTGAATGTTATCTCAAACTTGGCTTTGATAGGTGAATTTAATGACGGATTATTTAGCAGACCTTGGAAGGGGAAGAGGAACAAAATCTGTTTCACCAGGTACTTTTGGGAATTTTTGGTCAACCCATTTTAATTTGGCTGCTTTGATTATTTCTTTGTTTGAGGAGACAAAGTTCCAGTCAATATACCGTTCTTCTGGGAAGGGTTCACCACCAAAAAGATACACTGTGGAATTCTCTGCCATGGTAAAAGAACATAATTTACTGTCATTTGCAACCAATAATTGCTTAGGGCCATAAGTATTACCCTCCGCACTAATTCCCCCATTCAGAATATACAGCGCACTTTCCCCAAATAAATGATCTCCCAAGGTTAATTCTGCAGTCTTAGTGCTTTTTATCTCTAAAAAGTACAACTTACTGTAGGTGGGCACTGGTGATTTCTTTCCAAAAGCTTTGCCAGCAATTAATTTCATTTTAACGCCTTCTTGTTCCCATGCTGGAATTTCTTCTGCAGAGATATGAGAAAAGGAAGGGGGCATTTGTTCCAGGTTTTTAGGCAGCGCTACCCATATTTGCAAACCATGGAGGCTTTTGTCTACTTTTCTTAGGTAATCGGGCGTTCTTTCAGAATGGACAACGCCCTTCCCGGCTGTCATCCAATTCACTTCTCCAGGTTTAACTTCTACTGAGGTACCCAAACTGTCTTTGTGCAAAATGGATCCTTCAAATAAAAAAGTGAGCGTAGAAAGTCCTATATGTGGATGAGGGGGGACATCCAGGTTTTGTCCTTTATCCAATTGGACTGGGCCCATATGGTCTATGAAAACGAATGGGCCAACAGCTCTTTTTTGTACAAAAGGCAATAATCTTCCTACCAAAAACTTCCCTATAGAAGCCGCCCTTTCCTCTATAATCAATGATATATTTGACATTTTATTACTATTAAGCGCTTTGTTTCTACCTATCTCTTTTTGATCAAGTCCTTTTCCGTTTGGTTGTACCAATTTCGGTTAAACTTTAAACTTAGAAGCATTAGTAAGATACAAATTATAGCGGTGCTTAATGAAGTGAAAGTGTAAATGAAATAAAAAACACTAAGATAATAAATTGGAGCAACCACTAAGCCCAGACAAAACTTGAAAGTACCGTAGAATACGGTGTCTATTATCTTTGGTTTTAAAGATTTCCAAATTATCCAAAGCGGAAAATGCATGGCCTTAAAAAACCAATTTTTCCATTTTGGATGGTGTCCTTTTTTAGCATCGGCCACAGAGGCTAATAAGGAAGATTCAACCCCCCATCGACAAGCAGTGATGTCCGTATTGGATCGAAGGATCATTTTAAGGGACTCATTGTAAGTTTCTTCAGGAAGGTGTAAAGTCAAAGATTGTAATTCCTTTTCCACTTTTTTAAGCAATATTCTTTCCTGGCCAATGTATTGCTTCGCTGAGATAGGTTCTCCGATGTCTAATAACACCTTAGATCCGGACTTTTGGTGCGCCTGGTAGTTTATGCCAATGGGTAGTATTTTTAAATCCATCTCAGGATCGTTGTGTAAAGCCTCAGAAACAATCCTGGTGAAGCCTTTGCTTAATGGTCTCACCTGGCGTTTGAGACTGTGATTACCTTCTGGAAATACGAGGATCTTCCCTTGGTTTTTCAATACCTTTTCACAAAACGAAAAGCTAGATTTATTTCCATGAATACTTCCAAACCCATCTCTAATCCTAAACACTGGCACCATTCGAATAAAAGCCAGTATTTTAGCAATAATAGGGTTTTTAAATACTGAAGCCCTTGATAAAAAATGGGGTTTTAGATTGATGAAGGTAGCGATCAACAAAGGATCCAATAATGCATTCTGATGGTTGGCTATAATGATGATTGGGTCATCCTTATAGTCTTTCCATTTTCCTTTTACTTTAATTTCAGAAAAGTAAAACCACAGGGCCGTTTTTACAATCCCGTTTAAAAAATCATTAAACAGTCTTTGCCTCATAGCGGTATTTTTTCCAAAGTGAAGCTATTATTAGCCCTGAGACGATGTGCCAGATTCCCCACCATCCTGCGATAATAGACATACCACCCAGGCCATCGAAATAATTGAAAATCAAAACCAGCGCTAGGCCGGAGTTTTGAATCCCTGTTTCAATTGTAAGTGTTTTGGTGTCTTCAAGGTTTAATCCGAAAATCTTTGATAAGCTGAACCCAGAGCCTAATGCAATAATATTATGTATTAAAACCAGCCCAAACACCCATCCAATAACCTTTATAAAGAGATCAAAATTGCTATAAAAGGCGACAATCACGATGCTTATAAATATGACAACACTTAAGGGTTTCAAGATTGAGGCTGTTTTTTGAGCTATTTCTGGTTTGTATTGATTGATATAAATGCCTAAGATTAACGGTATTCCTAAAATAAGTGCTACAGTTTCAAATACATCCCCATAATCAAGGCTAATACTTTTTAGTAAGAGGGCAGTAGGACCATACAATCCAGACCATAAAGCAAAATTAAATGGGGTAAGTAAAACAGAACTTAATGTAGCAAAAGCCGTAAGACTTACAGACAGTGCAGCGTTACCTTTTGCATAGTTGGTAAGGAAATTTGAAATATTACCTCCTGGACATGCTGCCACCAGAAACATTCCCAAGGCAACACTAGGAGTGGGTTTGATTAAAAGAACCAAAAGAAAGGTTAAGAATGGTAATAAAAGAAATTGGGAGACAATACCTAAAAAAAATGATTTAGGTTTGGTCCATATATAGTTGAAATCAGAAAGTTTGATTTCTAGTGCGACTCCAAACATGATCACCGCCAAGGATACATTCATTAATAAAAGAGAATCCTCCCCAAAATTGATCTGCATTTGATCTAATTCTTCCATAAAGTTTTCAATGTGAAGGCCAAAATTAAGATAAATTTTCAGAACGGTAGTTTTGTTGGATAAATGTTAAGTTTTTACAACTATTCAAATACAAAATTTCAATGATAAATTTAATTTTTATAAATTTGACCATTGAAAATTTCGGAAGGAAAGATCAAATAGCCCTTTTGGCTAATTTTGAATTGTTCAGCACTAGAACTTCATTTTATTTCCAAAGCGGTGAACAACAAAAAAAGTAATCTTTTAAACCATAGAATAGACAATAAACATTATGGAAAAAATTAAAGTAGGTATCAATGGATTCGGTAGAATTGGAAGACTCGTTTTCCGTGCCGCTCAAGAAAGAGAAGATATTCAAATAGTAGGCATCAATGATTTAATAGATGTTGATTACATGGCCTACATGTTAAAATATGACTCTACTCATGGCCAGTTCAAAGGTGATGTAGAAGTGAAAGATGGTCAATTAATAGTTAATGGTAACGCCATCAGAGTAACAGCTGAAAGAAACCCTGCTGATTTGAAATGGTCTGACGTAGGTGCAGAAATAATTGTAGAATCTACAGGTTTATTCTTGACGAAAGAAAAAGCGCAAGGTCATATTGATGCAGGTGCTAAAAAAGTAGTAATGTCAGCTCCTTCAAAAGATGACACGCCTATGATAGTAATGGGTGTAAATGAAGGCACTTATACTTCTGATATGGTATTTGTTTCCAATGCATCTTGTACTACTAACTGCCTTGCTCCACTAGCTAAGGTTGTCAATGACAACTGGGGTATTGTAGAAGGTCTTATGACTACTGTACATGCTACTACTGCTACTCAAAAAACTGTTGACGGACCTTCTATGAAGGACTGGAGAGGCGGAAGAGGAGCTGGACAAAACATCATCCCTTCTTCTACTGGTGCAGCTAAAGCTGTAGGTAAAGTTATTCCTGAATTGAACGGAAAACTAACCGGTATGTCTTTCAGAGTACCAACTCCTGATGTATCTGTAGTAGATCTTACTGTAAGATTAGCTAAAGGTGCTACTTACGAAGAGATTTGTGCTAAAATGAAGGAAGCTGCTGAAGGTGACCTTAAAGGAATCATGGGCTACACTGAAGATGCAGTTGTTTCTAATGATTTCATCGGAGATCCAAGAACTTCTATATTTGATGCAGGAGCTGGAATCCAGTTGAACGATAATTTCGTGAAATTGGTAGCTTGGTATGATAACGAATGGGGTTACTCTAACAAAGTAGTAGACTTGTTGCAATACATTGCAAAAAAATAATAAGCGAAAGCTTATAGCATATTTAATAGGGTTGGAGATTTTTCCAACCCTATTTTTTTTAATGCTATTTTCATAAGTGGTTATCCACTCTTCCATACTCACTTTTGCTATTAGTTCGCCAATTAAAGCGAAGGGTATTTGGTCCAGTTTTTTGAATCGAATACAGCTTTTACCCATATCTAGTTTAGCACTGCTGTGTTTAGGGTATTCTTGTTTAAACCAATTCATTAACTCATCATTGGCATAAATGCATAAGTGATACATGGCCAGAAAATTCTTTTGATTGGCAATATTCACAAAGGGTAGGGGCAATTTAGGATTACAATGGTAGCCTGCCGGGTACCGCTCATGAGGAACTACATAGCCAATCATGCCATAGCTCATTGTTTCTTCAAAACCTTCAGGAAGTTGGGAGAGAATTGTGTCCCTCAGTTGAAAAAAAAGCAACCTTTCTTTCCTCTGGAATCTCTTCAAGATAGGCTTCCACCGATTGTGCTTTGCTATTCATATCAAGATATTTTTGGTTAGTTTTTCTCTAAGTTAGTAGCTGTTTTTGAAAGGTCCTGCAATAATTTTAAAGTCTCTCGGTGTAGTATTGGAGCTGTTTCGGGCCCAAGGGAGTTAACCTCACCATAAGGTGCTTTTTCTCTCCCATATGTGAAAGGTGCTTTTTCATCCCATTGACTTTTAGGCACGATATAGCCGATCATGTCATTGGCCATTCCACTAAAGAATTTAAACTTACCTGGCATTTGACTTTTGATGGCAGGGACTTCGACAGGGGCTATTCCAAAGTCAGCCCCTTCAGGAGCTTCTACTCCTCCGTTGAGGATTTCAGGATAGAGTTCGCCGGGGATATGCACAAACGTAGCAGGGCCTAGTTTCCATACATTCACTTCAGACCTAACATTGCCCCAGGAGATAAAGCCTCTATCAAAAACCCCAATAAAAGAAGCGAGTCTAAAAAGCTTATTGGCCATTGGAAGAACCACTGTTTTAGCACGCAATGACATGCTACTGTTATAGACTGTATCCATTCCCTTGTCCATGGTTTCAAAGCTGATTTTAGCTAAAGCCATTCCTTGAGCATCTATTTTTGCTATAGTTGCTTCTTTAAGTGTGTCTTGAGAATAGGGGTGGAGCAAAGGATCACTTGGCCTTGTTGTCATAAGGCCTCCAAGTGCAGCATTCATAAATATGGAAACACCCCCCAGTCCTTCATGGTAAAGAGAATCATTGTATACGATCCCATTTTCCATGTATTCTCGCCAATAATGAGGGAAATCTGAACTTATCAGCGTATTTTGAGACCAAAGCGTTTCAGGATGGTTGCCCCAGTTCATAATTGTTCCCAAGGTTTTATTGGATCCTTTTTCTACCACTTGCATTAACCTTATAGCAGCATCGTAAACCTCCGGAGCCCTGGTATCTCCTACAAGAGGAGCAGCATCACTTTCATTGATAGCAAATTTTAAGTAAGCCGGTTTTTGATTGTTGTAGGCTGCCAATACAGATGATACGATCCCGTCAAAAACCAGGTTTTTATATCCTTCATCTACACCTCTTGTAAAAGGATCAGGACCCCACATGCCCATCATGTCTGGAGAAGAATGCACGTGGGTACTTGTAATGATAAGATGATCAAGGTCTGTTTGTTCGAGAATTCGTTTTCTTACCGTAAGGACTTCATCATTCCCAAAGCCTATCATGTCGATAACGCATAGCCCTAATTTTATTTTACCGTCATTTAGAACCATGGACCTTGCCCATAAAGGATCATTAATCCCGGATGCGGGCTTATTCTGGTGAAAACCTGCTACCCAAATCGGGTCAAATTTGCCATTTTGATTGAGATCGTTGTAATAATCGCCATCTGATTCATTGAACCTGGCATCGCCATTTACATCTTCCCAGGTATCAAACCCCACAGGGCTAATGTCCGCAATAGCAAAGCCTGCAGAGAGATTGCCATCTCCTTCATTCATCAATGAAAGGTCCAGGTTATATCCCTTATGTCTGTCTCGAAATTGATAAGTACCGTAGATCAGAATCAATACAATGAGGGTACCTATAAAAAGGAGAGAATACTTTAGCCAGCGATTCATATAATAGTTTTTATTTATTACTAGAAAGGTAAGGAAAAGACCACTATATCATATACTTATATTGAATATATTCGGTGAATATAGAATATACATAATGTTATCTAAGTGATCCAATAGATATGTTAAGGAAAAGTTAAGTTACAAGAAAATAAAATTTATAGAAGCATAAGCATTTCACATTCTTTCTTTAGGAAAAAATGGATGGTGGCGAATCATTAATTATTTCAGCCCTGGGATTTTCCTACACCCTCCATAAGCCCTCTTATGTATCCAATAGCAAATAGGGTCCCTATAGTACTATAACCAGGTTTGTCGTTACTGTCTCCAGCCATAGTGGGGACATGGTCGGGGCGCATGGGACCTTTAAAACCTATTTCATGATAAGCTTTCATTGCAGCAAACATGTCAGTTTTTCCTTCATCATGGAAAGTTTCCTCAAAGTTGTTTTTGTCTCCCCTTACATCTCTGAAATGGACGAAATGAATGACTTTCCTTTTCCCGAAATCCCGTATGGCTTCAGGAATGTCTACTTGTTGGTCACCGCTTCCCATGGAGGCAAAGCTGCCCTGGCAGAAAGTGATGCCGTTGTTTTCACTTGGATAAAGTGCCAACATCCGCTTAAATGCTTCAACCGAGGTAATTATACGTGGTATGCCCTGGATATTGTCAACAGGTGGGTCATCAGGATGCAAGGCCAGTTTAATGCCAAACCTTTCGGCTTCCGGAACTACTGCCTGAAGGAAATAGTTTAAGTTTTCCCACATTAATTCAGGAGATAAAACCCCATATTCAGTAATGGGTGCTTTTCGGAGAATGGCCGCAGAGTTGAAACCACTCACCATAGCACCACCCCGACCAGGTTTATCTAAAAAAGTGCGTGCCCAGCTTATCACCGGCATCCAATTGTAGCAGATGGTATCTATGCCCTCAAGTGACAAATTTTTCATTAAAGTGATGAAGTTTTCAATTTCCTCATCTCGTCCGGGTAGACCAAGTTTGGTTTTTGTACCAAGAAAAGGAGGCCCTTCTACCACCCTCAGGGATAGGCCTTCCTTGTCCCAGGCATTTTTGATGGCTTTGATTACCTTTCTTGAATTGTCTTTTTCTCCTGGCAGGCCAGCCAAATTAGCATGTATTGGGCTAACTGCACCCATTACATCCATTTGCCGGGAAAGGGCGGTTTTATGTGTTTCTATGCCCCAAAAGTAAGCCAGGCACAATTTCATTCCCAGATCCCTTTCGTAATTATTCCTGGTAATTGGACTTGCTTTGGAAATTGAGGGAAGGATAACTGAGCCAGCCAGAGCTAGCCCAGTTAGTTTAGTGGAATTTTGAAGAAAAATTCGTCTTTCAATTTTCACTATTAATGCCGTAATGTTTGTCAGCAAAATCCATGAATAAATTCCAATCGTAAGGAGTCAAATTGTGTTTCCCTTCACGAATGTGGTGTCCTGCATAGGGTAGGTGTACAGGGTTGCCTGCTGCATTTATTTCTTTAGGAAAGTTTCCTTCCATATTGTAGATCTCCCTGTGTACGCGAGTACCCAATTGTAAGGAAGTGTACTCTCCTTTGGGATCAGCCCATAGGTCTTCAGATGCGCTGGCAACATAGACTGCTCTAGGGGCAATTGAAGCTATAAGCATGTGCTGGTCTATAGGTAAGAGCGCTTCATTGTCATTGTATTTGCTGAAATTGTCTGTAAACCAATAAGGAAAAACGGTGTTAATTATCTTCACAGTCTCTCCAAACTGTCTTCTGGACATTGCAGCACCTCCGCATCCAGACTCATTTGATATGGTGATGGCCCATCTTGGGTCCGATGCTCCTGTCCATAGAGATGCTTTCCCACCTCTGGAATGTCCGATAACAGCTGCTTTTTCTGCATCTATTTCTGGTGCCGTCTCAAAATAATCCATGGCACGCATGGCGCCCCAAGCCCATGCACCTAAGCCGCGAAGCCCATTTTCTTTTTCTAATTCTTCTGGGTACAATTTGCTTAGAATATCCTCACTAAAGGTCACCTTGTCATCATCAGAAACATCTTTAACATGAAAAGTTGCTGCTGCATACCCTCTTTTAACTATTTCCTCTGCTGGCCAAAAACCCATTTTAGTTTTTCTGGTAGGATCAATGTTTTCAGGATCCCTATGATTGATTAATAAAAAAACTGGAGCAGGACTAATGGTTTTATTAGGAATGAAAAGGATCAACCTCATGGTTACCTTTTGGGTTTTATTGGTAACCTCAATGTCTACCTCCTTAAGGGTAGCCATTCCATTCATTGCCATTTTATTTTCATTGACCGTAGTGAAGTTTATGGCATCAATGGCTTCTGGCATGTTGCCATAAACATTGTCCTCAAAAAGATTTACAATTTCAGGTCTTCGGAGGTGTACCCAATCTTGTATGGTATTTATTTCTTGTCCTTTTAAGTTTACGAAGATGTCGGGAATAGAATATTCAGGAACTTTTGATTCAATTTCGTTTGTGTTTCTTTGCCCAAATGTTAAGCCAGGAAGAAGTGAAATTAAAAACAAGCAAAAAAAGGATTTGTAGGTCATTTTATATTTTGATTAGAATTATTACTACTGCAATATATAAAAAAACCTACCAAAAGGTAGGTTTAAGTAACGTTAGAACTGTGTTTCAGCCAAATTATCTAATGAAATTGGACAATCGAATTTATTGTTTTGTTTTGATAACAATTGCGCCATTTTTGGCTTTTTCCCCATACAAATGCAATTTGTCTGAACTGACCATGGAAATGGAGTCGATCTCTTCAGGTTTAGGATAATCCATATTATCGGGATTTACTTGTAGTATCCCGTCAATAATAAATACAGGGGTATTCATGGGATTTAATTCAGTTTGATTTGCTTCTCCATAAAAGTGTAATTTATTAATTCCAGCTTTTTTAAGTGCTGCCTGCACATTTTGTACCTCACCCATTTTAATGTTTTTTCCAGCAGAAAGCCCGACAATTATCAATTGCGGATTGATGGTGTAATAACCGATATAAACATTGATAATATCCGATAGACTTGAATTTATAGGCATGGCTACACCATTGAAGGAAACCAAGCCCTCTTTAAGAATATGGACTGGAATTTCTTCTCCAGGTGATTTTAAAGGATCACTAGTTAATCTCTTTTCTTGTGCCTTAAAGCCATTTATATAAATAACATCTCCATATGCTTTATCCAAACTTGGGATTACATTATTTATGCTTGCCCTATTTATTTTGAAAGAGATTGGTAAGAACAATTCATATTCATTTTTTTGAAGTACTGGTATTAGATTTGGTGCATCTTTTAAAACATTTATTATGGATTCTTCAAATTGTGGACTAATGCTTTGTATAAAGGATATATCTGTTAAGTCGCCTTCAGAACTTGTTTTAAGCCTAACTATTGCAGTACCAGATATGCCCTCTTTTATAGTTCCTTTTGGAAAAGAAAGCATTTTGGCCAAATGGTTTTTGAATGGGTTGCCAAGTGTAATTGCTCCGGATTTGAGATCATCCTTAACTTTTATTGCTAGATTTTCGGGAAATGTATTGAGAAAATCATCCTGAGTACCATTGATCGTAGGTGTTTTACTTTTTGTCGGTAATGCTAAGCTGTTTTCATTTTGATTCAGCTTTTGTATTTCAATTTTAGCATTTATTATAACTGCTTTAATTTCGTTTGCGTTCTTACCTGGCTGCCAAGCTGGACTTTCAGTATTTGTAAGGGCTGCTAATAAAATTTGATCAATCTCCTGGCCTAAACTTTTCTTGATGGAGGCGTTTACTACTTTAGCCTCTTGGTTTATAACAAACTCCAACTCAACATTTCCACCCTCTACATGTATTTCATCTATAAGTGCTGCAGGAATTTTACTAGTTAAATAATTCTCCCAAGCTTCCCAACCTATTTTTGGCTCTGGCTTATGGTCTATAGCGTAGTAGGGGTAGGCATTTTCGTATTTTTTATTGAGTGTAGAATTGGGTCTTAATGCTTCAACCAAACTAAGCACTTTTAAGTATTCTTGCTGACTTTTGATACCAGTAAACTCATATGACAATTCGCCTACCTGTACATTGAGCGATTCATGGTTCAGTTTTCCAATGCTTTCATAGTGTGTTGGGTTTTTAATACTTTTCAATTTAATACCAACCGCCAATGAATCTTGAAAAGCTTCAATTTGATTTTTCAGAAAAGAGATGGGTTGTGTAGAATAGTTATTCAAGGAAATAATGCTGCTGTTGGTTTTCATGGAAATTAAACCAAAAACCATAACCATTAAGGGAATCAACATTCCTAACTTAAACCAATTCGTTTTTTGTTTGCTTTCATCATCTGAATTCGTTTCAGCGTTGTGGAACGAATAAAATAATTGCCCAAAGAAAGATCTAAACCTTGAAAAGCCATCTTGGCAACTAACTTTGGGTAGGTGTCTTTAAGCTCAGCATCTTTAATTACTTTTTCATCAGCTTGAAATTCATGTAAATCAATTAACGCTTTTTGCATTAAGTGGATGATAGGATTAAACCAAAAAACATTACACATGACCTGATATATAATTACATCATAGGTGTGTTTTTGCTTGACATGTTCGATTTCATGAATTAAGATTTGCTTTTTTCTTTTGGACTTAAAACAATAGCGTCATCCCAGAATATCTTGTCGAAGTAGGAGAATACTGGCGCAAGGCCAAAAGTAGGTACATTGAAATATTTCTCTTTTAAAATGTAGGTTGTTTGGTACCATCCTTTTCTTAAAATTTCTTTTAGTTGGATAAACTGCCAATAAAATTTGGCGAATAAAAATAATACTACTATTAGATAACCAAGATATAAATAGTCAGTAAATACCCATAAAGTTGGTAACCTACTTCCAGTAACGGTTACTTCAGGTAGTCCATAAGTTCCAGCTATTTCATTTTGGGTGTTTAATTCAAACGCTTTTAGAAAGGCTGTGTTCTCTAAAGAAATACTCGGCTTTTCAAAAGAAACAGGGATTTCGATTAGCGAAAAGGCTATGGCTAAAATAGGCGTTATCAATAAATAAACCCTGTTAAACATGAAAGTTTTTTCATCCTTGAGAAAAACCCAATAAAAGGCGTAAAAGAATGAGAGGCAAATTATACTCTGCCAAATAAAATTAATGATTAAAGCCATATTCAGTTTTTAAATGTTTTTGCAGATAAGTAATTTTTTTCTGTCAGATTTAAAATCTAAAAAGAATTCGCACTATGAATTTTCTAAGTGGTTAACTTTGAAAATAAGGTTATGGCAGGCCTTGATTTTATTGGATAAATGAGCAATAATCGATCAAGGACTAAGGTTTTGTTTCCTACTTTATGGGTGAAACCTTAAACAAATCGTTCAAGTTAGAAACAAGCCTATTTAAACTTATCGATTTAGTTTTAAAAATCCTAAATAATTTAAAAAAATTGCTTAAAGCCTTAATTTCAAAAATTAATCCCGGTATCCTATTTAACGTTAAATGAACAGATTTAACAAACTTTAACAAATTTATCGTTAACGTTTCCGAAAATCCGCCTGAATTCATAATTAAAAGGGAATATAAAAATTTATTTTCCAAACTTTTTGTTAGCCTTATGAAAACAATTTATCATTTTAGTACGTTATAATTAAATAAAATAAACAAAATATAATTTACGGTATGGATTTTGTTATCCAAGTGAAAATTATAGTGTAACTTTGGCAAGTATTATCATCTAAATAATTAATATAATATGTCTATTCAAGAATTTTTAAACAAGTATTCAGACCTTTCTAAAACCAACGCTGTGGTTTATATGGAAGATGCAGATGGAAATATTTTCCATTCAATTGACGAAGCGCATAAGAAAGGAACGCATCCATTTACAACAAAAATTTAAAAGATTCAGCTATAGCTGACCTAAATGACTTAGGATTAACTTCCAAAAGTGAGGCTTCGAAATTAATGGGGCTTATTCAATTTATTTACGGAGTAGATGCAAAAGCTGATAAATCAGCTACGCGAGGAAGACGAACTTATTCAGCAGATGAAAAAGCAAGTATACTTGCTAACTGGAAGAAAGCTGAAGCTGAAGGTAAAACTAAGGCTGATTTCAGTAAGGATACTGGTGTTACCTATCAGACTTTGTTTAAATGGATTAAAGAATCATAAGAGGTATTAAAGAAATTGTTTGTTGGAAAGCTTGATATAATTAAATTTGTTGACAGCTGTTAACTAATTTCTATTTATTACTTCAAATTATTAGAAAGCACCCTGGCCAAATTTGTAAGGGTGCTTTTTTTATGTTTTTCTAAAGTTCTATTTCATATTTTGGGTTGAATTAATAGGATTAGCAGATAGCTATAAGGATCATCCTCAAATTGCCTGAATTTTTCAAAGTGATGGAATAACAGTTAATTCATGGGCTTTTCTAGTGCTTTTCCCTTTTTTAAATAAAGTATCGAGGCATCAATACCATCATTCATTACAGTTGTCCTGAGAGGAAATACCCTCTTTGAGCCAGACTATAAAATAGGGCTCCCGACATTTTACCTGTTCTTTGTTTATTTGATCCGAGCCTGAGCAAACTAAAAATCTCCTTTATGTTCATAGCTTGAGGGAGATTGGCATTTTACCTTTTTTTGGCGATATGCCAGGTCATATTTAAAATTTCTAAAATGACCTGATGAATTTTTCCAAATAATGGCTCAGTTCGAACCGAAACTGCTTGTGTTTTATGACCGCAAATGCTGATACAAATCAAACTGTTATATTCATTAACAGGAATTATTAGCATAGGAACATTTGACGGTCGGAAAATACTTAACTTTTAAGAGGTTATAGTGTAATATGATTTTATAGACTAGTCAAAGCAAAACTTAACTTGATAGTTTATTGATGGTTTTTAGCAGATTCTGATAATAGTTTCTTCCTACAGGGATCTCTTTTTCTTCAATTATGACTGCTGAAGAGTTTAGGGCATCTATTTTTTTAAATTTATAATAAACGATTTATGAATTCTTAAAAACTGTTTTTCAGGTAGTTTTTTCATTAGCTCTTTCACAGTACTTCTTAAGGTGTATTGTTTTCCATTGACCAAGATATGTATATAGGTTCCTTCAGTTTTTATCCAATTAATATCTTCTATTAGAATTTTTTTTAACCACCCATTTTCTCGGATAAATAACTCGGAGGTACTTCTTTTGGGCACAGTTGATTTGTTTCTATAGGTTTCTAATGCTAATTCAATTTTTGTAATTAAAGCATTGAAAGTAAATGGTTTGGTTATGAATCCGTCTGGATGAAGATGCTTTACTTTTTTTGCTATTTCTGGACCCGAAGCTGAAGTTAAGAACACAATTGGAATATCGAGTTTTAGTCTGATCTCCTCAGAAAGATCTATTCCTGTTTTATTTCCTTTTAAAATAATGTCTACAAGAACTAAATCCGGAAGAGTCTCTTTAATTATCGGAAATGCTGTTTCAGCCTCATCCAAAACATCTACTAAGTCATACCCTTGCAGGTCCAGCATTTCCCTGATGTTTTCAGAAAGTGCGTAATCATCCTCAACTAATAATATTTTGATTTTGTTAGATGGTTTATTCATTGAAATTTTGACCTGGTAAGGATTCTTTAAAGAAAGAAGTCTTTAGAAATTTTTTTTAATTCGAACTTTTTAAATAATTATCATCCTTATTAATTGCTCATTGAAATTAAAATTGAGTGATTAAAAAACTCAAATTAAGGTCTCCAAAATTGAAGGGTTTTTTATTTAAAAATAGGGGGGAATAGGATCGGTCATAGCTTAATGATGAATGGTGGAGATGATGTTTCTTCAGAAGTAAAATACGTAAGAGCTTATAAAGCATTAATAACAAAGTTTTTACATATTGTAAAATGCTAGATAATCAAGAGGTTACCAGAAATGCTGTGAACTGACTTTAGATTATGTATTACATATTAATGGAGCAAAATTTTCACAAATGAAATTTGCTGGGGTTCTTGAGAAATGCATGTTTTCCAATAGTAATCTAATTAAAGGATGACCATTAATTTTAAATGTTGGATTTTTTAAATTGCATTTTTTCGTAATTTGCATAGGCTTTAGTTATAAACCTAATTAAGGTGTTTTCTACATTTATTGCGTTTAAGAAGTATTCTTCCTATTTGATATTGCTTATTTTTTATTTTTAAATCCAAATCAATCACGTACATATCTATGAATCAATGGATATGTATTATTTATTTCCTTTTAAAATAAATTGTACCTGAAAAAAGTGGGTGGATTTTACGGGTATTGTACTTATTTAACAGGGATTTTAGGCAGAAGATTTAATTTCCAGTATTTATTAATGATCACAATTCAGAAGTAAATCTTATTAGGATTGATTAAAATAGATGAAAGTTTTAATCATTTTCATTGAAGCCGCTCCAAGTAAAATACCCTTCCTTAGTTTTTGCTAATAACCTTTTAGTTTAATTGGAGGGTAATTTGAGGAAGAAAAGTTATAGAGATAAAGGACAATCGATGTAAGGGAACATTTTGTCATTTGTGTATTGGGTGACACTGTAGGTGCTTTCAAACTTTAGCCTGGATAGGTAAAGGAAACCTTCTTGACTCCTCATTTTGAAAGTTTGTTAGTGACTCTCATAATTGAATCTTAAATTATTTTGAACTCTAGCCCCACTAGAAAATCACATTTCAAATATTTTTGTCATTGTTGGGGTTCTAATTCTCTCCGTTTCTAGTGGAATTAGGAGCGTGGTTTCGGGTATTTAAATGGCAATATATACAGGGGGTTAATTCAATTTTAATCCAGAGGCCTTATGTTTTGTCTGAATTTCCGGATATTGAAAGGGAGAGAGGTGGATTCTTATTAGGTATAGTATCAGGGTAAATTTCATTTTTTGCCTTTCCTTCTAATTTGTGATTTTAATTTTTTGTTATCTAATAAAAGGATTCTGTTACCCTATGTAGTAAGTATGTTAGCTTTCGTATGGTCGTTAAGTGTAAATATAATCTTAATATCATGTAAATGTTTTTTGTATACGATATTTTGTATTATTTCTTTTTATCAACTTTTTTACCATTTTAGTATTTGTTAATATATCGGAATAAAGTAGGTAATTTTGACTTACTAATTTATTCTAAATGGCTATAAATAGGTTTTATAAAATTATAGGATTGTTTTTATTACTCAATATATGTGCTCTTTTTCATAATTCTTTTTTGATAGCAGATTCTATATATGCGTCAAATTCTACAGCCATTATTGGAAACAAATTTTCGCCATGCGGTGGCTTTCTTCAGCCGTCTTGCGATAAATCTGTACTAAACATTTCCAATTCTGAGGATGATAATGGGGCTTATGCCCGCCTTTTGTCCAGCCCGGGAATTGCATTAGGGATTAGTAGTTATAAATCCAAGATTGAGCTTAGGTTTGATAGTAGTATACCGGCAAATACAACAACTTATGTAAGGATTGATGCTGATGAAAGTTTGCTCCAATCTTTACTCGGAGGAAGTCTTGGTGATCTTCTTTCAGGGGTCTTAGGGTCAGTTTTGCTAGGACGTCAAGAAATTGTTGTTGAGGCAAGAACTTCCTCTTCCTCAGTGATGGCTCCTATATCAAGTTTAGATGGTTTTGATAATAATTATGTCAATTTAGTTAATGATGAGTTTGGAAACAGTTATTTGGCAATTACACCCAATGCTGACTATGACAGAATTTTAATAACAAATCAGGCACTGTCTGGGGTTGGTTTTGGATCTCAATATTTTCTGGATGTGTACCATGCATTTTATATTGTTCCCGACCTTTGTGATTATCAGCCAACATTTACAAGTTTTGAAGGAAGTGGTATTACGCTCGATGCCCTTGAATTAGCGGATCAAATTGAATCTTTACACCTCGCCATAGATGATGATTTGGAAAATACCTCTTCTCAAATATCCTTAGGGACAGTAGGTGTTGCAGGGGTTATGGAGCAAAAGATTTATTTCAATACTTCCATACCTCCTGGAAATGAAATTTTAATCAGTATGGCTATAGACGAATCATTACTTGATTTGGGGCTTTTTAACAATGTAGATTTGATCGCTTATTCCAATGGCTCTGAGGTCAGCACTACTTCAGCATCTTCTCTATTGGATTTGGATGTACTGGGTTTATTGGATTCCGGAGATTTTTTCCGATTTCCTATTAGTGATGACGAGGCTGAAATTGATCAAATAGGAATTAGAATTTCTTCATTGTTTGGATTAGGGGTCTTGGAAGGGAGTCTTCAGATTAGTGGAGTTTCCGTAAAACCTGTCCGGCCAGTAGTGGAAACACTCCCCGAAATTGGGGGATTTGAGATATGTGAGGGTGAAATTGTTAGTGTTACCCCTTCCAATGAAGCCGGCGGAGATTTACATTGGTACCAAATGAATGGTGACAGTGAAGTTTCATTAGGAATTGCAAATACTTTTCGCACTACAGAAAGTCTCCCCTCTGGTGAACATATATATTTAGTTAAGGCTACAACGGTTTCTTGCTCAGAAGAAAGTGAGCCCGTAAGGTTTAAAGTAAAAGTAAATCCTACGCCTAAACCTTCAAATTATGAAATTCAACCCCTTGGTGAAGCAGCAATAGATGAGAACGGTAAATATGTTTATGTGGAAGGTGTAAATCCTGTAACGTTACAACCTACAATTAAAGATTTCCCAGACAACGGTGACTTTAAATGGTACCTGGATGAGACTATGACAAATCAGCTTTTTGATGGAGAAGTAATAGATAATGTTTTGTATGAATTAGAAGGATCTGAATTAACCATGTACGGTTTGGAATTTAGGGACGAATTTGATCCTTATGTATTTTATATCGCTTATATTCCTGATGGTGTCTGTGCTCCGGAAGAACCGATGAAATTGGATTTGAGCTCTATTTTAACGATTCTTAATGTTAATATAATAAAGTTTGAAGGGGAACAAATAAATAAAGGCCAGATAAAATTGGATTGGCTTTTTACCGGAATAAAGCCAAATGAAATAGTAACCTTGTACAGGTCAAGTACTGATCTACAATTTGAGGAATTGGCGTCTTTCACCGGTGATCAAGTCTTGAGTAATACATTCATAGATTATGATCCTCTTGTAGGAAATAATTACTATAAACTGGAAGTGGATGATGAATTGGGACAATCCAGATTTGTATCCCAATTAAAAAGAGTTCAAAAACTTACTAATGAAGATAAAACTTTCAGCATCTATCCAAATAATTTTGAAAACGATATCACGATACGTAGAGAGAAAAATGGTGTTTGTGAATCGGTTCTAATGCTGTATTCTGGCAATGGAAAGATGTTTAAAACTGTGGGATTCAGCTTTTCAGAAAATGCGAATAAATACACGCTTTCAGATTTAGGCGGGTTCCCTTCTGGCAACTATTTTTTAAAAATTATTACTGAAGAGAGAAGTGACTCATTCCATTTATTAAAAAAGTAACGTTTTTATAAATGGAAATAGAGGTGTTTTCTATTGAATATAAGAAGGTTATGTTATTGATATATTTATTTGCTTTTTTTATTGAATTCCAAATATAATTATTTTAAGAGTGTTTCATTCTTTTAAATGTTTATTGGATTCTTAGATTTTATTATTGGACCTTAATTTTTCCTCGTAATTATATGATTATGAATAGTTTAGGTGCTTTAGTAACTAGGCCTTTTACGCTTCTTATTTTTAAATATGTGATTTCTATTTTGCTTATTTTTTTAGCACTATCCTTCAGTGTTAATGCACAGCCAGTAAAAGTCAATGCCTCCAGCGTCACGTTCACTAGTCCTTCAGAGAGGATGACGTCTATTGCTGGGTGTGGTTTTTTAAGTTTGGAGCCATGTTATAGTGCCTCAGTGGCTAATTCTGGTAATGCATTAATTGACAATAGTCAATTTGCCAGAATGTATGCAAGTCCTGGGTTAGTAGCAGGATTGGCATCATATGATGGGGAATTGGAACTGAAATTTGATTTTAGCTTACCAGCTGATACCTGGTCCTATGTTAGGATCGATGCTGGTGAAAGTCTTTTGCAGGCATTATTGGGAGGAAGTCTTGGTGAGCTAATAGGAGATGTTTTGGGTTCAGTTTTATTAGGTAATCAAGAGATAGAAATCCAGGCAAGAAATTCTGGAGGCGGGTATGGGATGGAAATAATTCAGAAAGGGATTCGGTTTCAAATTCCAACAACTCCTGTAGGCTGTGTTTGCAGGCCTCGAAAAGCTTCATGTAGGCATTTAGGGTATTGCGTGATATACCTAGGGTTTTTCCGATTTCCCTGTTGCTATTCACGTCAGGATGCAGCCTGATGATTTGTTTGATTTCCATAGGATCAATTTGGTTGGCCATATCGTTTTTTGTTTACGATATAACCTGTTTAAAATGATCTTTCAAATTGGTACGGTGAGCACTGTCGAACGGTGGCACTATTCGAACCGGAATTACTGGCACAAAACGAACCGTTATAAGTCCAGATCTGACTCAGAAACCTGGCACAGTTTGAACCGGAATCACTGGCGCAGAAAAACAGGAAGGGGTGGCACAAGACGAACCGTTATATCCACTCAGTTCTTCTAGCGGCATGCTACTGCGAAGACTTTGGTAATCGCTAAGTAGAAAGTGTTTTATGTATTCCGTCAACAATAACTCGATAGACCTACCTTTCTGCATTTTTAGTATTTTAGCCATAAAAAAAACCTGTAAAGATTTTCTTTACAGGTTTTGATTTGCTTCTAGTTATTTTATCTTATTAATTCTCAAATTATTTAAAATCAAGATTTAACTCATATATACTCCTGATTTCTTAAATTATCAGGTAGTTTTAATAATGTGCCTTAGGCAATATCCTAGAGCTTATTTGTGCACTCGGAAGGATTCGAACCCTCAACCCTCGGAGCCGAAATCCGATATTCTATCCAGTTGAACTACGAGTGCATGCAGGCCTATGGGGCCGCAATATTAGTTAAATAAATTAAGCATTTAGCACATTTTGTACTTTTTCTGCAGCTTCTTTTAAAGTAATTGCAGAAGTAACCTTAAGACCTGATTCGTCTATGATTTTTGCGCCTTCTTCAGCGTTAGTACCTTGTAGTCTTACAATAATTGGAACACGGATATCGCCAATAGATTTATAAGCTTCAACCACACCGGATGCAATTCTGTCACACCTAACAATACCACCGAAGACATTTATTAGGATAGCTTTAACTTTAGGATCTTTAAGTATGATCCTAAAACCAGCTTCAACTGTTTGTGCATTGGCCCCGCCTCCAACGTCTAGGAAGTTTGCCGGCTCGCCACCAGAAAGTTTGATCATGTCCATGGTAGCCATCGCAAGGCCGGCACCATTTACCATACAACCAACATTACCATCAAGCTTCACGTAATTAAGTCCTGATTTGGCTGCTTCCACCTCAAATGGATCCTCCTCATCAACATCTCTCATCTCAGCAAGACTCTTATTCCTATATAACGCATTGTCATCTAAATTTACTTTAGCATCTACGGCTAAAATATGATCATCAGATGTTTTCAATACTGGGTTAATCTCAAATTGTGATGCATCACTTGCATCATATGCAGCATAAAGAGCCATGATAAACTTCACCATTTCCTTGAATGCATTTCCTTCCAAGCCAAGCTTAAAGGCAACGTTTCTTGCTTGAAAAGGCTGAATGCCCAATAAAGGGTCTACCCACTCCTTAATTATTTTCTCTGGGGTGTTTTCAGCGATTTCTTCAATGTTTACACCACCTTCTGTAGATGCCATGATTATATTACTGCCAGTAGCTCTGTCCAATAATATTGACAAATAATATTCTTTAGGCTCAGATTTTCCAGGATAATAAACATCTTGTGCGACCAAGATTTTCTTTACCAATTTTCCTTCTTCACCTGTTTGAATAGTAACTAGAGTACCACCCAAAATTGCTTTGGCTTTCTCTGAAACTTCTTCTAACGATTTAGCCAAAACCACGCCTCTTGATCCGGTTTCTTTAATTTCTCCTTTACCTCTACCTCCAGCATGGATTTGTGCTTTTAGAACATACCAAGAAGTACCTGTATCTGCAGTAAGCTTCTTTGCCGCTTCGAGAGCAGCTTCGGGGCTTTCCGCAACAATCCCTTCTTGGATTTTGACTCCGTAAGATTTTAAAACTTCTTTAGCTTGATATTCGTGTATATTCATTCTGGTCAAATTTTTGCTCGAAGTTAATGTCAAATGTCCGATTATTCAAGATTTAAGAGATGCTTTTTATTGATTCTTTAAATGTTTTTTTTCTGTTTTAGTCATTATTAAGTTTTCACGCCTTAAAAATCAAGTGCATAGCTACTATTGGATGCTGTAAATTTAAAAGCGCAATAGTAATTATATTTTTGATTAATTTTAAAATACAAGTATGTTTGTCATCAACACTAAATTCAACTACTGCAAATCCTATGCTCTACGCTAAATCACTTCAGAAATATTATGGAGACCTCCATGTCCTTAAAGGAGTAGATGTAACTATAGAGAAAGGAGAAATAGTGTCCATTGTTGGCGCATCTGGTGCAGGGAAAAGTACCTTATTGCATATCCTTGGCACCTTAGACAAGCCAGACGAAGGCTCATTATTGGTAGACGATATTGATGTGCTAAAACTAAGTGGTGATAAATTGGCTAGCTTTAGGAATGATAGAATAAGCTTTATTTTCCAATTTCATAATTTGCTTCCGGAATTTACTGCTGAAGAAAACATATGGATTCCAGGTCTTATAGGTAAAAAACCTGAGAATATCCTTAGAAAAAGAACAGCTGAGTTAGCGAATCTACTTGGGATTAGCTCTCGTTTGGATCATAAACCTGCCCAGCTCTCCGGTGGAGAACAACAGCGTGTAGCAGTAGCAAGGGCCCTTGTCAATAGCCCTGATATAATCTTTGCCGATGAGCCAAGTGGTAACCTTGATACAGAAAATGCCCAAGCGCTTCATGAGTTGTTCTTTAAACTAAGGGATGAACTAGGCCAGTCATTCGTAATTGTTACCCATAATCAATCTCTCGCAGGAATGTCAGATAGAATGCTTACCATGAAAGATGGTAGAATTTTACCCTGACTTAAAAGCTTATAAAACATCTTTGATAAAAGTTGGTCACGTAATCAAAAATTAATTTTTATCTTTGATACTTCAAAACATCAATTTATGGTATTAGAATTTGAAAAGCCAATCGCTGATCTTGAACTTAAGCTTCAGGAAATGATTCAATTGGCCAATGAAAAAAACATAGATCTGTCGACAGATATTAAATCTCTGGATGAAAAGCTTCAAGTATTAAAAAGAGAAACCTTTCAAAACCTTACCCGATGGCAGCGGGTGCAACTTTCCAGGCATGCCGACAGGCCTTATGCATTGGATTATATCTATGAAATGACAGATAATTTCATAGAGTTGCATGGTGATAGAACCGTAAAGGATGACAAGGCCATGATTGGAGGCCTTGGAGATATAGACGGACGTTCAGTTATGTTTATTGGCCAACAGAAAGGTAGAAATACAAAGCTGCGACAAGAAAGAAATTTCGGGATGGCCAATCCTGAAGGTTACAGGAAGGCATTGAGGCTAATGAAGATGGCCGAAAAATTCAACAAGCCTATTATTACTTTAATAGATACTCCAGGTGCTTACCCAGGAATAGAAGCAGAAGAAAGAGGACAAGGAGAAGCGATCGCTAAAAACCTTAGGGAGATGTTTAAGCTTAAAGTCCCTGTAATCTGCATCATTATTGGTGAGGGTGCTTCTGGTGGAGCTTTAGGGATTGCCATTGGAGACAAGGTAATGATGCTCGAAAATTCATGGTATTCTGTTATTTCTCCTGAAAACTGCTCTACTATTTTATGGAGAAGTTGGGACCACAAAGAACAGGCTGCCGAAGCGCTTAAATTGACAGGACCGGACATGAAAAGTAATGGCTTGATCGATTCCATTATAGAAGAGCCCCTTGGTGGAGCGCATAGAAATATGCAAAACATGGCTTTAAGAATCAAAGATAAAATAAAGGAATCCTTGGTTGAGCTTGATAAAATGAAAGTGGATAAACGCATAGAAAAACGGATTGAAAAGTTTTGTTCTATGGGTTTTGTTCAGGAATAAGAATTATTTATTGCCGTAATTGTGGGGTTATTTAAGATTTCCATTTAATTATTATTTTGGAAAAAACCAATAAATTAGGAGTCGCACTATCCGGAGGTGGAGTAAGAGGTATTGCGCACCTTGGGATATTGCAAGGGCTAAATGAGGAAGGGATTTATCCTGATTGTCTTTCTGGAAGTAGCGCAGGTGCTATCGTTGCTGCAATGTATGCGCATGGCTATCAACCAAAAGAAATCTTTGAAATCATTGTTCAAACCAAATACTTCAAATTCTTCAAACCTTCAATTAGCTTTAAGGCTTTGTTAAGAATGGATCTTTTGGCAGATTTATTTGCCAAGTATTTGCCAGAGGATGATTTTTCAGCCTTGAAAATCCCTATTTATGTTGTAGCCACTAATTTCCAAAAAAGTCGTACGGAGTTTTTTTCCAAAGGACCTTTGATAAAGCGGTTGATGGCATCTTCCTGCATCCCTGGTATGTTTGAACCGATATTAACTGATGGGGATTTGTACATTGATGGGGGAGTGCTAAACAACCTTCCAGTAGAACCTTTGGTCAATACCTGTGACACGATTATTGGAATTAATTGCAATAATTTACCGGATATAAAAGTAGGTCCCCATATTAAAGGGTTGATTGAGCGTTCTGTGATCATGGCATTGAATTACAATGTTTACAGTAGGAAAGACAAATGTGATTATTTTATTGACCCACCGGGTTTGGCTCAATTTGGTGTTTTGGAAATTAAAAAAGCTGCCGAAATTTATGATACCGGGTATCAATATTGCAAAGAATTTTTACTTAAAAACCCCTCAATGTCTAGGTTGAAAAGTCAGGACATTAATAGTCTATCGAAATCATGAAATTAATCGCCCGTTTTATACTTTGGATTTCTGGTTGGAAAGTTTCAGGAAATTGGCCTCAAGGTTTAAAGAAAGCTGTCCTTATTGCAATTCCCCATACCAGCAATTGGGATTTGATGTATGCCCTTTCTGCATTCTATATAATGGGAGTGCCTGTTAAATTCACCATTAAGAAAGAAATAATGATTGGGCCCCTCGGCTGGTTAATTAAAGCCTTAGGAGGAATACCAATCGATAGGAAGAAGGTTATTGGGAAAAGGAAGCAAACCTATACCGAGACCATGATACAGATGTTGAAGGATTCGGAAGAATTGGTTATGATGGTGACTCCTGAAGGGACTAGAAGCTATGCTCCACGTTGGAAATCTGGTTTTTACCACATTGCCCTTGGTGCAAATGTGCCTATAGTAATTGGGTTCTTAGATTACAAAAAGAAGCTGGCTGGAATTGGTCCTATGATCTATCCAAATGGAAATCTTCAAGAACAGGTAGAAGAATTAAAAGTATTTGGTAGAACCATTACCGGTAAATACCCAGACCAGGGTATCCGATAATTTCACTGCCCCCCTATAATATCATTTTATACAATGCCATGGCTTAATTTAGCTATGGCATTTTGCTTTTTAGATGGCTAGATGAGGATTTTTCATTGTTGACCAATTCAATAACGTTTCGGAGTGAGGCATACTTTATGTCTTTTACTTTCATTGTAATGTTTCCTCATCAAGAATCATTAAAGTCTTACACCCAGAAAAAGCCCTATTAAGGAAGACTATAGGATGGTTTTAATGCCTTGAGGCATCCATTTTTATTTAAATGTTAATTCGATGCTATTCATGCTAATTGACAAGGCTGCTGGTTTAATTATCTTCCTTTTCGAAGGCCTTGAAATCTAGGTTAGAGGCACTTTAAACAGTTGTATTGAAAGGTAGCTAAGGGCATTATAGCAGGTCTAAAAATAGAATGTTTATAGTATTTTTATGTAAAAATCAATAATCTTATTCAGTCAAAAAATGGGGAATGGTTTTTGGTACATTAGAATCTGATCCAGCCTACGAAAAAATGATTAAGAATAAATTAAAGAAACTTAAAAAATATTCTGTTTTTGAAATTATCATAGATAGCGTTAAAGACTTTGGGAAGAATGATTCCATAACTTTTGCAGCTTCCACTGCCTTTTACACTATATTTTCACTTCCAGCTTTGTTGATCATTATACTCAACATTGCTTCAGTTATCTTAAATGAAGATACCGTAAAAGAAGAGCTCTTGGCACAAGTGTCAAAAATGATGGGTAGCGAGAGTGCAACTACTCTTGAAGGAGTTATGACCAACGTTGCGATAAGTGGGCAAACTTTGTATTCTCGAATTGTCGCCATTTCGGTATTAATCTTTTCTGCTACGACTGTTTTTGTAAGTTTACAAAATAGCATCAATCACATTTGGCACATAAGGTCAAAACCAGAGAAAGGATTCTTGAAATACATTATGAATCGAATCCTTAGTTTTTCAATGGTGGCCTCTATTGGATTCCTATTGTTGGTTTCTCTTCTTGCTGACGCATTTATAGTCATTCTATTGAATTATTTTTCGGATATTTTTGATACCGGTACATTAAAACTTGCTTCGGTAATTAATTTTCTGGTGACTCAATCCACATTCGTACTTGTGTTTGGACTTATGTATAAAATTCTCCCTGATGCCAAGGTGAAATGGAAAGATGTTTGGTTAGGGGCATTTGTTACAATGATCCTTTTTGGATTGGGTAAATTCCTTATCGGGCTGTACTTGGGAAGTGCGGATGTAGGAAGTTATTATGGAACGGCAGGCTCCTTGGTAGTTGTTCTAATTTGGGTATATTACTCTGTGGTGATCTTTCTTTTCGGAGCTCAATTGACGTATTATATTGCTGAGAATATAGGTGGACATGTTACCCCGATTAAAGAAGCTGTAAAAGTTCGCCTAATCGAAATTACTGATGAGGAAGAGGAGGAGGAGGGGGATTAACCGTGACCTTAAACCTGGAATATGCAATAAAACTTCCATTAGGAGATGAAAGCATTTATTACGAAATCTAAATTCTGGTTGAGTAGGAGTAAAGCAGTTAGCGTTATCTGTTAGGGAGATTGTTTGTAGATCCAATTTTATCTAATTCCTTTTCAAAACAGGCAATTGCAATTCTTTGCTATTGCCTGTGAATTCTTAAAAATATTTGAAAGAATTAGAATTTATAATAATTGGGGTGATTTCCAGATGCAACTTGTATAGAGGTGATTTTTAAGACTTTTACAAATTGATTTAACTTAAAAGAGTACAGATTTTAAGTCAAGCTAATCTAAAAAGGGGAATGCTTCCATCAATTGGAAGCATTCCCCTTTTTAAATAACAAATGTTCTTATTAAATCAAGCTTGAAACCCACCATCAACAGTAAATATGCTTCCTGTCGTATAGCTAGAGGCCTCAGAGGCCAAAAATAAAGCCATTGAACCTATTTCTTCTTCTTCACCAATTCGTTGTAAGGGAAGTTCTTCTAAAAATTTCTCTCGAAGTTCTTGATTGGACCACAATACTTCACTGAACTTGGTCTTAATCAATCCTGGGCAAATAGCGTTTACGCGAATATTGTAAGTACCCCATTCCTTAGCGAAGACTTTTGTCAAGGAAATAAGAGCTGATTTACTGACACTATAAAGCCCGAGTCCTTTTTCAGGAGAAAGCGCACTGATAGAGCTAATATTTATAATGGAAGCGGATGATGATTGTTTTAAATAGGGTAGGCTTAGTTTCGACAACTCATAAGGAGCTTTTAAATTCACATCCAGAATTTTATCGAACACACCCAAATCCGTGCTTTCTATCGCTCCATATACAGGATTTGTAGCAGCATTGTTTACAAGAATATCGATTTGGCCATACTTATTAACAGTTTGCTCGATCAAATTCTTCCGATCCTCTTCATAACCGATATTATTGGCCACTCCCATAGCCACATAACCCTTCTCTTTAAGCTTGGCAATGGCTTCATCAAGCCTTTCCTGGTTTCTACTATTTATCACCACCTTAGCTCCTGCAGCAGCAAAAAAATGGGCGATTGAAAAACCAATGCCACTACTTGCGCCAGTTATGATAGCGACTTTGCCATGTAATGAAAATAGTGTACTTAAATCCATAAATATTCTGTTTTGTTTTATCAGAAATATACCTATCCAAATTTAAATTTTTAACAGGTATAAAGCAACAGTAAAACCCTTGCATCTCAGTAAGTATTACAATCACGAGGATCTAAAGTGGTTAAGCATAAAGGATTAACGCATTTAAATTAAGCCGTGAAACTTACTAATGCATTGTTTTTTAGCCCATTAAATCAAATAGGCACCTTCTTAACGATCAATTTGTCTTATAGGGTTAATTGATCGTTAAGAAGGTGAAATAATTGTGATCAAAGCCTATTATAATGCCTTTGATGTACTTAAAGCATTATTCTTCCTTTTTGATCTTGTCCGATTTAGGATGGGTTATGTTCCGATCGTTAATTTCGGAAACTTCCTTGCCTAAAACTTCTTTGGCTGAGATTGATTGTTCAGCACCTACTTTTGATCGCTTAGTGTTAAATATTCTCTTGTAAAGCAGGAATATCGCAATGACAATTGCAACAATAATTAGAGCTCCTATTAATAAATCCATAGTTTTATCTTTAATTAATTCTACTATTTACTGATAGAACAATAAAGATGCCTAAAATAGGAATGCATTCATTTTTTTGATCCCAGATGTTGAATCAATCTTTTCTGGACTTGGATAGGTAATGATTTCATGCCGAAATAGACCGTTTATTGACCCTTTCCGGATAAGCATATTCCCATTCCTTCACAATAGAATTTACAGCCTTAAAAAAGGTTTCCCTGGACAGGCTGGGTTTTGAATGGGTTGCTGGTTCCTTTTAATATTTCAAAAAGAATTTTATTGAAACCATTTTTCCAACTTTCAATATTGATTTTAATGTCATTTGGCTCTAAATTAACTGAGCCAGACAATTGACAGTAACCAATTAACATGCTCCAAATGGTGTAAAATGTGCTGTCGGCCTGCAGGTCAGGACGCATGCTGCCATCTTTTATGCCTTGCGATATCGCTTTGATGCCAATTTTCGCCAAATCATTGTGGCTTTGAAGCAACTTATTGAAAAATTGACTTTCTAAAAGCAATGGATTTACTTTTTCAGCATCTTGCTGGTACAATTCTAAAACAGACAGAAAATAGAGAATGGCATCATGGAAAACTTTCTTTTCCTGAACAAATTGAAAGTATCCGTTAACCAAATCGGTCATTACTTCTATGCCCGTTTTGTCTTTGCCTTTCCCGAAGGATTTGTTGAAGACCTCTTTTAATTCTTCGATACCCTTTTTGGTAATGGCCATGTAAAGGTCTTCTTTACTTTTATAATAAAAATAAACAAGACCTTTACTTATTTTGGCTTTTTTGGCTACGTCTTCGACTTTCGTTGCATGAAGTCCTTTTTCAGCAAACAATGCAATGGCTGATTCAAGGATCTTTTTCTCTTTTTGCTGTCTTTCGTAAACGCCCATATTCTATTTTATGCCTGTTATAAATCGCTCTTAGTTTTATTACTTAAGCGAGAACCTTGATGATATAATAATTTTTCTTTCCTTTTTGGACCAAAAGGTACTTGTTTTGAAGCAAAGGGGTATCAACCTTATCGTTCGGGTTTTCTATTTTCTGCTTGTTGAGGGATACACCACCGCCCTGAATCATTTTCCTGCCTTCGCCTTTAGATTTAAAAATTGTTTGGTCTAAAGTCAATAAATCCAAAGCATTTTCAGCACCTTCAAAGGTTGATTGATTCATCTCTATCACATCTACTCCGTCAAAAACCTGCAGAAAGGTACGTTCATCTAGTGTAGACAAATCTTCCAAGGAAGATTTTCCGAAAAGAATTCCAGAGGCTTTCACGGCTACTTCATATTCTTCAACGCTGTGAACAAGAATTGTAATTTCCTGCGCCAGGGCTTTTTGTAAAACCCGAAGATGCGGTGCATCTAGGTGCTCTTTTTCTAGGCTTTCGACAGATTCCTGATCCAATGTTGTGAATATTCGGATATATTTGGAAGCGTCCTCATCAGAAACATTGAGCCAAAACTGGTAAAAAGCATAGGGAGACGTTTTTTCTGGATCAAGCCAAACACTACCGCCTTCTGTTTTCCCAAACTTGGTGCCATCTGCTTTGGTAATCAACGGAACAGTAAGTGCAAATGCTTCACCACCGGCTTTTTTACGTATCAATTCAGTTCCAGTAACAATATTGCCCCACTGATCCGAACCGCCTAGCTGAATGCTGCAGCCTTTGTTTTTCCACAAATAATAAAAATCATAGCCTTGGATCAACTGGTAAGTAAACTCAGTAAAGGATAGACCATTGCCATCTTCAAGTCTTCTTTTTACAGAGTCTTTTGCCATCATATAGTTGACGGTAATGTATTTACCTACGTCCCTTATGAATTCCAAGAATGAAAACTTAGACATCCAGTCGTAATTGTTTACCAACAAGGCTTTGTTGGAAGCTTCTGCATCAAAATCTAAAAATTTCTCTAATTGCTTTCGGATGCCAGCAATGTTTTGATCCAAAGTAGCCTTGTCCAATAAGTTTCGCTCTGAGGACTTAAAGGAAGGATCTCCTATCATGCCCGTAGCACCCCCTATTAGCGCAACTGGCTGATGGCCTGATCGCTGAAAATGGAGCAAGGTCATTACCCCAACCAAGTGGCCAATATGAAGTGAATCAGCAGTTGGGTCAAAGCCAAGATAGGCTGCTGCTTTTCCTTTTTGAATATGTTCTTCTAATCCTGCGGTCATGTCCTGGATCATGCCCCGCCACTTTAATTCAGCTATAAAATCATTCATTCTACTCGGCTTTTTATTATGCGTCCGCAAATATAAGGCATCCTGATAAAAGGAAGGAATGAAAAGGATTTATTAATTCATTCGGGCATTTTTTTTTAGCCGGATTCGATTAGGTTGGAGAAAATAACGTTATGTAGCTGACTTGGTCTGGGATCTTGTCAGCATTGTTGCAAAAAATGAAACAATATCGCCAATACCGTTTCTTAGGTATTTCTTTAATCGATGAGTTAAAACTTATAACGATAGACTTTAGAGTTTTTTAAACATGCCTTTTCTAGAATGAGTTAGATGGAATTCTAAGACATCTGCAAAAAGTAACGTAGGGCAACAAACTCCGGTGGAAATACCCTTACTTCAAAGGTTGAATCCCTATGAAGATCAATATTTTGAAATAAAAGAGACCTAATTTATTCAAAACCTTAAGTAGCACTTACAGTCGAATATTGAATAGGACCTTTAGCTTTTTACTATTTTGAACTTAAACTTTATTTTGACCGTTCGGCCCTTCAATTCTCCAATGTTCAGCGTTGGAAGATCATTGATCACTCTTTTGCATTCTTCAAATAGACTTGAATGGTATTTTGATTCATTAATTTTTAACGGATCGCTTTCATATCCGACGATTACAATTTCTGTGTAACCGTTGAAAGGGTTATATTTGAGGCTACCTTCGGGATAATAATAAACCTTTCTAGAAGGTTGCGTTTCATAAACACCTGTCAATTTTCCATTGTTATCAATTTTGAAAAACAATGTTACCAATCCAACCTGGCCAGATTTTCTAGCTTCTTGCGGATACATTAGCGATTTGGAAAAATACCTGTTTAAATCGCTTATGGACGAAATAGCTGTATCTGATGCCTTTATGTTCGGTTCGATTCCATCACTTGCCTTAATTGTAGGTGTTTTTTCAGAAAGGCCTGCCAAGAGTATAAGGAAAATAGGTAGGACAGCCAATTTTCTGATTCTTGAGAATTTCGATTCATTTTGAGATTTCATCATCATTATTCGGTTTTGAAGGTTATTTGAATTCAATTCTGTGAACTGTGGAAAAGCTATTCGATCGCTAACCATTGAGATTAAAGCCATTTGGTATTGCCTCATATTTGAATGCTGAACAACCATGTCATCTGCTCTGTATTCAAGGTTTAACCTTATCGCTTTGTTAAGAACAATGGCAAAAGGATTGAACCATTGGAAGGATGAAAGAAACTCTATGGTGAACAAATCAATGAAATGTTTCTCCTTTAAGTGCACCTTCTCATGGTCAATTACCATTTTTAAACTTGGATGATCCAGGATGTTTCTTCCGATGATGATTTTATCAATGAAAGTAAAGGCCCGAATATTTCTTTCTGATAAATAGACTGTTTGGTTATCGATGATATCCTGTTGGGAAACTTTTTGTATGGCCGATGCTTGAATATAGCTTATAATGAATCTTATTAGAAAGAAAACCATTCCAGACACATAAATGATGGACAAAACTGACAGCCAATTAAATGTCGCATTTCCATTGTTGTTTGGAGTAAAACTAGGTTCGCCTATGGGAAGTGGATTTATTTCATTAAAATACACAGTAGCCAATGAGAGATCAGCTGCGGTGGGAAAGCTGATAAGTGGGATAATATGGGCAACAGGAAGGATAAGCAATAAGTAGTAACGATTAAAAACAAATTGCTTTTTTACCCGGAAAAGGAAATGGTAGGTAAGATAGAAAATGGCTGTGGCCAATGATACCTTCAATAAATAAAGAAAGAAAGCTTCCATAACTTATTTTGATTTTATCAATTTGATCAATTCATTTACTTCCTCTTCATCCAAATGCTCATCCTTTACAAAAGCCGCAACTGCACTGGAGAATGAATTGTCGAAGTAGTTGCTGACAATTTCTTTCATGTATATTTTGCGATAGGCCTCTTTTTTCAGCAAAGGGAAATACTCATAAGTATTCCCAAAAGCATTGAAGCCGACCACTTCTTTTTCTTGCAATACCCTGATAAGCGATGAGATAGTGTTGTAGTGGGGTTTTGGTTCGGGATATTCCGACACGATGTCCTTAACAAATGCTTTTTTAACATTCCAAAGGATCTGCATTAGCTCTTCTTCCTTCTTGGTCAATTTCTCCATAGAGACTTAAAATTTAAATTTGAATAAATATACAACGGGTTTTCCAGTTTGTCAATTGGTTTACCAGTTTAATAACTAAATATTTAAATAAATGCTGATCATGTACCATTGGATTGCATTAGGATAGGGATTCTATAATAGATTTATTTCCATTGTCGCACTAAAATTTGCTCAGTTGGAAATCCCAAAGAATGAAATTAAATTTAAGTAATTATTTAAACCCAAAATCATATGAAGCTCCTGACATTTGCATTTTTTTTTACTTGTTGGCTTATCCAACCCATAGTGGCTCAGACGACCCAAAGAAATAAAATGGCTGATGAGATTGCTTTCTCCATCAACCATGAATTAATCAATCATTGGTACCCCAAAGCTTATGATACCGAATATGGCGGGTATATCAGTTCCTTTGATGCGGCATTTAATCCTACTGAAAATCAGGACAAAATGATTGTGTCACAGGCCAGGCATTTGTGGACCTTGTCCAAAATGATGGAGAGAAGTCCTGAAACCGACCATTATAAGAAAGGAGCAAGGCTTGGATACACCTTTATAAGAGATGATTTTTGGGACAAAGAAAATGGGGGGTTTCATACCTTACTTAGTCGTGAAGGTGAAGTGAAATCTAGTGGCATTGGTGCTAAAACTGCCTATGGCAATGCCTTTGGGATTTATGGGCTTGCTGCCTATTATAAAGTAACATCAGACCCTGAAGTGCTTGAATTGGCGAAGAAGGCCTTTTATTGGTTGGAAGAAAACAGTTATGATCCGGAATATGGAGGGTATTTTCAGTCGCTTTCAATGGATGGTTCTTCTTTGGTTAGAGATAGCAGCACAGCTTCAACATCCACCATTGGGTATAAGGATCAAAACAGTTCCATCCATTTACTGGAGGCATTCACTGAATTGTATACGGTTTGGAAAGACCCTTTACTAAAGCAAAGGACGACGGAACTACTGGCCATAATCAGAGACACCATCGTTCAGAAGGAAGGATACCTTCAGTTGTTTTTACAGCCGGATTGGACACCAGTAAGTTTTAGGGAGGAAGGAAGAGCCTCTATAGAGAAACACCATTCAATAGACCATGTGTCTTATGGTCATGATGTAGAGACGGCTTATTTAATGATGGAAGCTTCTCACGTTTTAGGGCTGGTAGATGATTATGCTACCTGGGGAATAGGAAAGAAGATGGTTGATCATTCGCTTCAATTTGGTTGGGATGATAGCGTTGGTGGCTTTTATGATGGGGGTTATTATTTCGCCGGGGAATCAACACCAGAAGTTATCAAGGATACCAAAAACTGGTGGGCACAAGCTGAAGGACTTAATACCCTTTTAATCATGGCAGATTTGTATCCGGATGATGCAAATGCTTATTATGAGAAATTTAAGCTTCAATGGAATTATATACAAGAATATCTCATCGATCATAAGTATGGGGAATGGTATGCAGGTGGATTGGATAAACAACCAGAGTTGAAAAATGCCCAAAAGGGACATATATGGAAAACCGCCTATCACAACTTTAGATCAATGAATAACTGTGAACAAAAACTTCGTGATCCCTCACACCTCTCATTGACCATTAATAGGAGTGGAATTAATCATTAAAGCTAGTTTCCTATCTTTATAAAATATTAATTTTCCACTAATGATCTTTTTCTTATATTTCTGAACTTGAATATTGTCTTTATTTGCATCTGTGGTATAGTGGGAGTTCAGAAATTTCAAGAGGATTGAGGGAAAGGAAGTTGTGTTTGTTGAAACCTAATAAAGTATTGACACTTCTTCCTATTTTCACACAGTCAGGGTTAACCCAGATTGCTTATATTGACCGGAGAATATTCTATGAAGCTATTGAATGTGAAAATTAGACAGTCTTTGCAATACTTTTTGATTGCAAGCTCATTAATTATTTTTAGTTGTGGTTCTAAAGAGGAAAAGGATTTAAAAATTACAAATTTTACCCCTTCAGACACAAAAGAGTGGGCTTCTCAGTTAGAGGAAATGATCCAACCTGAAATAGACTCAGGGCTTACGGTTAGTGTATGGGCCTCTGATTCTTTGGTTTTTGATCCAATTTCCATTGATTTTGATGATCAGGGAAGGCTTTATTACAGCCGTACCAATAGGCAAAAAAACTCCGAACATGAAATTAGACAGCACCAGGACTGGGAAATTAGGTCAATTTCTTTACAGACCATAGAAGAAAAGAGGGCCTTTTTAAGGGAAGAACTTTCAGAAGAAAACAGTGAGCAAAACCAGTGGATGGAAGACCTAAATGGTGATGGATTCAATGACTGGAGAGACATGACCGTTGAAAAAGATCATATTTATCGACTGGAAGATACTGATGGGGATGGTTTGGCCGATAAATTCCAATTGGTTTTTGAAGAATTACATGATGAGGTGACCGATGTAGCCGGTGCGGTGATGAAATTTGGAGACGATCTTTTTGTAGGTGCTGCGCCAGATATGTGGCGGGTCAAAGAAGACCCCAAAACAGGTTTGACTAAAGAAAAAGTGTCCATTTCTCATGGTTATGGCGTACATATTGGATTTGGAGGTCATGGAATGTCAGGTTTGGAAATGGGGCCTGATGGCAGGGTTTATTGGGGAATAGGAGACATTGGTTTCAATGGAAAAGACCAGGCTGGGAATACTTATAAATATCCGAATAGGGGAGTAATTGCCCGATCTAACCCAGATGGAAGTGATTTTGAGATATTTGCCATGGGGGTAAGAAACACCCACGAATTTGTTTTTGATGATTATGGAAATCTTATAAGTGTAGACAATGATGGAGATCACAGGGGCGAGAGTGAGCGCCTTGTGTACCTGGTAGATGGTTCCGATACTGGATGGAGAATTAACTGGCAATTTGGTAAATACAGGGATCCCAAGAACAATGAATACAAGGTTTGGATGGATGAGGAAATGTACAAACCTCGACAAGAAGGACAGGCAGCTTATTTTCTCCCACCTTTAAAAAATTACATTAACGGCCCTACAGGAATGTTATACAATCCCGGTACTGCATTGGGAGAAAGATGGAAAGAAACTTTTTTTGTAGCTGGATTTTCAGGAAATCCTGCCAGGTCAGGAATACACGCTTTCAAATTAGCCCCCAAAGGAGCTGGCTTTGAAATGACAGAGACCAAAAAGATCATGGGCGGAATATTGCCTACAGGAATGGACTTTGGGCCTGATGGAGCCCTTTATTTTGCTGATTGGATTGATGGTTGGGGTACCAATGACGATGGAAGGATCTGGAAAATGGAAGTCACTTCTGGTGAAAACAGCCAATTGAGAAAAGATACAGAAACCTTGATTAAGGCTAATTTCAAGGAAAAGAAAAGCGCTGAATTGGGCGATTTGTTGGGCAATACCGATAAAAGGATTCGGCAAAAAGCGCAGTTTGAATTGGCCACAAGAGGTGGTGATGGACTTGAAATATTTAAGGCGAAATTGAGTGCAAGCAGCGGCCAACTGGCAAGAGTACATGCCATTTGGGGGATCGCACAACTCGCCCGTTCTGGTGAAAGCAATGCAGGTAAACTGCTCGTTCCATTGTTAAATGATACAGACCAGGAGATCAGGGCTCAAGCGGCTAGATGGCTTGGAGATATCAGGTATGAGGAGGCTGAGGATAAGTTGATTCCTCTTCTTCAAGACCAATCTGTCCGCGTACAGTTCTTTGCTGCAGAAGCATTGGGTAGAATTAAAGCCAAGACTGCAGTTGAGCCATTAATTACATTTCTAGAAACTAATAATGATGAAGACGTTTATTTGCGCCATGCAGGAAGCCTGGCATTGGCTAGGATAGGGGATGTAGCAGCGGTTAAAGCTTTGTACCAACATCCGTCAAGAGCTGTAAGAATTGCTGCTGTGGTAGCCTTAAGGCGCATGGAGGCAAGTGAAGTGGCTGTTTTTTTAGCCGATAAAGATGAATATATTTTAGCTGAAGCAGCAAGGGCGATCAATGATGATTTTTCAATTGAAGAGGCATTGCCCGCTTTGGGTAAGGTGCTTACCAGGGAAAACCTGTCCTCTGAACCACTACTTAGGAGAGCTATAAATGCAAATCTCAGGGTGGGTAATGAAGAGGCACTCAATCAAATCTTGCACTTTATTGCTATGGAGTCTGCGCCAGAGCCTATGCGAATTGAAGCCCTCAATGCGCTGTCTACATGGGATGATCCATCGGTTTTGGATAGGGTAGATGGAAGATTTAGGGGAGAGATGAAACGGGATGCCAATGTACTTAGGCAAATGGCTTCTGCACCCTTGTTAAAATTAACCAATCATTCTAATGCTGCCATTCGTTATGCGGCTGTTAATGCTATTGGAACGATAAAAGTGGCAGATACCTCTGATAAATTACTGTCCATGCTTAAAACAGATAGGGATTCGAAAGTAAGAGAGGCTGCATTGTTGGCCTTGGCTAAATCAGGTTCAGAGAAAATTGATGTCGCCTTGGAACAATCCATTACCGACAAGGATAAAAGTGTCAGGGTTGCTGGTCTGGGAATTTTGGGAGAATTGGATTTGTCTGGTAATACTGTAGCTGCTTTATTGGAGAAAGTAATCCTGAATCAAACAGTTGAAGAAAAACAAGCAGCCATCACAACATTGGGAAAGGTGGATGAAACTTATGCGACTCCTGTTTTCGAGAAACTGCTAGATGAGTTAAGCAATAAGAAATTACCTGCGGCAGTTGAATTGGAATTAAGTGAAGCGCTTGAAACATTAGGCAATGCGAATTTGTTGACCAAATACAAAGCTATAACTGACAAGCGCTATGAAGGAGATGTTTTGGCAAGTTACAATGGAAGCCTTTATGGTGGAGATGCTGCCAAAGGGCGAAAGATCTTCTTTCAAAACCAGAATGCCCAATGTATACGCTGCCATGCTTATGATGACTTTGGCGGTATTGCTGGGCCTAGATTAAATGGGATTGCCAAGAAACTTGATAGGAAGCTTTTGCTGGAAGCTCTTGTTGCTCCAAGCAATCGTTTGGCACCTGGTTTTGGCGTTGTAACCTTAAAACTAAACAGTGATAAAACCGTTTCAGGAATTGTAGTAAATGAAGATAAAAACAGCCTTACTTTAAAGATAGGAAATGAACCAGACAAGATTATAGCAAAAGACACCATTAAGGAGAGGTCAAATGCCTTGTCCTCTATGCCCGATATGAAGGCTTTATTAACGAAAAGAGAAATCCGGGATTTAGTAAGTTTTCTAGTAACATTAGATAAAGAAGAACAATAGTCTTTTTTACTTAATTTTAGTGAATCAACTCATCTCATAAATTTATATTGATTATCCATGTTGAGAAAAATTAAATTGACAGAACAATACAAAATTTTAAATATCCTACCTTTTTGCCTTGTGTTAAGTTTGTGCTTTACGGCGTGTAACTCAAATGAAAAGGCAGTCCCACTTCAGGTAAAGCAACTGACTCAGGAAGAAGTAAACAAACAAACATTAGCCATTGAAGAATTGGTTAATCCTGTTTATAATGAAGACCTTGAGTTAGAACTTTGGGCAGTGGATTCATTGGTTGCTGATCCAATTTCTTTACAAATAGATGATAATGGCAATGCCTTTTATTCAAAAACGAATAGAAGAAAGATCTCAGAATTTGATATACGAAGTCACCAGGATTGGGAGATTTCCTCGATTAAATTAAAAAATGTAGCAGAACGAAAAGCTTTTATCCATAAAGAATTGGCACCTGAAAACAGTGCTAAAAACGAATGGCTTCCTGACATTAATGGAGATGGTTCACATGACTGGAAGGACCTTACCATCGAAAAGGAGAACGTTTTTGAAATTCAAGATACCGATGGTGATGGTAAAGCAGATCGTTCCACATTAATTGCCAGTGATTTTAATGAAGAAACATCTGACGTGGCTGGAGCAGTACTGTATTATGATGATGCCCTTTTTGTAGGGGTGGCACCTGATCTATGGAGGATGACAGATACCAATGGCGATGGTTTTATGGACGAGAAAAAATCTTTGGCCCATGGATTTGGAGTACACATCGGTTTTGGAGGACACAATATGTCAGGACTTAAAGTGGGTCCGGAAGGTAAGATTTATTGGGGAATAGGGGATATAGGATTTAGTGGAGAAGATAACAATGGAAACCTTCTTGATTATCCCAACTGTGGTGTTGTTGCTCGCGCCAATCCAGATGGATCGGATTTTGAAATATTCGCTTATGGTGTTAGAAATACCCACGAATTTGACTTCGATGATTATGGCAATCTTATAAGTGTAGACAACGATGGAGATCACAAAGGAGAAAGAGAAAGAATAGTCTATTTAGTAGAGGGATCGGATACAGGCTGGAGAATCAATTGGCAGTTTGGTAAATATCGTGATCCTAAAAACAATGGATACAAGGTTTGGATGGATGAAAAGATGCATCTTCCACGCAATGATGATCAAGCAGCTTATTATATTCCTACTATAGCCAACTATGTAAATGGCCCTACAGGAATGCAACACAATCCTGGAACGGGACTTGGTGAACAATGGAAAAACAAGTTCTTTGTTGCTGAGTTTGGTGGTAATGCTGCAAGATCAGGGATTCACGCTTTTGATTTAAAACCAAAAGGAGCAGGTTTTGAAATGGGTGAAACGGAGCAGATTCTTACTGGAATCCTCGCCACAGGAATGGACTTTGCACCTGATGGAGCATTGTATTTTTCTGACTGGATTGATGGTTGGGTGAACAAGGGCTATGGCAGGATTTGGAAATTTACTGATAAAACAGCTACTGCTGATATCCGGAAACTTACAGCATCTCATTTAGCTAAAAATTATACTGATTTATCAAAAGATGAACTTGCTTCTTTATTGGGCTTTGAAGACCAACGCGTCAGACAAAAAGCACAGTTTGAATTGGCAAAGCGATCAGAGGAAGGAATGGAAGTATTTACTGCTGTTCTTGCTCAAAAAGAAAATCAGTTGGCAAGAATACATGCGATTTGGGGAATTTCTCAACTCGCAAGAGAAAATACTGAAAGGGCAGAAGCTTTGGTGCCTTATTTGAAAGACAGTGATGTTGAAATAATCGCTCAGTCAGCCAAATGGCTAGGAGATTTGAAATTTTCACCTGCAGCTAAAAATATACTTCCACTTCTTACATCAGATGTGGAAAGGGTTCAGTTTTTCGCAGCAGAAGCTTTGGGGAAAATGAAGCATGAAGCCGCTTTTGAAGCCATCGTGACACTTCTTCAGGAAAATGACAATGCAGACTTGTATATACGACATGCAGCCAGTCTAGCCTTATCCAGGGTAGGAAAGTCTTCCGAAATCATCGATTTGGCAAACCATCCTTCAGATGCTGTTCGTCTTGGAGCAGTGATTGCACTTAGGAGATTAAGAGATGATGGAATTGTAGCCTTCTTAAATGATAAAAGCGAATACATAATTGCTGAGGCAGCCAGAGCAATCAATGATGATTTCTCTATTGAAGCAGCCATCCCTGCTCTTGGAAAATTATTGGTGTCTGGAGATTTTACTTCAGAACCGCTACTTAGAAGAGCCATCAATGCCAATTTAAGGTGGGGATCTGAGGAAGCATTCAATAACCTGTTGACTTATGCCAATCAAGCGAAGGCTCCTGAGGCCATGCGTGTAGAAGCCATAGCAGCATTGAGTACCTGGACTTCCCCTTCTGTATTAGATAGGGTTGATGGATGGTATAGAGGTGAATTCAATAGAGACATTGTAGCCTTCCAGGCTTCGGCATCGAATGTCTTAATGGAATTGACAAAAAGCAATAGCCGAGTGATCCGTGAAGAAGCTGTCAAAGCTTTAGGTGAATTGAAAATTTCAGAAGCCAATCAACGCTTAATTGCTGTCCTTACAAATGACAATGATGCAGACGTTAGAGCGGAAAGCTTAAGGGCAATTGCTAAAATCCCGAAATCACCGATGGATAAAGCTTTAGAACAAGCGCTTTCGGATAAAGAAAGAAGTGTAAGAGTAGCAGGTCTTGATCTCCTGGAGGAGCTAACAATTCCAGATGAAAGAAAAGCAGCCCTTTTGGATGAAGTTATTCAGAAGAGAACCGTTGAAGAGCAACAAGCTGCCGTCAATACTTTAGCAAAACTGGTTCAAAACAGTACCAAACCAATCTTTGAGAAATTATTGGTACAATTCGAAAAAGGGGAGTTGCCCCAAGCCATTGAGCTCGAGTTTTTTGAAGCCATGGAAACAAGAGAAGATACCCAACTCAAGGATAGGTACAATCAGGTTCACGAAAGCATGAGTCAGGACGATCTTTTGGCCTCTTATAGTGGAAGTTTATATGGTGGGGATCAGGTGAAAGGACGCAAGATTTTCTTCCAACACGCAACTGCTCAGTGTATCAAATGCCATGCCTATGATGATTTTGGTGGAAATGCCGGGCCCAAGTTGAATGGTGTAGGAGCCAATTTAACCAGGGAACAATTGCTGGAAGCAGTCATTGACCCTAGTAATCGACTTGCTCCAGGATTTGGTGTTGTTACACTATCTCTGGATAATGATCAGAAACTCGCAGGTATCAAAATGGACGAAACAGAAGAAAGCATTACCTTGAAAATGGGTAATCAGCCTGATACGCTGATTATGAAAGGTCAAATTCTAGAAAGAAAAGATGCGCCTTCCAGTATGCCTGATATGAAGCAGTATTTGAGTAGAAGGGAGATTAGGGATTTGGTTAGTTTCTTAGTAACCTTAAAAGAAGACTTTAATTGATTTTAAGAATAGGATAATAGAATAAAAGCAAAAGGCCTCATTTAAAAAATGAGGCCTTTTGCTTTTTGTACCTTTGAAGAAAATTTTAGCAGTTTAAGGCCTAATTGTCCTCCTGTGAAAGTCTTATTCTATAATGTTCCTTTTGTACTTGGAAGTTGATCCAGTGCATTGAGATCCTTTTTAACTGCCATTTTAATGGCTCTTGCCAAGCCTTTGAATATGGCTTCTATTTTATGGTGTTCGTTGTCCCCTTCAGCTTTGATGTTCAGGTTACATTTGGCAGTGTCACTAAAAGACTTGAAGAAATGATAGAACATTTCCGTTGGCATGTCTCCGATTTTTTCACGTTTGAAATCAGCATCCCATACGATCCAGGGTCGACCACCAAAGTCTATGGCTACTTGAGCCAAACAATCATCCATAGGCAATAAGAAGCCATACCTGTAGATGCCTTTTTTGTCCCCCATGGCTTTCAGATAGGCCTCGCCAAGTGCCAAGCCAGTATCTTCTATTGTATGGTGCTCATCTATGTGCAAGTCTCCTTCAACTTTAATATCCAGGTCACAGCCACCATGTTTTGCCAGCTGATCTAGCATATGGTCAAAGAAAGGTAGTCCTGTGCTTATGGTACTTTTGCCTGAGCCATCGAGATTCAATTGAATGGCTATATTGGTTTCAGAGGTTTTGCGGATGACTTCTGCTTTCCTTGGGGGAAGCTTTAGAAACTCATAAATGGCATCCCAATTGTCAACACTCTTGTCCGCATTTTTGACTACCTCTTTCCCAAAAAAGATGGATTTGGTTCCAAGGTTTTCAGCCAGGGTTACATCCGTTTCCCTATCACCTATAACATAAGAGTTTTCCAGATCGTAATCTCCATTGAGGTAGGCTGTGAGCATGGCGGTACCAGGTTTTCTGGTCGGTGCATTTTCATGTTCAAAGGTTTTGTCAATATGGATTTCCTTGAAAAATACGCCTTCCTGTTCCAGGGTCTTAAGCATTTTGAATTGTGCTGGCCAAAAGGTGTTTTCAGGATAGGAATCCGTACCCAAGCCATCCTGATTAGTGACAAGTATAAGCTCAAAGTCACCTTCCTCGGCTATTTTGACCAGGTTGCTAATTGCACGGGGTATAAACTCAAGTTTTTCTAAACTATCTACTTGATAATCTGTAGGTGGCTCTTTAATGATTGTGCCATCCCTATCTATAAATAATAGCTTTTTTTTCATGCTTCAATCTTTTCTAGTGCTTGTTAGTAATATTCCTAAGGACCTCTTTCAAAGCATTGATCAACTGTGTGTTTTCCGCTTCACTTCCCACTGTTATTCTCAAACAATCTTCGCAACGTTGTACTTTTGACCGGTCTCGGACGATTATCTTTTTATCAATTAATTGCTGATAGGCCTGATTGGCCTGGGGTACTTTTGCCAATAGAAAATTAGCCGAAGAAGGGTAGACCTTTTCAACTTCAGGAATTGCTTCTAGTGCAAGCTGTAACTTTTCTTTTTGAGAAAGTATTTCCTTAACCATATGTTCCAATTGCTTGGTATTGCCAATGGCTTCTAATACGGTGTCTTGGGTCAAACCACTAATATTATAAGGCGGTTTAATTTTATTGAGTATGCCAATTATTTCCAGGGAGGCAAAAGCCATTCCCAGACGTAGCGTTGCCAAGCCCCAAGCTTTGGATAGCGTCTGCATGACGAGCAAATTGGCGTATTGGCTCAATTCCAGGCTAAAGCTAGGCTCATCGCTGAAGTCAATATAGGCTTCATCTACTACTACCAAACCATCAAATTTGGATAGAATTTGATAGATAGCTTGACGATCAATTTTATTGCCGCTAGGATTATTTGGAGAGCAAATGAATATGATTTTAGTGTTACCATCTACTGCATCAAGCACATTTTGTACCTCCATGTCAAATGTAGGGGAAAGAGAAACTTTCTTTGTTGCCACATCATTAATGCCAGCACTTACTTCATACATGCCATAGGTTGGAGGCATAATGATAACATTGTCAATTCCTGGTCTGCAAAAGGCCCTGAATAACAAGTCTATGGCTTCATCACTTCCATTGCCCAAGAAAATATTGGAAGGTGGTACCTGCTTAATTGCACCTAGTTTCTCCTTTAACTTGGACTGATAAGGATCCGGATACCTATTGAAAGGTTGTTCTGATACTGAACCTAGAGCGTTTTCATTCGCGTCTAGAAATATCCCTTCTTTACCTGTATATTCATCCCTAGCGGAAGAGTAAGGTTTCAAGGAAGCTATATGCGGCCTAAGCAACTTTTGAAGATCAAATGCCATCTATTTTTTTTCTTTATCCAGGTAATTTAAACGTATACTGACAGCCTGTTTGTGGGCCATAAGTTGTTCATTCTCTGCCATTACTTCTATTACGGGACCCAAACCTCTTAGCCCTTCTTCAGTAATTTTTTGATAAGTAATTTTCTTCACAAAACTGTCCAATGAAACACCGGAATAGCTTCTTGCATAGCCATTGGTAGGTAGGGTATGGTTGGTGCCAGAAGCATAGTCTCCGGCAGATTCTGGCGTGAAATTCCCTATAAATACTGATCCGGCATTTATAATTCCTTTTACCGCTTTGTCTTCTTCCTTAATATTGATGATCAAATGCTCGGGAGCGTATTCGTTAATTAGTTCCAGAGCAATGTCCATGTCATCAATCACTACCGCTACACTGTTTTCCAATGCTTTCCTCGCTGTTTTCTGACGTGGTAAATGTTCCAGTTGAGCATTGACTTCAACAATGATATTATCCACTATTTTTTCTGAAGGGCAAACCAGTATAACCTGGCTGTCAGCACCATGCTCTGCCTGAGATAGTAAATCTGCAGCTACAAAGGCTGGAATGGCGGTTTCATCTGCATAAACCAAAACTTCAGAAGGGCCAGCAGGCATATCTATCGCTACTCCTTTTTTAGCTGCCAACTGTTTTGCTGCAGTTACATACTGATTTCCAGGACCAAATATTTTGTCTACACGCGGAACTGTTTCTGTTCCATAGGCAAGGGCTGCAATGGCTTGAGCACCTCCAGCTTTTATTACTTTGGTGATGCCAATCAATTTGGCAGCATATAAAATGGCCGGATGAACTTGGCCTTTCTGATCTGGAGGGGTACAAAGAATAATTTCTTCACATCCTGCTAGTTTTGCAGGTATGCCAAGCATAAGTACGGTGGAAAACAACGGTGCTGTACCGCCCGGTACATACAAGCCCACCTTTTGAATGGCAACACTTCTACGCATACAAGTCACCCCTTTCATAATTTCGGTGCTTAAAGGGGGCGATTCCTGTAATTTATGGAATTTTTCAATATTGGACTTGGCTGTTTTGATCGCATCTTTAAGTGCTTTATCAACTTGCTTTCCAGAATTTTTTATGTCCACTGGATCTACCATTATGGAGTCAATTTCCACATGGTCATATTCAAAGGCGAATTTACGAAGGGCTTTGTCTCCCTGTCGCTTCACCTTTTTCATGATCGGTTTTACGATCTTTTCTATGTCTTTGGTTTTTTGAACAGGTCTTGCCAGTTCTTTCTTCCAGATCTTTTTGTCAGGGTTGACCAGGATTTTCATACGCTATGAATTTTGTAATGAGAAAATTCAATCCATTGCTCACTTAATGAATTGATGCTATTTCTCATCAGTGTTCAATCTATTCCTAAATAAGCATCTTCTCAATGGGAACAACCAAAATACCCTGTGCTCCAGCATTTCTTAGTTCCTCAATATTTTCCCAAAATTGGTCTTCACTAATGACAGAATGAACAGAGGACCAACCTTCTTCAGCCAAAGGCAGAATGGTTGGACTTCTCATACCAGGTATTAAGGATACTATTTTGTCCAAAGAAGCATTTGGTGCATTCAAAAGGACATATTTGTTCTTTTTGCCCTTTTGGACAGCATCCATTCTGAATAGTAACTTTTCAACTGAAGCCTGCTTCGCAGTATTGATGCCTTTATGACTTATAAGAACGGCTTGCGATTGGAAAATTTCTTCCACCTCTTTAAGCCCATTCATCATCAAGGTAGATCCTGAACTGACAATGTCACATATGCCTTCTGCTAAGCCTATACTTGGAGCAATTTCAACTGATCCACTAATTTCATGAATATCAGCTTTGATATTTACCTTTTTAAGGTAATCACCAAGAATTTTAGGGTAAGAGGTAGCAATGTTTTTGCCTTCAAAATATTCGATACCTGGGTAAGATTCTCCTTTTGGGATAGCCAAAGAAAGCCTGCATTTTGAAAAGCCCAATTGTTTAAGAACATTGACATTTTTGTCCTTTTCAACAAGCTCGTTTTCTCCTACTATACCTAGATCGGCAATACCATCGGCAACATATCCTGGAATGTCATCATCTCTTAGAAATAAAAATTCTATAGGGAAATTGGTTGAAGAAGATTTTAATTTACCTGTGCCGTTATGAAATTTAATGCCACACTCTTTGATGAGTTTGAGAGAATCGTCACTTAAACGCCCACTTTTTTGAACGGCAATCCTGATAATGTTTTCCATGGAATAATGTATACAATAAATACTTAGAATATATTTAGTTTGATTTGTTTCCCCCGGGGTAGGAGATTAGATAGAGGGGAAACCTCCATTTAGGAGCAATGATGACCTGCATGATGCTTATGTGCATTTGCCGGGTATAAAAATATTAAGGTAAAGCGTAAACTTCCTGTATTCATCATAGTAATGCAAATTTAGTCAGCTATTGCAAACTTGCAAAAAAAAATGATGTTTACTGTGATAAAAAGAGTCTCTTTTTATTCTTTTTTAAATAGTTACAGGCGTATCGATAGGAAAGCAAATACGCTTAATATTATTTCCATTCCTTCCTTGATCGTCAAAACGATTGTTTAGGGTATTCTTAGCCACCTGGCTTCAACCAATTTAATTGGAATCCCATCGATTTAGAGACTTTTCAACTTAAAAAATAACAATTCGTTCGTAACGTGATTATAAAAAGAAGACTGGCAAACCGGCAGTTTTATGAGTCTCGAAGCTAGTTGTACTGATAAAAATCATTTACTATTTTATCATAATTGATGATGTCCTTGTATTGAGCATTGCTTTTTATTCTTGCAATTGATTTTTTCAACAGGATTTTATTGATATGATTATCAGACATTACGGCCTTAAAAAATGGCTCGTCAGCGATTAAAACCTTAGTGTATTGACTATTGTTGATATTTTTGACTAATAGTTCATTGGCTAAAGTCAGCATTTCCTGACCTTTTTTATCATCTATCCAATGAAAAAATTCCAAATTCATTTCTGAAATAATTGGCTTGGCTTTTTTTAGCCACTTTTTATTAATTTCCATTTTCTGCTCTACTATTTTGTAAATATCTGTCAGATTAAATGGAATCACTTGGTGGTTTTCATTGAAAATAGCTGTTAAATTACTTTTTATAGACAGATCAATGAAAATTTTGGTGGTGTCAAAATCTTTCTGAAAGTAAGCTGGATGAAGTATTTGCAGTGAATTTTCTAAAGTGGAAATTAGAATGTCATTTTTATTAATCACGTTTTCAACCTCTGACATGGGCTCAAAGATAAAGTTGTTTAAATCCATTTCTGGCAATGTTGAAAACGGTGCAATGCTTTTATCTACTATGGTAATCTTATTGAAACCTTTACTCGTTAGGTTTTTGTAAATCCTTTTGCTTAACGCATTTAATCCTATAATTGCGATTTTTGGATGTTTTACACTCTTCACCAACTCAGTTATTAAATCTGATACAGTATAGGTTATTGAAAAATTAGGCAATTGGTAATCGACTTGTTCTTTGATGCGTTTATTGGTTGCTATTAAATTATTCCACCATCTTTCAAGGTATTCACCTACCATCCCATTTTCTAGCGATAAATTATATGCCTGGATAAATCTTGGGAACAATGGAGTGGTCCCATAATTAGAAGACTGAACACCAAAACAAAGCTCTGATAGGTGGATTAATAATTTTTCTTCGTCAGAAGTTTGGTGGAATTCACTTTTAATAGGCATACCGCCACTTAAAGTAGCATCAGTTATCGCTTCAAATATTCTTTCTTCAAGATCTAAATCACTGAAGTATATTATTTCAGTTCGTTCTGGAATTGAAAGAATAATTAATTCTTTGATTTCTGGCCAGGATTTTAGCGTGTAAAGCAACTGCTTGTTTTCCTCTGTACTCAAATAAAAAGCGTCATTTTTTAAGTTGTATAAATTTCCGCTAAAGCTCAATAATCTAAACTGTCCCATTATTGCTGTTTCTATTTGCTGTAAATGCTTCGATACTATACGTATCTCCACACTTTGCCGGATTTACCGGGTTATAAAAATTAATACACAAATTTAAAAATAATATAAAAACAACTAAAAATTAGTCGATGAACACGCAACTACCGTCGGTAAAATAGCCCAAATTGACGGTGAAATAATTCAGTGAGCTAACTTAATGTTTTATAAGCTGTTAAAAAAATAAAAGTCCGGTTTTTAACCACCGGACTTTTTGGCTTTATAGCCTATTCCTATCAAGTAATCCATTACTTTGTCTCTTTGGTCACCCTGGATTAGAATTTCACCATCCTTGGTATTTCCTCCTACACCACATTTTCCTTTCAGGTCTTTACCTAAAGTTTTCAAATCATCCTCCTGCCCAATAAAGCCAGTTACAAGTGTAACTTGTTTTCCACCTCTTGATTTCTTGTCTAATAAGACCTTTAAATTTTGTTGTTGGGGTGGAAGTGTGCTTTCATCCCCATTATTGTTTGTATCAAAATCAAAGTTGTTTGCCGTAGAATAAACTACCCCATCTCTCTGCTTCCAATCGTTGCTCTTTTTTCTACCCATATGCTCTCTTTATTTTTTGAACTTCATCGTCCATACTGGCTTTTTAGAACTATTGACCACATCTTCGGCTATACTGCCCCCTAAGAGGTGTAAGAATCCGGTTCTACCATGTGTAGACATGGCGATGAGATCGGCCTCTATGAAGTCTGCAAATTCATTAATTCCTTCTTCTTCGCTGTCAGCATTGAAAATGTCAATTCCTGCATTTTCTAAATTATTGGCCTTAATAAATGCACTGATTTTATCCATTGAAGCAACGGATTTCTCAAAAGAATTAGGTGTGTTTATCTTTACAAGCCTTATTTCTGCACCAAGCAATTCCTGAAGCACTTTTAACTTTTTGATTACTTTTTTGCTATTTTCACTGAAATCACTCGCGAATACAATCTTTTTAATGGAATCTGAACTTACCTGCCCTTTGACAGTAATAACAGGACATGCTGAGTGCCTTACTACTTTTTCAGTATTCGAGCCTATGAGTATTTCTTCAAGTCCACTTGAACCCTTGGAACCCATTATTACCAGATCAGCTTCTATTTCTGTTATTTCGCCTGATATGCCAGCATAAGGATTACCAAAAGATAAGCTTGTGCTGAATTTATAGGCTTTGCCTGAATGGGCTTCCTCTAGTTTTTTAAATTGTTCTTTCCGTTTATTAACCAAATCTACCATGTAGATTTTATCAATAAAATTTTCTCCCATACTTACTTCACCCATGGTGTTAAAGTTTTGAGAAGTAGGGATTTCGATGATGTGTATCAGCTTAAGTTTACAGGCAGCTTTGGTAGCTAATTCTTGAGCGAGTTCAAAGGCATATTCAGCCTCTTCTGAAAAATCGTAAGGTACTAAAATACTTTTCATAGAATTTGTGCTGTTAAATTTAATATTTCAGTTAAACTACATAAAAGTAACCAATTTTAGGTGCAAAATGGATCAATACTTTAAAAAATCATCCATCCTATTCCGAAAAATAATACGCAAAAGAGTGTAGATAAGGCCATTACCTTTAAATAAGGATCTAGTTTTTCAGGGGTCTCAAACTTTCCAACTGCCCAACCAGTCTTTAAAATGGTTGGCGCCATAAATAAAAAGGCCAATGCCCCGTAGGCATGCTCAATTATAATAAATGCCAATAACAATAACAATGCAGTAATAATAAGCGCCCAGTGGTACTTTTGGGCTGCTTTTTTTCCTATCCTTACTGGTATGGAAAGTTTACCTGCGGCTTTATCAGATGCTATGTCCCTAATATTATTGATGTTCAAAACACCTGTACTTAAGAGCCCAATTGAGGCTGCTGGCAACCAAAGCGCAGGGTCAAAAGTTAAGGTATGCAAGTAAAAGGTGCCCATGACGCCGACACAACCAAAAAATAAAAACACGGATATATCACCTAAACCGGCATAACCATAAGGTTTTTTTCCTGAAGTATAGGCGATGGCCGCGATGATGGCTAAAATACCAATGCCCAAAAACAAAAGAAATTTATAAATGTCTTCCAGTGCGATGATTAACAATACCAAGCCACTGATTAAGGATAGGACTGAGAAAATAATTACTGCTACTTTCATTTCAGAAGCCTTGATGAGTCCTGATTGAACAGCCCTTACAGGTCCTTTTCTGCCAGCATGATCTGCGCCATTGATGCTGTCGCCATAGTCATTGGCCAGGTTAGACAAAATCTGTAGCAGTGTAGTTGTGATTGCTGCCAATAGTAATACTGACCACCTGAACCCAGACATTTGAAAAGCTATAAAACTCCCCATGAATATACTCGATAATGCAAGTGGGAGTGTTCTCAGTCTAAGGGCATGGATCCATGCTTGTCTTTTGGTGGTAATGATCAACTTTAATAATATTTAATAATTGTAAATGAGGTAGCAACATTTCACACCTGGAAATGTTGCTAATTTATCAATGCTTAAAATTTGGATTGGACAGTATGCTTAAGAATTAATCAATTTTATTATCTCATCATCCATTGGTTTTACAGCAGAAGGGAAGAACTTCAGCAATTCACCTTTTTCATTGATGAAATATTTGCAGAAATTCCAATTTGGTTCATCATTGTTCCAGCCATTCATGTCCTTGTCGGATAGCCATCTGTAAAGTGGGTGTTTGTCTACCCCTTTGACAGAGATTTTCTCAAAGATTGGAAAAGAAATGCCGTAGTTTTCTGTGCAAAAGGACTTGATGTCCTCACTGGTTCCCGGCTCTTGCCCTCCGAAATTATTGGCTGGAAAGGCTAGTATTGTCAGTTTACCTTTATAAGTCTCATAGAGTTCTTGCAGTTCAGTATACTGTGGGGTGTATCCGCATTTTGAAGCAACATTGACAAGCAATAATTTTTTTCCTTTATACTGTGCCAAATCAACAGGATTACCATCGATATCATTCATGGTGAAATCATAAATACTACTGTTTTCCTCCATGATCTTTGAGCTTAAATTGTGCTGAGAACCTGACTTGATTGAAGTGCTTATTTGAGAACTTTGCATGGGAAACTGTAAAGCGACCATGGCTATAGCAAAAACGTAGAAAATTGATTTCATAATTACATTTTTTGTGGTACATCTATTCCCAATAACTTCATTCCAGCATTGATTGTTTTAGCTACTCTATCTGATAAAGTAACCCTAAAGGACTGGACTTCATTTTTGGCTTCACTAAATATAGGAAGTTCCGCATAAAATCTGTTATACTCCTTGGCCAAATCAAACAAATACATGGCTATAACTGCTGGAGAAAGGTCTTCCGCTGCCATGGCTATTTTTTTTGAATAATCGGCAAGCATGAATACCAATTGCTTTTCAACATTTTCCAATTCGCCCAATCCATCAAAGTTATTGCTGCTATAATCCAAACCGATTTGATCTGCTTTTCTTAAAATGGCAGCAATACGTGCATGGGTATATTGGATAAATGGGCCAGTATTGCCTTGGAATTCAATGGACTCCTGAGGGTTGAACAACATCCTCTTCTTAGGGTCTACCTTCAGAAGGAAATATTTGATAGCTCCTAAACCCAACATCTCGTACAGTTTCTCAGCTTCTTCTTGGCTAAAGCCATCTATTTTACCGAGTTCTTGCGTGTGGCTTCGTGCAGTATCTACCATTTCCTGAATCAGGTCATCGGCGTCTACTACTGTTCCTTCACGGGATTTCATTTTTCCTGATGGCAGGTCTACCATGCCGTAGGAAAGGTGGAATAAGTTATTGGCATAAGGCCGTTCCAATAAGCCCATGATTTTAAACAAGACTTCAAAGTGATAATCTTGTTCGTTGCCCACTACGTATACAGACTTGTCTATAGCATGGTCTTTGAATTTTAGGTCAGCAGTTCCCATGTCCTGTGTCATGTATACGGAAGTGCCATCAGCTCTCAGGACAAGTTTTTCATCTAGCCCTTGATTGCTTAGATCCGCCCAAACAGAGCCATTTTCTTTCTTGAAGAATACTTCTTTTTCCAGTCCTTCGGTTACAATGTCTTTACCCAAAAGGTAGGTGTCTGACTCATAATAATACTGGTCAAAAGAAACATTCATCTTTTTGTAGGTCTCATTGAAGCCCTGATACACCCAGTTGTTTAATTTCTTCCAAAGACTGACCGTTTCTTCATCTCCCAATTCCCACTTCACCAAGGATTCTTGTGCTTCTTTCATCCAAGGCGCCTCTTTTTTAGCTAGCTCCTCAGTCATCCCTGCATCCATTAGCTCCTTGATTTGCCTTTTGTACTCTTGGTCAAAAAGAACATAGTACTTACCTACAAGGTGGTCACCTTTCATTCCAGCCATCTCTGGTGTCTCGTCATTTCCCAATTTTTGGTAAGCGACCATTGACTTGCAAATGTGTATGCCTCTGTCATTTACCAGGTTGGTTTTAATGACTTCATAGCCATAGGCATTGAGTATATTAGAAACTGAAAAGCCTAGGAAATTATTCCTTAAATGTCCCAAATGCAGTGGCTTGTTGGTGTTTGGTGAACTGTATTCGACCATTACCTTTTGATTTCTTGGCGCAAAATGTCCAGGAGTTTCCTCCGTCATCATTTGGGAAAGAAGCTCTATCCAAAAAGCAGAAGAAAGACTAATGTTAAGAAACCCCTTGACTACATTGAAATCAGCCACTGAAGGATGGTTTTCTTTCAAATAATTACCAATTTTCTCTCCAGATTGTTCAGGAGAACCTTTGGTTATTTTTAGATAGGGGAAAAGCACAAAGGTATAGCTGCCTTCAAATTCTTTTCTTGTAGGTTGAAGGCTTAGGTCTTCACTGTCTACTTTATGATTAAATAGTTGCTCAAAGGCCTCCGCTATTGTCTTTAAAATGCTTTCTTGAATATCCATATTGTCAATTGCTTCCTGATTATCGAGGCGCAAATATAAGGTTTTCCTTTCAAAGAGGAGAGGGCTAGGCCTAAATTATATGGAGAGGGTTTTAGACGATAGCCACTTGCTATGCTGGATGTGAAACTGGAGAGTGGGAGGGAGAATTTTCACTTCTTATACTTAAAGCCAAAACATTTGAAAACTAGGGACTTATTGGATTGATTTATTCAATAGTATTTTTTGGCTTAAAAGAGGATGTCAACTGATTTTCCCTAGATCCCAAACCTTGGAATGTTTTGGGGCAAAGAGCTATTACAGAATTATAACGTTAAAAAGAAAAAATCAGTAGTAATCCACAACTGTCAGACTAAGTATTTCGTAGGGTATTCAGATTGTATTTAACTATTTAAATAAGTAATAAAATTCATAAATTTTTACACAAATCTTTTATATGAAACACTGTCTCTTATTGCTCTTTTTTATTTCAGGGATTTCCAGTGCCTTTGCCCAATTTGATAAAGGAGATCTGTATGTTGGGGGTAACTTTGGGCTTTCCATAGATACCAGAGAAAGCTCAAATCCAGGCAGTTCCTCCCAGTACAGTATAAATCTTAATCCAAATTTGGGTTATTTTATTTCTGACCGATCTGTGATAGGTGTTATTCCTCAAGTTAGTTTTTTCAGAAGTGCCACTACCACTTCAATGAATACAAAAATTATCTCTGAAAATGTTAAAGGAGGTATAGGCTTGTTTTACAGAAGGTATTTTCCTGTAATCGACAATTTTTATCTTTTTCTAGAACCCAAAGCGATGTTTAATAGGACCTTTAAAGGAGAAAACAATCCCAATTATTTGGGGTTTTCATTAGCTCCCGGAGCATCCTACAGGATCAATGGAAAATGGATGGTAGAAATGACTTTGGGTGGACTCGTTTATAATTACACCTATACCAATTCAGGTACAAATCAGGAATATGATGATAAGCGGATTGCCTTTGATTTAATCACCGCCAACAGTATAGGGATCGTTTATTTCATTAACCAGAAGGACCAATGAAGAAGTTTTTAATCCTTTTTGTTTACTTGGGAATTTATTCCATGGGTCAAGAGGCAAATGCCCAGATTTCGCAAGGAAATCATTCTGTGGGATTGGAATTCGGTTGGAGTGATAGGTCTGTAGATTTTTTTGATGAGAGAAGCCAGGAAGATGATTACTTTAGGTTTACACCTAGCTATTCCTACTTTATTGAAGATCAGTTCAGTATCATAGGTGGTGGACGTTTTTATACGCGAAAAAGTAATAACACTAATCAAAATGGCAATTCTCCTGGATTGAAAAGAAAAGAATTGGATGTTTTTGTAGGGTTAAGAAAACACATTGAAATCCGCCCCAAATTATTTATGCTAGCGACCTATGGGTTAAGGTATTCATGGACTGATTATTTCACTGAATCAGTTAATGCCGATGAAGAGTTGTTATATTCTTACCGGCAAAAAGTAAATCAATTCGGTCTTTTCGGGAACCTGGGATTGGCTTATTTTCCAAGTGAAAAATTTAGCTTTGAACTAATATTTATAGAAGGTCAATTTTTAAGTTTTATAATAAACGAATAGATGCCGGTCAAAATAATAGCAACTATCAGGACAATGGTTGGGGTTTTGAAGTGGATGGTTTTCTGGACCAGCCAAGCCTTGCCCTGAGGTATTATTTTTAAATAGAAGAATTATAAATACCTTAAGTTTATTAAAAATAGCAGCCTCCTAGGCTGAGAGACCTTATTGGGTTTATAATCTGAAGCTACCATGTAATGGTTTGCGCTATTCTAAAAAAGAAAATGAATGTCTTTACAAGTTTACCAATGCTTATTTTGGTCTATTGATGGAAATCCATAAATTGATTGCTAAACAAGGCATAACGAGGGGTTGCAAACCCTATATTAAAATGAACAAGAGCCATTTATCAAAAAAGGAGATCAATAGAGGGGAAGTTGTCAATGGGAATGAAATCCGGGACGGAATTTTCGATTTTATTAAATCTCAATACCCTGACTTTTCTAGAGAAAGCATTATTTCAATTGGAGAGCTTAATAAATACCGGCGGCTTTACTTAACCAAACTCATAGAACAAGAAAAAGGAGATTTGGCTGCCATAGACAAGGATGTTATGGATGCTATCCGTAACAATTCCATACTTTCTGAAAACTTACAAGAGGACATTGATACCGCTATAACCTTAGGGCAAAGGATGGCGGATAAAATCGCCTCTTTCGGGGGGAGTTGGACCTTTATTATTGCTTTCTTTTCATTTTTAACCTTGTGGATCATAGCAAACATATGGTTGCTTGCCAGCAATACTTTTGATCCCTATCCTTTTATATTGTTGAATTTAATGCTTTCCTGTATTGCAGCTATACAGGCACCGATTATTATGATGAGCCAAAACCGGCAGGGACAGAAAGACAGGCAGAGGGCTGAGCTAGATTATAAAATCAACCTTAAGTCCGAACTTGAAATTCAGCTGCTGAATGAGAAAATTGATCATCTTTTGGTACATCAAAATAAAAAGCTCCTTGAAGTCCAGGAAGTGCAAATTGATTATTTGGAGGACTTGATGAAGGAATTGAAAAATAGCAAACCGGACCATAAGAAATAATAAGAGTAGCTGGCAAACTTGAGAGATCAATCTTAAATCCTTCTCTTTTTCAATTCTTGTATCATTTTTCAGCCTGTTTTTCTGAATAGCAGAATTATTTATACTATTCAAATTAAAAATATACTTTTTATACAATAAAATAGCCTTTCGTGTAATTGTGTGTAAAATGTTAAGGTTTTTTACAGTTTGTGGAGCTTACTCCACATTTTTATGCTGTTAGGATATAGGTCACCTAAGGCTCACCATTTCTTCTGATTAACTAAAAGCCTTGTTTAATAGGGTTTAAAGCACTTTTTAATTTAAATTAATAGTTTAAAAATTACTTGGCACAGGATTTGGCTAAGTATAATTGAAAATAATATTTAAAAAGTATTGTTTAACCAATTATTATTTAACCAATAAATTTAAAATGTCATGAAAAAGTTAATTTTGAGTGTCGCCGCAATGACTGTTTTTGCTTTTGCAAATGCTGGATCAACCGTAGTACCTGTATCTCAAGAATGGTACCAAGAAACAACAAAAATTGATCCTGAAAGTCTTCCTGAAAAAGTAAAAGAAGCAATTCAGAATGATTTGCAATTGAAGGACCTAAAAATTGCTGAAGCCCATCAAGTGATGGAAGAAGCACAGGTTCAATATCTGATAAAATTTGAATCAGAAACGCCTGGTGAACAAATCAAAAAGACATTTGATGCTATGGGTAAAGAAGTAGTAGAAATGGAAGCACCAGTAGAAATAGCTGAACCAGTTAAAAAATAACGTCGGACTAATACCCTATTAAAAACAACCAACTATAAAGCAATGGTCATTGACCATTGCTTTTTTTATTCCAAATTTTATTGAGAGGATTGGTTCCTGAATATCCTGTACTGATTTTTTATTTCTTGATTGGAAATTCCTTGATGAACGATCAATTGATTTCTGAAGTGTAAAGGTTCTTTTTTATCTAATAGTAAAGGTTCTTGACCTGGGAATGCCATGTTTTGCATGCTGTTTCGTTTTCGAAGAATCCATCCTTGATAGGAGGGGAGCATGTCTGGTTCGCCCATTATAACAACACCTGGGTCATCAGGGCCATTCTTTGTAATATTCATCCAATCTCCTCCTGATACAGGTAGATTGTCTGGCGTTATGGGTCCATTCACATCATAAAAACCGACGGTTTCTGATAACTTGAGTCTTGGTGAGAAACCTCCATACCCTTTAGCATCCTGAGAACCTCCAATACGCACTCCGGAGATCAAAGGCTTTAATGTAATGTCAAAGGTTATTTTGTAAGCTTGTGATCCAATAGGCTGATAAGTGATGACAGTGTTTTCTTCAATAAGGTTTTTTTTCAGGACTTTGTTGCCTTTCCAAATTACTTTAACCTCAATGGTAGCTGAATTATTGGGATGAATTTTGGTTTTCATCTTCTTGACTTCCCATTCAACTCCATCACTTATCCAAGGGTCACCAATCCTCAAATCATCTACCCATAGCTGATGCCAGGTCCAGAAAATCCCTCTGTGGTGCAAATGGTCTTTAGGGAAATCTTCCGTAACGATTTCTCCTTTGGTATCAAATACTGGATGGAGGTAATTTGCCCTCGGGTATTCGCCATTTTGACTTATCATTTCCTTTTGGTAAAACAACCTAGGTTTTCCATCCGAAAGTAAAAGTACGCCAGCATCCTTTTTTTCGAAGGTTAGGATTTGTGCCTTGCCTATAGGCACTTCAGCAAATAAAAATATTACCGAAAATAGTAAAAGGACAACTGGAGCAATGGATAAATGTTTCATTGGAAGATAAAAGGTTAGTTACTTATAAAAGTAAAAGATAAGCCTGAGCTTATCAAGTGTCTACTTCATAAGTGGCTGAAGTATATTTTAAAGTGGCAATTTATTAGTATTGGATGTGAAGGTGATCTACCCTTGTATCCATTAAAATTTTAATCTGTAACACTTTAAAACAAAAAAAGCGGAGAAAATTTAGAATTTTCTCCGCTTAATTTCAATTTTAAATACCTTATTTCCTTGAAATAGCTCTTTTAGCTGCTTCAACAATATTTTTAGCATTCAAACCGTATTTTTCCAATAACTCTTCAGGTTTTCCAGATTCTCCAAAAGAATCGTCTACACCTATGAATTCAAGAGGGGCAGGTTGGTTTCTGATGAGCGTCTGAGCGATGCTATCATTCAAGCCACCATTGAATTGGTGTTCTTCTGCACTTACTGCACAACCTGTTTTAGCAACAGATTTCAGGATGGCTTCAGTATCCAATGGCTTGATGGTATGTATGTTTATTAGCTCAACAGAGATGCCTTCTGCTCTTAGGATTGCTTCAGCTTCTACCGCTTCCCACACAAGATGTCCTGTGGCAAAAATAGTAACATCCGTTCCTTCGATCATTTTCCAGGCTTTACCTATTTCAAATTCCTGGTTTTCTGGAGTGAAAATAGGCCATTTTGGTCTGCCAAATCGTAAATATACAGGACCTTCATGCTCAGCAATGGCAATGGTTGCTGCCTTTGTTTGGTTGTAATCACAAGGATTTATAACCGTCATATTTGGAAGCATTTTCATCATGCCGATGTCTTCCAGGATTTGGTGAGTAGCACCATCTTCTCCCAAAGTAAGACCAGCGTGAGAGGCACAAATCTTCACATTTTTTTCAGAATAGGCTACTGACTGTCTGATTTGATCGTATACACGGCCTGTAGAAAAGTTGGCAAATGTACCTGTAAAAGGTATTTTTCCTCCAATGGTTAAACCTGCAGCTGCTCCTATCATATTGGCTTCTGAGATACCCATTTGGAAAAAACGCTCAGGGAATTCCTTTTGGAAGGCACCCATTTTCAATGAACCAATAAGGTCTGCGCAAAGCGCTACTACGTTTTCATTTCTTCTACCAGCTTCTAGTAGGCCATCACCAAAACCGGACCTGGTGTCCTTTTTTTCGGTGTATGTATATTTTGTATCCAATTTATTTTCCATTATTCAAACTTTTTTAGATCTGTTATCACCGAAATCAATAATCACCAAGTGTTTCTTTCAGTTGTCCTAAGGCATTTTCAAGTTGCTCGTCATTTGGAGCTACTCCATGCCATTTGTGGGTGCCAACCATGAAATCTACTCCGTAGCCCATGTCGGTATGTAACAGGTTTAGTACTGGTTTTCCTTTTCCAAGGAGACTTTTTGCTTTTTCCAGTCCTTTAACTACGCCTGACATATCATTGCCATGCTCAGTCACGATGACTTCCCAGCCAAATGCTTCCCACTTGGCTTTCAGATCTCCCAAGTTTATGATGTCCTTGGTAGGTCCATCTATTTGTTGTCCGTTAAGATCTATTGTTGCGATCAAGTTGTCCAATTTATGGTGAGGTGCACTTAAAGCTGCCTCCCAGATTTGTCCCTCTTGCTGCTCTCCATCTCCCATAAGGACATAGACAGTTTTGTCGTCTTTATTGATTTTTTTCGCAAATGCAGCACCTATGCCTACAGATAAGCCCTGGCCCAAAGAACCTGAGGCTATTCGTATGCCTGGAAGCCCTTCTTCAGTGGCTGGATGTCCCTGTAATCTGCTATTTAATTTGCGGAAAGTTTTTAATTCACTTGTCTCAAAGTAACCGCTTCTGGCCAAAACACTATACCAAACGGGAGAAATATGCCCATTTGAAAGAAAAAACAAGTCTTCTCCAGGTCCGTCAAGATTAAAATCTGGGTTATTGGTCATTTGGTCAAAATACAAGGCTACGAAAAACTCCGTACAGCCCAAAGATGCTCCTGGATGACCTGATTGACAGGCATGCACCATTCGTAAAATATCTCTTCTTACCTGGGAGCAAATTGCTTCTAATTGTTCGGTTGATTTTTTTTCCATTGATTTGGAATTATTTAATAATTTGATTGGTGTGTTCTTTTGTTTTTACTTTTGAAATAATCTCTTCAATTATTCCCTTCTCATCAATAATAAAAGTGGTTCTGGCAGTACCCATGTATTTTCTACCGTACATGTTTTTTTCTACCCAAGTACCATACTTTTCGTGTACGCTCTTGTCTTCATCGGCTATTAGCGGAAAGGGAAGTTCAAATTTCTCTATAAATTTTTTATGAGATTTTTCTGCATCCGAGCTTATTCCAAGCACTACATAACCAGCTTTCTGGAGACTTTCATAGTTGTCTCTCAAATTACAGGCCTGGGCAGTGCATCCGGGTGTGTTGTCCTTTGGGTAAAAGTACAAGACTACTTTTTTGCCTTGAAAATCGGACAATTTGATAGCCTTTCCATCTTGATCTTTTGACTCAAAGTCAGGTGCCGTTTGGCCTACTTCTAGTGACATAGTTGTAGTTTTTATTTTTACTATTGATTTTAGCCCTTAAATATCGGAATAAATTAAATGTTTCCCTTATAAATGGCCTCGTTATTTGCACGATCTCTTACTTTTAGGAGAACCACGCCTTTTAAGGCTGTTCCTGGCAGGGGATCTGACCAAATTATGGCCTGCTTGTGCTCATATCTCATTTGGGTCCATTTTCCATCTACCCACGCTTCGAAATCCTTGATTCCTGATAAATTGTCTTTAATTACAAACCTGATTTCATTAGTGTTGACACGTACTGGACGGATTGTGGGAGGAATACTGTCTGTTGCCAGTACAAAATCTCCAAAAACCCTGGTATTGAAATTAACAAACTGCCCTTGCCAGTTGCCACCTAGAAAATTTCTATGACCGTTTCTGTACAATTGATACATGTCGGTTTTGGAAGTATCCCCCTGAAAATTATCAACTTTCATCCTTGCCGAAATGGGTTGGCCAAGGTATTCAAATTGATCATTGAGCGTTAAGCCTTTCATTCCACTGTCTTCAAAAGTTTCGATTCTTAAATAAAGATCGTCTAGAAGGCTTTCCTCCTCAAAGATAATTTTTACCTCCCCATTGTCTATTAGTGTTTCTTGCCCTGCAGGTATCCTTGCCACAACTTCTGGAAAAAGGGTTTCTGAACAAAGGTTGATTGAGTCGGGAATTCCCAAGGCCATGTCCCAAAGGTAGGTTCGTTTGTTTCTCCCTACATACGCATAAGGCAATTCCATGCTTAGCCCATGAACATATACCATGGCAAGATCTCCAGCTTCTGCATCGGTACTGTTTAGGATCAATACATTTTCCTGGTATTCCATCTGGCTATTGCCCGAAGTATAGTTTACCCCATCCAGGTCAATTGGTGCCAGCTCACCGCTAAACTTGATTCTCAATGCGGATTCATTGGCATAGGCATCTACCAATTTTACAGTGATGGATTTTTCTTCACCGGGCAAAGCTGATATAGCACCACTTAGTTCTGTATCGGGTTCATAGAAAGAAAACTTATTGTTACGTTTTTTATATAGGCGGGTATAGCGGTTGCGGTAGGTGTGTAATAGAATATGGCGGCCAATGTTGAAATCTATCTCGTTGACGTCTGCCTTGAAGACTTTTTTACCTTCTTCATAGATTTCAAAAATGGGAAAACCATTCCTGTTGTACATCTCATCCAGCTGATCATAAGCCAGTACTTCTATGCCTACTTTTCCAGAGATTTTAATGGTAGGCTGTACCTCAAATGCCCCTGAGCTATAAATAAGTGAAAACTCCTGTCGGCGATACATTCCATTGACCCGACTATCGGGTGTAAGTGGGCTTATCGCTACCCTTCGGGCAATGGGAGAGGTGGTATCAATAATTTCTTTGAAGCCAGCATGTAAGGGGTCAATGGCCCTGTTCAAGGAATCCCTGATCTCAAAATGCAGGTGTGGACCGCCAGAACTACCCGTGTTGCCGGAATAGGCGATCGTGTCTCCTTGAGAGATAGGCAATTCGCCTGGATCTAATGTATATTCCAATTCATTCTCCCGTGCCTCGTAGATTTTCCCCTGCATGTATTCTGCTATGGGAGACTCAAAACTCCTGAGATGGGCATATACGGTGCTTGAACCATTGGTATGTTTCAGGTACAGTACATTCCCATAACCAAAGGAGGAAACTTTTATTTTAGACACATACCCATCAGCTGAGGCATGGACCGCCAAGCCTTGCCTGCCCTCGGTTTTAATATCAATTCCAGTGTGGAAGTGATTGTTCCGTATTTCGCTCATGTTTCCAGCCAGAAAATTTTGTTGGCCTGGTTTGATGGGGAAGAGATAATAGCCTTTCTGCGTTTGAGAAAGAAAGACAATGGCAAGGGAAATGAATAGGAGGGTGGTTAGGGTTTTATTTAATCTCAAAGTCCAGCAATTTTTCATCTTCCACATAAGCCTCTAGTCTGTCTCCTATATTTACTTTGCCAACACCAGCAGGTGTTCCGGTATAAATCAGGTCACCGATTTTCAGGGTGAAAAACTTAGAAACATAAGCAATGATGACATCAAATGGAAAAAGTAATAGCGAGGTATTACCTGTTTGGCGTCTTTCACCATTGATGTCTAGGTGGAAATTAATATTGGCTAAGTCGGGGAAGAGTGCCACAGGTTTAAATTCACCCAAGGGGGCAGAACCATTAAAAGCTTTGGCTATTTCCCATGGTAGCCCTTTGTCTTTGCATTTTTGCTGCAAGTCTCGGGCAGTAAAATCTATGCCAATACCTATTTCATTGTAATACTTATGTGCAAACTTTTGCTGAATGTATTTGCCTTCTTTAGTTATTTTGAGGACCAATTCTACTTCATGGTGTATGTTTTCAGAATATTCTGGATGGTAAAAGGGAGCATTGTTTCTTAGCAAAGCTGTGTCCGGTTTCATAAAAACTACTGGAGCATCCGGCTTCTCATTGTTAAGTTCTTCTATATGTGCCGCATAATTTCGGCCTATGGCAATAATTTTCATCTCTAAAGAAATATAGTATAGGCTGCAAAGAAAGGAATTCTAGGGCGATTTTAAAAGAAGGATTATTTAATTGGAAGGAAGTTTAAAATTGTTAAAATTTATTCCGCTGGCTTAAAATCGATTAGCTACTTTTTCCGAGTAAAGCCGTAAAAAAGTACTCTTTTTTCCTCTTTTGGTTTTGTTTAATTGCAGAATATTGGTTTATATTTGCATCACTGATCGGGAAGCGGTCGGGATTACTATTAAGTTATGATTTGAAGCGTTTCAATTGGCCTGTTTATTTTAGATAGGTGGTTGAATCGATAAAGGATCAAAATTAATTTGTTTAAATGCTTCACCAACACATAGAGAGTTGGGTGAGTGGCTTAAACCAGCAGTTTGCTAAACTGTCGTACGTCTTAAAGCGTACCGGGGGTTCGAATCCCCCACTCTCTACTGAACAAAACCCTGGCTTATTGACTTTCAATAGGTTAGGGTTTTTCTTTTTTAGAGGGGGGTTGGTAGTTTGCCCTTGCTGATGGGTACTGTTTTTAAAAGCCTAAATTTATTTTCTCACCAGCTCAAGTTTATAAAACGTAAGGTAATCTTGTTCCTCTTCTATAAAGTCATCATTTCTGAGGGCGTAGAAGGGCTTATCTAAATTTTCAATATTTAAAATGCTACCAATATTGTAGGGGACAATGATTTCATTGGAAAGAATAGAATCTTGGTATATGATTTTCAGCACCTGGTTTTGAAATTCTTTGTGTTTGGGGAAGTTGTTCCGAAGTTGTAATTCATTTTGGATAAAAACATCTTGCTCAATACCTTCCTCATAAAAAACAACTGTTCCTTTATCTGACATAAAAAGTTGCTTGATCCTTCCATCATGCATTTTAAAATAGTCTATATATTGATTTTTTTCTGGATGTTCTCCATTGTCTAAAAATTTAGAAGGCTTAAAATCAACAGTACTTAAGTAGGTTTCCCCATCTGTTAAGTCGTAAGCATGAATCAATGGCTCATTGCTTAAAGCCAAGTGAAGTCTATTCCCCGATATTCCAAATTGGACCATGGGTCTTTCAAAATATTTGTCTGAGGAATATCTTGAGGTACTTGGGATCTTAATTAATGGCACTGATCCTCCTGTATTAGGGTCAATTTTTTCTAACAGAAAATGGTCTCGGATGAAATGTGGACCATAAGGATTAACCCCATTTCTTCCCGGATAATAACTGATTAAAGAATCGTTCCAGAATGCTAAGTTTCTAATAAAACCCCCTCCGTCGTTTGCTTGGCTTAGAAATGAAAGTTTTATTTCTTGCTTCAAGGATAAATCTTTATTTAACTCATACAGCCAGCCCATAAAACTAGCTGCAAAAAGCCTTCCATCCTCTGTGTATTTTAGTTGGGTTGGATATTGAACTTTTCGTGGCCCATCTTTTGGGTAAGAAGTCTCATTAAGGATCCTACCACTTGAGTTAAACTCAATCAGTTTATTTTCTTTAAAATGATAAAACACACCTTTCCCATTTCTGAAATCTCCTCCACCAACAGTCCCCAAATAGTCTACTTGAATAGAGTCCAAGATTATGAGTTCCCATTCGTTGGAAAAAGTCTCTAAATCTAACACCTTCTTTTCAGAACATGCAATTTGTGAGATAGAGAGAATAACTATTGCTAAATACTTAAATTTCATTTTCTCATCAGCTCAAGTTTATAAAAAGTAAGGTAATCTTGTTCCTCTCCTATAAAGTCATCATTTCTGAGCGCATAGAAGGGTTTATCTGCGGACTCGATATTTAGAATTATTTTGATTTTTGAAGGGATAATCAATTCATTGGACCAGCCCTGTCCATGTCTGTAGATCTTAAGATAATTTTTAAGAAATTCAGGATAGCGAGGGGAATTCTCTCTTTCCATGAGGTCATTATTCACAAAAGTATCTCCATCAATTCCACCATGATAGCTAACTATGACATGCTCTTGATCAGAATAAATGCCCCTAATTCCAGCTTCATACATTTTAATTTTTCTTGATAGGTAACAGGTGTTTTCTGTCCTGGAATCAATTTAAAATCGCTTGGGTTCATAGGAATACTCCTTTTCCAAAGGATACTATCCCCCATGGCATACACATGTATGAGGGGTTCATTGGAAAAGGTAAGGTACAAACTGTCATTTTCTATAATGAAATTAATGTCAGGCCGATCAAAAAAATCATCACTACTATATTGTGATGTCTTGGGGGTTCTTACTACCGGTTTTGAAGTTTTTGTTTTAAGGTCATAGAGTTCCAAAAAAGGGTAGTCTCTATAAAAGTGGTCAATGTATGGGCTGATACCGTTTCGCCCCGGATACCAAAGCAGTATTTTCTCATTCCAGACAGCAATATTTCTTCGGTTATAGGCACCTCCTCTGGCTTCACCCATAAAAGGCATTTTCAAACGTTCCTTTATGTTAAGATTGGCATCGAAATGATACATGTCACTAAATGAAGTTGTCCCAAAATATTCTCCCTTATGTTCAATCAAAGTTTCTAAAAACATAACAGATTCGGGACCTTCTTGCGGGAATTCTTTATTCACCAAAATAGTACCTAATGAGTCAAACTTAATCAAACCATTGTTTGACGAAGTTTTAATAAGCCCTATTCCATTAGAAAAAATTCCTTCTCTTACCTCAGTTAAATAGTCTACCTGAATAGAGTCCAAAATTACAAGTTTCCATTCATTGGAATCAGCACTACTGTTGGAGGTTTTGGTTCCATCAGTACATGCATAGACCGACACCAAAAGTAAAATAAGGATATTACGTACTTTGATCATTTGGATTCGAGTTTAATTTTATAAAGGGTTAATAGATTTTTTCTTCCTCAATTGCATCAGCTAATCTTCACCTACTTAGCCTGAATCCCACTTCTAAATCTATATTTTATCATGAACTATGAATTTAATAAAAATTAAATTCATGGACGAATTTTATAAGATTTTTTAAATTGAGGTTTTTACCTATCCTTATTGGTTGATAAAAGATGTAATTGCAAATTAGGCCTACGTGGGACTTTCTTTTCCCCCAACTGGGTGTAGAATCCTCTACACCCTTTTATTCTTAACCTACTTTGAAGTCGAAATTTTTTTATATGCCATTTGCAATGGCTTCTGAAATCCCCCCTTTATGTAAACAAATGGACAAAATTTTGAATACTGTTTAACTGAAATTTGAAACCCCATCTAAATCAACGACACTTTAGTCGGTTACTCGAGCAGCATTCATTTGCAATTCATTCAAGGATGGGTTATTTTTAGTTATGGGAGAGGCTTATCAAATAAGAGATCAGGAAATCGAGCATGACCCAATTGTCACGCGATTAGACGATCATCAGCCATGCGAGATTCCACCCCGATAAACCGGGGCAAGTTCTGACAATTAAAAAACTATTGTAAACAGATGAAATTATGCTGGATTAGAAGGTTTGATGGCCGTGGATCATTGGTAATTCCGTCCATTTCCCAATTGCAGCTCGCTGGGATAGAAAACCAAAGAAATATTCCTTTCCTTGGATCCCTTCAAATTTCAGATATCCAGAAATAACTAAACTTCGGATAAGTAATTTTTATCAGGTTGATCCACAGGGGTTACTTCATTTTGAACAACCTAAAAGCGCCTGCACTCCGTTGAGCTTAGGCTATTTTATCTATTTTTGTTTCAGATGAAAGTTTGTATTGCAGAAAAGCCAAGTGTCGCCCGTGAAATAGCGGCTGTTCTAGGAGCTAATCATAGGCATGAGGGGTACTATGAAGGCAACGGATATATCGTTACCTATACTTTTGGACACTTTTGCACCTTATTAGAGCCGAACGATTACGAACCTCATTGGAAGAGTTGGAGTCTCAGTCACCTTCCGATGCTTCCTGAAAAATTCAAAACTAAAATTGTTAATAATCCGGGAGTCAAGAAGCAATTTGACATTGTGAAAAAGCTATTTGATACAGCTACACTGGTGATCAACTGTGGTGATGCTGGCCAAGAAGGAGAGTTGATTCAACGATGGGTAATTGAACAAGCGGGGTATAAAGGGGAAGTCAAACGCTTATGGATTTCATCTTTGACCACAGAGGCCATCAAAGAAGGCTTCGACAAATTGCAACCCTCAGCGAAATACGATAATTTGTATTATGCTGGTTATTCCCGAGCAATCGGAGATTGGTTGTTAGGAATGAATGCCACCCGGTTATATACGGTTAAACATGGTGGGTACAAACAAGTGCTGTCCATTGGCAGAGTTCAAACGCCTACACTGGCCATGATCGTTAATCGGTTTAAAGAAATTCAAAATTTTCAGCCACAACCCTACTGGGAACTACAAACCCTGTATAGAGAGACTGTATTTAACTGTGAGGAAGGGAAATTTTTAAAGAAAGAAGACGGGGAGACTTTTGCCAACCAGGTCAAAGAAAATGACTTTGAAGTCGTCTCAGTTGCTAAGAAAAAAGGAAAGGAATATGCACCTAAGCTTTTTGACTTAACAGGATTACAGGTGCATTGTAATAATAAGTTTGGCCTTTCTGCCGATGAAACGCTCAAAATCGCACAGAAACTATACGAACAAAAATTAATCACCTACCCAAGAGTTGACACCACTTTTCTACCGAACGATATTTACCCCAAAGCACCAGGAATATTAGAGAAGCTAACGAAATATAGGTCGTTGACTCAACCCATTTTGGGTAAGAAATTAAAAAAGTCTACTAAGGTTTTTAATGACAAAAAAGTAACCGATCACCATGCCATGATTCCTACAGGCATGCAGGATAGTTTACACGACAATCAGCTAAAAGTCTATGATATCATTACCAAGCGTTTCATCGCAGTGTTTTATGACGACTGTACAGTGGACAATACCACCGTATTAGGGAAAGTGGGCACGGTCCCGTTTAAAGCAAGAGGAAAGGTGATTTTAGAAAAAGGCTGGAGGGTTGTTTTTGATACTGCAGATGGCAAAGAAAAAAAGGAGAAAGACGAGCTCCCGCTTTTTAAAAAAGGGGAAAAAGGGCCACATGAACCTTCTTTCCTAGAGAAAGAAACCAAAGCTCCAAAACAGTATACAGAAGCAACTTTGCTAAGAGGCATGGAGACCGCCGGTAAACAAGTGGACGATGAAGAGATGCGAGACTTAATGAAAGAGAATGGCATAGGTCGCCCTTCTACTCGGGCAAATATCATTGAAACACTTTTCAGGCGACAATACATTGAACGTAATAAGAAGCAAATTTTGCCCACCGAAACTGGAGTGCAATTGATCGATATTATTAAGAATAACTTGCTGACCTCTGCAGAACTTACAGGACAGTGGGAGAAGCAATTGAAAGAAATAGAAAAAGGGAAATTTCATGCGGGTTCTTTTGTGATGAACATGAAAAAAATGGTGGCGCAATTGGTCTATGAAGTTATACGGGAACAAAGTCATACTAAAATAGCACATACCACTGAAAACAAGCTTCCTGAGAAAGAAAAATCAGCAACTGCACTTGTGGGACAGTCCTGTCCAAAATGCAAGAATGGGTCGTTGCTAAAAGGAAATTCGAGTTACGGATGCAGCGCTTATAAAAAGGGATGTGACTTTTTACTCGCTTTTTCTTTCGAAGGAAAAACTATATCAGAGAATCAATATTTGAGGTTACTTCAGAAAGGATCTACTGTCAATTTAAAGGGATTTAAAACGGCGACTGGAGATAAAGAAGGATTGATACGTTTCAATGAGAAATTTCAACTCGTTTTGATAGAAAAGAAAGTAGCCAACTCGGCGGCTTCTAAGAAAACTCCTCCTGTCATTTCATGCCCTCTTTGCAATAAAGGAACCATAATAAGAGGAAAAACAGCCTATGGATGCAGCGCCTATAAAGAAGGGTGTGACTTTAGATACTCTTTTGATACCCTCCGGGAAAAAGCGAACAATAAACCATTGACTGTTGAGCTGGTGACATCTTTATTGAAGGAGAGTGTAGTTGGTTAAACTGTTGAAATAGTATCGAAAAAAAACTGCTGCCTAGGCGGAATATCTATCCTATGCCTAAGAACCAAAAGCAAAGCTTAAAACACCCAAAGAAAACCATAAGCAAATGGTTATGGAATTAACAAAGACTGCAAACACAGCCAAATATCCATAATTCTCCCAAACTCTTCTTAAAATAAACCCTTCCCAAATATCGGATTCCCCATAAGGAGTACCGGGTTTCCCGATATTTATCGGGACTGGCTGTCAATACTGTATTCATTTCTTGCCTACCTGTGCCGATTTCTCGGTATCGGCAAAACCAATACTTAGATATTGGGCATAGTTTACTTCTTCATCCACTCCAATATTTAATCTATTTTCTTTTGAGTAAAATTTACTCCGTGTCTTTGTCCAAATTTCTTAGAACTTTTCTTTGCACCTCTTCTGTGGATTCCAACGATTAAATACCCCGGCTGGGTGTAGAATTCTCTACACCCGTTTATTCTTAACTTTCTTTAAAGTCGAAATCTTTCAGAAGCCATTTGCAATGGCTTCTGAAAGCCCCCTTTTATGTAAATAAATGGACAAAATTTTGAATATTGTACTGAAATTGGAGACCCCATCCAAATCAACGACACCTTATTCGGTTACTCGGCCAGCATTCATTTGCAATTCATTCAAGGATGGGTTATTTTTAGTTATGGGAGAGGCTTACCAAATAAGAGATCAGGAAATCGAGCATGACGAAATCGTCTTGCAAAGGAATGATTATCGTGGCGAGATTCCACCCCGACAAACCGGGGCAAGTTCTGACCATTAAAAAACAATTATAAACAGATGAAATTATACTGGATTAGAAGGTTTAATAGCCGTGGATCATTGGTAATTCCGTCCATTTCCAATTGCAAATTGAAAATAATAGAAGGGTAGGACAAGCCGTAAATACACAGTCCTTAAGACTGTTTTAGGCTTGGGCCGGGTTTTAGGGATGGAAAACTACATCCAGCTGACGAAGGCATAAACTACACCTAGGGGGCATCACGAAATACATCGGGTGGAACTTTGATGTTTACCGCCCAAGAAAAGCCAAATACTGAAATATCATCCATTGGAACAAATCAAATTGTAATATGGAATCGTTAACTTTAGGTAACGAAAAGAAAAAACAATGGACACAGTTAAAATACGAGAAGAAATAAGTGAATACCTTCAACATGCAGATGATCGTGTGTTAAAACTTATTCATGGGCTGATTAAAGCAGACCAAATAGCTTCACCTGTTGGATATAAGCCCGATGGCACAGCTATCACAAAAGAGGAACTAATATCCAGGGCGGAAAGGTCTGAAAGGGACATTAGAGAAGGCCGTGTAAAAACGTCAAAACAGGTTAGGGAAGAAATAAAGAATTGGTAGTCCATGGAGGTTAGATTTTCAGAGTGGGCGAAAATATGCTTGAAAGAGATTTATGATCATTATTCAGAAGAAGCCAGTCCCGAAAAAGCGACTGAGATTGTAAATAAAATAATTGACAGAGCAGAAACGCTTGATAACTATCCGGATAGAGGGAGAGTAGAAGATGACCTGATATCTCTTGGGAAAGGGCACCGATATTTGCAGGAATATCATTACAAAATCATCTACAAGGTTGATAGTGAAATCGTTATTGTCACGGATATTTTTAGCAACTATCAGAAACCTACCAAGAAACCGAAAAGGAATAAATAGCCACCGAGCAAGACTACCCTTAGACCAGTTTTCGGCAAATAAGTTGGTCTAATCACACCCCCAACTATATGTAGAATTCTCTACACCATTTCTATTCTTAACTTTCTTTAAAGTCTTAATCCTTTATAAGTTGTTTAAAATGAATTACTACACAAACGCTTAGAACATAAATGCCTGAAATATTGAACATTGTCTGATATAAATTGAAGACCCATTAAAATCAACCATTCCTTGGTCATTTAATCGGACAGTATTCTTTTGTAATTCCTGTGCGGATAAACCTAGGGAGAAGCACCGAAATTAATCCGTTCATTAGAAACTTCTTTTATACTATTATAAACCCAGATCCAGGCGGACAAAAGCCAATTCATCATTTATATTTAAATAGAGCCAAATCTTGCCATCCTTTAAAAATGGCTTTTGCGGTATGAGATTAGAAAAAAGCTTCCCAATGCCATCTGGAACCTCAGTTTCTTTGATTACTTCAAAGGAATCATTAAGAATACTGATAAATACTTTGTGGTCATTCATTTCAGGTAGGCCTTTGTCATTTAATTTTGGTAGGCCTATGGTAGAAATTCTGACATACTTGTCAGTAGTGGCCTCTGTCATTAAAGGTAAAAATGTGACTTCTTTCCCTATCTCTATTTCCCGAATCGTGAATTCTTCCCATGAATTGACATCTTTGATATAAGTGCCGATTTTTTCTGAGGCCGTTAATGTTGGTAGACAGGGATAATATTTTAAGTTTTGCTCAATCAAATCATATACTGCTATTTTGCTGAATACGGGATTTGTGATGACGAGTTTATTTCCCAATTGCACAATTTCTGTATTCTGGGGAGAAATTGATGCACCTCTTCCTTGCTGATGTCTTACTGTAAAACCTTCTGCCTTCTCAAATCCATTTAGTTTTACTTTCCTTAAAACATCTGTTTCTTCATTTACAATAGCAAAAAATATTTCTCCGGTATCATGATTCTGAACCAAGCCAAACGTTGTTTTATAGTCTTTTGAAGGTAAATTGTTCTCTTTTTATTAATTGTTCTCCTTCAAAATTACGCCCAATCATTAGGTACTTTTTCAGTTTTTGTTTATCAAAATTGAAAATGCTTGTGGAATAATGGCTTGTCAATATCAAATTGTTATTCACATCTGAGCTTACCGCATACACGTAATCACCAAATCCATTAGGCCCTTCCACATCAAATATCATCTTTTCTTCAAAGGCCAATGTTTCCAGATTTATCCTTTCCAAATAGGGACTTGTGCCACCGGAAATGAACAGGTATTTTTTATCATGGCTAATACCTGACTGATAAATTCCCCATTTCAGGTTAATAATATCATCGCCAGTAGTTATCATAACCGTATCAACAGCAATGTCCAAGCCATCAACCCCACTTGATGATGTTGAAGATTGCTTACAGGAGGACAATAGAAGTATGCCCATTAATAAATGGGTGAATATTTTCATAGATCCAATTTGACCTAAAATTTTAAATAATCAAATTTTCAGGACTAAAATTTCAGTTTAAGATTTTGATTCTGAGTTTAAGTAGGCTAAGAGATAGGTTAGGTACTAATTAATAGTTTTAGTTTTATCAAGGAGGAATAGGAGAATGAATCGAGAATTACCTATTAAATTTTCTAAAAGCTGCAATCATCTGGTAAATGATCAATCCAATACCAATATTATATAAGAAATCAAACAAATAAATAACGTTATGAAATTCATATTCCTTGTAATTCACTAAAAAGCTAACAGGTGATAATAGATATGGTAAAAGCTTAGCAATATCTAAAA
>NZ_ATNM01000048.1 GCF_000427295.1 Cyclobacterium qasimii M12-11B | reverse complement strand
ATTGATTTTGGCGGTATTGTTGCCAATTCTGCAACAATGCTGACAAAATCATCATTTGAAATCCGCGTTCAATTGTCTCTGACAAATGCATTTTGGGAATCACCCACCCATCTGTATTTATAGAGCGTAGTGTGCTGTAATCCCTCATCGTTTTTTTCATTGTGCGAAATATAAAACAAACCATCACCCAAGGGCTGTATGCCTGTCGCTCCCCATTTAAAATGCCAACCACGAATACCTGTATCAAGATCCTTAGACCCAGCTTGTAGCAAAGACAAAGTCTTGCCTTTTATTTTATGCCTATCCGAAATTATTCGGGTGCTTACTGGTTTTTTATGGCCATCAATTACGAATAAATCATAATTCGGAAATTGGGTTTTGGTTCCCTTATATACCGCCGCAAACAAATTCCCCGTATGTGAATCATAGGCTAAATTTTGAATACCATAACGGGTATTTCCGGTTTTCACAAAATACTTCTCCAATGGTTTTTTAGGACCTGAGGTATGCAAGTTATCTTGCGATAGCTGCTTTTCATATTTAGCCCAATTAGTGACATCATACTTTAAAATCACCTGATGGTCATTGTCATCCCTATCTATATCTCCATAGATACCATAGGCAACGTACAAATACTTTTTATCAAGATTAGAACTTCCTATAGAAGGGGCAAAGGTGAGTCCATCGATACCTGAACAGGCATAGCGGTGAGGCATGATTTTATCACCTACATTTACTTCAGCCTCGTAATCTTGTACCACCTCTGATAAATAAACAGTACGCAACAAGTCCTCTGTTTCGGCATTCATATTTGTATTTACGATTTTGGCCCCATCAAAAATGGCAATATAGAATCCATTAACTCCAGCATTCTCTTCCTTTCCCAAAGTCTTTTTGATCCCTTTACCTATCGCATCATTTTTATACTCCAAAGAACCGTAGATTTTACCATCTGCATCATTGAAATCCAAATCGCCCAGGTGACCGATAAAACCGCTAACACTTCCTACCATTTGGCCAGAAAGATCCATTTTAACCAACCTATCAGTAAAAGAAAGATAAATGAACCCGTTTTTCTTATCCAAAGCCATGCCTTGTACATGCATTTTTCCTTGGTCTCCAGAATAGAAAGTATCGGGCCAGTGGCTTGGAATTTTAACTTCTTGGGCTTGTGTATTCCCCAGTATCAAAATAAAAAAGAAGGAGAATAATAATGTTTTTTTCATTGGTATAGTTGGTTTGTAACAGTGTTCTGTTAGCAATCGTGCCCTCTTGCGTATACAGCGCAAAGCTTTCATTTTGGAAGATTTTTTTCAATAAATGGGTTCAAAATGGATGTTATAATTGAAATTCAATATACCATTTAATTTATTAAGAATGTGTTGAAATGTTGTTGATTTTAGAGGGTCTATAATAGTTTGAAAACAATAGCAAGGGTAGGTAAATAAGAGAAATCCGAATGAGTAGGGCATTCCTTAAAGTAGTAAATAAGTACCAACAATTATTCTTGATTAGACTACCGTGTTGCCTAATAATCACCTTTTTAATTAAAGTCAAGTTTATTAAATATTAGTCAGCCCTGATCAGTTGGTATTTTAAGTTTATGGTAACGATAACTTTTTGAAGATGAATGAAAATATCCAAGCAATGGGATGAACGGAGCTTTTAATTAATTAGTATTTGATAGTTTTGGAGCTTGATATAACAATTAAAAGCAGGCTTATCCTAGCATTTGTTTGGTGAAACCAATGAAAATAGAAAGCTTTACCTGCTGGATGTA
>NZ_ATNM01000047.1 GCF_000427295.1 Cyclobacterium qasimii M12-11B | reverse complement strand
AGATTCTACTCCTATAACATTAGCTTCTTCGGTATAATAGCCCTTCATTTTTTCGCCAAAAGCTTTAAAGCCTTTACGTAAGGATCCTCCAATGATTTTTGGTAGTAATGAATGTAATGGTGCTGAATTTAAACCAGGTTGATAAGAGGTTTCATTTAAACTTGAAGATAATTTTCCTTCAACAAAATCCGTCAATCTTTGAGCAGGAGCAGATTGTCTACGTCCCCCTGCGGTGAAGGCTAAACGTTCTAAATCTTTTTGATATTCGAGTGCTTTTTAAAGGGCCAAAATGTTCGTATCTGTAAAGATCTTTGTCGGCATTAATTTCCGTTACGATGCCAGAATTCGCGAATTTATTATTGCGTTTAGAAGGCGACATCCCATTGACTACAACTTCACCATTGGCTGTGGCTGCAGGAACTATGAATCCACCAGGACACATACAAAATGAATATACACCTCGGTCATTTACTTGTTGCACTAAGCTATATGAAGCTGCCGGTAGTAGCTCGTCGCGTTGCTCACCTTTACAATGGTATTGAATGCCATCAATTATTTCTTGTGGATGCTCAACTCTGACTCCCATGGCGAATGATTTTGCTTCAAGCTTAATCTTCTTATCATTTAATAAGTAAAAAATATCTCTTGCCGAATGGCCAGTCGCTAGAATGACTTTTTCAACATCGAGTTCATTATCATTGTTAAGCTGAATAGCAACTATTTTATTATTCTTAATAGTGAAGTCAGTAACTCGAGTTT
>NZ_ATNM01000046.1 GCF_000427295.1 Cyclobacterium qasimii M12-11B | reverse complement strand
GCAGACTCGCGCAGCTGTCCGACAATCGGCGTAAACAGGTGCTGAACGCTTTTTGTTTTGTACAAAACAGGTCCATCAGGCTTTTCAACTTCTGAACAGCTTGATACAAAAGCATTATGAATCATACCTACCACAATATCATGCTCAAGCAGGTTTTTCTCATCGTTTAATAATTCAAGGCCTATCCGGCGGTCGTCTTCTTCATTCACGCCTCGTTTAATGGAGCCTGCCAGACAGGAAGACATGACAGTGCCGCCGTCTCTTTTGATCAGTCTTTCCGGAGACGCGCCGACAAAAGTTTTGCCTTCTTGTTCAATTGCAAAAACATAGCTTGTCTGCTGATCGTCCAGAAGCGTTTTAAGCACCGGTTCAATTTGGATTGGACCGTCAAACGTGAGCAGCAGCTCTCGGGCAAGAACAACCTTATCATATTGTTTCTCTTTAATTTGGCTTGTGGCCGTTTCGATTGCTTTCAGCCAATCATCCTTATCCAGCTCTTCGGCTGCTGCCATCACAGCCTGATCTTCTTGCTTGAAATCGGGAACCATAAATTCCGCCGCAAAAGCTTTAAACCTTCTAAAACAGCTTCTGCGTCTTCTCCT
>NZ_ATNM01000045.1 GCF_000427295.1 Cyclobacterium qasimii M12-11B | reverse complement strand
GTGCATAGCCTCCCCCTTCCCAGAAAGTTTTCCTTTTGGGGTCCCAGAATATCGGAAAGCTCCGCGCCGCAGTTCCTGCTGTTGGCTGTTTCCATCACAGCTTATCCAGGGGACTTTTAATCTTCGAGGGATCGAAGTTGGTTACATGCAGGTAAACCGAGGTCGTTCTCAGGGATCTGTGCCCCAAAAGTTCCTGGATCACCCTGATGTTGGTGCCCTGTTCCAGAAGATGTGTGGCAAATGTATGCCGGAGTGTATGGAAAGTGGCATCCTTCTTTATCCCCCTTTCCAGAAGGATCTTTTTGAACAGGTCCTGGACACTCCTTTTGCTGTATGCCTTACCTGCCGTACGACCTTCGAAAAGATAGGTTTTGGGCCGGTAGTACCTGTAATACTCCCGTAGCTTTTCCAACAATTCCCTGGAAAGGAGAGTATACCTATCCTTGTTTCCCTTGCCTCCGCGGACTCTCAACTGCATCCTGTCGCTATCGATATCGCCAAACTTAAGGCCAGCCACCTCGCCAAGCCTCAGGCCGGAGCCATAGGTGAGAGCAACCAGGCAATAGTGTTTTCTGTTTATAATACCGTCGAGGATATGGGATATCTCCTCTTTTGAAAAGACGACCGGAAGGGGTTTAGGACGTCTGGGCCGTTTGATCTTTACCGGGTTCCAGTCTCTGCCGAGAACGTCCCTAAAAAGAATTTTGAACGCACTGATAGTCTGGTTTACGCTCGAGGCCGACAGATTTTTTGTCTCGATCTTGTGGAAAAGGTACTCTTTTAGCTCGGATAGGCTGATCTGGTCAGGACTTTTTTCAAAATAGCCGGAAACTAGTGATACTTGGGAAATGTAATTCTCGATACTTCTGGGAGAGTAGTTTCTGATCTGCATCTCCTGATACATCTGCTGACGTAGGCTTTTTTTTCCATGATAAGTAAAGTTTAAAGATTAAACATGGAATAAAAATAATCTATATACCTGAAAATAAGATCA
>NZ_ATNM01000044.1 GCF_000427295.1 Cyclobacterium qasimii M12-11B | reverse complement strand
TGCACTTCAGGATGCAGCTTCACAGGCACGTTCGTATATCCTAATGCACGAATGCCGTCCGGCAGTTCAAGCTTCCGCTTATCTACTTTAATGTTATGGTCTTTTTGGAGCTGTTCAGTAATTTGCTTGCTTGTCACTGAACCAATAAACGGCCGCCCTCACCTGATTTTGCGCTAAGCTCAACAGTCAGTTTTTCTAATGTCTCTTTCAAGCTCTTAGCCTGCTCAAGCTCAGCAATGGCTTCTTTTTTCTCTTTCTGCTTTTGTCCGTTTAGCGCGCTGATGTTTGAAGCGTTCGCTTCAACCGCGAGGCCTTTTTTAATTAGAAAGTTATGCGCATAACCGTCTGCTACGTTTTTGACTTCGCCTTTTTTTCCTTTTCCTTTTACATCTTGTAAGAAAATAACCTTCATCTCTGTACGCCTCCCTCAAAATACTCATCTATGGCGTGCTTCAGCCGTTCCAGCGCTTCAGAAACTGAAATGCCGGACAACTGAGTCGCCGCATTTGTTAAATGCCCTCCGCCTTCCAGGGCCTCCATGATGATCTGAACATTTACCTCGCCAAGCGACCGCGCACTGATACAAACCGTTTGTCATCCCGTCTCGCCACCGCAAATGAAGCCTCAACCTCACTCATCGACAGCAGCGAATCGGCAGCCTGCGCAATCAGCACTTGATCGAAGTATTCCTCTTCA
>NZ_ATNM01000043.1 GCF_000427295.1 Cyclobacterium qasimii M12-11B | reverse complement strand
AAGAACCACTCAAAATGATGTTGTGTCTGGTACAACAGGAGATGTTCTTACAGAAGGAGAAGCCGTTAATTCTATTGGTGACATTGATTTAGGAGTCAGCTATGGTATTTTAAATAAGAATTCTTGGGCCTTATCTGCTACATTTACATTAGGACTTCCAACAGGTAAAAGTGAAGGAGGCTCTGACGGTAGTTTTTCAAACAGGTGATGGAGAATTTAATCAACTATTACAACTTAACTTAGGTAAATCATTCAGCGTTTATAACCAATCGTTTTATGGTAAAGCGTATTAGGTTTTAACAATAGAACGAATGATTTTTCAGATCAAATTACAACAGGAATAGAGTTTGGAACACAACTAATTAAAATAAATTTTGGTTAATTGGAAGGTTAAACACAATTCAATCCCTGCATAACGGAAGTCTAAATGCACAGAATTCTCAGGGCAGTATATTCGCCAATAATATTGAATATGTAGGTATTGGAGGGGAAGCCTCTTATTATATAACTAGAAAATTAGGAGTCTCATTAAATTATAGTTCACTTTTAAGTGGAAAAATTATTGCCGCAAATCCATCATTTAGAGCTGGCGTATTTTTAGACATCAAATAGAAAACACGTCAAACTAACATTAGAGTATCCCTTTTAATTATGCCAAAAGTGTCGTTATTATTTTGAATACATAAAGCTAGTAATAAATGCTATTTTGAAAAACATACTATAAACCCCTTCATCAAATCTTGATTTTGATTAATAATCAAAT
>NZ_ATNM01000042.1 GCF_000427295.1 Cyclobacterium qasimii M12-11B | reverse complement strand
GTAACCGATAATACCTATATTGCTTGCGGACAACGATTCTATTATCTTTCTGCAGTACAAGATCTTTACAACAATGAGGTTGTCGCATGGAAACTGTCAAAGCGAAATGATCTTGAACTGGTGATGAAAACAGTGGAAAGTTTAACAGCTCAACGGGATGTCCAAGGGGCCATTCTCCACTCTGATCAAGGATTCCAATACACAACAAAAGCATATCAAAAGCGACTTGAAACCGTTGGTTTGAAGGGCAGCCATTCCCGTAAGGGAAACTGCCTGGATAACGCCTGTATCGAATCATTTTTCTCGCACCTCAAAACAGAGAATACATACTTTTCTTCATGTCAAACTGAAAAGAGCTCCACAAAAGCATTAAAGATTACATCCAGTTCTATAATCACGAACGATTCCAGAAAAATTAACCAGTGTGCTCCGGTAGAATACCGTAACACACTGGTTGCTTAGGCTTTTTATGGCTGTCTACTTGACAGGGGTAAGACCACATAAAACGGTCTTTTCGATTCTTTTAACAGTCACAGCCACTTTTGCAAAACCGGACAGCTTCATGCCTCATAACTGCTGTTTCGAAATGTCCCGAAGCAGAACAGACCACTCGGTAGCAATCA
>NZ_ATNM01000041.1 GCF_000427295.1 Cyclobacterium qasimii M12-11B | reverse complement strand
CTTACTAGGCCATGGCTCACACCGGTACAAGGTCATAGAAGGATGGGGTAATTTAGACCCAGTTAAAAATCCTGTAAATGATTGCCATGAAATGGTAGAAGACGCAAAAGGTAGATTGATCCTTTTGACCAATGAAACCAAGAACAATGTCATTATTTATGACAAGTCAGGCAAATTATTGGAAACCTGGGGTTCGACCTATCCTGGAGCGCATGGGCTTACCATTCATGATGAAGGAGGAGAAGAATTTTTATATATCTCAGACAATACCCGTAGCCAGGTGATCAAAACGGATCTTAAGGGTAGAGAGATTATGGTCATAGATTACCCAAAAGAAACGGGTAATTATGCTTACCCTAAAAAGTTTGTTCCTACAGAAACAGCTATCAATCCGGCCAATGGTGACATCTATATCGTAGATGGCTATGGTTTGAACTATGTGACCCAATACAGTGCCAAAGGGGAATTGATTCGCCAGTTTGGTGGTAAAGGAGAAACCAATGAAACCTTTAACTGCTGTCATGGTATTCTGGTAGATACCAGAGACAAGAATAACCCTACCTTATTGATCACGGACAGGGGCAATATGCAGTACAAGCGATTTACCTTGGATGGTAAATATATCAAAACTATTCCTACTCCTGGCTCATTTGTATGTCGCCCTGTATTGAGAGGGGATAATATTTATGCAGCTGTCTACCGAAGTACCACTCAAGCCTATCCAAATTCAGGTTACATCACCGTCCTGGACAAAAATGACCAGGTAGTCTCCACTCCAGGAGGTACTGCTCCTGAATATGTGAACGGAGAACTTCAGGAACAACGAAAAGACATGAGTTTCCAGGGATTTATGCATCCGCATGATGTCTGTGTAGACAGAGACGAAAACATTTACGTTCCACAATGGGCTTCAGAAAAAACCTACCCAGTAAAGTTGGAAAGGGTATAGTAAACGATTTTTCATAAGTAAATAGAAAGGCTGTCTTTGTTTTAAGATGGCCTTTTTTCGTGCTAACTGTCCTTCGGGTCTGCTCGGGAATCAGTTAGGCCAGATTCTACAGATCCCACATTCTCGGCGGCAATTCAACAATCCCGGCGGCTGTCATCATCCCGGCGGCTGAGCGGAGTCGAAGACATAGGGTGACGAGTACGAAATGCCTATCCTTCGGCTCCGCTCAGGAACCGGCCAGGATGATATGTTAAAAAAAGACTACCCGATGCTACCAACCATAGGGATCTTGTTATTTGTAGAGATCACGATAATTAATCAACACCTCCTTGCATTCCTGCCCCTCGCTAAAAAGTGCCTTCATTGGCACTTTTCTTCCCGCTCGGTTCTCCTTGTTGTATCCCGAAAGTGCAGCGCATCGGGATGTCTCTCTGACCCAGAGCATAAAGAGCTATGGAATAAAGTGACTGCGTCTTAATCCTTGTTGTAATGGATGTATCTCTCTGACTATCATTTTAATTATTCATTCATTTTAATTTATCGTAGTCTTAATCCTTGTTGTAATGGATGTTGCTCTCGGACTGAAACCACAAACGGCTACAAAAAGAGTATATGTAGTCTTAATCCTTGTTGTAGTGGATAGCCTGTCCCGAAAGTGTAGCGCATCGGGATGTCTCTCGGACAGGATACTGTATGCAGGAGATGATCCTGTGATCAAGGTCTTAATCCTTATTGTAATGGATTTTCTTTGGTATATAATACCTATAGCTATAATAGACCCACGCGCCTCCTGGCCCCTCACTAAAAAGTGCCTCCGCTGGCACTTTTCTTCACGCTCGGTCCTCCTTGTTGTATCCGAAAAGTGCAGCGTATCGGGATGTCTCTCTAACATCTTGGAAATTAACACAAACAACTAAGTTTAACTTTTCTTAATCCTTGTTGTAATGGATGTTGCTCTCGGACCATGAAACGAGAATACACAATTAAACTTAGTAAGTCTTAATCCTTGTTGTAGTGGATAGCCTGTCCCGAAAGTGTAGCGCATCGGGATGTCTCTCGGACAGGATACTGTATGCAGGAGATGATCCTGTGATCAAGGTCTTAATCCTTATTGTAATGGATTTTCTTTGATATATAATACCTATAGCTATAATAGACCCACCCGCCTCCTGGCCCCTCACTAAAAAGTGCCTCCGCTGGCACTTTTCTTCACGCTCGGTCCTCCTTGTTGTAATGGATGTACCTCTCGGACCCTATATCAATAGGGGTTTCAGGTACAAATTCAATGGTCTTAATCCTTGTTGTAATGGATGTACATCTCGGACTATGGAACAAAGTGTCTGACACTTTAAAGTTAGAAAGGTCTTAATCCTTGTTGTAGTGGATGTGTCTCTCGGACATCTCGTAAACTAGTAGTTAAAACAGTTCGTTATTTTGTCTTAATCCTTGTTGTAGTGGATGTGTCTCTCGGACACTGGCCAGAAGAGTCTATTAACAAATCAAACCCTGGAGTCTTAATCCTTGTTGTAGTGGATGCTGCTCTCTGACGAGACAAGATATTTCAATACGGTCAACCGACTCTATTGTCTTAATCCTTGTTGTAGTGGATGTGTCTCTCGGACGATTGGTAACAGGATTCA
>NZ_ATNM01000040.1 GCF_000427295.1 Cyclobacterium qasimii M12-11B | reverse complement strand
GGCCACCTTGATCCTGACCTGATCAATGCTGGAAAGCAGGCAGTCACCGCGTTAGAAGGGGCGGCCTACTTCCATCAAGCCGATTCCTTCGCAATAATGCGTGGGGGCCACCTCGACGTGTGCGTTCTTGGCGCGTTCCAAGTCTCAGAGAAGGGCGATCTCGCGAACTGGTCGACCGGTACTCCCGGAGCCATCCCCGCCGTCGGCGGCGCCATGGACCTCGCAATCGGGGCCAAAGAGGTTTACGTGATGACCGACCTGCTCACCAAACAGAACGAGTCAAAGCTGGTAGCCGCCTGCAGCTACCCGCTCACCGGGGTTGCCTGTGTTTCGCGCGTGTACACCGATCATGCAGTCTTCGACGTGACATCTGAAGGCTTCGCGGTTCGCGAATTGTATGGTGACAACACGATCGAGCTTCTCAGTGCCCTCACCGGGCTGACCCTAATTGACGCGACAACGACCGCATCCACTGACCGAGCAGAGGAACACTGATCATGACCGGAAC
>NZ_ATNM01000039.1 GCF_000427295.1 Cyclobacterium qasimii M12-11B | reverse complement strand
GTCTGTGATGAAAATGAAGAGATTAAAGAAAAAAATCCATTTGTAAGAGGGCTAGTCAGCTGGGTGGGCTTTAAACAGACAGCGGTCGAGTATGTACGTGATGAAAGGCTCGCCGGAGAAACAAAGTACCCGCTCAAGAAAATGCTGAAGCTGTCAATGGACGGCATCACGACATTTTCACATAAACCGCTGAAGCTGGCAAGCTATGCGGGGATTTTAATGTCAGGTGCTGGATTTCTGTATATGTTTATCGTGCTGTATCTGAAGCTATTCACAGACAGCACGATTACCGGCTGGTCATCACTTATTGTGATCCAGCTCCTGTTCAGCGGCATTGTCCTTCTGATTTTGGGCGTGATCGGCGAATATATCGGCAGAATCTACGATGAAGCCAAAGACAGGCCGCTTTACATCGTCCAAAAATCGTATGGAATTGAAATAAAAGACTCTATAGAGACCAGCATATGTCATAACCTCAAACCCCCTGTCCGTTACGGTACAGGGGGGTTTTTTATGCTCTGAGCACGATCTAAAGCAAAAGATGCTGATAGATATATGGAAATTGGGTAAAGAAGAGATTGTGAGCTTGTACTGCGGTTCAGTCATGCTTAATAAAACAGCAAAACTTAAAGATTTCGTCCTCGGCTTTGCTGCATGTCAGCTGTTATATTGGGGGGCTTTAAAGAAACGCATGATTAGAGCCGTACCAGTTATGTTTAATAGAATACTGGTACCCAATACAATTCCCCACGTCAACGTCGATTCAGAGAGAAGAAAGCTCAACAAAAGAAAAGCCAATCCTGCGCAGATCATACTCAGTCCCACGGTTTTCATGTTCATGCCTCCTAGCAAACGATGTTTCTAGCATCTGATGTGAATGATGTCAATCTGTATGATATACGGATATCTCGTCAGAAAGTTTCATAGAACAATTAGGTCTTTTATCTAATAAAAGCCTCAGACCGCTTTTACGGCCTGAGGCATTATGTCTTACGAAGTTTTCTCTTCTTTTTGATCCAGTTTAATTTTTTCGTCTATTTCTTTGCCGTTTC
>NZ_ATNM01000038.1 GCF_000427295.1 Cyclobacterium qasimii M12-11B | reverse complement strand
TGAATAATAGACGTTATGGTTTTGTCAGCATTGTTGCGGAAAAATCCACCGGCTATAATCATGTCATCCCTAAAGGGGTTTACCGTTATCGTAAAGATCAAAATTTTGTTTTAATAGGGAGTGTTGCAAGATCGGTTAATGGTCCAATTGGCTAGATAGCTTTAGGTGTGTCATTGAATCTCGACAAAGAAACTCTTTTATGACAGCATGTTATTTCAGGTGTTTTCGGCCTTCAAAGCTTATGGTTTTTGGAGATGGATGGAGGGCGTTAAAAAAATGAGTTAGCTCCAATAAGGAGATCCACTCATTTTTAGCCCGAAATTCAGTTCCAAAAATCAAATGATGGATACGCTAATGATATATTTTCCCTCAACCTAATCCATCATTTGAAATAAGATTTGACAGCCTTGACCTTTTTGGTTCGTTTTTGGGTCAAGCCAAAAATGAACAGTGGGAATAATGAAAAATTAACCAGTCAGGTGAGACTAGGATTACAAGGTCAATTCATTTCCATGAAAAAACGTTCATCA
>NZ_ATNM01000037.1 GCF_000427295.1 Cyclobacterium qasimii M12-11B | reverse complement strand
AAAGAAAATAATTTAATAGTAGTTCAAACATATAAAGACTTTATATAAATAAATAATGTTAATGATTCAATAAAATATGAAAAAGCAAAATATATAATACATTTATTTATAGCAATACATCTTAAATGAAAAATTATAAAATAAATAAAACTGATTTTAAAAATTCAAAGTATAAATATTTAAATAACGTAATGAAACTTAAATTTAAAACCGGAAAACACATCAAAATAAATTGAAATATTCTTTAAATAAAACACTTTGGTGATCTTTTTTTTTATATACTTTATAGACAACTGGCACTTCAACAGATTTAGAAAAAGAAATGTGATCCGGAGCCCACCAAACAACCCCTGATACTTGAATATTTTTGTACTTAAAACTTTTGATTCTTTTCAAATATTTTTAAAAATAAGTCCGGTTCTATTAACATTTTTTAAACCATCTCTTCGATCAGGGTAATAAACATTCCAAACAAATGGAATTAAAGGAATATTAAGTTGCTCGGAAATATCTAGACCAATTTTTATCCCCTTCCCGAAATCACCTTCATCATCCAAATAAAAAGTCGTAGAATGAGGAATATACATTGATGGAGTTATCACATCACATAATTCTAAAAGTGGGAAGAATTTTTTGTAGGAGTCAATATCTTTAATTGAGGGGTTATAGTTTCTAAAGGGAATTCCGTAAACACCTATTTTTAAATAGGGGCGAATACTTTTAATAAAATGGACTAAATCAATATATTTCTTTAAAGATAATTTAAACCTTGAATGGTCGAAAGGGTAATGAATTATTTTATCAAAATAAATCCCTTCCCAGTCGAGTACAAGTAAACTGCTATCATTAAAATAAGGGATTTTCTTTTTAAGTACATTTTCTAAATGAACTCTATCAAATTCCCCATCATTATTTCTATCAATACTGTAGCCACCTAATAAATAATAGTTCTTCAAAAAATCATTATTAGAAGCCAAAGTATTTACTTCATTATTATATTTAACATCTTCAAAATAAAGAGTAAACTTTTGATCAAAAATCTTATTAGTGCAGCTAAAAAAGAAAAAACAATAAGAAATAAAAAATTTAATCAACATAATTTTTCTGTTTAAAATCATCCGATTTAACAAAAAACAGAAAGTATATCAAAACAATATATAGAGGATAAATATAGTAGGGTCTCTGTAAAAAATTAAAGCACATTAAAAGGAGCCCTAATAAACCTGTATAATCTTTTTTTCTAAGTAAAATATAAAACGCATATAAAATCGGTAGAAAATATATCCAAATTCCAAAAACACCATAATATATTAAAGGGCCCCAAAAGGTTTCACTAACAAAAGCAGGATAATCATTTTTAACATTTTCTTTGGAATAACCGAACATGTGTTTTTCAAATATTTCAGGACCGAGTTCTAAACCTCCTTGTCGAGATTTATCTTCCTCACCTTTAATAAAACCATCTAAACGATCAACTGTTCTTTGCTTGAAATATCTAACACTATCGTTCTCAATATTACTTAATACAAAAACAAGAGATAAAAACATTATAAACAAAAGAAAATTTTGGTTATGTTTTTCTTGTTAAAGTAAAATAGAAAGACAAAAAATATAATTGTGAAAATATGAGCTAAAGAGGTAGTAACAAGAGGTAATAAAATTAATAAATATTCATATCTAGAATTTTCAAAATATTTCCTATTCAATAACAATAAAAACATAACTACAAATGCATAACTACCCGGTTCATCAAAATAACCTGCAGGTCTCAATTGATGGGTTAGTTCATTTGATCTTTTTATAAAAAACCAACCATAATTGTAAATATTAAAATCACCTTGATATTCATAAATACCTAGCAAAGATAATTTACCAAATGAAAATAATATGGTTCCTATTAAACATAGAAAGCCCATGATTATACAGGAGATAATCA
>NZ_ATNM01000036.1 GCF_000427295.1 Cyclobacterium qasimii M12-11B | reverse complement strand
AGAGAAAGATTTAAAAGCTGGAAACAAAATTAAAGTATCAGTTCAAAAATTATCAGGTAGGGATAAAATACATTATTATTTTAAAATATTAGATATTGAAAAGCGCCAACCTATTGTAGATTTGGAAAATATTGGGCCTGAAAAAGACGTTATTAATCAACTATTAGTTAAATTGTATGACACTGTATCAGGAGAAAATGATCTCGTAAATGGTATTTTTTCAGAAATTTTAAAAAATAAGAATTAAATTAATTATTTATCGATTTCTTGCCTGGGTGTAGTTTCCACTACACCCAATTATTACTAACCACCTTTGAAGTCGTGAACCTTTTTATGCCATTTGCAATGGCATACTAAAGGACTCCTTAGGAAACGAAAGTTTAAAGTTTTGAGCACTATATGGCTAAGGCTCAAAAATGGCATCCAAACTGATTATACCTTTGTACGTTAATTGTTCAGTATTCATTTACAATCCCTATGGAGATAAACTATTTTTAATTGTGGAAATGGCTTATCAAATCAGCCATCAGGAAATCCCGATTTTTTTTAACACTCCAAGTGGTGGAATAGGCGGATGTGTTTTCGAGAAAGGGTTACTGGGGGCTTGATCCAGACCTGTTTATTTCTACAAATCGACTGGGCAAAAGACCACTTTCCCGCTTCTAGAATTTCGGTTAATAGTTAAGCAATAGTAAATATGGAATCACAAAAATTATCATTCTTGTTAGTTTTCATTTTAATTTCTAGCTTTTCGGTTTTTCCTCAAAAATATATCAAAAAGAATGTGACAATTTCTCTAAATGTTGAAGGGGAAGGAGAAATAGATATATGTGAGGACATTAAGCTCGAGATATTCCATTCTGATGGCAGGGGCGAGGAAATGATATTTCAGGATTGCAAAGGAAAAGCTCCCCAATTAAAAGGGGAAGAGCCAGTAGAGGTTAGGTTTTCTGGGGGCAATTACCAGATGAGATTCCCAAAGGTGCCTCCAGGTTGGATTTCCTATAAAAGGGAATAAATTGGAAATTTAGGATTGTGTATCCCCCAATACCTGATACAATCGTGATAAACAAAGAATGCCTTTTACACGTGGAATATTTTACTTTTGATATCCATAAAGGTCAAGCTTTAGAAGTAATCAACCCAATTTACAAATAAGGAAATACCAGTCACCTACCTTTAATTTGCAATTACTCCTTCCTATTCATCGCAATTAATTTTAGAAAGGCATTAGTAATGGTCTGCTATTACCCTGTTCTCAGAGGGGAGGCCTACCGGCGGCTGAGCGGAGTCGAAGCCAAAGGTTAACGTATCCGAAATACCTACCCCTTCGGCTCCGCTCAGGGTCCGGTAATCCAAAATCCAACCTGCTCTCATTTGCAACGCCACCTTCCTATCAATTTTAATAATCATCAGTAAAATCAGATTTAGTAAGGGTTTACTATAAACCTGTTGGCTATGGGTAATCTACCGGTGGCTGAGCGGAGCCGAAGCCTTAGGTGAATGCATCCGAAATACCTACCTCTTCGGCCCCTCTAAGGATCCGGTAATCCATCTCAATAGACTTTAAAAATCTCTTCAAACGGCTCTATCAAGTCATTAATCCATTTAGTTACGCACGAAATAATCCTATCAGGTTTGTTCATCCTAATTCCATGTATCCGTGTTGGATAACTATCAAGAATCCTATTGTCATTAATAATTTGGTATACACTAATTTGTCTTTAATAAAGTTGGTTTTTAGGTATAATTTAGTATTTTTATATTGTTTATCTATTAAAGCATAAATTAAGTACATGATATGTTTTTTAATTAGATCGTTTATATTTTCCGTTTTTACCTTGGGTCTGGTGTTGACACTCGATGCCCAGGCCCAGGAATTTAGCTATTTAAACAGGTTTCTGTTTCCTATTTCAGATACCACAAAATACCAGGCAAAATATTATCAGCAATCTTTTGAAAACCAAGACAGCCTGGTGGCAGGGATTTATACCCTGGACCACAGTATTTATAGTAAGAAAACTGTTTGTTTTGATGAGGAAAAGGAAGAAACCCTGAGCAAAACATTTTTATATGATTCATTGGGCAACGTAAAATCTTATAGGGAAAAGGATTTTGTTTTAGCATATGAATTTGAAATTGGTTTTTATCCCAATGGTATTGTGAAATCAAGGAGGGTATCCAAGTCAGGGGAAGAAGAAAAAGTCGAATTTTTTGATGAGAAGGGAAATCCTACAGCTCCTCCAGCTGCTCTTGAAGGAGTTATGCCTACCCCATACGGAGGGATGGTGGGTTGGAATAATTATTTGGCTGAGAATTTGGAATTTCCTCTGAAAGCCTTGTACAGGCGAAAGGGTGGTACGGTCTACATTTACTTTTGGTTGGATAAAGAGGGGAACATCGTAAATCCAGAAATTATGAATCCAGAACAAGTCTATCCCTCCCTGGCCGAAGAAGCCCTACGGGTAGTTAGGGATTACCCCCATCAATGGACACCTGCCCAAAAGGACGGTGAAAACATTTCAATTGCTATGCGCACGCCCATAAGATTTGAGACGCCAAAACGTTAAAAATGGGTTAAAAGGGTAAGAGACGAATATTGCGATATAATTCATCCACTAGGTGTAATATCCACTACATCCTAGTATTTCTTACCTCATTTGAAGTCATGCTCCTTTTATTACCATTTGTATTGGCATCCCAAGGTACTTCTTAGGAAACAAAATTTTAAAATTTTGACCACTATAAGGCTAAGCCTCGAAAATAGCACCCAAACTTATCAAGGCTTTGTCCATTAAACGATCAGTAACCAGTTGTAATCCCTGCGGAGATAAACTATTTTTAGTTGTGGGGACGGCTTATCATATGAGCAATATAGGAATGCCGTATTTTTTAATACTCCAAGTGGTAGGCTGGCAGATGTGTTTTCGAAAAAAGATTTCAGGGATTTTATCTTAGAAAAATTAACTTAATGCAGCAATCGAGCATGAGGAGATTGTCCCATGGAGGGATGAATATCCACTATTTCGAGCTTTCGAAAAGTTTATCAACATTAATCTGCTCAAAAAGATAGTTGAAAGGTCTGAGGATTATTTATACGCTAGAGCTGAAATTTACGCTGGATTAAAAGGTTTGATTGAAGTGGATTATTTGTGATTCCTAGAAGTCCGGACATCAAAGAACTGGACAGCGACCTAATCAACTCTTTACGAAGGAAATACCCCACGTATAAAAATTTATTCCGTGTCAGAAGCTTACCCATCGGCCTTCGGATCGGGCAAAGGAATATTATTGATTGGAGTACATGGTTAGCCACAACAGTTATACCAGCACTGAACACTTCAAAAGAGTAAGCATATTAGACCAGAGAAAGTCGCTGGATCAATATCATTCATTAAAATGAACCTAAAAATATTAAATAATCGTTATTTTGTGGAAAAGGAAATAATCATGGGAGGAGCACAAATCAGAGAATTACTACATGAATACATTAATAAAGCGGATGATCGCTTCATTAACTTAATGTATGCCATGGTACAGGCAGACATGAAAGAAGATGATTATGAGTTAAGTGCTATACATAAAAAATATTAGATGAAAGAATAGCAGCACATAAGGCTAATCCATCATCAGGGTCAAGCTGGGAGGAAGTAAAAGCCCGTATTAAAAGCCAGCTATGAATTATACTCGTATTGTTAAGCCAGAAGCTGAGCTTGACATTTTAAGGTCTGCACAATGGTACGAGAGAAAGCAGCAAGATTTAGGATTACGATTTTTAGATGAAGTTGAAGAAAAACTGGATTTGATCACTAGTAACCCACTTCATTATCAGGTTAGGTACAACACTATCCGATTTTCTCTGATAAAGCATTTTCCGTATGCTATTCATTTTATTGTAGAAGATAAGAATGTAGTTGTTTTAGCCGTATTAGGCACTCGGGAAGATCCTGATAAATGGCAATAGTTCATCCTACTGGGTCGCTCCGACTGGGTGAAGTATTCACTACCCCCAAAACCTCCTTTGAAGCCGTGAACCTTTTCATACCATTTGCAAATCCAGCAGACCGGCGACTGAGCGTACCCGAAATACCTTCCCCTTCAGCTCCGCTCAGGGTCCGGTGGTCTATCGCAATGAATTAAGAAAAAGCATCTTAAAACCACGATATCAAGCCTTTACTGTCTTAGGTTTGAATTTGAGGAAAACAAGTCGGGCCAGTAATAGCCAGGGGAAACCATGCATAATAAAATCTCCCCAATCAATTAATTGCATGCCATTGGCACCTCCTGCTATCCATTTGATTTTGCCCCATATATGTGGCTCAGGAAAAAAAAGGTGCCAACCCCAACCATGCGCACATGATCAGTACCAAAGTCCAATTATTAATGGGATTCTTAGCTGTGTTAAATTCTTTATTGACCATTTGATTGTATTTCGTTTTTAAAGTCCTAATAATTTAAATATTAACCTAAATCCATCAGTGCGTTTTTTCATGATTACAACTGATTAAGATTTATGGATATTGAGGAGTAATCCTGCTTTACTCATTGGTAGACAAGCTGCCATTTTAACTTACATGCGCATAATTTAACATTATACTTGTCTTTTACTTGTAGCAAACCGGACATACATAATCCGGATTAGAGTGAAGATAGCTCTTTACCTATAATATAAATTCCGATTATAAGTACAAACCATCCAAAGCCTACTTTCAAGGTTTTTTCATTGATCCGATTCGATAGTGAACTTCCAATAAAGATCCCTACTGTAGATAATCCTGTAAAAATTAGAAGCATTTGCCAGTCAATAGCTTGACTACTTAAATCACCTAAGAAACCAATCAGAGATTTTGCAGCAATAATCAATAACGAAGTTCCAACAGCCATTTTCATGGGAAGTCTCGCCAAAAGAACCAGGGCTGGAATAATTAGAAAGCCACCACCAGCACCTACAATACCGGTTATTAAACCTACCACTAATCCTTCCAAAGCAATTAGTGGGATGTTGAATTTAACCTTAGAATTCTCTTCTGCCTCTTTTTTTCCATTACCTTTTATCATGGAATAGGAGGCTGCAAGCATGATTAAAGCAAAGAAAATCATGATGCCAATATTTTTGGAAACCAGCCAGTCTCCCATTTCAAATAGGGGGTCAGGTAACGCAGGAACGAGAAATTTCCTGGTCAAGAATACGGTAATAAATGATGGTATTGCAAAAACTAAAGCAGTCTTATAATCTACCAAATGCTTTTTCATAAATGCAAAGGAGCCAACCAAAGACGTGCTTCCCACCACAAACAAGGAATAAGCTGTAGCCAAAACTGGCTCAACCCCAAGAATATAAACCAGCACAGGAACGGTGAGGATAGAACCTCCACCACCTACAAGACCAAGACTTACGCCTATTATAACTGCAGACGCAAAACCTATCAGAACGATATAATCCATTTTTAATATTTTTAAAATTTGTATTTACAAAAGTAGATTGGCTAATCCTTTAAAGGGGTGACAATTGTTACAATAAGAGATTCTTAGTACCAAAAAATGTTATTCTTAAAAGAGTTTTGGATCTGGTATAAAGTCAATATATAAAAGGCAAATCCGCTTATTTACACGGAGGTTCCTGGGGAAAAAGAGTGAAGTGAAAAGTCCGTAATGCCCTCTTTGTATATAAATTGGCTTAATCGCTAGCGATAAATGGTTAGCCTAACAGGCGAGCAACTCGTTAAACAGTTTTAATTCAATAACTTATCGTATTTAAGTATAAAAAACATATTATATGCTATAAAATTCTGATATAATCCATATATTATATTTTAATCACATGCACCAGTTCGATTATGGCAAATTATACACTTACAATTAACGGGAGCCAACACCAGGTAGAAGCCTCGGAAGACATGCCGCTCCTTTGGGTGATCCGGGACCTCCTGGACATGAAAGGAACGAAGTTTGGCTGTGGGCAAGGGCTATGCGGTGCCTGTACGGTATTGCTTGGCGATACGGCTTTAAGGTCCTGTAGCTTGCGCGTTTCAGAGGTAGGTGAACAAGGGATCACTACCATCGAAGGCTTGTCTCAAAATGGAGATCATCCCCTTCAAAAGGCCTGGACGGCGCATATTGTTCCCCAGTGTGGCTATTGTCAGGCCGGGCAGATCATGAATGCAGCAGGATTACTGAAAAGGAATCCCAGCCCTTCTGAGGATGAAATTGAAAATGCCATGGCGGGTAACCTTTGTCGATGTGGCACTTATAACCGCATCAAAGAAGCCATCCTTACCGCATCTACCTAATCTTTCCGCATTAATCCCTTTCCGCTATGATTCCTTCATTTCCATTTCTGAAGAAAAAATCCGTTAAAAATACCAGCAAGGTTTTCCTTCCTTCCAGAAGAGGGTTCCTCAAGATGGGCTCGCTCGCAGGAGGAGGGCTACTGCTTGGGGTAAGTTTCCAATGTACCAGCTCTAAGGGTCAGGAAGAAAACTTTGCACCAAACGTATACCTGAGCATAAGTCCAGAGAATACCGTGACGATCATCGCGCATCGTTCTGAAATGGGTCAGGGCATCCGAACTTCCCTGCCCATGATAGTGGCCGACGAAATGGGAGCCGATTGGACACAGGTCAAGATCGTTCAGGCTGAAGGAGATGAGGCTAAATATGGGAATCAAAATACAGATGGCTCCTTTTCGGTACGTATGTTTTATGAACCGATGAGAAAGGCTGGAGCTACTGCCAGACATTTGTTGATCAAGGCGGCCTCCCAGGAATGGGGAGTGGAAGCATCCACCTGTACGGCGGAGAATGGGAATGTTTCTCATGCCGAAAGCGGTAAAACGCTAAGCTTCGGAGAGTTGGCTCATGCTGCACAGCAGCTTCCATTGCCAGACCAAGACAGTCTCGAATTAAAAGATTTTTCCGCCTATAAGCTAGTAGGTAAAGACACGCCCATTATTGATTTGAAGGATTTTGTGACAGGCAAAGCTGTTTTTGGTGCCGACGTTAACTTGCCAGGCATGAAAATAGCCGTCATCCAACGTACTCCTGTGGTAGGAGCTACCCTTACTTCCTACAAAGCGGAAGCGGCTTTGGCCGTGCCAGGGGTACAGCAAGTGGTGAAGATAAACGGATCCGGCAATCCTCCCGGGCTGACAAAACCTTTGGAGGGTCTGGCTGTCATTGCGGACCATACCTGGGCAGCGATTAAGGGCCGAGAAGCATTGGACATCACCTGGGACCTGGGGGATAACGCGGCCTACGATTCCAAGGTCCAATTGGAAAGCATGAAGCAAAGTACCCTTGAGGAGGGAATGGTACGTAGGGAAAAGGGTGATTTTAACCAAGCGAAACAAGGTGCATCCCAGGTGATTGAACGCACCTATGAAGCGCCATTTTATGCCCATGGCACCATAGAACCTCCCGCTGCCATTGCCCGGTTTACCGATGGGAAAATGGAAGTTTGGGCGCCTACGCAACATCCTCAGTGGGCCAGAGATACCGTGGCTGAGGTCTGCGGACTATCAGTTGAAAATGTCCGGGTCAATGTTACTTTGCTCGGTGGTGGATTTGGGCGGAAGTCGAAGCCCGATTATGTGGTGGAAGCAGCCCTCCTTGCACTGGAGACAGGCATACCTATCAGGGTTCAATGGACTCGTGAAGACGATTTGCACCATGATTATTTCCATTCCCACAGTGTACAGCGCATACGTGCTACCCTCGATGCAAGCAAAAAATTAACAGGCTGGAATCACCATACCGTCTTTCCGGCAATAGGGGCCACTTCTGATGCCAACGAACTCCATCCTTCAGATGGTGAACTTGGCCTTGGTTGTATTGATTACCCTTACGAAGTTCCGAATATCCGTATTGAAACCCATCCATCCAAAGCGCATACCCGGATCGGGTGGATGCGTTCGGTAAGTAATATACACCATGCCTTCGCTACTTGTGCTATGATGGACGAGATTGCGGAGACCATAGGCAAGGATCCGGTACAATTTTCCCTCGACATGTTGGCAGATGATAAGCACCTGGATTTTGCGGGAGAGATCAAAGGGGACTTTGGCAATTATGGTGAAAGCCTGGAGGATTTTCCCTGGGAAACAGCCCGATTAAAGCATGTCATTAAAAAAGTAGCCCAGGAGTCCGGATGGGGCAAGCCTTTACCGGAAGGAAGGGTCATGGGGTTTGCGGTGCACAAAAGCTTTTTGACTTACGTGGCCTGCGTGGTTGAATTGGAACGGGATGATGCAGGGAAAATCACCATTCCACTGGTCCATTATGCTGTGGATTGCGGCATTGCGGTGAATACAGATCGGATACGTTCGCAGTTTGAAGGAGGGGCTATTTTTGGCACAAGTATCGCAAATACCTCCGCCATTACCCTGAAAGATGGGATGGTAGAGCAAAACAACTTTGACAGCTACCAACTGGTACGCATGCCCCAATCTCCCAAAAAGATCAATGTTCACATTATCGAAAGCAGCATAAAACCAACAGGAATAGGGGAACCCCCAGTACCACCTTTGGCTCCGGCATTGGCCAATGCTTATTATAAGCTAAGTGGTAAACGGGTCTACGCTTTGCCATTTTCCTTAGAATAATGAAGCTTGGAAGCACGATAAAGGAGAAGAAATTGCCTACTTAAAAATACGATAAAATCAAATAGTACAGGCCTTCCAGATAAAGTTGAAACTTTGCCTGGAAGGCTCTTTATACCAATTCACCTTCGTTTAATTGCAATTTATACTATTGAACAAAATGCGCTTTTTAAATGCTTACTACCAAATTTTGTTGTTTGTACTTTGACCAAATAACTTTACCATCACCATAAATTCATGGGTATTGCCTAAAAATTGACGACTCGAATTGGTGGGGTATTCATAGACATATCCCAAGCGGATAATTCCACCGAGATAACCTACATGAAGTGAATTGGCATAATTGAACCGGTGTCCTGCACCTATCCAAAAGGTATCTAGCATCAAAGCTTTCAGGTTTAATTCTGTGTTGTCAGCAAAACCTTCCTGCTTCCGGTAGAAAAAATTTCCAATGCCTGTAATGCTTTCGCCAAACGAATACCTGTATCCCGCCTGTACCATCATAGATACCGGATTGCCATCCATGAATTGATCGCCTTTGGTCAATCTTCCACCGTTGACATTGTGCATGCCATAGGAGAGGTAATAGTTTTCATGGGTAAGCGCAAGCCCTAGGTTAAAATCAAGGAGTTGCATATTGCCATAACTTCCTAGATATTGACCAATTGCCAGGTCCTGAGACTGTTCTGTTGTGAGTGCATTGCCATCTAACCTTACAGCGAGGTAATTGAATCCCGCCCCAAGCCTTAAGTTGTGCCGGTCAGATATTCTTACTCGGCTTGCATAAGCAACAATCAGTTCCGTTTCCTGAAAAGCCCCATAGGTATCCTGTAGCATATTAAGGCTCATTGCATTTTTACCCATCAGGGCCGGGTCTTCCAATCCACCTAATTCCCCAAAGTCGAGTTCCAGACTGAGGAATTTGGTTTTAGGGGCTCCTTCCACACCACTCCATTGATTCCTTACAAAACCCCTAACCGCACTCCCTTCATATCCTGTTAGGCCAGGGTTATAATAACTCTGAAACTGGGTAAATTGAGAGATGTATTTCCTGCTTTGCCCAAAAGTCTCTGTTAGTAAGCAGCAGCTGAGCAATATCCCTATTACAATGCATCTATTTTTCATATCCAAGTTATCTTATGATTAGATTGATGGTGCCTGACCTCATTTCTTTGGGGTCTTTGGTCGCAATAACGTAGATGTATGTTCCTGCAGGTAAATTGTTGCCCTCAAAGGTTCCATCCCATCTAGCCTTCGGGTCTGTGGTCATAAAGACTATTCGGCCTGCCCGATCTACCACGTTAATGGTTACCTCATCAAATTCGAAGAGGTCTGGTATCCCCCAGGTATCATTCGCCCCATCACCATTTGGCGAGAAGGTGTTGAAAACCTCTATATCGTCTAGTTTGGGTAAGAGTAAGCTCATTGTGAACGTTTTGATTAAGATATTTCCTGCCCTATCCGTACTGCTCACTTCAATGGTGAAATCTTTTTGCCCCGGGATCTTTTTGCTACTGTCCCAACGTAGTTCATTTCCAGAGATTAGGAATAAACCGTTGTCAGGTCCATTATTTGTAATTTCGTACTGATGGATATCATCAGCAGAATCAATAGTGGACAAATCTCCAATGGGAATGTTCGGATCCCTGTCCCGATTGGTGATGTTCAATAAGATATCCTGAGGTTGTGGTTTGTCACCAATTAAAACCATCAGGCTGGCCTCAACCTGTTCAGGGTTAGTGATGTCATCCGTTAAGGTTAGTGTTCCGGTAAGGCTGTAAACTCCCGCTACAATTGGCTCATAACTCGATTCCTGCCAGTCCACATTCAAACGTATCATCTCCCCATTATTCAGGGTCACTTGCACATCGTTTGGAAGTGGAAGTGCATCAAAAGCTGTATTCCAGGTGACCTCGATCAAATCAAGTGAAGCTACAGTAGCAATCCGCAAGGCTTCCACAGTGATGGTAAAGTCAGCTGTGGTGATGTTTCCACTTAGATCCTCTGCCGTAAGGGTTATGGTATGGCTTTGATCAGAAACCAGGGTGCTACCGGCTACCGGACTTTGTGTAAACGAAACTGTCTCACAATTGTCTTCTGTGATAGAGGCACTGATAAAATCAGGTAACACATAGCCTGAAGAGGCTCCCGCATAGACCATTTGACTTTCAGGAACATTCAAAATAACTGGAGGGATCTCATCCATAACTTTGACAGTGGCTGGCACAACAGTTTCATTTCCTGCACCATCCCTGACCGTGAGAAATACTTCATTTTCTCCTAAGTCAGTACAGTCAAATGAGGTTTTGTTTACTGAAATGGAGGCAATGCTGCAATTGTCAGTTGATCCCCCATCAACCAGAGTAGCATTAAGGGTCACAAGGCCGTTGGCATCAAGGAATAGCGTAGCACTTTTGGCTATTGCTTCCGGAGGAACATTGTCTTTAACCGTTATGGTAAACTGTTGGGCTGTTTCATTTCCAGTTGCATCTTTAGCTGTCAGCATTATTTGCTGCTCACCGAGATCGGAACAAGTAAATTTGGTCTTATTCAGGACAATGCTTTCTATCCCACAATTGTCGGTGGAACCATCATCAACCATTTCCTCAGATAAATTTCCATTTCCATCGGCACCAAGGTTGACTACAATATTTGCTTTGACTTTGACCAGGGGTGCTTCCTTATCCTCTACAAGGATAGAGAGGGTCTGCACAGCCGTTTTACCTCTTTTGTCTTTGACAGTTACCTGATAGTTTCCTGCTTCCAATGCAGCGAGCGTTTCAGAATCAGAGGCAATTGGTGCCCCATCTTTAAGCCAGGAATATTCATAGGGTGCGATTCCTCCAGTCACCTTGGCCTGGAGGGTGCCATCGGCCGCATCCTGACAACTAAGTGATGTTCCTTCCAGCCCGACTTGCAACATCTCCACAAAGGTAGCTTTCAGATTTTTTGCTTCATCTATGGTCAGGATGATGGAGGCCTCTGTGGATTCAGAATCACCTTCCCAAGCCACAAAATCCCATCCTTCTGCCGCAATTGCTGTTAAGGTAACTTTTTCACCTGATTCAAATTGATTGCCTTCAGGCTCCATGGATATTGTTCCGTTCCCGTCTGTTGTAATGTTAAGTGCAAATACTGGCAAATCACCCTCGATGAATACCGCTTTGATGGACTTGTTGCTGTTCATCAGCAGGTTGAGGCCTGCTTCGGTACTGCTGATATCGCCTTCCCACCTTAAAAAGGTCCACCCTTCTGCTGGAATTGCTTCTATTTGTATTTCCTCAGATTCGTTGAAAACCGTACCACCTTGCAGGACATGGATTTGACCTTGTCCCGAAACAGCTTGCTGAAGGGTGAATATTTTTGAAATATTGCTAACCTCTTCTGGCGTCGTGAAGCAGATAACATCTTCCTCGCTAACTCGAATACTGTTATTGACATTGTCTTTGACCACGGCAGCAAGGCAGTAATTTTTGCCCGGGGAACCGCGGAAAACAAATTTTTCACCCACGGCATTGTCCAGGCTTTGCAAAATATATGGCCCTCCATCTTCGGAAACAAAAACATCAAAACCTTTGACTCCACTGCCTCCGAGATCATCTACCGCTTCCACCGTAAAGCTCATCAACGAATCAAATTCAACCAGAACATCTTTTACTTCCAATAAAGTAGGTGCTACTGCATCCACAGTATTGAAGACTTCATTGGTGAAAATAGGAGCATTGTTGTCAAAAAAGATATTGGCTATTGCTTTAATGCTATCACCGGTTACCGTTTCCCTACCTGCTTTGATGGAATAAGAAACAAAACCTTCGCCTATTGCCGTGGAATCATTTACTGGGAGGAATCCTGCCAAGGCGTCGAAAGGAGGGAGTCCTGTTTTCGAATCTACAGACTGTAAAGCCCAGAACAATTCATTGTTCACAGGATCAAGACCGAAAGTTACATTGATATCCACGCCGATTTCAGCCGCTGTATTTAGCTTGGCGGTATAATTTGTCAATCCAGCAGGAACCTCGAAGGTCATGTTATGGAATCCAAAAGCGTTCAGTCGGAAACTTGCAGGATCAAAATTCGGATCCAATTTTTGCCTCACCACTACACGCTGCGCAGGTGCTGTGGCGAAAACCGGATCATTTTCGAAGAATATCGTAAACGGCAGTTCTTCTTCTTTAGCAACAAAGCGTTCATCTCCAGATCCTACAGGTCCTAATATTTCATTAGGGTCACAGGAGGAAACTACAGGCTTGCAAAGTAATTTTTCCCCAAGACATAAACCTGCATCAATTCCAGCTCCAATTGGGGATCCACCTGCGAGGTTGGCACCAATACTACCAATGCACAATGCTGCTTTATCTCCCTCTTTTGTTGGGGGAGCATTTGGTACGAGGGCATCATACACCGAGAAAGCGCAGGATGTTAATCCAATGGTACAAGTAATTGCTCCAAATCCACACCCAACTACAGTGGCACAAGCTACTGCTCCAACACCACAGCCTACAGCTGCCGCTCCACATCCTATTCCTGTAAATAAGTGACCACAAGAGGGTGAACTAAAGAAATCACTTGACGCACCGCCGGAGCCACCTCCAGCAGAACAGCCACTAGGTGATGGGGCACCACTTCCACCGCCTCCGCTACCACCGGATCCACCGCTGCCACTGCCGCCTGGTGCTCCCCCTGGAGGGGGAGGATTATCAGGGTCAGTATGACAAGGAGTACCTTTTGGAGTGCCGGAAACTCCATTTTCACAATTACCAGCACTACCTGCACCGCCATTGCCACCGTCGCCATCTCCATCTCCATCATCGCCACAACCTTCTGGGTAGGGACATTTTCCCGGAGGATCATCAGGGTTTCCTGGATCATCCGGAGTACAGTCTTCCCCAACGGGACAATTGCCTGAAGGACTATCAGCGCCTCTTCCTCCGCCTCCAGGGCCTCCAACGCCTCCTTTTCCTCCTGCACCAGGTGAAATACCCAGGAGCGCCGGGGCCTCCTTGTCCTCCCGGAGAACCATCTTCTCCCCAACCACCAGGAGCGCCAGGAACACCCTGTTCACCAGGTCCTGGGACATAAGCTTTAAAACATAAAGAGATGGTAAACGCATCCAATTGCTGGACGCTGAAAGTTCCATTATAAATAAAATTATAGGCTAAAAATCCACTCAGATCAATATCAAATTTATCCGGATCAAAGCCTGTAATCCCATTGCTTGCTACTACGATGGTCCAACACTTGTCCACTGCCGGATACCAACCTGCCAGATAACCTGGGTAATTGTTGTAATCCGTACTGTTTACTTTTATGGTAAATGGTGCTTCTTTTGTCGCTGTGATAGTTAAGGTTTTGGCGACTTTAACTAAATCCCAACCAGGGTCATCTCCGGCACTGCCTGCGTATTTATTGACCTGCCAATCATATGTGCCTCCTGATCCAAAAGTAGCCTGATCCAAAAATAAACTACCAACTACATCCTCCTCTGGGTTAAAATTTTCATCTTGAGGGATTAGGGTACAATTTATACAGCCCAGATCAAACCCTACCGTATCTTTAGCCGATAAAACGCCAAATTCTATATAGTTCTGGATCATTGCATGCCTAAATCCTATTTTGTCGGCAACTAAGGCCCTGTCCTCATAAAACATTTCAGGAGTACTTAGGGCCAGTTGCCTGGTAGTCTCTATTTTATCCATGAGGGTGAATATCATTGCAGCAGGTGAGATCCCCATGGTTTGAACTTTCATTGGGAAGGTATCGCCTGTGAAATTTCCCAACAAGAAACTTGCTGATAATTCCTCCCCAGGTTTTATATCCCTTCCAAATAATGGAACAGCCAGCATCCCGTTAATTATACCGTAATCAGCATTATCGGCTAAACGACCCAATGGATCCAGGGTTGAATTGGTCCTAAGGCCACCTTGGGTTTTCAACTCGTAAATAACAATGTCTTCCTGCATGGTAACCTGGGCATTCAAAATGGGAACATCTACATTCCCTTCATTTTTGAAGACGACATTGTAAAATGCTGTTTTCCCCCTTCGGACCACATCAGGGGCCAAAATAGTATAGCTCAATCCTGAATATCCAGTACTAGGTTCGACTTCAAGACCCTTTTCCAAAATAACAATGGATCCATCTGGGTTTTCGACTTGTACATCGTAGGTGCCAAAGTCCACGTCTGACAATTTCCATCCCAACTTGCCACTCATGCTATTGCTGAGGTCCACATTTGTTGCACTGATGATTTTATTTCCACCTTTTAGCAGTGAAACCTCCATTCCGGATTTAAATCCTGCGCCTGTGATGGCAGTCGTAACCGTTCCATTACCAACTTTTTCGGGACTAGAAGATAAAATACTGAACGGCAAAGCACGAGCAAGCAATTGGATGTTTTGGGTAAGTGGAATATCAGTCTTGACCAGTATATAATAGGTGCCTGCTTGGGTCTCAGGAATAAGCACCCGCTGTTTCGTTAAGTTTTTATTGATCCCATTGTATTCAAATTCATTGGGTGTAGGTACCTTTCCGAAGGAAACAAAAACATCATTTGAACCGACAGTCCTGCTTGAACTTAGGTCTATTACCAGGTCCAGGTTTGCCGCTACATTTACCTTATAATACAACCAGGACCCTGAAATCAAAGTATTGGAAGTGGCTTCCTCAAGTGGAAGTGTTCTGACATCCAGGTTCAGCTGTTTTTCCGAAACCAGTAAGTTATTTTCGAAATCTACTTCATTTATGGAGGTCAAAACATTGGTCCTGCCTATTCCAAAATAATTACCTGGATTAAGATTGAGAATTGAGCCTTTGATATCAAATGTTCGGCTTTGTCCAGGCAAGAGGGTTACATCTGATTCCTGATTGCCTATCAAAGGATCCATTGCTCCGTTAAACTGTTGATCAACGGATACATAGTAACCATTGTAAAGACTACCCAATGCGGGTTTATCTCCGATATTCGTCACTTCAATCTCAGCGGAAGTTTCCTCACCGAGGAATGCAGATTCCTGAATAGAAATAGCACTGACCGTCAAGTCTGTAGGGTCCGAAAGATTGATCAGGATTAGTTGGCTGCCCTCATTGTTGGCTTCTCCTCCATTAAATCCTTCAAATATTTTATTCTGATAATCGGCTTTGGTTATCAGGTAATAATTTCCGGAAAAATTGTTTGGTACCATTACTAAGGTACTGTCTCTATAGGTCTCCCCAACTCCCAGCACTTTTGAAACGTTTTTATATCCAATATTCTGAGCACCTTTTTCCAAGACAGGGGAAGTACTTAAAAAGAATCCATCATTCCACTCAAACCTGGTTGGACCATCACCGTTATTTTGAATGGCGTATTTGATATAAAAACGCTCTCCGGAAATGACCGTAGCAGGCGCCTGCAATTCTGTTATAATTAGATCAGGGGCAGGGGTTACCGTAATGTTTATCTTCTTTAAGGCAATATTATTGGCCTTGTTAGCGTCTTCGGCAATTTTTTCACTATAGTCCACCCATAAGTAAACAAAATATTCTCCTGAAATCTCCTCTGGAATTTTGACTGACCTACCAGTTTCATAGTTTTCACCAGCTCCTAATTTAGACCTGAAAAAATTGCTTAGGTATATATCATCAGAAGTAAGGATGGAGTCTTTTGTCAAATATACCCTGCTGGAAAATGAGGTTTTAATTTCATCCGGACCTATATTTTGCACCTTAAAGCTGAGGTTTAGCAAGTCTCCTGAACCAACATTGTTGGAATTCAATATAAATTCCTGAATGGAAAGATCAACTACCTTGACTTTATTTTCTAATTCCTGGGTTAAAATAACAGGGGATTTGACGCCTAATGTTTGACTACTTACCCTGTTATTGGTTTCATCAATTTCAAAAACCTTGTCCAATACATCTGTGAAAACATGGAAATAAATGGTATCAGGAGTGTTGTTAGGTAAAGATACAAGAGAAGTTATTTCTGTCGCCTGTCCGGCTGGAAGGCTGTCTCTTTGCAACACGTTACTCAGATTTCTGTAGGGACTCTGTGCGGGATCAGGACTGGTTGACCAATAGATTCTGTCTGTAAATCCGGCTGCTGCCTTATTTCCATTATTGACTATTCGCCACTTTATAGGAAAGGAAATACCCCTGTAAACTGTATCAGGAAGGGTGATGGAGACAGGGGACAATTCAGCCCTTTTTCCTGTAATCAGGTTTACAGGATTTTCACTTCTTCTTATATTATTCTGTTTTGATTGGAATTCAAAAACTTTTTCCTCTGAGTCTATGACAATGAAAACGTAATAATTTCCGGCCAGGCGTTCGGGAATCAAAACCTCCGCTTCTACCGAATAACTGTCGCCATTTTCAAGTGGCAGCAGCAGGTTATTACCTAACCCATTGCTACTAAATGGCGTTTTAAATGTTTTTTTGAATAGCGAAACTGATGTGTTTTTATCGAATTCTGGTTCTTCGGAAACAAATACCTCATCCACCCAGGAGTTGACATTGGGTGGATTGGCTCCCAGGTTTTGTACGGTCCAGGAAAGGTTCATTGAAGTACCTGAAACATGTTGGGCAGGCACCTCAAGCTCGGTGAAAGCCAAATCACTCGGCGGGGTAAGAATGACATTGATCGGATCACTTCTACGGATATTGTTGACGTAATCGTTTTCAAACATTCCAGAAAAATTAGAAACAATGTAAAGGTAGTACGTCCCAAAAACATTGTCCGGCAGTTTCAGCTCCTGCTGTTGGGTGTATTTTGAGTTGACCGGAAGGTTACCCCCAGCAATACAGCCGAATCCATTGTTTTCTTCGGCTAAAAACACCGAATATTCCTGAAGTTTGGTGGCTTTACTGACATTGAATTCAGGCTCTTTGGAAAGATAGATAGCATCTCTCCAATAATATTCAATCCTGCAGGACTCTGCAAGGGTAATATTTGTCGGGGCTAAAGCCACGCTAGCTGCTCCTCCTGATGTTCCACCTGCATTTCCTGAAGAATAACTAAATAGTCCACTGTCTCGCTTAAATCTCCAAAACAGTCCTTTGGCATCTCTTTCACCAATATTCTCCACTTCGTAAATCACGCTGATGGAATCTCCTGAAAATGCATCAGTGGTCACACCAATTGTATTGACTGCCAAGTCAGACAAGGGTGGAATTCCTATGGATATAGTCGGGAACACCAGGTTATTCTGTTCGTCACTTTCTGTAACAGTCTGGGAATGTGGTTTTCGGTCATTGGAACAAACACCGTTTTCTATCCTACAATATCCATCCTCGTTATCTGTGGTAATAAACAGATAATAAACGCCCTTCAAGTTAACGGGAACCCTGACTTCTTGGGTCATTGTGTAAGATTCTCCTTGCATCAAAGAGGAGGGGTTGTCAAAATCTCCAAGAAGGATGTCATCGGCTTTTCGAAGATCAAGATCCGCAGACAACCAAATATGATCTTTCCAGCGAATATTATTGGTGTTTCCTAAGCCAATGTTTTTTACTTCCCAGGTAACTGTTATACTATTTCCAGCAACAACTGTTTCCGGAGCAGTATAGGATTGTATGGTAAGGTCAGGTAGTCCTGCAGCAAAGAAACTTTGTACGGGTCCTTCGGTTACAAAGCAATTGTTTTTAGCATGAACTTGCCACAAATAGGATTTCCCCTTGTCAAGATTGGGAACAGCATAGTTGATTTTCTGAATATCCTTTGCCAAAGCTTGAGTAGGTTTTTCGGTACCCTCTTCCCAAACGAATACATCAAATACGGTAGAATATTCCCCTGGCGTCCATGAAAGGGAAATTGGCTGTGGAAGATTCAGAGAACCATTGGCAGGCAACATCTGGGTTACGGGTTGGGGAGCGCTTGCAGGAATTACCTTAACTTCCAATGTGTCTGAAAAGACACAATCAGCTCCATATTTACCACTTACCCAGTATTTGGTATCTGTGGTCGGGTTGATGTTAATGCTTCCACCGGACTGGCCTGAAGACCAAACAATTTCTCTTAAACCTTGGACGGATAAGGTCAATGTCTCACCTGTACAAATGGTGCTTAAGCCTGAAACTTCTAAACTCGGAAGAACGCCCAATTCGAAGTCAAAGGTTTCAGATCTGATTTCACATCCATTCTCATTTAGATAAAGAGAGGTATATAATCCGGATTGATTGACCTTCAATGTAGTAGATTCCCCCAGATCATAAATTTCAGCGTCCACATCCAATATCCACCTGACAGGGGTTTCAAGTTGGGTTTTCAATACAACCCCTCCTTCACAAGAGTCAGGATCAGGATCTGAGGAGATTATGGGCAATTCACTTTTATCCTCGACAATAACCCAAACCTTTTTTTCAACTTTACAGCCCTTTTCTGTGGTGATCATTACGGTATATTCGGTACTTGAAACTGGAGCCACATCAATCAGATTGGTGGTAGCGCCTGTATTCCACAGGTAAGAAATCCCTCCTGCAGCCTGTAATAAAACAGACGCTCCCTTACAGATGTTGGCATCAGGAGATAGGGTGACATTGGTTTCAGGAGCCTTGTTGACGGTGATGGTTTGGCTGTCGTTATTGTTGTTAACATCCCCTTCTAAAATAATATAGGCTTGTATTTCATGATTTTCCCCTACAGACAAATCCGCTTTGGTCTGGAAACTGTAGGTCAATTTTCCATTTCCTGCAATGGTATTATTACCCGGATTATTTTCGATGACTGGATCGCCCCCATTTATAGTATAGGCAAGCTGAAATGCACCTACGGGAGAGGAACTGTAATTTGTGATTTCTACAACAATGGTTTCCTGATCACCAAAATCACAACTGGAAACGGGGGAAATGATTTGGGAGACCCCAATGTCTGCGGTGGTTTTGGAGGATTGGGATGAGGTATAGGAAGGAGACAAATAGAGCTCACCCTGTTCCGTGAAGGCATATTCATAAAAAGCAAGGTGGTAGGTTATTCCTGCTTCCAGCCCTTCTAAGATGAAGTTTTCCCCAAAATCATTGAAGACTACAAAATTGCCGGATCCGATTTGGTCCCCTTGACCAAAGATACTGTTTGCTCCATAGGTGGTAAAATCCGCTGGTCCGGCATTGACAGCCCCCCCCGCTCTGGCGAGTGCCAGCCGGCGGGTTCCATTTCCTTTATCAAAATCAACTTCAAAAGAGTTAAAATTAATGTTAGCGTAGGAGGCGTTGGAAGCCTGAATTGTCGGTCTTTCTCCAAAAGTTTCCAATGCAAATTGATAGCCTGGATTTAAGTATAACTTTGCCGAACTTCCATTGAATTCATATAGGGAAAAATAGTAATTGGTGCTTGGTTCAAGATTGGTCACATTCACGTTGTTTCCTGAACCGGAATAAAGCACATAATTACCAGTTCCGATTTGCCTGGAACCAAAAGAGGATGAACTTTGGTAAGTTGTGAGATCAATGGGTGTTGTATTGACGGGTCCTTCTTTTCTACCTATCAGGATACGGTTGGCGCCATCACCTCTTGTCCAGGATATATTGATGGAGGTATTGCTTCGGCTACTGGTAAATGCATTATTGGATTGAACAGAAGGAGCACTTAAGGTCTCCTTATTCGCCGCCATATATGGATCCTTTAAATAATAGGTCTCTTCCCCGGTGCCGTTGTATTCAAAAACAGCAATATGATATTCAGTTGACGGTTCCAATCCATATAGCCAGGAGCCATTGGATGTTCCTTCATAGATCACAAATTCTCCGGGAGACACCTCTGTACCTGAACCAAAAGTCGTGGATCCGGTATAGACCTGTTTATCTTCAGGTAAAAAGGTAACAGGACTACCTTTCTTTGCAATGACAACTCTTCTTGCGCCATTTCCTTTCGTGAAGGAGTAGTAAAAACGATCCCCATCCAGGTTGGCATTGTTTACTGAAAAATTAGAGGAGGGAATGGTTGGTGCAGCACCGGTGGTCTGGGAGGATTTTGTACCCGGTTTTAAATATTGTCTACCCGTACTGCTTCCAGTATATTCAAAGATCTCAAAATGATAAGTATTATTCGGACTCAGACCGGTGAGGGTTGTGGAGGTTCCGCCACCTGAATATTGCACAAAATTGCCGTTCCCTAAGTTACTGCCATTTGTAAAAGAGCCTGATCCTCCGCTATAATTTTTTAAATCAGATGGGGACTCATCCACAGCGGCATTGGTTTTCCCTACCAAGATTCTTCCTGAACCATTTCCATTGGTCCAACTTACGGTCATGGAATTCCCGGTAATATTGCTGAAGGTTAAATCACTTGCCTGTAAGGAAGGAGGGGAGAGCGTGGTCCATTCTCCGGACAAATAAGGGGCCTTCAGGTAAAAGGTTTCTTCACCTGTTCCATTGTATTCATAAACAGCCAAATGATAGGTACTGGAGGGATCCAAACCATAAAGCCAACTACCATTAGAAGTGCCGTTATAAACTACAAATTCATTTTCAGTTACTTCCTCCCCTTGTCCAAAGTCGGTTGAAGGGGTGTACGTTTTTCCGTCTACAGGTTTAAAAGTCACCGGACTTCCCTTTTTGGCAAAGATGACCCGTCTGGCACCGTTTCCATTGCTAAATGAGTAATAGAATCGGTCCCCATCCACATTTGCATTGTTAACCGAAAAAGTAGAGGCAGGAAGAGTAGGAGCAGAAACCGTCTTTTCTGAAGCAATAGTTCCGGGTTTAAGGTATTGTCTTCCCGTACCGCTTCCAGTAAATTCAAAAATCTCAAAATGATAGGTTTTATCAGGGCTTAATCCGGTAAGCGTAGTAGAATTACCAGCACCAGAATATTGTACATAGTTGCCATTTCCCAGATTGCTCCCATTTGTGAACGAACCGCTTCCACCCGAATAATTGACAAAATCAGCAGGGGATGCATTTACAGCTTCACCTTCTTTACCAATCAAAATACGGCCTGAACCATTTCCATTGGTCCAGCTTACAGTCATAGAATTACCGGTAATATTGCTAAAAGTCAGGTTTTTTGCCTGGGAATTTGGAGGGGAAAGTGTAGCCCACTGTCCCGTTAAAAAAGGATCTCTCAAATAATAAGTCTCAGTACCTGTGCCATTGAATTCAAAAATAGCCAAATGGTAGTTAGTAGATGGCTCAAGGTTGTAAACCCAGCTGCCATTGGAAGTACCGCTGTAAATCACAAATTCCCCCGGCGTTATCTCCGAGCCGGAACCAAAATCAGTGTTGGAGGTATAGGATTCTCCATCCACCGGCTTGGAAGTTACAGGGCTGCCTTTTTTTGCGACCACTATTCTTCTTGCACCATTTCCATTTGTGAAGGAATAATAAAACTTGTCCCCATCTACATTGGCGTTGTTTACTGAGAAGTTTGAAGCAGCAACAGAAGGGAAAGAGGAAGTTATTTGGGAACCTGTTGAACCGGGTTTAAGGTATACCTTTCCACTGCTGCCCTTATATTCAAAAATTGCAAAATGATATGTACTGCTCGGGTCAAGGCCATTTATAGAAGTACTGGAACCTGAACCGGAATATTGAACAAAATTCCCATTACCTAAATTGGTCCCATTCGTGAAAGAACCAGAACCGCCACTATAATTTATCAAATCCTGAGGTTCGACATCCACAGGACCATCAGCTTTTCCTATGATTACCCTTCCGTATCCATTGCCATTGTCCCAAGCGATCGACATTCCTGAGCCTGTCACATTACCAAAAACAAGAGCGCTAGCCTGAACGGTAGGAGCTGTCAAAGTAGAAGCACTTCCTTCTAAAAATTGGTCTTTGAGGTATTCTGTTGTGAAATTCGATCCATTGTATTCGAATATTTTTAAATGATAGGTGATGGAATGATTTAGACCATAGACCCAGCCTTGGTTGCTAGTTCCATTGTAAACTACGAATTGACCCGGTGAAATCTCATTTCCAAGGCCAAAATCCCCAGTCAGATAATCAGCCCCATCTGTAGGGACAGCTGTTACCGGACTTGTACTCGCCACAATAATCCTTCTAGCGCCATTTCCTTTTGTGAAACTTACATAGAATCGGTCCCCATCAATATTGGAAATAGTGAGGTTTGTGGAGGGAGCAGAAGGTGCTTGCCCAAAAGATGAAAAACTCACAGCAATGAAAACGATTGTGAAAAACAGGCGTTTTATTGCTTGGGTGAAGCTTAGGTAATTAGTGCTCATAAATACTACGTAGTAAATGAATGATCATATCAATTAGTAGGTTCTCCAAATGGAAATGAACGGACCCCGTGCAAAAATGATATTTCAAAAAATGACTAAGTATAAAGCATGTAACAATGTATATCACTGCTGTAACAATAGGGCAGAAAACAGCATTAAATGGACTTTTAATGAAAATAGTGCCACCTACAATCCATTTTATGGGCAGGATCCGGACGGCCAAGTCCAGTTAAAAGGGATCTGAATTTTGCTTATTTTGTATATGAACCCAAATCTGGGTTTAACACCGATAACAAAATCAATGGATAAAGTTAAACCTGCTATCTTAGAATAAATAAAAGTTAAACCATTTCAAGTCTTACTATGGAAAATGTTAGGGGATGGATAAGTATTGATCTAGTAGTTTAGCTCTAATAAAACAAAAAAATAGTAAGCAGGTAGTTGTAATCCTTAGATGTGAAATCCGGAAAAAAGCCTGCCCGGCAATACGGAAAAGCCAGGAAAAGCAGTAGCTAAGGTTTAGTTAAATAGTTGCCTTAAAAAATCATTTACCCCTTATCACAGAAAATACGCCTTCGCTTTATGTGATAATAAATGCGCCAAGTCTAAAAGACCTTTCACCAGTGATGGGGAAAGGTCTTTTGATATTAGAGAAATGGGCTCTTCCGAATTAATAATAGCGACCTATCCACAGCATTTTGGAGGAGTCTTCTAAGTTGCCTATAGTGACTTTGGACGGAAATGAAGCTCTGATAGCTGGGTCTGTTTCATATACTTCCTCTATGGTATATTCCACCCAATTGAAGCCTTTTTTCAATTGAAGGTTAAACGTGTATTCTGTTTCAACTTGTTCATCATCGGTCGCATAGACACTGCTGTTGCAGGTCGTATTTACCTCCATATCTTGTGTTACATATATTATTTCATAAAAAGATCCCTTTATGGCATCGTTATAGCCGGAGTCTTCCAGCCAGGGTATGAGGTTTTCATCGGAAACCAAATAGGCGGTACCGGTCCATTCCCCATTGTTGGTCAACCTTACATAATCTTGCCTTGCGGCCGGATTGTCAGAATTCACTCCAAAAGCCTCAATATCTGAACAGTTGAAGAAGAAATTGGAATACAGTTCGCTCATGTAGATGGACAAATTCTCTTCTGGAATATTATCTAAGCTGACATTTTCAAGGCTTGCAGTAAAATGCCCCTTTGCATCAGCAGTACCTATAGAAATCGGATTATCCATTCCAAATAGCATAAGAACCATGTCCATCTCGGTTTTTTCATGATTTTTGATCACCCCTGTGATTTCTTGCGCATTTGCCCAAAAGAATGAACACATCAGGAATAGGGTTAAAGTTGACTTCATTTTGGCTAAATTTTTATGGTGTGTTTATAAATCTTCTGACAGATACAAATATATTCCATAGGTTGACAAATGGATGAAAAGCTTGTATCAAAGAATAGCAAGCATGTAACATTTTGAGGGAAAACGTTATTTAAGGCCATTTAAATCTAGCTTATCTGCAAAATCCCACAAGTCCGCGTGCCGTAACTGCTCGCCTTTAATTGATATCAGAAATCTACCTGCGTGAATAAATTCAAGTTCCGCTACCTCATCCATTCTGTTTTCAGCTTCCCATACTCGCTGACATTTCCTTTCAAGAATTCTTGAAAATCCATATGGCTTAACCTCCTCAAAATCCAGGTTCAGTTTTTGAATATTTCCCAACAAAAGAACAGAGGCAACTGGTCCTGCCCCATCCATAATATCAATAATAATTGTCTTTGAGCTTTCAGACCAGTGCTGATAGGTAGCCTGAATGGCACTGATATTTACCGGTTCTTTATGGCCGGTTAGGGTTTGTATTTTCAAATATTCCCCTACTTTATCAGGCAGTAATTTTATCAATGTACTTTTAGAAGTGGGTATAAGACTTTTGAGCGCTAAAACAGGAGGTAGATCGGGGTGCTTTTTAGTGTTTTGGATGTTGGGTGAGGATGGGGGATTCACTGAAGGAATAGGTTTGGTATTCTTTTTTTGACAGGAAATTCCCAAGATTATAAAGCTAGCGATTAGAAATACGCGCCTTGTACCTGTATTCAAAAACCACTTTTGGAAGTTAGACATTCAGGTTTAAGATTGATTGAATAAAAACTATCAATAGCCTTCATTTGATAGTCAAAATTAATCAATGGTAAATTTTGAAGCTGTAACAATTGTATCAAAAAATGTAAGCCATGTAACATCTGTAGTAAATTTAAATTCATTCTCTAAAAGAATGAACATGAGATTTTAAGATGTAGTTACAAGAAATGTTTGAAGTAATTTTTTTAAATAATAATTACTGATTTAATGGGGTAAAGATTTTATATTTATGACAATCAAATCAGTATATTGAAAGACTGAAAAAAAGAGATTATCAATTGAAATTTCCCCACTTAAGAAAGTATTTTCTCCTTGCATTTTTGTTCTTTCTAGGATCATGGAATAGTACGTTCTCACAAATAGACCTGTCCTTTAGGCAACTTTCAGTAAATGAGGGGCTTTCTCAAAATTCAGCAGTTTCAGTTACACAAGATCAAGATGGCTTTTTGTGGATTGCAACTCAAGAGGGATTAAATCGCTATGATGGGAAAGCGTTTAAGGTATTTGATAAAAAGTTTACGGACATCACCCAGTTATCGCATTTTCAGTTGGGCAAAGTATTCGCCGATAGTAAAAATAGGATATGGATAATTCCAGATACTTCAGTACCTGAAAAATTAAATCACTCAAGAGATGAATTTCTACCAATTGCAGGGGTAAATGCCGCAAGCTGCATCAAAGAAGACAGCGATGGAAACATTTGGATTGGCAGTTTTTCAGGACAACTTTTCAAGTGGAATGAAGCCATCCAATCTTTTGAATTAAATTGGACGGACCCTTCCAGGGAAATTATTGACATTGATGTTTTTGATGTTAATAATTTGATTTTAACATTTAAAGATGCGGTGGCTGTTTGGCATATACCTACGCAATCCACCACTTTTTTGGTTTTGCCGGAAACCAATTTGAATTATTCATGTAGTAGCCTGGATTCAGCAGGTAATATTTGGATTGGGACCTTAAATGCGGGCATTTGGCTGGTGGAGAATGGGAGCTATACTGCGAGGCCCATTCAGGCATTTTTTGAAGATCATGAAGCAGATGTTTCTTCAAATATGGTGTTGGATATTAGAGAAGATTCAAAGGGAAATAGTTGGGCAGCAACCTATGGAGGAGGGGTGACCAAGTTTAACTTAAAAGAAAGATCGGCCCTCAATTATACGTATAGTAAGCAAAACCCCCGATCACTTCATTACAATGATGTACTCAGTATTTTCGAAGACTATACAGGAACCTTGTGGTTAGGGACAGATGGGGGAGGATTGAGCTTTTATGACGCTTTTCTGGAAAAATTCAACTTTTTTCATAACCAACAGGTTCCTGAAGACATCAATATAGATGTCGTCAGGGCTTTATATGTGGATGAAAATGAAACAATTTGGATAGGCACTTCAGGTAAAGGACTAACTTCTTACATTCCAAAATTGCGTTCTTGGAAAACCTATACCCGCGCAGAAAGGAGTCCGAATAGTGTCAGCAGTAACCGGGTAATGAGCCTTTTAGGTGATGGGAAAGGAAAACTTTGGATCGGGTATCAGGAAGAGGGCCTTAGTATTTTGGACCTTAAATCGGGGAAATTTCAGCATTTCAACAGTAATAGTAGGGTGGCGTTGCCGGCGAATACAGTATGGAAGATTTTTAAAGACAGCAACGAAAGGTTTTGGTTGGCTACAAGAAATGATGGATTGATTCAATTTGACCCGGAAAAAGGGGTGTTACAACAATATATGCATGATCCCAATGACTCATTTAGTATCCCGGGAAATAACATCAGGACATTGATAGAGGGTAGGGATGGTGACTTTTGGATAGGTACCGAAAACCATGGAATAGCACGGTTTGAATTAAAATCTGGTAGGTTCCATTCATTGTCTTATGAGGAAGGTAATCCTAAATCCATTTCCTCCAACAATATTAAATCTTTATTTTTTGATGGAAAGAACACGCTTTGGGTAGGCACAAATGGTGCTGGGATAAATGCATTAGATATCAATACTGGAGAAGTGACTGGTATTTCAACAAAAGAAGGCTTGGCGAATGACGTGGTCTATGGGATTTTGCCCGATGACTCCGGTAACTTATGGCTGAGTTCAAATAAGGGGATCACAAAAATTGCGGTTCTACCTTCCCAAACTCCTAATTATAACATTACCAATTACACTAATTATGATGGACTAGCTACCGAATTTAATACAGGAGCTTATTTTAGAAACACCAATGGATCTTTGTATTTTGGGAGTTTAGAGGGTTTTTATTGGTTTAATTCTGAGGATATAGCTTTCAATAAGATTCCTCCAAAAACAGCCATAACGGAATTGTATGTTTTTGACAAGCCAGTGAGTTTCAATCATGAAATCAGCTTGGCGCACAATGAAAACACGCTGACGATAAACATGGCAAGTTTGGTGTTTTCTTCACCATACAAAAATGAATTTCAATACAAACTCGAAAACCATGACAATAACTGGATTCATTCAGGAAACAACCACCAGGCAAGATATACCAATTTGGCTCCTGGCACGTATAACTTTTTAGCTAAATCCAGCAACTATGATGGTATTTGGTCTGAAGACCCTACGTCACTTCAATTTACCATACTTCCACCATGGTATCAGACCTTTTGGGCAAAACTCGGTTATTTGGTATTTTTCGCCTTGTCTTTAATTGGGGTCTATCAATACCTCAAATGGCACTGGCATATAAAATTTCATATCCGAATGAAAGAGGAAGAAGCGAGCCGTCTTTTGGAAATTGATAGATTTAAAGCCAATTTATTTACTAATATTTCGCATGAATTCAGGACCCCGTTAACTTTGATTGTAGGTCCGGTAGAAAGGCTTTTAAGCCAGTCAGAAAACCCTGTTTTCAAATCACAACTTAACCTGATAAAACAAAATTCACAGCGTTTATTAAATCTTGTGGATCAACTGCTGGAAGTTTCCAAAATAAAATCAGGAAAGCTTGAGTTAAAAATCCAAAAAGGCAATTTGGGATTATTGCTACAGTCTATCGTGTCAAATTTCTTTTATTTTGCGGCTGAAAAAGATATCAGAATTAATTCCGATATAGCTTTGATCACCGAAGTTTGGTTTGATCCTGACAAAATTGAAAAAATTGTCGGGAACCTTTTGCAGAATGCAATCAAATACGGTAAACCAGGGACAGAAGTATTGTTCCTATCTTTAAGAAAAGACAATAAGCTACTACTCTCCGTATCCAATCATAGTTCTATCAGGTACACGCAAGTAGAGGTTTCTCATTTCTTTGATAAATTCTATAAACCTGATACCAATACAGAGGGGTTTGGCATTGGCCTTCCTTTGGTCAAAGACTTGGTAGCACTTAATAATGGTCAATTTAACCTTCATTTGGAGGATAAAGATTGCTTTAGAGTCGAGATAACAATACCTCTCGAAAGGAATTCATTTCGACCCGAACAGGTAGTGGAAGAGGAATTGGATAAGGAGGACAAGGCAGATAAAGCCAATGAAACGATGGCAGGAGATGATGCCCCGCTTGTTTTGATTGTAGAAGATAATTCCAAGGTCCGCTCCTTTATAATCGGAGAACTTAGGCCATATTATAATGTTCTTGAAGCTGATAATGGTAAAGAGGGTCTTTTTTTAGCGTTAAAGAAAATCCCTGACCTAATCATTTCAGACGTTATGATGCCTGAACTCGATGGAATAGAACTTTGTCGAACATTGAAAAATGACGAAAAGACCTCTCACATCCCCATTATTCTGTTGACCGCTAAATCCGAAGAAGATAACCTACTCAAAGGTCTTGAAGTAGGGGCCGACGACTATATGCTCAAACCTTTTGGAGTCAAACAGCTGTTGTTAAGGGTAGAAAAACTGATCGAATTGCGAAGGAATTTAAGGATCAGGTATTCAGGGAAAACAAGTGTCTCCCCGAATGAAATTACCATTACGTCCATGGATGAGAAATTTCTTGAGAAAATTCAACATATTGTAGATGAGGAGCTTGGGGATTCCAATTTTACAGTTGATGAATTCTGCAAGAAACTGGGGATGAGCAGGATGCAGTTGCACAGGAAACTAAGAGCACTAACAGGGCTTTCTACGTCTGCTTTTATCCGTGACCAAAGGCTTCGAATGGCTATCCAAAGGCTTGGAAAATCGGGTGAGTCCATTTCTGAAATAGCCTATGCAGTGGGTTTCAGTTCCCCATCCTATTTTATCAAATGCTTTAAAGAAACTTATGGCGTTACGCCAAAGGATTTTTTAGAAAAGGAAAAATAGAATAAAAACGTTTATTTAGGTGTTTTCTACTACGCCTATCTATCCGCTAGAAGTTGTAATTCGTAAGTGCCTATTCTTATTGAACGCTACATGGGAAAGCTGTCTATATCACGAGGCTTCGGCTCCGCTCAGCCACCAAACAGGCTTCGGCTCCGCTCAGCCACCAAACAGGCTTCGGCTCCGCTCAGCCACCAAACAGGCTTCGGCTCCGCTCAGCCACCGAACAAGCCTCGGCCCCACCTAGGTATCAATTAAAAACATCCTTTAAAAAACCATCATGTACCGGCCATTTGCAATGGCCTTCTTATGATAAATTTTATCAGCAAAACCATCATATTTTTTAGATTTAGCAGACCTCTCGCAGCTTATTTCACTATCCCTTTAAGCCAGGATTCGGCCAATGCTGGCCAGGATTCTCCTGCAGGGTTGCCTGCCCTTAGGCCATAGCCATGTCCTCCTTTTGGTAGCAGGTGCAAGGAAACAGGTACTTTATTGTCCCGCAAGGCGGTGGCCATTACTAGCGCACTGTTGGCATGCGAGTCGTCAGCCGTAGCGAAAAGGAACATAGGGGGTGTGTTTTCGTCTACTTTCAATTCTGGGGTAAGGCTTCTGTTTTCTCCTTTGTCCAGGTAGGCAGGGTAGATCAACATGGCAAAATTAGGCTTTGAGGACACTTTGTCCTTGGCATCTTGAGGAGCATAAGAGTCTTCATTGTACATTGTTCCAGCTCGAGCGGCCAAACTTCCTCCCGCAGAAAAACCAATTACGCCAATTTTATCAGGGTCTAATTTCCAGTCATTTGCCTCACTTCTAACGATTCTGATGGCTCGCTGTATGTCATTCAAGGCGCCATCCTGTTTTTCCGGTACCCGGTATTCCAGTACGAAGGCTGTGTAGCCCAGGGTGGTTAACCATTCGGCCACCTCATGCCCTTCTTTATCGATGGCTAAAATCTTATAACCACCTCCTGGACAGACGATAACTGCAGCTCCATTATTTACACTCGCATCCGGCAAGAATACTTTTAAAGTAGGATCGGTGACATCTGTCAACCTGGTTACTTCTCCACTATGGTTGTCTGTGATGACTGCGGGGTGTTTTGGGGCTGTTTCTCCCGGTACTTTGCCAGGCCAAATGTGAATGAGCCCTTCATTTTGTGCTTGTGCTACGAAAACAAGAGAAAAAAACAAGGAGCAAAGTGTTAACAATACTTTTTTTGGCTGGAGTTGTATTTTCATGGGAGGCTTCTATTTTTGACTTTTAAGATCTATTCAATTTTAAAAATGGTTTCGTTTGCAGATACCCTACTTAAGTAATGACAAGGAAGATAACGAGGCTTGAATATACCTTAAAAAAAATATTCTACCAATAGCAAATCATAGCAATGGTGGAATCCGGTTCACTAAAAAAGCAATGATCATTATTCTTAAATCCTGATTCAGGAAATTAATAAAGGGGAATATAAATGCGCTTTATTCCTAAAACTTATGCATCGTTTTGTATCAAGCCTTTCTCTGCGCAAAATCCACCCTAAACCTCCCGGTTACAATTAAATTATGAAATTTGGTAGAAATAAGGCTATAAAACATCTCCTTTTTGCGGGATTGTTTGGGTGATTGGTACTGGGTTTTTATTGGACTTCGGTTCAATATTTCTTCTTGTCTTACAGAAAGTTGATTTTACCCTTTCAGATAGATTGAAATAGGGTATCCAGATCACTGCAGCCACGACAGCCTGTATAAGCGGCCTGTTTTCCAGCTTAAATGTGTCTTCGGTAAGAATGGTATCTACCAGGATTGCCAGCAAATTGATCACATAGAAAATGGTCATTAGCATAGGTGTATTCGTCCTTCTGGTGAAAAACAGGAGGATGAGCAATAAGGAAAATACCACAAGTAATACATTGTTAGTCAATTCAAAGGCAACGGCTTCAGTTAGTCCCATATTAGAAGCATTTAACCAAAGGGATTTGTCTAAATATCCCACCGAGAAAAAATTAATAATAATCCAAAAGGGTGTTATTATTATGCCGATGGCCGGCAATACAAGCCATCCACCAATGTTTTTGTTTTCTGCATATACCCAAGGTTGAGGGTCAAAATCTTTATAAATTTTAATGCTAAAATAGATTCCGAAAACCAATAATACCAGGACTACAAATATTGCCAAACTACTCTTTTCACCTGTTGTAACCATGGGATTGTAGGTAAGGCTAAACATCAGGTCATTTTTTATTTTTTCATGTTCGGAAAGAAATTCAGATACCTTTTCTCCATCAATAAAGCTTTCATTTAAATCATAGGTGTATTTAACTGCTATTCGCTCTCCATAGCCTTTGATTTCATTGGTGTATAAATAAGAGGAACCTTCAATTTGCCTTTCATCATCATTTACATTCCAAAGCTCAGGAAGCATTATTTGCGTTTCTTGTACAAAAGTGAAGGGATTCCCTAAGTTATAAAGACTATTTCGGGCTATAGAACTAGGGTAATTAATCATTGACTCCAAGACCAGGGGATAGATTCTGGTATAAATGAACGTTTCACCCTCATCTTGTAGCCAAAATTGTTCTATTTTATAATTTTCAACCACCAGCACTTCATTGTCGTTGAAACGATTCTCATCGTAAAACCGTATGTCTTCGGTTTCAACTATCCCTGGATATAGATTGGTGTAAAAATTAAGGTATTCCTTTTGTATGGATGAAAGGGGATTGTTTTCAAATTCAGCCCTTATATTATCTGCTTTTCCACCCCGGTAAATCGTTTTGACTTCCAACATGGCCTGCCCACCAATGCTATCAACATAAATTCTTTCCTTAATATCAATCTCAGATTTTTTCGGTTTTGGAAGGGGGATCAATTCTGAAACGTTTTCCTTTATCAGTAATCCAAGCCCATAATCCGGGAAATAATTATGATCCAGATCCCCTCCCTGACTGGAAATGGTAGGGTCAACAAAATAATCTTTATCCTCTATAGTGATGGCAACCACACAATGGTCAAAAGCACTATTGGAAGGATGGAGTTTATCAAGGTTGTGCTTTAAGGATGTATTGACCAATAAAGGAAAAGCAGTGATACCTTCTTTTTGTAACAAGGCAACCAGTAAAAGGGATTTATCCTTGCAGTCACCAAACTTCTGACGATATACTATCTCAGGCGAGTGCGGTTTATAGGCCCCAATGCCAGATTCTAACCCCAGATAACGAATTTCATCCTGTACCCAGCGAATCAGAGCCAGCGTTTTTTCCTTTCCCCCAGGGATTCCTTTATGGGATCCGGCAACCGGAAATTAGTATCCCTTGTCCTGAAAAGGGGCAGGGCCCATTGAACTACATCTGCCCAGTTTTTCTGGGTGGATATAGAAGTCATTGGCAAATCCAGGGTCCAAATAGGAAGGTTATTATCCAATTCCACCGGTTTTTCAGGCCTGCTGGTCCAACTATAAACTTTACCACTCTCTTCTTGCCGAATGGTCGGGTCCAGCTCATGGTTGATATTTTTGTAGTAGACTACCTGATTGTTTTTTGCAAAAACCCGGTAATTGATATGGTTTACAGGGATGGTAAATCCATGGTGTAAATTTGATGAGAAGTGGCCAAGGTGTACGGGATTAAAGCCTTCAATGGAATAACTTATGGCAATGACATCACCTTTTTGTACCCCATCCAAATGATATAAGGCAGTCATGCTTCCATCATACAAATGCCTTTCTTTACCAGATTCGGTGCTGGCCAAGGTGATTTTATTTAAATCCAATTGATTTAAAAATTTATTGTTCCGTTCAATCCCGATTTTATGGAAAACCAATTTCTGAAAGCTTGGGTCAAATTCGATGGATATATCAGACATTTCCTGTATTCCATCAGCAGTAAGCACTTGGTATCGATAATGATGGAAGACAGTTTGTTTAGTTAAATGGATCTGCCTTTCAAAGTCTAAATAATAATAAGGCCAGTTTTCTTCTATACCAGGCTTGGACAATGAGATTGAATCAGTCCATTCAGGAGCAGGAGACTTGGTAACGCCTGACTGAAATGCCTGAGATTGAAAGACAATGAACCCCACAAAAAAAATAATATAAACCTGTTTCATTTTCAATGACTTATAAAAAATATTGGAAATATAAGTATAGTTCAAAATAAAAACCAAGCCTTCACTACAATTTTTTTGATTAACCGGTTGATTTTGGTGGGTAGGAGTAGCATTCTCTAACCTTTACTTCTGCTGATTTTTCTACAAAGATCAAAGTCGTTTTATTTACCATGCATGATTAAACCCGAAATAGGCAATAGACCTTCTAATAACTGATAAAATCACTTCCAAATCAGTTAATCGTTGCTATTTTCGTATCTCCATAGCAATGCTATGACTCAGTCTCCAAATAGCCTGATTTTACTATCAAGGGTAATTATTCTATCCCTACATTTCGGTGTAGGCCATGCATCATTGCTCATTTTTTGGGAAATGTGATGGTCATCGATGGTAAGTGTAACCTATCGGGGATTTACTCCTCCATTTCATATTCGCTTTTCAGCACCTCGATTGTCAGAACATTGTTGTCGGAGGAGGTTATTTCCCATTCGGCTACTGTTTCGCCACCCCAAAAAGTACCTTGAATGCTGATGACATTACCATTTTTGGTCCAACTGCCTTCAAAATCACTTGTGACAATAGGAGGGGTGCCGCACCAGCCACTGTTGGTCCGGTGAATAAAAGTACCATTACTAAGAAAACGATAGCCATAAGTGTTTTCCTGCAATTCATTCACTTTTTCCAGTGTCAATCCATTTTCATTGTAAGAAATATTGCTCCAAGAGCCTATGGGGATAGGGCCAGTATCGGAGGCAGAAAGTTGTGGGTCTTCTACGCAGGAAACAATTAATAATATGGCTATAAGTAAGAGCGTAAATGGGTTTTTCATGGCTGTTTTATTTTCGTTTTATCCAAGACGTAGAGATAAATGGTTTTGTTGAGATTGAATAAAAAACCCTTTATTAATTTTGATATTTAATGCTTGTAGAGGGGGAATATTTTGGATTTTTGGGTATTAAAGTATGCTTCTAAAATGGACAGAGTGAATTTGACAAGCTTACTCCCTAAGATCCATCCTGAATTGGTATATTGTCATTAAACTAGTAGTGAAACCTGATGAGGTATTTGGAGTGGAAATAAAACAATCCATGTAAAAAATTATAACTGATGTATTTACTAAATAAAACCATGGGGCTGGTATTATTGATTTTATCGATAGGGTTCCAAACTGTCACCGCACAGCAAATCAATGATGGGGATAGGCCAAATATTATTTTTATCATGGCAGATGATTTGGGATATGGAGATTTAGGTGCCTATGGGCAGGAATTGATCCAAACCCCAAATATAGATGCCTTGGCCAATGCGGGCATGAAGTTTAGTCAAGCTTATGCCGGTGGGCCAGTTTGTACCTCCTCCAGATCTGTGCTTATGACAGGCTTGCACAACGGGCATACAGTGGCCAGGGACAATGTGCCGCATTATCCAAGTTACTTACAGGAAGGAGATGTGACCTTGGCCCAGGTGTTAAAGAATGCAGGATATAGTACAGGAGGAGTAGGAAAGTGGTCTTTGGGGGATGCCCAAATGGAAGGCCGGGCCACCAATATGGGATTCGATACCTGGACAGGATATTTAAATCAGGACCATGCCCATTATTATTACCCCAGTTACCTGGATCATGACGATAGAAAAATCCTATTATCAGATAACCCCATCTTAAGAAACAATTACAGCCATGATATTCTTACGAATGCCACTTTAAACTTTATCCGTGAGAATAGTAAGAAACCCTTCTTTTTCTATTCAGCCTATACTGTCCCCCATTTTTCAGCCCCTGAAGAAGATGAACATGGTTTAACTGTACCTTCCACCTATCCTTATACGGACAAAGACTGGCCTGAAGCTGCCAAAAAATACGCAGCCATGATTTACCGTCTTGACAAGGATGTGGGCAAAATCGTAAAACTCATAAATGAGTTGGGGATTAGAGAAAACACCTTAATTATTTTTACCTCCGACAATGGAGGACATAGCAATGCCTGGAAAGGATTCAAGACCAACGGGAAACTGAAAGGGTACAAGCGGGACCTGTATGAGGGGGGAATTAGGGTGCCTTTTATTGCCTCCTGGCCCGGGGTCATTCCAGCTGGTCAACAATCAGATGAGGTGATTGGCTTTCAGGACATGATGCCTACCTTTGCAGGTTTGTCCAATGCCTCTATACCTGAAAATATCGATGGTGTTTCTGTAGTAGAGGCTTTAAAAGGGAATGCCCTTCCAGAAAATAACCGTGTGCTCTATTGGGATTTTGGTCATACCCGCCAGAGGTATGACCAGGCCGTTAGGATTGGAGATTGGAAAGGAATCAGAAGAGGACAGGGCCAACCAATAGAAATATATGACCTTGCAGGGGATGTTTCCGAACAGCATAACCTGGCCAATGCTCATCCTGAACTGGTGAATAAAATCGACAAACTAATGCAAATGATGGTGATTCCTTCCCCCAGGTATCCTGTGGGACAAGTATACAAAGGTGGGCCAATCTGGAAAAAAGACTGGTAATAGAATGACTTTATATTTCAAGTGAAATATAAAGTCATTCTTCGTACATAATCGGACACAAATCTGTTCGGAACCGTAGCAGGAAAAGCATTACAATTGTCTTTATGGCCTTGAATAGTTATTCAAGGCCATATTTGTTCTTTGGCACTTAATTGGTCTTTATTCTTCTCAAAAATTCAATTTTATCCATGAGAATATTTACCGGAATGATACTTTGGGCCATCTTGTTGGTGCTATGCTGGCCCCTGGCCTTAATTGTTTTATTGTTGTACCCGCTTATTTGGTTGATATTATTGCCTTTTCGTTTGCTTGGTTTTGGAGTTACACTTACACTATCTATGATATTTGCCTTATTTATGTTGCCCTTTACACTTTTACGCTGATGTAGCTCCTTTGCTTGAAAGGAGTAAACCAATGTAGGTGATAGCCGCATTTACCAGTAATATTTCAAAGCCAAATTGAAAGCCGTTGAACCAAGTGGCAGCATTCCAGTCAAGTATAAAAGAGAGGAAAGGGCTTAAAAGACAAATATAAGGCACCAACTTGTCCCGGACGGCCATTTTATTGGTCAGCCCAAAGGCAAATAGACCAAGCAATGGGCCATAGGTGAATCCTGCAGCTTTAAATACCGCACTCACCACACTTCTATCGTTTACCTCATTAAATGCCACAATGGTTAAAAATACCAGGAAGGTAAAACCAATGTGGATCCATCGTCGGGTTTTGTCCTGATCGATGTTTTTGCGACCGGGTAAATCGACAATGTCTATACAGAATGAGGTGGTCAATGCCGTCAAGGCAGAATCAGCGCTTGAGAAAGCCGCTGCAGTGATTCCCAGTAAGAAAACCACGCCTGCCAGTGTGCCAAAATGATTCAGCGCTAAAAAGGGGAATAACTCATCAGTGGCTTTGGGTAAATCAATGCCATTTGCATCCGCATAGTGATAAAGGAGTACACCTAAACCTAGAAATAAAAGGTTGGAAAGGAAAAAGGTAATAGAGAACCAAAAGATGTTTTTTTGCGCCTCCCGCTGGTTGCGGCAGGTCAGGTTTTTTTGCATGACATTTTGGTCAAGACCATTCATGGCAATGGTAATAAAAATACCCCCTGCAAACATTTTAAAGAAATTCTGACTGGTATTTCCCTCCCATACAAATATGGAAGAAAGTTCGCTGTCTTTGACGATGGTAAGCAAAGCACCACTATCTATCCCAAGGTGCTGGCCTATGACGATGATGGTAATAACGACCGCCAAAAGCAAAAATACCGTTTGAAGGGTGTCGGTCCATACAATGGTTTTGATCCCGCTCTTGTAAGTGTACAACCAAATCAGCACCATTGTAGTCAATACCGAAGCATAGAAGGGTATCCCAAAGGCATCAAAAAAGGCCAGCTGTAGAACAGTGGCAGCCAGGAAAAGCCTGAAAGAAGCGCCGATGGTTTGGGAAATAAGAAAAATGGTAGCACCGGAAAGATACGCTTTCTGCCCAAACCTGGTTTTTAGGTATTCATAAATAGAAATCAGGTTGAGTTTGTAAAAAAGTGGAATCAGGACCAATCCAATAACAGCATAGCCCACCATATTCCCCATTACAAATTGTAAATAGGCCCACTGTGTATTGCCAACCTCTCCGGGAACTGAAATGAACGTGACCCCTGACAATGAGGCACCCACCATTCCAAATGCCACTAAAAACCAGGGAGATTCCCTGTTTCCGGTATAAAATGTCAGGCTGTCAGACTTTAAGGAAGTTAGGTAACTTATTAATAATAAAAGTGCAAAATAACCTGCTATTACACCAAAAACGAGCAATGGACTCATAGTTCTCTTTTTAAAATAGAATTTTTATACCCAATGATAGGCATTTTCTTTAAATCATTTTAATGAGAAGCGACAAAATTGGTATCTTTCAACTGAAATTGATAGCATTTGAAAGTATGACCAATAATAGAAAAAGTACCGGAAGTTCTTTTGGTGGAGGAAACCCTCCTAAAAAGCAATCTTTACTTGCAGTAGCAAAAAAAGGTTTGCTCATTCTAATTTTGCTTTCCATGAACATGGTTGCGCTATATGCCCAGCATCAGCGGCCACCTTTTTTAGCTGAAAAATATGACCATTGGGCAGATTCAGTATTGTCTACCTTAACTCCAGAGCAACGCATTGCGCAGTTGATCATGATCCCTGCCTATTCAAACAAAGACAAGGTGCATGTGGATTCCATTGCTGGCTTGGTGGAGAAATACGGAGTGGGAGGAATTATCTTTTTTCAAGGAGGGCCGGTGCGTCAAGCCCATATGATCAATCAATTTCAGCAATTGTCAAAGGTGCCATTGATGGTGAGCCTGGATGGGGAGTGGGGTTTAAAGATGCGCCTCGACAGTACGGTAAGGTATCCCTACCAAATGGCTTTAGGAGGATTGAATGATGAAAGCCTAATTTATGATATGGGAGCAGAAGTAGCTCGACAAGCCAAAAGGGCAGGGATTACCGTGAATTTTGCACCAGTGGTGGATGTCAATAATAATGCGAACAATCCAGTGATTGGTTTTCGCTCTTTTGGTGAAGAAAAGAAAATGTGACCAGCAAATCCCTGGCTTATATGAAAGGCATGCAGGACAATGGCTTATTGGCTTCAGCCAAGCATTTTCCTGGGCACGGCGATACGGAGGTAGATTCACATTATGGGCTTCCTGTGCTAAACTTTTCTAAAAGGCGCCTAAAAGATTTAGAATTGTATCCTTTTCAAAAATTGATGGACCAGGGATTGGGAAGCATAATGGTCGCCCACATGGAGATACCCGTTCTGGATAGTGCAGAAAACAGCCCTTCCAGTTTGTCCAAACCCATTGTTACCGATTTGTTAAAAAATGAAATGGGCTATGAGGGACTTATCTTTACGGATGCCTTAAACATGCAAGCCGTAGCTAAATACTATCCTCCAGGTAAAGTGGATGCCAAAGCACTCGTCGCAGGGAATGATATGCTGTTAAACACCATGAATGTTTCGGCAGCGATTACAGAAATAAAAGCGGCACTTGGGCGAGGAGAAATTAGCCAGGAGGAAATCGACAAAAGAGTGATCAAGGTGCTAAAAGCCAAAGCCTGGTTAGGGCTTGATAAATGGCAACCAGTTGAAACAGATCATTTAATAGCTGATTTAAATAATTCAGAAGCTAATTTTTTAGCTGAGAAGTTAACAAAGGCTTCGCTTACTCTTCTTAGGAATGAGGAACAAGTTCTACCTATAAAGGGGCTTGCCAATACAAAAATTGCAAGTCTATCCATAGGGACAAATCAAAGGACTGAATTTCAGCATTACCTTGATAGGTACAGTCCTATGGATCATTTTATATTCCCTAAAGAGGGAAGTGTAGATGACATTAACGCTCTGAAAGAGCGTCTTTCAGGCCATCAACTGGTTCTGGTGGGTATCCATGGGTTGGGGATTCGAGAGGGGAACAATAATTTTGGAATAAGCCCTGAGATGGAAACCTTGTTAAGGTCACTTATTGAAAGCCATACCGTTATCGTCAGCGTATTTGGTAATGTTTATAGTTTGGGGAAAATTCAAGGATTGGAGAATGCTGCTGGAGTCATTGCTGCCTATCAGGAGACTTCCCTGACACAGGACCTTACGGCCCAAATGATTTTTGGAGGCATTGGTGTCAGTGGTAAATTGCCCGTTACGATAAACAACGTTTTCTCCAGAGGAGATGGTTTGACGCTTGAGGGAGGGATTAGAATGGCCTATACCTCACCTGAAGGTGTAGGATTGGCTTCAAGAGACTTGGATGGCATAGATTCCATGATGCAGATGGCGATCAAAATTAAGGCCATACCTGGTGGACAAGTGCTAATGTCTAAAGAAGGCAAGGTTTTTTACCACAAAGCCTTTGGATACCATACTTATGATTCCTTGCAAGAAGTAAGGGTAGACGATTTGTATGACCTGGCATCCATTACCAAAATCAGTACCTCTCTGGCTGCTTTTATGCATTTAAAAGGCAGAGGTGAATTTGATGAAAACCAGACTTTGGGACATTACCTTAAAGCCGCCAGAGGCACAAACAAAGAGAATTTAGTCTACAAAGATATTTTAACCCATCAAGCAAGATTGCGTTCTTGGATTCCTTTTTGGATGTCCACCGTTAGGAAGAATGGAAGTTTTAAGTGGTATACCATGAAGATGGATTCCTCCAGACGCTTTCCTATCAAAGTGGCAGATAAGCTATACATTCATCGCAAGTATGACCGTAAAATTTATAAGGAAATCTTTTCTTCTCCTTTAAATGCTGAGCCGGGGTATGTTTATAGCGACTTGTCATTTATCCTTGCGCCCAAGGTGGTGGAGGAGATCACAGGGAAAGATTTTTATTCCTACCTGGAAGAAAATCTTTACAAGCCCTTGGGGGCTGGAACGCTCACGTATAACCCTTATTTAAATTTTGAAATGGATCGAATTGTGCCAACAGAGTATGATTCGGCCTTTAGGAAGCAACTCCTGCATGGTACCGTCCATGATGAAGGCGCAGCCATGCTAGGAGGAGTAAGTGGGCATGCGGGCTTGTTTGGGACGTCCAATGACTTAGCCAAGCTGATGCATCTTTATCTTTATGATGGATTATATGCTGAAGAACAATTGATAGCTTCTGGAGTGGTTCACGAATATTCCAAGTGTGTATTCTGCGAAGAAGGGAATTATAGAGGAATGGGGTTTGACAGGGCCAATAAACCAGGAGATCCAAACGGCAATGCAGCACCTAGTGCTTCTGAGAAAAGTTTTGGTCATTCAGGATTTACAGGTACCTATACCTGGATTGATCCTGAAAATGAAATCGTTTATGTATTTCTCTCAAACAGGGTTAATCCTACCAGGGAAAATAGGAATATCTATAAATTAAATGTTCGCACCAATATTATGGAGGAAGTTTACAAGGCCATGGAAAAAGCAAAACTTAGAGAACAACACTAAAGGCCGGTGTTGCTTTTTAATTACCCACTTAGAAGGTGAAATGATTTAATTGAATTTTGAGGAAGTTGTTGCTGTAAAATAAAACAGGTCTATTCATCTGGCAAAGCAGAAAAATAGACCTGTTATGAAGTAACTGCCTTAAGAAAGAATGACAATCAATATTGGCCTTCGAGTATTTTTACTTTAAGTGTTTTTACTTTGTCCAAAGTAAGGGGTTTTACAATGTAATCACTTACATAATCGTATTTTTTGGCTTTGTCCATTTCTTCCTGATTTATGGACGAAGAAATCACGAAGATTTTTATGGGGTGGTCATAGGAAACACTTCCAATTTTATCCAAAAGTTGCCAGCCATTCATTAAAGGCATATTGATATCTGTAAGAATAACATCTGGCATTTGGTCGTTGTTCTCAATTCTTTGCTGAAAATCTTCCCACGCTTCTTCACCGTTTAAGAAAAATAGAGCTTGCTTAGTAAAGGAAGTTATTTCCATGATTTTTTTTGTACCAAAATTATATAGCGGATCATCGTCCACTATATAGGTTAGCCCTATTTCACTCATAAAAAAGATTTTTTTAGGTATATCCGTTAAAGATTCAGGTTATTAATTCAACAAGCCTTTTGTTAAATTCATATGTTAAAAAGGAATTTTGAAAGATGTTGCAATCATCTCAAAATCAACGGACTCATAGCTATTTACGACGCTACGAAAATGCTGCATTGTCTCCCAGTCCAACCCCTCCAATTCCACATTAATGAGAACACTTTTCATTAATTCTACGACATAATTCATGTTAAATGTAAATTATTTAATTCAATTTATGCCTTAATAGTGTAGGTTTTTTATAAAGGGCACCATTAAATCTTGGTCCTTGCGGGAATTTTACTTTGCTTTAGTAGGCAATAAGTAAAATAAATGTTGTTTTAATTTAGTCCATATGCCAACATATTTTGATGCCAAGCATCCATTTTTGTTATTTTTCTTTTACTTTACAATTCAAAAGACATTAAAACTTAAATCTTATGCTCGCCATGAAACGATTATTTTCAATTGCAGTAATATTAATTTTGGCTGCTGCCTGCCAGCCGGGAGAGAATAAAGAGACGAATGAAAAACCGAAAGAAATGAAAGAAACTGTAAGCGCTGACAAGCCTTTGTTGAGACATGTTGTCTTATTTTCCTTTAAAGAAGAATCAAGTGCATCAGACATTGCGAAAGTAGAAGAAGCATTTATTGGCCTTCAGGCTAAAATACCTCAAATAATAGATTTTGAATGGGGAACCAACAATAGTCCTGAAGGGCTAAACAAAGGTTTGACCCATTGCTTTTTCCTTACTTTTGAAAGTGAAGCCGATAGGGATATTTATTTGCCTCATCCAGCTCATAAAGAATTTGGCGGTGTATTGGGGCCACATCTTAAGGATGTAACGGTAGTAGATTATTGGACCAAATAAACATAAAAAAAGCCTTTCGTTGAGAAAGGCTTTTTTATTATCAAGGGTAAGGTTTAATCCTGGGTTTAATGTTTGTGAGGGAGTGTTTTCTCTTCCATGCTTACATCAGTCCCTTTTCGGACCTGCATCCGGTAATAAACCAATATTTCGTCAGCTCCAGCATTCAATACAGCTTCTTGCGCTTCTTTGGCTATAGCCATCAATTTTTCTTCGGGTCCTTCCATAACGGTCTCGAATGGCGTGACCTCGTATTTCACACCTGAAGCAGCAATGACCGCAATGGCCTTGTCTACCAATTGGTAGCTGTCCAGGGTTTTGCTTTTTGGTACAATCTGAATACCAAGATTAATGTTTGTCATTTTATTATTTATTGTAAAAATTCATCGTTTTTTCTAGGCCTATGGTGCTAAAGGCCGTGATCATCTCAATGGCCTTGTCCATATAAATTGGTAGGGTATCTATTTCTTCTCTAGACCACCTTCCCAAAACATAATCTATTTGTCTTCCTTTTGGATAGTCATCACCAATACCAAATTTGAGTCTGGCATAATCTTGTCCACCTGTCAGTTCTTCAATGTTTTTCAATCCATTGTGGCCAGCACTTGAGCCTTTGGCTTTCAGTCTTAATTTCCCGAATGGAAGTGCAATATCATCCACTACCACTAAAACATTTTCTTTTGGGATTTTTAATACTTTCATCCAATAGTTGACAGCTTTTCCACTTAGGTTCATGTAAGTTGTCGGCTTTATCAAATGAATCTGACGCCCTTTGTGTTTGAGCAGCGAGGTGAAGGCTAGTCGATCGCTTTCCCAGCTTAGTTTATTTTCATCAGCCAGTCTGTCTAGGATTAGGAAGCCTACATTGTGTCTGGTCAATTCGTATTCAGGGCCAATATTTCCTAACCCTACAACAAGGTATTTCATGTGCTTAGTTTGACTTTTTTTAAGTCGATATACTGTTCTTAATTAGAAGGATGCATTTACACTTCTTCCACAATGGATATCCAATCATGATGATCAAAATATTTCTATCCGAATTCAACCAAAGTTGGTTCCGGTTTAATCTTCTGTTTTCTAAACTTCTTGCGAAAGATTGAAACTTGGTATAAGGAATGCAAAATCTAATTTTAGAATCAACTTATTTTCAGACGAAGATAAAAAAATCCTGTTCCGTGAAAAACAGAACAGGATTAAAATTTTAATTCAATAAAGTTAGAGATTAAATTTCTCCTTCTTCATCTTCACCTTTTTTACCTCTCAATGCTCTTGGAATACCAACAGTAGCGATAGTTACATTAGGACTGTTAAGTAATTCAAATTTCTCAACACTCAAATCACCTACTTTTATTGATTTACCCAATTCAAGATTGGAAATATCAAAAGGAATTTCGTCTGGAAGGTCATTTGCAAGACCTTTTACCAAAAGAGTTCTGGCTTTGATTTCTAATTTACCACCTTTGATAATACCTGGAGAAGAACCGAATGGTCTTACTGGTATTTCCATTTTAATGGCTTTATCATCACTAAATGCCAAGAAATCAGCATGAAGCAATACTTCACTTACTGGGTGAAATTGCGCTTCTCTTAGGATGGTTTTAATAATTGTACCTTCGATATTCAGATCCACCATGTGAACTTCTGGTGTGTAGATCAAATCCCTGAACAAAATAGCAGGAGATGTGAAATGAATTTGTTCTTTAATGCCTGGTCCGTAAACTACACAAGGTACACTTCCTTCGTTACGGATTGCGTCAAGAGATCTTCTGTCGAGATTTGCTCTTTTAAACCCTATAATCTCAATTGATTTCATAATTTATGTTAAGTTAAAATATTAAATTCTTATATAAAAAGGGAACTAATAGACGTATTTCCCGTGACAGCATGTATTGCCTTGGCAAATAAATCTGCTACGGTTAGCACTTTAATTTTAGAGGACGTCTGCATTGTTGGAATGGTATCGGTGATGACCAATTCAGAAAGAACAGAATTCTCAATATTATCATAAGCCTTGCCAGACAATACCCCATGCGTAGCGATTGCCCTAACGGACGATGCTCCTTTGTCCATGATGATTTGCGCTGCCTTGCACATTGTGCCTGCAGTATCTACAAGATCATCAATCATGACTACATCTTTTCCTTCCACATCTCCAATCAACTGCATGGATGCTACCTCGTTGGCTCGTTTTCTGTGCTTGTCACAGACTACCATTTCTACTTCAAAATGCTTGGCATATGATCTCGTTCTTCCAACGCCACCTACATCCGGTGAGGCGAAAATTAGATTTCCTAAATCCAAGCTTTTCAAATAGGGCACAAAGATAGCAGATCCATTCAAATGATCCAAAGGAATATCGAAGAATCCCTGTATTTGGCCAGCGTGGAGGTCACATGTCATTATTCGGTCTGCTCCAGCTGAGGTTATCATATTAGCGATAAGTTTGGCAGCAATGCTAACCCTAGGCCTGTCTTTACGATCCTGCCGCGCATATCCAAAATACGGAATAACAGCACAAACCTTATAAGCACTCGCTCTTTTGGCAGCATCGATCATCAAACATAACTCTAATAAGTTATCCGCTGAAGGATTGGTAGATTGAACCAAAAAGACATTGCAACCTCTAATTGATTCATTGTAACTGGGAGACATTTCGCCATCACTAAATTTAGCTAAGGTTAAGTCTCCAAGTGCCTGACCATAAGATTTGGCAATACTTTGCGCCAATAGTGGAGTATTAGAACCTGAGAAAATTTTGGTCTCGGGCATGATATTATTTTTTTAGGTGGTTTTTGTTCAAAGGAATAACAAATGTAATAAAAAATTGACGGTTACCTTTTCTAGTCAAAAATAAACAAAGGTATTTTTCCTTTTCTAGTCCACATAGAGAGTTATAGTAGCATTCTAGAGCATTATTGAATCAACGTTTTCTATTAAATAATCCATTTCATCCTGAATCTTGTGGCCAGTTTTAAATAAGAATTCCTCTTGGTCTTCCTGTTTTTCTATTTGATCCGTAAGCTGCAATAGCACAAAAAAGCCTGTTGTACCAGCTGAACTTTTAAGTTTTTTACTGACTTCTAATAGTAATGGTATATTCTTATTTGTGATGGCATCATCTAATTTGGCTTTATTCTCCAATAAATTTATATGGGCAATTTTCAAAAGCTCAATCCCTATTTCCTTGTCTCCGTCGAATAAATTTAATAGGTGGATTTTATCAAAATGTTTCGTAATGAAATTAGTTTTTGTTGCTTTAGGTGTTTGCCCATTGGATTCGGATTCATTTGGCATTAAGAGCTTTATGATTCTTTCAGTTAATTTGCCCTGAACCAGAGGTTTACTAATGTAATCGTTCATTCCAGACTCTAGACATCTTTCTTTTTCGCCTTTAACAGTACCGGCAGTTAAAGCAATAATAGGTATATCCCTACCATGATCGATTGTTCTAATTGCTTTAGCGGTTTCATATCCGTTCATTATGGGCATTTGAATGTCCATAAGAATAAGGTCTGGCTGATTCCTTATAACATGCTCATAGGCCATAAGCCCATTTTCTGCCTCAATAATGTTTATCGTTGGACTTATTTTCGATAAAATTATTTTGGAAAGCTTCATGTTTACCGGATTGTCCTCAGCTATAAGGATATTGAAATTCCGGGTGGTGAGAAAATCTAAATTCTTTTCAGATTTATCCTGAATGTTGAAAGTTTCGTTGAATTCTGAATTTTTGAGCCTACTGAATAACTGAGCCATCTGATGATTTTTAATGGGCTTAATTAATCTATGGTGGACATTAAGTGCAGAAAGCTTGTCCTTTTCCAAGTCATTGTCATTTGAGCTAGAAAGTAAAACGATTGGTACTTCTGCAATGGATTCGTTTTTTAAGGAACGTATTTTCTCAATTGTTTCGACCCCGGTTAAAAAAGGCATACGAAGATCCATTAGTATTAAATCTACTGGCCATTCATTTTCTAAAACCTTAAGCCCTTCTAATCCATTGCTCGCTTCCAGGCATGTGATGTTTCTGATTTCCAGGATCTCTCTAACCAAATACCTGTTCGTCTGATTGTCGTCAACTACCAAAACTTTTTTGAGCCCATAGTTATTGGTAGCGTTTTCCATTTCACCTTTCTCACACAAAAGGTCAATGTCAAAGTAAAATAGACTTCCTTTATTTTGTTCGCTTTTTAACTCCAGCTTGGTTCCCATCAAACCCAGCAACTTGTTGGAAATGGTGAGTCCAAGTCCTGTACCACCAAATTGCCTTGTAGTACTTGCATCCTCCTGAGAAAATGCATCAAAAATCTTAAGCTGATTTTCTTGTGAGATGCCTATTCCCGTATCCTTGACTGAAAAACGGAATTTCATTGGTCGATTATTTCGAATTCCTTTATCCAAAACTTCAACTTTCAACTCCACTTCTCCTTTAGGAGTGAACTTTATGGCATTTGTTAATAAATTCACTAGAATCTGCCTTAATCTGACATCGTCCCCAATTACAAATCGAGGCAAACGAGGGGAAAGATTCAATATTAGTTCCAAGCCCTTGGAGTGGGCCTGGTAATTGGTGATGTCGGCAACCTGGGTGCCTAATTCAAAAATATCAACTTTATCAATGGACAATTCCATTTTTCCAGCCTCAATTTTGGAGAAGTCCAGAATGTCATTTATCAAATCTAACAATGAATGAGCCGAATGGTAAACCGTCTTCATGTATTGAAGCTGCGTTTCAGACATCGGCGTTTTCATTAATAAATCAGAAAACCCTATAACACCGTTTAGAGGGGTTCTGATTTCATGACTCATATTGGCTAGAAAATCTGACTTAGCTTTATTGGCATTTTCTGCACTTTCCTTGGCTTCATTGAGCTGAGAGTCAAATTCCTTTCTGGCACTTATGTCCTGATAGGTGCCATACATTAGTATGGGTTTGCCATTGGCATCCCAAGAAAAAACCCTGCCGACCTCAAATACCCAAACCCAATGACCCGTCTTGTGTTTTACTCGGAGTTCACATTGGTAAACATCGGTTTTCTTATCGAAGTGATTTTCTAATGCTTTTTCTTTTTTGATTACGTCATCAGGATGGCATAATCCATTCCAATCTTTTTGAAAAAGGATGGTTTCATCATCTTTTTCATAACCAATAATTTCCCAAAACCTTTGATTAACTAAAATCTGGTCCGTTTCCATATTCCATTCCCAAGTCCCCGTATTGGTACTTGTGATGATGGCATTAAGTCTTTTACCATTTTCTAATAACGCCAGTTCTGCTCTTTTTCTTTCACTTATATCATTGGTGATACCAACCATGCCTATGACTTCGCCGGTTTCTGTTTTTAAAGGCAATTTAGAAATTAGGCAGAATTTCTTGATTCCATTCCGTTGTTCAAGAACGACTTCTTTATTGATGATAGATTTACCATCTTTTATAACCAATTCATCCTCGATTTTGGATTCTTGAGCCGTTTTCTTGTTAAATAATTCCTCGTCTTTTTTCCTAAAACTTCATTTTCATCCGCCAGCCCTATGTATTCTAGTTCCTTTTGATTGATAAGCGTCTTTTCAAACTTGGTGTTTTTTGTATAAATGTTTATCGGGATATTGTCGATAATTGTCCTAAGGAGCGATCGCTCTTCATTTATTGAGATTGAAGCGGCTTCAAGTTCTTCATGGGCTTTTAGGGATTCAGAGATATCTATTCCATTACATAGTACGAAAGGCTGCCCATATAAAGGTTCAAATAATACATTGTTTATTTGAAACGTAATCACCTTTCCTGACTTAGAGGTAAGCCTGGTAATCCCATTGAATGCTTTATCGGATTTGATTTTTTTCTCGTAATTAATATATCGCTCCTTATTTGCCGCTAAGTCAGACATATTCATGTCAAATAACTCTTCGGTAGTGTATTCTAAAATCTTGGTACCAGAGGGATTAATGTGTAATATTTTTCCTTTAAGGTCATGTTTCACCATTAAACCCTGCGTATTATCGAAGAAATCCTTGTATTCTTTTACCCTGTCTAGTGCTTTTATTTCATCGTTTTTCTGTAGGCTGATATTGTTCACTATGCAAAGGACTTCATTGTCCGTTAAATGCATTTTCTCAAAGCTAACCTGATACCATTCTATCTTACCATCAATTTCAAGGTTGTATTCTTTCTGCTGCTTTTGTTGGGTCTCTACAGCATTTCTAAATAATTTCTCGAACAATTCAACCAGATCAGGACGGAAGCCTACCTCACTTATTTTCTTGTTAAGAAATACATGAGGAGGGAATTTCAGACGGTCTTCGTTGGCAGTAAAATAATCCCTAAAAACCAAATCTTTGTCAATTAGAAACACAACGTCTCCTATGTTTTTAAGGACATCACCTATTTTTTGATTAAAAGAATCAAGCTTGTGGTGTTTTAAGCCTAAATCAATTTGTTTTTTACCTCAACTGATAAAACTTTTAATACTTTTCTTTGAATAGCCTCCAGTTTATGAGGCTTATAATCCATGACACACAAAGCGCCAAGCGGAATGCCATCATTGGAAAGAATCGGAAAACCTGCGTAGAATGCAATAGGCTTACCCTCTAACTCAATCGGACTGTTTAAATTGCTGGAATCATTAGAGATATCAGGTATTTCTAAAACACCTGCTCTGGTTATGAAATGGAAGTTTTCAGATTGTTTTCTAGTCACTTCGCTTATTGTCAAACCTACTTTAGATTTGAACCAAACCCTGTCCTGATCTAGTATGGTTAGCAATGCTATTGGTGTTTGACAAGTCTCAGCAACTAATTCTGCTAAATCGTCAAAAGATATATCAGATAAGACGTTCAATAATTGAACAGCATTTATTGCTCTCGACCAATTAGGGTCCTTTTCTGGATCTTTGTAAATAGAAGTGCTCATTACGGGGTAATTACCATCAATTAAAGGGTGATTTTAAAGAAAATTACAAGTATTTCCTAAGAAATACGCTCTAATTTTCAGGGTGTTGGCGTGGAAAAATCCATCATATTATTCGATAATCAAAATTAATCATTCATATGACATTTTTGATTATGTAAAAGCTAGAATTTTGAAAATAAAAGAAATCGTTGATATCGAGAGAGAAATTACCCTCGTTGATTATATGTTGTTATTCACACTAACAAAATGAAAAGTAACACTAAAGTAATACTTTATTTAGATCGTGAATAAAAATTTACCTACCACTTTTTTTACAGTTTTAAAGATTTTAAGTATTAAAAACCAAGGGTGTGGGATTAATTTGAAAACATAAGCTTACTTGACTATTTAACATTGTCAATGGTAAATATTGGATTTTTATAAGTACTTAAAATGTTAATAAATGATATCTTTGGGAAACCATATACTTTATCCAATTTAGCACAATTTCATGAAAATATTCCTTAAAAGATCATTTCCGCCTATTTCCCCACTTTTTCTAGTTGCGATTTTCTTTGCTTTGTTTTTTGCTGTTCAGGCGCAGGCACAAAAAGCTAGAAGTTTAAAGGTTATGGCCTACAATATTCATCATGCCAATCCCCCATCAAAACCTGATTTTATTGATATTGAGGCAATTGCTAAGGTAATACTGGACGCTGATCCAGACCTGGTCGCCTTGCAGGAGGTGGACGTGAATACCAAACGTTCAGGAGTTGATCTCAATCAGGCAAAGGAGTTGGCGATGCTTACGGGAATGAATTATTATTTTGAGCCCTCCATACCCTATCAGGGGGGTGGTTACGGCAATGCTATACTTTCTAAATTCCCCATTGAAAAAAAGGCTTTTTATCCTTTATCAGCAGAAGAAGGGACAGAGCCCAGAGCTGTTTTGACCATTCAAGTTACCTTACCTGGCAAGAGAAAGGTGAAGTTTGCTTCTACTCACCTTGATTTTAGTGTAAGTTCAAATACCACTCAACAGGCTAAAGATGTGATTGAATATTACAAAAAGGAAAAATTGCCTGTAATTATAGCTGGGGACTTCAATGCTATAGCCGACTCGGATGCTATAAAGACAATGGACAGTGGCTTTGAACGTACCTGCACTGGAAGCTGTCCTCCAACCATTCCAGTAATCAACCCTAAAAGAGCGATAGATTTTATTTATTTCAAATCAAAACAACCGTTTAAAGTAAAGCATCATGAAGTGATCTCAGAAACATATGCCTCAGATCATTTACCTGTTTTTGCTATATTAACGTATTAGATAGCCGTTATTTAGGAAGATAATTCCATTGGCATAGGCCAAAATGGTATAATAGTATTACTTTACTCTGGAATAGAATAGGGTAGTTTGGAAAGGTAGTATAGGTCCTTTACGGTGGTTCTTATTTTAGGTCTATTGACTATTAAGTACTTTATTTTATCCTGTAATTAGGGCCATCTCTAATGTGTAAAGTGATTGTAGGCGATCTGTTCAACCGAAAAAATGAAATTAATAAAAATGTGAGTTTATTATGGATTTGAAAATAGCTTCAGCTCAATTTGAAAATAAAAGTGGAGACAAGGTTTTTAACCTTAGCATGATAGATGAATTAAGCAAAAAAGCAGCAGAAGATGGTGCGGATATTATCGCTTTTCATGAGTGCTCCATTACGGGCTATTCCTTTGCGCGCAACCTGGATAAGGAGCAAATGTTGGCATTGTCCGAATTGGTTCCTGAAGGGCCAAGCGTTCAACGACTCATTCAGATAGCTAAAAAGAACAATATTACAATACTGGCAGGACTGTTTGAGAAGGATAAAGAAGACCAGATTTTTAAATCTTACGTCTGTGTAGATGCAGATGGGCTTCAGGCCAATTACCATAAATTGCATCCATTTATAAATCCAAATATCAAACCAGGTTCAGGCTATTGTGTTTTTGACTACAAAGGCTGGAAATGTGGGATTTTGATTTGTTATGACAATAATATTGTAGAGAATGTAAGGGCAACATGTCTTTTGGGAGCTGAAATAATTTTTATGCCTCATGTTACCATGTGCACACCTTCCACAAGGCCTGGTGCTGGGTTTGTAGCTCCTGAGCTTTGGCTCAACAGAAAGAAAGACCCAACTTCATTAAGGTTGGAATTTGATGGGTTAAAAGGAAGGCAATGGCTTATGAAATGGCTTCCTGCTCGAGCTTATGACAATGGTATTTATGTGGTTTTCTCCAACCCGATTGGAATGGACGATGACCAGTTGAAAAATGGCTGTTCAATGATCATAGACCCTTTCGGAGACATCATTGCTGAATGTAGGAAACTCGACAACGATTTAGCTATTGCTGATTTGTCAAGAGAGAAGCTTAAACTGGCTGGGGGCTACCGCTATAGGAATGCAAGAAGACCAGCCATTTATAGGGATATTCTAGGGCAGGAACATGATGGCACCCAAAAGGTGGCCTGGCTGGACAATCAAGACAAATAAATATGGAAAACCAGGTTCCGGAATGTTTTTATAGAGTGAGTGTAAAAGCGTTAATTCGCAATGAAGAAAACCGTTTTTTATTGGTTAGGGAAGACAATGGTTTTTGGGAGTTACCAGGAGGAGGGTTGGATTTCGGGGAGTTTCCTTTGGAGGGCCTGAAGAGAGAGATTTGGGAGGAAATGAAATTGAAAACCAGCTATATTTCCACTCAACCCGCTTATTTTTTTACGGTGAAAAACCACAATAATGTTTTTATCGCAAATGCGATGTATGAAACCCGTTTAGCGCATTTTGATTTTGTTCCTACAAACGAATGTAAAGAAATTCGGTTTTTTTCACCTGATGAAGTATTTGCAGAAAAGAGCGTTTACCCAAATGTATTCGCTTTTGCTGAATTGTTTCAAAAAGAACCATTAATCAATTGATCTGACTTCCAAATGATGGATTATTTCATGTTTATTGACATTTGCGATATAAATAGAAAAACACATAAGTCGATTTAATTCCTGCTGAAACCACTTTGTAGGCAGTATCTATTTTTACCTAAGGGAGGCTTTATACACTGTTTAAAGTTCTAATTGCTCTGATTTTCTTTTGATTATATCATTTTTCAGGAAATGGAAGGTAAAGCTAAGGTCAATCTTATTTCAGGATATAGGATTAACCTGGTTTGAGCAAATCCCTTCATTTTTGGATTAATTATAGTATTTTGCACTCCTGAATTGCCCAGAAGCCTATTTACTTTATTCAGTATGCCCCGGAGGATAACTCTTTCCGGTATTAAAAAGAAAAACATGAGAAATAGTCCCAACAGAAGAAATTTTTTCAAAAAATCGATTGTACTTGCCGGCGCATTTTCATCAGGAAGTTTGTTTAACGAACTTCATGCTAAAGACTTTGAAGAAAAAGCCAATATTTATAAAGATTTAAGCCCTACTGAAATTGCAAGTAATGAGGATTATTGGTCCTTTATCCAACAGGCTTATCCAGCAAGTTCTTCACCACTATTGAACCTTAATAATGGAGGCGTTTCCCCTAGTCCTCAATTGGTGCTCGATGCGGTAGACCGATACAGTAAAATGTCCAATTTGGCACCATCCTATTATATGTGGAGAATTTTGGACCAAGGCAGGGAGCCTTTAAGAGAGAAACTGGCGCAATTGGGTGGCTGCGATCCTGAGGAGATAGCAATTAATAGAAATGCAACGGAAGCCCTTAATACGGTTATTCATGGTTTAGACCTGAATAAAGGGGATGAAGTAATCGGAAGTATTCAGGATTATCCAAACATGATGAATGCCTGGAAACAGCGTGCCTTGAGAGAGGGAATAGTGTACAATCAATTGTCTTTCGATTTTCCAATAGAGGATGAAGATTTTATTGTAGACATGTACAGGAAAGCGATTTCGCCAAAAACCAAAATAATTCATGTTACCCATGTAATCAACTGGGTTGGACAAATTATGCCGGTTAAAAAAATCTGCCAGATGGCACATGAAAGAGGGATTGAAGTAATCGTAGATGGAGCACATTCTTTTGGCTTGCTGGATTTTGATATTCCAGATTTAGGGGCGGATTACTTTGGTACTAGTCTTCATAAATACCTTTCGGCACCTATAGGAACAGGTATGATGTGGGTGAAAAAAGAACATATTTCTAAAGTTTGGCCTTTATTCTGTGACCAGGATCCAACAAGAGGGGACATTAGGAAGTTTGAAACGCTAGGTACCAGGAGTTTTCCAATAGAGCAGGGAATTGGTGAAGCCGTTAATTTTCACAATGCAATAGGGAGAAAGCGCAAAGAAGAGCGGGCCAGGTATTTGAAAAACTATTGGGCAGAGAAGGCAAATGAAATCCCGGGTGTAAACATTCATACTTCTTTAAAAGCTGCTTTCAGTTGTGTAATAGCAGGGGTATCCATAGACGGAATGACGCCAAGAGTGCTTGAAAGTACCCTTTTAAAAACGTATAAGATTCATACTTCTCCTGTCAGTTATGAAAACATAGATTGTGTACGTGTTTCCCCTCATGTCTATACTAAACCAGCTGAATTGGACAGGTTAGTGAAAGCACTTGGTGAATTGGCATCAAAATAAAGCCCTAAAAATAATTTAAATTAATGGTGGAAAAATCTTATGACGCAATAGTCGTTGGTTCAGGCCCAAACGGCTTGGCTGCGGCTATTGTGTTGCTTCATGAAGGGTTGAAAGTACTGCTGATAGAAGGCAAGGATCAGGTTGGAGGAGGAATGCGTACCAATGAAGTAACGCTGCCAGGGTTTCACCATGATATTTGTTCTGCTATTCACCCTTTGGTTTTATCCACACCTTTTTTCAAATCACTTCCTCTTGCTGATTTTGGGTTGACCTATATGCATCCGGAGGTGCTGGCCGCTCATCCGCTTTTGGAGAATGATTCAGTAGCCCTTTATTCCTCTTTGGAGGAAACAGCAGATTCGTTGGGGGTTGATGGTAACCGCTACAAAAAACTTATCGGGCCCCTGGTTTCCAATTGGGAAGATTTGACGGATGATTTTCTTGGCCCTCTTAAAATGCCCAAAAGTCCAGTGAAATTGGCTGCTTTTGGTATTAATGCCTTACAACCGGCTAGCTGGTTGGCCAAATCATTTAAGACTCCCCAGGGCAAGGCATTGTTGGGAGGGATGGCGGCACATAGCATACAACCTTTGAGCAATTGGGCTACTTCTGCTATTGGGATGGTATTAATGGCTTCAGGTCATGTCGCAGGCTGGCCTGTCGCAAAAGGTGGTTCCCAATCCCTGGCCAATGCACTTCTTGGGTATTTTGTGGCCAATGGCGGTGCATTTAAATCAGGCTGGATGGTTAACGATATTAATGAGTTACCCCAAGCTAAAGCAATATTGTTTGATGTCAGCCCCAGGAATTTGCTAAAAATAGCAGGTAATAAGTTTTCTAAATTGTATAAATGGCAACTGGGTAGGTACAAGTATGGAGTGGGTGTATTTAAGGTTGATTTAGCCCTTTCTGGCCCGGTACCCTGGCTTTCAGGAAAAGCAAGAAAAGCTGGAACGGTTCATCTTGGCGGGAGCTTTGAGGAAATAAAAAAAGCTGAAAGTCTCATTTGGAAAGGCGAATACCCTGATAATCCCTATGTATTAGTGGCCCAACAATCCATTGTGGATCCAACTCGTGCCCCGGAAGGTAAACACACTTTGTGGGCATACTGTCATGTACCTGCGGGAAGCAATATCGATATCACAGCCACCATCGTCGAACAGATAGAAAAGTATGCGCCAGGATTTAAAGATTTGATATTGGCTTCAACTTCTATGAGTGCGCAAGATTTTGAAGCCTATAATCCAAATTATATCGGTGGGGATATCAATGCCGGGGTTCAGGACCTTACTCAAATATTTACACGTCCTGCGTTGAGGGCATCTCCTTACAGGACTTCTGCAAAAGGTGTTTACATCTGTTCTTCTTCAACACCACCTGGTGGAGGAGTGCATGGGATGTGTGGAGTCTATGCTGGGAAGCAGGCAATTAAGGATTTATTTTAATTGTTTTTTTAGCGATTTGTTTATCTTTAAGAGATTAAACTTTTTAATTTTTGAATCAGGTTTTGTGAAAAGTTCCTTAAGCAGTTGTAAAGTCATGCTTTATTTAAAAATAGTATTTTTTTTTGCTATTGGTCTTTTGCCAGTTCAGGAGCTATTGGGGGCAGATTTAAAAACCATTGACTCCTTATTGCATGAATCGATGTCGGTTCAATATGATCAAAAGGAGATTGCAATCGCCCATGTTAAAATGGCAAGGGAGTTGGCTAAGGACCTTGATGATCCCAAATTAATGGCTCGTATTAATAACCAGGAAGGGACTGTTCACTATATATCAGGTGATTATGAACTCGCGCTTAGAGACTTTTTGGAAGCGTATGAATACGCAATCAAAGTTAACTCCATCCCTGAGAAAGAATATGCGATGAATGGGAGAGCACTCGTTTTGATGGTGGAAAGGGAGTTTGTTGTGGCCAAAGATTTATTTGAAGCGTGTATACTAATAAATGCCACAACAAACGACAGTGTGAAGCTGGCGAAAAACCACTTTAATTTGGGCATTCTCCACAATGAACAAGGAGACCTTGATCAATCAATGGTACAGCTAAATACAGCGCTTAATTTTTTGACAAATTACCCAAAGCAGGGTTTAAATTTAATGGTCAATAATCGAATGGCCAAGGTTTATTATGAATTGGGGGATTATGAGAATGCCCTGTCCAAGTATAATAACGTTTTGCAAGATAGTCTCTCACTTACCAATTGGGAAAAGACCTTTGCGCTGACTGGCTTGGCGCAATTGAAGTTTGAAACAGGTCACACCGAAGAAGCATTGGCGCTCGGAAAGGAAGCTTATAGTACGGCTAAGTTTCACGGAGCAAATTGGGATTTGCAAAAAATCACCGAGCTCCTAAGTGTTATTTACAAAGAAGAGAAGCTATTCGATAAGGCACACTATTATTTGGAACTAAGTCAATCCTACAGGGACAGTCTTTATGATAAAGAAAAAAGCAGACAAATTGCAAGGCTCCAGTTGAAATTAACTCAAGTAGAAAATGAAAAATTAAGAGCGGAGAGCGATAAGGACCAAACAACAATAAAACAGAACAACAGACTCTTTATTTTTCTTACGCTTCTTATATTGTTCCTTGGGTTTACCATTTACTTTTACCGCAAAAATATAAAATTGAAGGAACAGTTTAATGGTTCCTTGAAGAAGAAGAATAGGGCGATTGAGAAACAAAAAAGCCTCATTGATCAACAAAACAAAAATTTAATCGAAATAAACGCTGTAAAGACGAAGCTTTTAAGTGTTATATCCCATGATCTGAGATCTCCCATTACCTCAATAAAGCAACTTTTAGAAATGAGAGGTAAAGGGTATTTTACCAAAGAAGATGAAAACGAAGCTTATGACCACCTGACAACACAGATTCAAAATGCTGAGACGATGCTAAATGATCTTTTGGAATGGGCAAACAGGCAGATGGATGGATTGGAATCGAATCCATCTGAAGTTGCTCTTTCAGATGTGGTTACTGAGGTGTTGTTGGGGTACAATTTTCAAACTAAAACAAAGTTTATAAATACGGAACATAGCGAAAATCAAAGCCTCCAGATAGAAATAGATCGGGTTCAGTTAAAAATTATTCTTCAAAATTTAATAGGGAATGCCATAAAATTCACCCCTGAATATGGTACTATAAAAGTATACTACGAAGCGAATGAGAGATTTGTGATTTGCCATATTGAAGACTCAGGTGTCGGGGTCGATGAGAACTATCACGATTTGATCAATAGCGGGGATTACGCAAGAATCCCGTCCATGGCAGGTACAGCCAATGAGAAAGGGACTGGTTTAGGTATACTGCTTGTGAAGCAATTTCTTGATCTAAATGGTGGGAAGTTGAAAATGGAAAGTGAGCCCGGACTTGGGACTCACTTTATTTTATACTTTAAGCGGTAGTGAAATGGTTATCAAGCCACATGGGGATTTAAAGTGAATTAAATTTTTGAAAGGGTTTGAAGGAGAATTCTCATGACCTTAAAAAGCCATTGGCCCTTTTCTCCGTTATGAATCTGCTTCAAGATTAGAAAAACATTAATGATTCTATTTTGAGAAATAGGGACTATACCCATGTTTTCTGGTTGTTTTGAATCCTCTTTTCAAATGGCTTTGGTTTATCCCAAAGGATAAATAAAATTGCCAAATCTTTCAAAAATAGCTCGATCCAATTCTTCTTGATGCTCGGGAGCAGCAATCTTCTTCAATTCATGTGCCCTTTGGCAGAGGTTTTTACCATAAAGGTAAGCAACACCATATTCTGTAACCACGTAATGAACATGCGCTCTAGTAGTGACCACACCTGCACCTTGTTTTAAGAAAGGGACAATTTTAGATTGTCCTTTATTGGTAGTGGCACGCAAGGCCATAATAGGTTTACCATCATCAGATAGTGCTGCTCCTCTGATGAAATCCATTTGTCCACCAACGCCAGAATATTGATAACTCCCGATAGAATCTGCGCAAACTTGTCCCGTTAGATCAATTTCTACGCAGGAATTGATTGAGATAACTTTCGGGTTTCTTCTTATTACTGCAGTATCATTTACATAAGCTGCTTCGTGAAAAGAAAATGCAGGATTGTCATGTATACAATCATAGAGTTTTTTGGTGCCTATTACAAAAGAGGTGACAATTTTTCCGGGATGTTTGACTTTGTATTTATTTGTAATTACCCCGGTTTCATATAAGTCAATTACTCCATCAGAGAACATTTCTGTATGGATACCAAGGTCCTTATGATTCGTGAGTGATTTTAATACCGCATCTGGAATCCCTCCGATTCCCAATTGCAATGTGGAACGGTCATCAATCATTTCTGCAATGTATTTCCCGATCATAAAATCCGCCTCATGGAGTTTAGAGGAGTAGTTTACCTCTGGTAGTGGTTCATCCACGAGGATTGCAGCATCTATCTTACTAACATGGATTTGCCCATCCCCCATAGTTCTTGGCATCTGTTTGTTGATTTGGGCTATTACCATACGAGAGGTGTCCACTGCAGGTCTGGCTACATCCACTGAAGTACCCAAGGAGCAATAGCCATGTTGGTCCGGCGGAGAGACATGGACGAAAGCCACATCTATTGGCAATATGTTTTTTCTAAATAGCCTACCTATTTCACTAAGAAAAACAGGCACATAACCACCTTGATCACTGTTGATAGCACTTCGGATGTTTTCAGAAACGAATAAGGAGTTTAGGTAAAAGCTGCCATGGCATGATTTATCTGCTAAAGGCATTTCACCTAGAGTAGTGATAGAGACAACCTCTACATTTTTCAACTCATGCTTCCTTTTTGCCAATGCATACAATAATGCGGTAGGGGTGGCCGCACTTCCGTGAATAAAGATTCTTTGATTGCTTTTAACAAACTTTACGGCATCATCAGCATTAACAATGTTTATGTGGTTTTTCATAGGTATTAAATCGTTTTAAAAAATCATTTCTAGAATTTAAAACCTAAATAGGTATACAATTTTCTAGAAAAAGAAAATCATTTTTAAAGTGTTAGTTTGATTACGTAAAATTACAATTTATTAAAAGGTTGGCCAATGTTTGGCCTTGGCTTATTTTACTCAAATTGGCCTTAATTTTCATATTTGATTGAAATAATATGGTGAAGGAAAAACGGGATTTTTGCCTATAAGATTACAGATGGGGTTGTCAGTAGATTTTCTGTTACCCAAACAGCATTACAATTCTTTTTAGGAAGCTTGTCGTTTTTCGAAAAGTATTTTACTCAGCTTTTAGAAAGTATAGATTTAATTGCAAGGAATGGGTAAAAGAATAAGTCACTCAAATTTAAAAAAGGTTATTTTTAGCTAATTTTGGTGCCCATACGTTAATTTTTATTAATTCTGATTTCATTCGTTTGCTAAAGGATCTATTTTTTTAATCTTGGAGTTGTAATCCTTTAATATAAGTTTATCGTTACTTAATTTTGTTGCCTTGCTCCGAATTCTGCAATTGGACCCCAAATAACCTGGCTTAAGTTTTTCTTGGAAAGTGGTACAATCCAAAGAAATGGATTGTTGGAGACTGTATTTTGTCCCTTTTTGCTGGAATGAAAATAGGATGATGTAAAGTGATTTTATCGAATGATAGAATGTTTATTGCAAATTTCGGGTTTAAATATTGAATGAATTATTAATCACCAAATCAATTACAATGGATAAGAAAGAGATAACACTTCGGATGATTGCTGACAGGGAGTATGAAACAGTAAACCCTGAAGGAAATAAAGTTCAAATGGACATGTACAATGGAGAAGAAAAGAAAAATCAATCTCCTATGGAGTTGCTACTTTCTGGATTAGCTGGATGTTCGGCTGTCGATGCGGTCCTGATGATGAAAAAGAAAAGAAAGCTGGTTAAGAATTTTGAAATAAAGGCTGAAGGATTAAGAAATGAAGGAACACCTGCATTCTATAAATCAATCCACTTGCATTTTATTCTAACTTCCCCTGATGCGACAGAATTGGAGTTTGATAAGGTTGTTAAGCTGGCGGTAGAAAAGTATTGTTCAGTTGCCTCAAGTTTGAAATCAGACATTTCATATTCTACTGAGTTAAAGAAGGTTTTATGAGGGTAGTTAGAGAAAGTAGTAAAGAAGGAATAAGAATCAGTTTGTTTGAGTGGAACAATAAGTTTATCCTAAAATTCGAGGCTGGTAATTTAGAACAAACTTACAAGGTTCCAGCGATGGATGTTCTTGAAGAAAAGGATTTAGATACCTTAATGGAGGGGGATTTTTACCAAGAAGTGAAAAAAAGGTTTGATGAAATGCATCAATCACTTCAAAATGCTACAAAAAATTTCTAAATTTGTCTTAATTTAATTATTTGAAGATGAAATATTTATTTTTTGGAGTGATTTTGATATTTTTGTTATCTTCTTCTTGTCAATCGGATGTAAACGCACCTATTGACAGTCATTTGTTATTATTAGATTCTATAATTCGAATTGTTGAAGCTGATTTAATGCCTTTAGAAGATGATATTACGAAATTAGCTGCCTTCTCAACTTTTTTATTTGAGCAGGAGTATAATAAATCATTATCAGTACAAAACTTTAATACAAATAAATATGTAACACTTCAAAATGGTTTTTTCTATAACCCAAATCCAGAAAGAGAAGAAAGCACTGTTTTTGTTTCTCTCTCTTCAGAAAATAAAGATTTATCCATTAAAGATGTGTATTTGACAGAACGGATGGATAGCGTATTTAAGGTTATTATTGATAATCGCCATTTGGTAAGTCAGGTTTACTTTAATTCGGCCAATAGGTTCACCAGGTTATTTCCTTCCAATGATCTGAATACTATTGATCCTTATATTGACCTTACGTCATTTAACTTCTTTTACCTTGGGGATGCGCTTAGAAATCCAACAAGGAAATCAGTTTGGGTGGAGGAAGTTTATGTTGACCCTATGGGGAAAGGCTGGATGCTTTCATTGATTCAACCTGTATATTACAAGGATGAGCTAAAAGGTGTTTTGGGTTTTGATATAACGATATCAGATCTTATGCGTAGATTCTTAAACAATTCATATAAAAAATTAATCATAATAGATGGCCAGGGTAGCATAGTAGCAGGAGGGGAAGAGGCCATTAAAGCCCTAAATATGCCCCCATTAAAGAACCATACTTATATTCAAACAGTTAACTCAGATAGTTTCCGAAAAGAAGACTTTAACTTGTATAAGAGCAAAAGTAAAGAGATTCGAAAAATGGCTTCTAAATTTTTGTTAGAGAAAGTTAATTATCAAAGTTTTGAATTACAGGGCAAATTATTCGAAGCCTACAGTAGGAAAATGGATGTTATGGGCTGGTACTTATTAGATATTCATGACGAATAGAAATTACAATCACGATGATGATGTACAAGTGCCAGCCAGGCCAAAGAGGCTTTGGTGGTTGATAGGTCTAGGGTGTGGGGCGATTTTGATAACCCTTACCTTAGCGCTCTTTTTTTATAATTCCATATCCAATAACCAGCTTGACAACCGAAATTTTTTTTAAACAAGCAACTTGAATTTGCAGCCAACGAAGCGCAAGGATATCTAAACAATCTTAATGAAGATTTGATCTTTTTTGCCAATAGCCAGGAAGTCAGTAAACAAAGAGAAAAAATTGGTCCCTCCAAGGAATTAGATGAACTAAGGGCAAGAAAATTGTTGAACAACTACATGGATTTGATTGATACTCTCATTGTAAGAAAGGGAGATATTGAACAACTATTTAGTGTGAATGAATCAAATCAACTGTATGTGAATTCGTTGAAAACGAGTTTTATTGAACCTAAACATGAAAATGGTAATTTCAAAGTAACATCTGATAAAGGAGATGTTACAATTATTGTTAAACTAAACCTTAATAAATATTTCAATCGGCTTTTAGATAACTATTACCTGGGATCAAATACCTACAAATTGGTCTACATGAATAATGGTTTTTTTAAGATCAATGAGGAAGGCAAGATGTTTTTTCAAGACAAGTCTTTCAAGACGAAAATAATTGAGGAAATTAATGGAGGTATCAGAGGTGATTATTCAGGTTTTATTTCAGGGGCTTTTAACGCCAAGCCCAAAGAATTCCTTCTCGTACAGTACCCTTTTAAATTGATACACCTGAATGAAAACTTTGCCTTTGCTTTTGCTCAGGAAAAGACCACCATTGATTCAGCTATCTTTGAAAATTACTTTCACTTATTTTTAGCATTATTTGCCTTATTGGCTATAGTCATCTTTTTTATCTATAAATATTTTAAAATCACAAGTGAGAACAATAGGTTTCTGGAGCAGAAATCCCGACATCTTAACCAACTTTTAAAGCAACAAACCATACTGCTACAACAGTCCAAAGGGTTTATATATTACCAAAACAAGGAGGATATAATTTACCAGGTGAGCGAAAATGTAAAAGAGGTTTTGGGCTTTCATCCCAATGAATTGGTAAAACAAAACCTTGGTAATTTTATAATTGGAGGAACCGAAGACTTTTCTGAGACAAGAAGGGCATGTATCGAGCAAAAAAAAGAGGTTTACTCTTATGAATTTAACTCGGAAAAGAAAAATGGGGAATCCATTAGGGGGAGAATTTTCGAAAAATTAATCTACAATGAAGATTTAACTTTTGAAGGATCAGTAGGGATATTTACTGACATCAATGATAAATACCAAGCAGATCAGGAATTGGTGAAAAGTGAAAACAGGCTTCGGTCAGTGTTAAATTGTTTGCCGGATATAATTTTTATATACAATAACGAGGGAATATACCTTGACTATTACGTTCAACATGAAGAGTTGTTATTCGCTTCTCCTGAAGAATCCCTGGGTAAGAAAATAAATGAGGTGTTAACTGGTGAGGCGGGTGAAAAGGCAATGCGGGCATTTAATAAAGTCATTTTAACGGGTAAAATGCAAACCGAGGAACTCGATTTGCTGCTAGATATTGGTAGAAGATATTTTGAGGTGAGGTTTTTTAAATTGGATGAGGATAGAGTGATATCTGTGGGGCGTGACATTACAGGACAAAGGCTTTGGGAGAGAGGACTTAGTGAAGCCAAAGAAGCAGCTGAATTGGCAAATAGAGAAAAGTCGAGCTTTTTGGCCAATATGAGCCATGAGATTAGAACACCTTTAAATGGTCTATTAGGAATAACTGGCTTGTTGTTCAAGACGCCATTGTCAACAAAGCAACACGAACTACTCTCTATCATCGGAGATTCCGGAGAATCACTTTTAAACATAGTAAATGATATTCTTGATTACTCTAAAATTGATGCGGGTAAAATGGAATTGGACCCAGTAGCAATGAACTTTGCTTCTGAAATGGAAAAAATTGTCAATGTCTTTTCGGGAATGGCAAACCAAAAATCTTTAAAAATCAATTTAGAAATAAAAAGAGCGTTCCCAGGACCATTATTTTGGATAAAGATAAACTGGCGCAGATTTTTTTCAATATCATTGGGAATGCCGTTAAGTTCTCAAAAAAGGGTGGGCAGATTGATATTACCATTAGTGGTGAATTTATTTTTACTGAAAACCTAATTCTGACATGTACAGTAAAGGACAATGGTGTAGGCATTTCCAAAGATAAGATTCCGCAACTGATAAAACCTTTTACGCAGGCAAGTGAGGCTTCTAATGGTGATTATAAAGGGACGGGCTTAGGCCTTGCGATCGCCAATAAGCTAATAGAGTTAATGGGAGGCGTGTTGCACATTGAAAGTGAAATTGACCAAGGATCTACCTTCACCTTCGCACTTATTTCTCAAGCCAGTGAAGAGGAATTGACCATTTCAAAAATTACTTCACATGCAGCTGAAAACCTAGCGATTGAGAATTTGGCGGATAAGCACCCCCTTGACATTTTGCTTGTAGAGGACAATGACATAAATCTAAAATTTATGGTTATGCTTTTGTCGCAAATGGGCTATACACCTGACGTTGCTTTAAATGGCGTTGAAGCAATAAAAGCAGTGGAGAAAAAGAAATTTGACCTGGTTTTTATGGACAACCAAATGCCAAGAATGAATGGAATGGATGCCACTAAAGTAATTAGAACCATGCCAAATGGTAAGAAAATGATGATCATTGGTTTGTCAGCGAGTGTATTCAAAGAAGACATCAAGCTGGCAATGAATATTGGCATGAATGATTACCTAACCAAACCTGTAAGAATTCAACAGATTGTAGAAAGAATAAAGAATTGTATCCTGTTAAAAGAAAAGGAGGTTAAATAATTGTTTCTGTATCAAAAGACTCGAGATAGTCTGCAACTTTTTTCACAAACATTCCTCCTAGTGCTCCATCTACAACCCTGTGGTCATATGAATGTGACAAAATCATTTTATGACGTATGCCTATCAAATCTCCAGTAGGAGATTCTATCACAGCAGGTTTTTTGGTAATTGCTCCTACTGCCATAATAGCCACCTGAGGTTGTACAATGATTGGAGTCCCCATGATATTGCCAAAAGAACCTATGTTTGAGAGTGTATAGGTGCCTCCTTTTAACTCTTCTGCATTTAATCGGTTTTCTCTTGCTCTCATTGCAAGTTCATTGATTTTTTTGGACAACTCCGCCAGGGTCAATTGATCTGCATTTTTAATCACAGGTACAATCAGGTTCCCATTTGCCAAGGCCACAGCAACGCCGATGTTGATGTTTTTCTTCTTGATGATTTTATCTCCTTCAACAGAAATATTCATCATTGGATAATCTTTCAAGGCCTTCGCAATCGCTTGAATAAAGAATGGGGTAAAGGTTATTTTTTCGCCTTCTTTTGCTTGAAAAGCATCTTTGATTCGGTTTCTATAAAACACGATATTGGTAAGATCGGCCTCCATAAAAGAGGTGACATGTGCTGAAATGTTTTTCGAATCCAGCATTCGTTGGGCGATCATTTTCCTCATCCTGTCCATCTCCAGGATTTCATCATTCTGATTACCAGGAGAGGGCACCAAAGGCTCTTTCCTTTTTGCAATATATTCTAAAATGTCTTTTTTGGTGACCCTTCCACCTTTTGCAGTTCCAGATATTTCTGCTAATTCTGAATAATTTACATTCTCTTGGTTGGCTATACTTTGTACCAATGGGGAATAAAACCTTTTTTCCTCAAAGCCTACTGGTTCTGTATTGGATTCTTTTCCTAAGATTATAGAGGTGAATTCGGGAACATCTTGAAAAAGCTCTTTTCCGTTTCCGGTGGAGGGTTTGTTTGGTAGATCAGTCGCCTTAGCCTCTTCCATGTTTTCGAGTTTTACCTCTATTATGGCGATAGGCTTACCTACTTCTATTATGTCTCCTTCCTTGGCAAGGATCGTTTTTAAAACGCCAGAGTGTGTGGCAGGCACTTCAGTGTCTACTTTATCAGTAGCCACTTCAAGTACAGACTCATCTTGGTCTATTAGGTCCCCTTCTTTCTTTAGCCATGAAAGAATAGTGCCCTCCATAATGCTCTCTCCCATTTTGGGCATCACCATTTCCACTGTTGCCATAGCTTTTGCTTATTTTTTTAATCTCCCTAGCTATAAAACTAAAATTTAGTAGCTGGTTTACAAAAGGAAAATCCCTAAATTTTACTTTCTATTATGTAATATTGTCTCCCTCAATAGGTTTAAAGAAGCGGTGCTTGTTAATTGAATATTGATTATTCGGTCTTTTGTGAGCTGTAACATGCGCGTCCAGCATTTTTCACCGTCATGACAAGCGATCCAAACCATTCCAACAGGCTTTTCATCACTACCTCCTCCAGGACCTGCTACTCCGCTTGTAGCCAAGCCATAGGTTGAATTGAATTTAAGCCTCACCTGTTTGCTCATCTCTATAACTGTTTCCTCACTTACGGCTCCCTTTGAAGCAAGTGTTTCAGGACTTACACCAAGCAAATGCTCTTTATAGGTGTTGTGATAGGGTATTATTGATCCATTGAAATAATTGCTTGCCCCAGGGATACTTGTAATAACATGAGATAAATATCCTCCTGTACAGCTCTCTGCTATGGCAATGTTTTCATTCCTTTGAATCAACTCATGACCCAATGCAGATGCAATTGTATCTGTATTATATCCATAAATGTATTTAGCGATTAATGGTTCCAATTTTGCTATTTGATCATCAACTTCCTTTACAATAGGAGGGAGTGACTCTCCGAAACCAGTTAACCTTAACTTGACTTCTCCTAATGATGGCAAATAGGCCAAACGTATATGTGGAGGCAGTTGATCTTCCCAGTCTGAGATGATATCTGACAACCAACTTTCGCCGATTCCAATGGTCTTTATAAGCTTGTGATAGATAACAGGTAATTTATATTTCTCTTTAATTCTTGGGATCACGGCATTTTCCATAAGGTACTTCATTTCATGAGGTACCCCAGGCATTGACATCCATGCTGATCCGTTCTCTTCAAACCACATCCCTGGTGCTGTGCCTACGGCATTTTGAATGTAGGTACAGTTGGAAGGTAGGTAAGCCTGACTGCGGTTGGTAGGGGATAACTCTCTACCTCGGCTTTCAAAGAACTTGCGTACATCTTCAAGTGCATTAGGAAAGAGCTTCATTGATGAATTGAAAAAATCTACAAGTACATTTTTTGTCAAGTCATCTTTAGTAGGCCCAAGCCCACCAGTCATTAGAATAATGTCTGCTTTTTTTGAGGCTGATTTAAAAGCTTCAATCATTGCTTCCGGGTCGTCACCAATAGTGGTTTTCCTTACTACTCTAACTCCAATCTTGTCCATCTCTTCACTCAACCATTTACTATTGGTGTCAAGTATTTGGCCATAAAGTAATTCATCGCCTATGGATATGATTTCTGCTGTAACAGGTTTGTTCATGTGACACGGTTTTAATCTTTCGGAAATTCAAAATTAAAAGTTTCCTAGTAGCAATCTTGAATAAGGAGTAAAAATTATAATTGAAATGGTAAAAATAGCACCCTAGGTAATGGTTTTTCTTTTGTAGGTCACAAAAGCATAGTCGAATGGGTTGCTTTTGTCTTTATTATGGTTGCTAGTATCGGTAATATCCCAGTCCTTAATGTCAAAATCAGGGAAGAATGTGTCAGCTTCCGGCTTTGCATCTATTTCTGTAATGATCATTTCTTGGCTAAAGGGCAAAGCTAATTTATAAATTTCAGCCCCACCCAAAATAAAAATCTTGTCTAATTTTTTTTCAATCCTATTGCAAGTGCTTCTTCTAAACTATGGACTACTTCATGACCATCAGGAACTGTATAATTTAAATTACTGGTAATTACAATATGGACCCTACCTGGCAAAGGTTTATTTAAAGACTCAAAGGTTTTTCTACCCATGATCACATGGTGGCCTGCGGTAGTGCTTTTGAAGTGTTTGAGGTCTGCAGGAAGTCGCCAAGGCAAATCGCCGTTTAAGCCTATGGCATTGTTGGTCGCCTTGGCTACAATAATAGATGTGATCAATTTTGATACAGGTGTTTAAGGTTTGTTAATTAGCCGCTTTCATCGGGTTAGGATAGTCAGCTAAATTATAGCTTGTGCGCTGTGAATTGTCGATTTTTATTATTTTCATTTCTGAAGAGCTCTCGTCTTCTTTGCTTTTAAAAGTCATTTCCATAATATTTCCTTCAGGGAAATTACCAAAAAATGTACTGTTTTGCTCTTTCATTTTCTTGGTTACAAATGGACTGTTTTTGCTCCAAAAGCCCTCTAGTCCTTCAATGGACTCTTTGCTTATCCAATACGTGCCTTCACCATCTTCTGAATCCATACGAAATTCTTCGCAACTGTATCCTTGAATGTCTTTTGTGTTACCGGTTTTTTCAAAGGTCAAACTTTCGTAGGGTTGGTGAACCGCAGTGTCAGCATAGGTGTCAAGCATTCCACTCCAATCCATCCCAAAGGCCATGCTTGATTTTTCCTTTTCATTTTCCATCAACATGACGGTGGCTTTATTTTTATGGTCCATGATAATAATGGACTTTTCATTTGCGTCTTTCTTATCTGGATCAACGAATTCCATTCCGAAATAATCAGGATTCTCAGATAAATAGGAATTGAATAATACAGGGTCTTCTTCTTTTCCCTTCTTATTGGTACTCTTGATTTCCATCACTGCGACGCCAGAAAAGTTATATTCGCTTTCCGTATCAACATTCATGTTGATGGAACCCATGATTTTAGAGATGTCATAAGATTTGCCTTCTTGATGAGTGCTATCTCCATCATTGTTACCAATGTCATCATCTCCGTAAAGATTTTCGAAAGCTTTTTCAAGTTGCCTTTCAGTAGCTTTCTCCATTTGTTTAGCGACTGTCTTTTCCACAGCTCTGGATACACCTTGTGATACACCCTCAGATGCAGCTCTTTTTAATTTCCTCAAGAGCTGACATTCAGCATCAAGGCTAAAAAAGGACAGAGCCATTACCAATAAAAACAATGATTTTACTTTCATTTCATACTTAATTTTAGAGAATATTTAAAGTTATGAAATATTCATAAAAAGTCCTAAACAATATTTTTGTGTATGTAAAAACCTAAATATCAAGTATGTATTCAATTATGCCAGCATTTTTACCCTTCGGTCTTGTGACTAAAAGAGGAACCTTATTATTTGTTTGAATTAGCCGTTCTGCTAAGCTGCCTATGAACAGAGCTGTGGCGGCTGTTCTGCCTTTGGCTCCTATAATAATGATGTTTGCTTCTATTTCTTGCGCCTTGTTGATGATGTCTATGACTGGATCATCGTCCTCATCTCTAGTGTATAGTGGGGTGATGTCATGCCCTTTGGTGTCTATCTTTCGAATGAACTTTTTGTAGTTAACCTTGGCATGCATCAGCATAATATCACTGAACTCCTCGTAGGATTTTCCGGTAAAATGATAACCGGAAGGTACTGAGAAAACATTTTGGCAAATTATTTCTGACTTCCCATCATATTTCTCCGTTATTTCAATGGCTTCCTCCATGGCGTCTTTGGAATAATCCGAAAAATCACTCGGGACAAGTATTTTTTAATTTTTGGAACACTGTTTTCTGGAACGATTAAAAGTGAGCAGGAGGCTCTTCTTGCCAATCTCTGAGTGATTACACCTGATCCGTTAATGGATGTTTTCTTTCCAACAAGAATTAAATCGGCGGATTTTTCACTGGCCAGTTTGAGTATTTTTTTTGAAAGTTGTCCTTCCCTTACTATAAAGGCTGTGCTGATATTTAGATCCGGATCTAGGTTTTCCTTAACCACCTGTTTCATCTGACTTTTTCGTTCCTCTACCATATTGTCGATGAGGTTTGGGAACTCAGCTAAAACATCTTTAGGAATACTTAAGTTTCTAATGATATTCGTAAAGTAAATTTTTTTGGATTGGTTGCTCTTTGCTATAAATGTGGCAAATTTCACGAGCGTTTTGTCCATCTCTGATTGATCAAGGCAAACAATTATTTTTTTGATTTGATACATTATGTAAAATAATTATAGATTCTATCCGATAAAAGCTGTTTAACCTGAATATGCAATAGGATTCGTGATAGCCTGTCCCAGTCCTTGTCTGGAAGTGATTCTGTCATGGAATAAAGCCCTATCGCCTATTTCGATTTTGTCTATTTTTGACGTCTGACTTTAATTGCCTACAATTTTTAAATTAGCAAAATAATTTCTTAATACAATTTTTTGTTTTCTCTTTTTGAGAAGATAGACCATCATATTTGTAATTTATTTTTTTCATATGGGATAATGCCTTTTTTTTTCTCTTTTTAAGAAAATGTTGTAATCATAAGGTAATCAAGCCTTTTGGAGAATAAAGTCTTGTGCTAGTGTGATGGTAAGAATTATGCATTGAAATAGCTGATTTTGACGCTATTCCATCATGAAATAGAATGACAATTGGAGCTGTACTGTTAAGGGCATTTTGGGTTTCGAAATTCAAATACCGTAAGATGAGGTTTGAGGTTTCCTCATATTGATTGTATATTTGCATTGTGGTTCGGGTCAGCGACATGTTCAAACTTCACAATTTAATTAATATACCGAGTGAAGCACATTTTCAAAACCAGGCCTCATCTTCCATTTGGAAGACCTCGTAGCTTTATTGATGCAGGATAACAGTGGAAGGTTGCGAGAAAGGTGCAGCTCAAATCTTGTTTTACCGGAGGTTTGTAACACTCCATGATTCGGACCATATTTTAAGGGGACTGCTTGTCAGTCCCCTTTTTTGTTTCCTAGTATCCTAGTACAATACTCTAAATCTGATTGTGCCGTGGATGGCTTTCAGTTCGTCAATTACTTTGCTGCTATAGGCTTTATCTATATCAGTGATGACATAACCGATTTTCTCATTTGTTTTAAGGTATTGTCCCACAATATTGATGTCATAATCTGCCAATATTTTATTGATCCTGGCCATTATTCCTGGCTCATTTAGGTGAATATGGATCAACCTGTGTGCATCATGCAGGAAGGGTAATTGTATGTTGGGGAAATTGACACTATTATAGGTGTTTCCAGTATTGATGTATTCAATGATCTTACCAGGCACAAATTGGGCAATGTTCTGTTGTGCCTCTAAAGTGCTTCCACCGATATGAGGAGTAAGGATAGTATTAGGTAGGCCTTTCAGTTCTGATTCAAAAGGCTCAGTGTTGTTCTTTGGCTCTTTAGGGAACACATCTACACCAGCTCCTGCCAGGTGTCCTGATATCAGCGCATCCCGAAGTGCAGCCACATCCACTACATGTCCTCTACTTAGATTGATCAAATAGGCCCCTTTTTTCATCAGAGCAATCTTTTCCCTGTCAATCAATAACTCATTGTCTGTCCTTCCATCTACATGTAGAGAAATGACATCACAGGTTTCAAGTAGTTCATCTAATGAATCGATTTTTGTGGCATTTCCTAAGGCAAGTCGCTCTATTACATCATAGTAATAAACATTTAAGCCCATATTCTCAGCTAAAACTGACAATTGAGACCCAATATTACCATAACCTATTATTCCCAATTTCTTACCTCGGATTTCAAAGCTGCCAGTGGCGCTTTTATCCCATTTACTATCATGCATACTGGTCGTTTTATCAACCATTCCACGCATTAAAAAGATTATTTCAGCAATTGCAAGTTCTACAACTGATCTGGTATTACTGAATGGAGCATTGAAGACAGCGATTCCTTTCTCTTGGCAAGTTTCCAAATCGATTTGATTGGTGCCTATGCAAAAAGCCCCTATGGAAATTAATCTGTTCGCATTCTCTAAAACTTTTTTGGTGACCTGAGTCTTAGATCGGATGCCAAGTACAGATACTTTTTTATTTTTTCCGCCAATTCGTCCTCAGAGAGTGCTGAACTAATCACCTCTACATTGTAACCCTCAGCTTTCATTAATTCAACGCCAATTGGATGTACATTTTCCAATAATAGCACATTGATACGGCTTTTTGGATAGGAAAACTTTTTGTTCATCTTATTTACATATAAAATTTCATCCAGACTTGGCGCAATGTGATCCGCCTTAGACGACACCGAAGGGCGGTGGATATTTTCTGTAAAGGCGTAAAATTTATTGGCTACCCCTGAGGCCTTAATCTCATAATCAGTATATCCATCACCAATGACATAAATGTCACCTGTTAGGTTTAACTTCTTTATGGTATCAGGTTTACCATTGTTTTGAGAAAGTGGGTTGTCTTTATTAAAACCAGTGATTTTGCCGGATTCATCGTATACAAATTCATTGGCAAAAACATTTTCTGGCTTGATTCCAAAACTTGTTACAATAGGAGCTACAAAGTCTTTGAAACCGTTAGAAATAATATATATGTCATTCCTGTTTTCAAGCAAAAACTCTTTGTTTCGCTGGAAAGAATCTGACACTTTCTTCATCAAAGCAGCAATCAATTCTGAAATTTGATCCTTATTGGCATTCAAAATTTCTACTCGCTGAACAAGGCTCTCCCTAAAAGTGATTTTACCTTCCATTCCCTGGTCGGTAATGTCCTTTATTGATTGTAGCTTTTCAACTTTTAAAGGATCATCCTTCAAACTAATTTCACCTAAAATATCCAAAGCTTCAACCTTGGTAAAAGTGCTGTCAAAATCAATAATAAACTTTTTGGTGGCAGTCATTCTAAAGCAATTTTTATGAGTTGCAAAATTAATAGATTATTGGGGAATTTGAAGTTATTGATATAAAATAACTCAATTACAGATTCAAATATTTTTGATCATCAGGGAATACGGAAATAGGGGACTTAAATTCAATGAAATTATAAAGGTTTTGAGCTTCAAGCGGATTTAGAAGATAAAACAAATTAACTTTGGAGTCTTCAAGGTCAATTTCTGAGATTGTGTTCATCAATAATCTTCCTAATTAATATAAATTTCGTATGCCATTAGCAATAGACAATATAAGGGTAGGCCGTGTATACAAGCTTATCAATTATGGGGAAATCAGGTTTTTAGAAGCTATGGAAAGAACCGGAAGGGAAAACTTCAAGATGAAAGACTTGGATACCCTGGAGTATTATGAAATTGATGAGCTTTTACGTTGGGGGAAAGGTAAAGATTATGATTTGGACGAAGTCCGCTAATTAAGTATAATAGTATGAATGAAAATAATAGTTTAGCAGGAGCTATCCTCAAGGCTAAATGCCCAAAATGTAGGAAAGGAAATATTTTCCCTGTATCAATTTTTAGTTTTAGAAAATTAACTGAGGTTAATCACAATTGTCCCCACTGCGGAGTCGAGCTTGTACCTGAGCCCGATTTTTATTATGGAGCGATGTACATCAGCTATGCGCTGTCTGTGGCATTATTCATTAACGTAATGATCGTTTTGAATTATGTGTTCGATGACCCAGAACTCATGGTTTACATTGTCTCGGTGGTGTTTTTTAACATTGTATTATTGCCTGTAATGCTGAGGTATTCTAAGGTTTTATACCTGTATGGTCTAGGTAAAATATCCTACGACCCTAAGCAAAAATAACGGAAGTCATTCGTTTGAATCTTCAAAAGAGATTTTTATTTTTTTTCAGTTAGTAAAACTTACTATTGATTAGTTCGTATAACATAAGCGTTAGACTTACTATGTTTTTATTATGCACCGTATATTGAATAATACCATTATACCTGTCAAACCAGGTATTTTTATCAAGGATCCTCTAAGTTCCGATTTGGGCAAAAAGGTACTTGAAGAAAGCCTAGTCTTGATAGATGAGCTTGGAATGGAAGCTTTTAATTTCAAAAGACTTTCTGCACATGTTGGAAGCACTGAAGCCGCCATCTATCGGTATTTCGAAAACAAACATAAATTATTATTGTATTACATCAATTGGTATTGGGGATGGCTCGAGCATAATCTCGTTTATGGTACAGCCAATATGGATAGTCCCAAAGACAAAATCAAAATGGCGATAAATCTATTGGTAGTAGGTCCTTCGTTTGATGAAAACTTATATCTAAACATAAGTTTACTTAGAAGTGTTGTCACCGAAGAATCATCCAAAGCTTTTATGACAAAAGAGGTTGGAAGCGAAAATAACAGTGGTTTTTTTGATCAATTCTATAATTTTAGTGAGCGACTGGTTAAGATTTTCTTGGAATTTAATCCCAATCATCCATTTCCAAAAGCCTTTGTATCCACGCTCATCTGGTCAACACTTCTTAACGCATTCTGTTCTAATCATGTGCCGAATTTGATTGAGGATAATTTCATTGGTCAACAAAAAGTAGACTTTTATTACAATTTGGTTTTTAATTCGCTAATAAATGAATGAAAATTTGATTAATACCCCTTTAAAGAGGTTCTTTAGTCTTTTAAAGAGTGAGAAGAGAGAGATTTATGCGATTTACTTTTACGCCGTTCTGAATGGTCTCGTATCGCTTTCTTTGCCTCTGGGAATACAGGCAATTCTCAATTTTATTTTGGGAGGAAGGCTTACCACCTCATGGGTGATTCTGGTGATTATTGTAGCACTTGGAGTTGTTTTTGGTGGCTTTTTACAAGTTAGTCAGCTCTATTTATCTGAGAAATTGCAACAACGTGTGTTTAGTAATTCGGCAATCGAATTTGCTTACCGTCTACCCAGATTGAAAATGGAGTCCTTGCGCGGAGAATATGCTCCTGAGCTGGTCAATAGATTTTTCGATACCATCAACCTGCAAAAAGGACTGTCTAAATTACTGATCGATTTTAGTACGGCATCTCTTCAAGTCTTTTTCGGTTTGATTTTGTTGGCGATTTATCATCCGTTTTTCATCATTTTCTCCTTGATTTTGGTACTTACTATTTACCTTATCTTCAAGTATACAAGCCCAAAAGGGATGAAAACCAGTTTAAAAGAGTCCTCTGCTAAATATGAAATCGCCTATTGGTTGGAAGAGATAGCAAGGACTTTAGAAACCTTTAAGCTTTCAGGGTTTTCTCCTTTACCATTTAAGCGGGTAGATGAATTGGTGAAGAAGTATGTTTCCTTTCGAAACGAACATTTTTCGGTATTAATATTTCAATACAAAGTCCTGATTGCTTTTAAAGTGGTTATTGTGGTGATACTATTAGTAGCAGGAAGTTTATTATTAATGAACAATGAGATCAGTATTGGTCAGTTTGTTGCAGCAGAAATCATTATTGTTTTGATAATCAACTCGGTAGAGAAAATTATACTTAGCCTTGAAACGGTATATGATACCCTAACTGCCACTGAAAAATTAGGGCTTATAATGGATATGGATCTGGAGAGGTCAACGGGAAAGGTGAATGCTTTAAATGAAGAGAATTCGGGATTGTCTTATGCCTTTAAAAATGTTTCCATCTTCTCTGAAGACAAAGATAAATCTATTCTCAACAATTTTAACCTTGAAATAAAGGAAGGTGAGAAAGTCATCGTCACTGGTGAGAGTGGGGCTGGTAAAAGCACATTGTTACAATTAATGGCAGGATTGAAAGAGGATTATCAGGGAAAGGTAATTGTAAATAAATTGCCTATGGGTACTTTGTCTCTGGAGAAATTAAGGTCATTAATAGGGGATAGTTTGTCTAGACAATCTATTTTTCATGGAACCATCAGGGAGAATATTACTGTAGGGAATGAAGAAGTTTCCGAAACCATGTTGAGAAAAGTTTTGGAGGTTGTTGGGTTGAACGATTATGTTTATAGACTTAAAGATGATCTTGAAACAACTCTTTTGCCAGAAGGAAAAGGCCTTAATAATTCCTACATAAGTAAAATCATTTTGGCAAGAAGCCTTTGTTTCTCTCCCAAATTACTTTTGCTTGAAGAAGAACTTAATTACCTAAGCCAGGAAGAATCTGATAGAGTATTTGATTTTATTTTTTCAGGTCCATGGACAATGGTAATGGTATCAACACAGGATTCTATTTTAAAAAGAGCAGAAAAAATTGTGGTGATGAAGTCAGGAGAGGTTGCTTTTGAGGGGGATTTTTTCAAACTACGAACGCTACAGAAACCAGAATAAACGTTAATCCAATGTTAAATATTTCTAGAAATTCGATCAAACATTTAATTGATGTCGATTCTTTTGAAAGCTATCACTTGACACGTTCAAGTAATCAAAGCCGTAGAAGGATTAGAATTTTATTGTATTTATTGATGACCGGGTTTGTCTTTCTTTTTTTACCATGGACTCAAAATTTCAGGTCAAAAGGAACTTTGACGGCCTTAAAACCCGAACATAGGCCACAAACCATACATTCAATTATCCCTGGAAGGATTGAGCAGTGGTTTGTTCAGGAAGGTGATTTTGTAACAAAGGGAGACACCATACTTTTCCTTTCAGAGGTTAAGGAACAATACATGGATCCTGATTTACTTAGCAGGACGCAATTACAAGTTGATGCAAAAGAATTGTCCGTAAAATCTTATGAGGCAAAGATCAAAGCACAGGAACAACAATTGGTTGCTTTGAAAGAAAACAACACCTTGAGAAAGGAACAGGCACAAAACAAGCTTAAGCAGGCAAATCTAAAAGTGCTTTCAGACAGCATTATGTTAGAAGCTGAGAAAGTTAGTTTTTTGGTGGCAGAAAAGCAGTTTCTCAGAATGGAGAAACTATACACCGAGGGCTTGAAGTCACTTACTGATCTGGAAACAAGGAAAATAAAACTTCAAGAGTCTCAGGCAAAAGCATTGAGTGCGGAAAATAAATTACTTGGTAGCAGAAATGAATCCATTTCGGCCACCATAGAGTTAAATGCCATTGACAATGATTTTAGAGACAAATTGGCCAAAGTAAGTTCTGAAAGATTTTCGGCACTTTCAGGTCAATATGATGCAGAGGCTGGAGTTAATAAAATGAAAAATGAATTGACCAACTATACTGTAAGGTCTGGGATGTATTATGTCTTGGCCCCTCAGTCGGGTTATATCACCAAGGCCATTCAGGTAGGGATAGGTGAAACCATTAAAGAAGGAGCTCAAATAATTAGCATCATGCCTCAGAATTATTCTTTGGCGGTTGAGATTTATGTGGATCCTATAGATCTTCCCTTGGTTAAATTAGAAAGTAAAATCAGATTTATCTTTGATGGGTGGCCAGCTATAGTGTTTTCAGGATGGCCTGAATTGTCAAATGGTACCTTTGGGGGAAAGGTATTTGCTATTGATAATTTCACCAGCACAAATAATAAATACCGGGTGTTAGTAGTGCCTGACCCTGATGAAGAACCATGGCCTGAAGCCTTGAGAATTGGTGCCGGAGCTGACGGAATTGCATTGCTAAATGATGTCCCGGTATGGTATGAAATATGGCGTCAAATGAATGGCTTCCCGCCAGATTATTATACGCTTCAAGAATCTAAGGAAATAAAAAGTCAAGCAAAATGAAATACAATATTGGTTTCCTTGGACTATTTCTGCTGTTAATATCCACACCTCTTAGCGCCCAGGATAAAACCCTTTCTTTTGACCAATTTATGTTGTGGGTGCAGCAGTATCACCCGGTGGTCAAACAGGCGGACTTGTTTTTAGCCTTTGGAAAGCAAGAGATGAGAAAGGCTAGAGGAGGGTTTGATCCTTACTTGTACGGCAGCATAGACGAAAAGCAATACGATGAAAAAGAGTATTACAACAAGCGAGAAGGAGGTGTTTTAATTCCTACAGTAGCTGGAGTAGAATTTCAGGGAATTGTGGAGCAAAATAGAGGGACTTATCTCAACCCAGAGCAAAGTGTGCCTAATAATGGGCTTTATGCAGTAGGGGCAGCAGTCAATATTGGGAATGGGTTATTTATCGATAAGAGAAGAGCAGCGCTTCAACAAGCTAAAATTTATAATTTGGCATCTGTCGAAGAGAGAAGACAGCGACTAAACCTCTTGTACTACGAGGCCACGGTTGTGTATTGGAAATGGGCTGGTTCTTATGCAGATCTGCAAGTGCATGAAGAGGTACTAAGACTTGCCAAGGTAAGGTTTGAAGGAGTAAAAGGTCGCTTTGAACAAGGTGACCTACCTGCCATTGATACTGTAGAAGCTTATACTCAGGTTTTAAATAGAAGTATAAAATTACAAAAGGCTGGCTATGTCTACTTTTCCAATACCCAGGAATTGAATGTTTTTCTTTGGGATGAAGAGGAAAAGCCTATAGACCTGGAGCCATTAACTTTCCCTCAACAGCTTTTCAAGTCGGCTTCTCAGGAGCTGAACAAGGAATTTTATTATGAAGCCGTACTTGATCATCCTGAAATACGCCTAATTGATTATGATCTGGATTACCTGGATATCGAGAGGAGGTACAAAGCGGAACAGTTGAAACCCAAAATTAAACTTAAGTATAACTTTTTGACAGAAACATTTGGAGGACTGCAACAATTTGGCTTCCTGGAGAATAATTATAAATTTGGAATTCAGGTTGCGACTCCTTTATTGTTGCGAAAAGAAAGAGGGGATTTGGGCATTACCCGAACCAAAATTGTGGATGTGAATTATAAGCGTGACTTGAAATTTGAGCAGCTTAGCGCAAAACTTAGGAAAGTTTTCAACGAATACGAAGTTTTAAGTCGGCAGTTAAATATTTTTTCTCAAAATATTCAGGGCTTAGAAAGCTTATTGAAAGGAGAAAGAATTAAGTTTGATTTAGGGGAAAGCTCTTTGTTTTTAATTAATGCCAGAGAAACAAGCTTGTTTGATTCTAATTTAATCAATAATGCCCTTTATGTGGATCTAATTATTGCTTATTCAAAGATCAGAACCGCCGCTGGCCTGGGATTTGAAGACTTATAAATATGAAGTACATTTATCTTTTAAGATGGCTAACATGGCCTATCCGTTATTTTTTCTCCATAGTTAAAAGGAAGTTAGGTAAACTCGACCTATTACGCGTAGAGGTATTTGTGGTTTTAGGAAATAGCTCACATATTTTTGTAAAGGGTAGGGTGGTTGAAGCCTATAAACAGAGTAGACCTTCAGATAAAAACACCACATTGCACAATATACTTGCTACTTTGAGAAGGTACGCTGGCAGTAGTGTACCAGAAGCAAAGGTTGAACTAACAGTAGGAGACCTTAAAGAAACATTAATTACGGATGAAGAAGGTGTTTTCGAAGTGCTTTATGAACTTAATAGTGAAGCATCTAAATCAATAAAAACAGTTCAATTGTCATTGCTACCTGAAGAGGGTTTAAAACCGGAAGCGGCCTCCGTTACCAAAGAAATATTAAGATTTAATAAAGAATACCCCCGTGCGATAATTTCCGACATAGACGACACAATTATTATTTCCAAAGCTACCAATATTCAGGAAAAATTTTGGCTTTCTGTATCCAAGAATGCCTATACCCGACGACCTTTCCCGGGAGTTAGTGATTTATATCGACTGCTGTCGGCAAATGGAGATTTTCCTGTTTTTTATGTTTCCAGTAGCGATTGGAATCTTTTTGACCTGATACAAGATTTTATGAAATATAGGAATATTCCCATGGGTCCAATATTGCTGAAGGATCGACACATGAGTTTGAGAAATATTTGGAAATCGGGTGGTGGAAGCCACGAGCATAAAGTAGAGAAGATAGCATTTTTAATGGACTTTTATCCTGAACTAAATTTCGTACTTATAGGTGATAGTGGCCAACATGATCCCGAGATTTATGCGGAAATTATTGGGAAATATAAACATAGAGTGGAAGGCGTATACATTAGGCAGGTTGGGGCAATAGACCTTTCCAGAGAAAAGGAATTAAACGACCTGCTTCCTGAAAATAAAATAGCTTGGGTCAAAAACTCCACTGATGCTATTGATCATGCAAAAACATATTTACCCCTATAACCTCAAATTGGTTAATGGCGTTTTCATACTTCAGAAATGGAAGGGTTGATGTTTTAAGTTTCCTATGATATAGGAAGCTTTGAATTAAGGCTTTTTTTAGGCTAGGGAAAACTATTGCAGGATTTGGCTATATCTGCGTGAAGGCAAAATAATAGACATTACAATAGGGATTCTAGTTTTTCATGGGTGAGCGGTTTTTCAATAAAACCACTTACAAAAGGAAATTCTTTTGATTTTTGTCTGTCTTGAAAGTCGATTGAACTGGATAGCATAATGATACGATCCTTCCTGCCATTTTCAAGTTCCAGGTACTGGCTTAAAAAATCCCAACCATTCATTACAGGCATATTAATATCGACAAGGATCAATATCCTTTTTTCCAAATCTGGATCTTTAAGGTATTGTAACGCTACCTCAGCCTCTAAAAATTCGATGGTCTTAGGTGATAAATTTAATTTGTTGATTAACCGTTTATTGATCAGATTGTTTATTGGGTCATCATCAATTAAAACAATTAAATCGAATGGATACATTGACTATTAAATAATAACTTTTCTCTCTCTCGTTCTCTTACGTCTGAAATTTAACACTATAATTCCACTATTAAAATAAAGTTTTAAATTTTCGTAAGATTGATTGCGTTAAAGTTTTAACTAAAGTAATGGGATTTGGTCTCAAATTGGTGGAAACAAAAAAAGGGAAACCATTATAGTTTCCCTTTTAAGCATTTTATGTGAAATGAATTACATCATTCCACCCATTCCTCCGCCGCCCATTGGTGGGCCTGCAGGGGATTCTTCTTTAACGTCAGCTACTACACATTCTGTAGTTAGCAATAATGCAGCTATAGATGCAGCATTTTCTAATGCAAGACGCGTTACTTTAGTAGGATCAATAACACCAGCTTTGAACAAGTCTTCATACTTGTCTGTTCTCGCGTTGTAACCAAAATCTCCTTTAGAGTCTCTGATTTTATTGATTACTACTGATGCTTCTCCACCTGAATTGGAAACGATTGTTCTCAAAGGTGCTTCGATAGCCTGCTTGATGATGTTGATACCAGTATCTTCATCTTCGTTTAGACCTTTCAGTTTTTCAAGCGCTAATGCAGCTCTGATAAGTGCTACTCCACCACCAACTACTACACCTTCTTGTACAGCAGCTCTTGTTGCATGAAGTGCATCATCAACTCTGTCTTTTTTCTCTTTCATCTCCACTTCAGTAGCAGCTCCTATGTAAAGGATAGCAACACCACCAGATAGCTTAGCTAATCTTTCTTGAAGTTTCTCACGATCATAATCAGAAGTAGTTTTTTCAATTTGAGATTTGATCTCATTGATTCTAGCTTCGATTGTGGCTTTTTCACCAGCACCATTAACGATGGTAGTGTTGTCCTTATCGATATTGATTTTCTCTGCAGTACCTAAGTAATCTACAGTTACATTTTCTAATTTATAACCTCTTTCTTCAGAAATCACAGTACCTCCCGTAAGAGTAGCGATATCTTCCAACATGGCTTTTCTTCTGTCTCCGAAACCTGGCGCTTTAACAGCGGCAACTTTCAGTGCACCTCTGATTTTATTTACTACCAAAGTAGCAAGTGCTTCTCCGTCAACATCTTCAGCGATGATTACCAATGGTCTTCCAGATTGAGCAACAGGCTCTAATATTGGAAGCAATTCTTTCATTGCTGAAATTTTCTTATCGTATATAAGAATGTAAGGGTTTTCCAATTCAGCTTCCATTTTCTCCGTATTGGTAGTGAAATATGGAGAAAGGTAACCTCTGTCAAACTGCATACCTTCAACAGTTCTTACTTCTGTTTCAGTACCTTTTGCTTCTTCAACAGTGATAACACCATCTTTGCCTACTTTTTTCATGGCATCAGCGATCATTTTGCCGATTTCCTCGTCATTGTTGGCAGAAATTGTAGCTACTTGTGCAATTTCTTTAGAAGTAGAGATTTCTTTAGATGAAGCTCTTAATTGACCAACGATTGCTTCTACAGCTTTGTCGATACCTCTCTTAAGATCCATTGGGTTTGCTCCAGCAGCCACATTTTTAATGCCTACAGAAAAAATTGCCTGAGTCAAAACTGTAGCAGTAGTAGTACCGTCACCTGCATCATCAGCAGTTTTGGAAGCTACTTCTTTTACCAACTGAGCACCCATATTTTCGATAGGGTCTTCTAATTCTATTTCTTTAGCTACAGTTACACCATCTTTAGTAATAGAAGGAGCACCAAATTTTTTGTCCAAAATTACATTTCTTCCTTTTGGACCTAATGTCACCTTTACTGCATCAGCTAGGGCATCGACTCCTTTTTTTAGGCGATCCCTTGCGTCGGTATTGAAAAATAATTCCTTAGCCATTTTTAAACTTTTTTGAGTTTTAATTGATTAAACTTGATTATAGGACCTTTAATTAAAGGATAGCGAAAATATCCGCTTCTCTCATGATCAAATAATCAGCACCTTCTACAGATAGCTCAGTGCCAGCATACTTGCCATACAAAACAGTATCGCCAACTTTTACAGTTAATGGCTCATCTTTTTTGCCATTACCGATTGCGATTACGGTACCTTTTTGTGGTTTTTCTTTGGCAGTATCAGGGATATAAAGACCTGAGGCCGTTTTTTCTTCTGCGGCAGCGGGCTCTACCAAAACCCTGTCTGCTAGAGGTTGGATGTTAACTTTAGACATGTGATTTAGTTATTTTTAAAGTTTAATTTCTATAATACAAAACCTTATTTACACTTTCTATGCCAATCGTATTATTGACATTTTTACTGACATAAAGTCTTAATTACTTATCAATACTGACAGTTCAATCAAAGCAAAAATTAAGTGAACCTGTCAATTTTGCGGTGAGGAATTGGTAATTATGTCACATTTACGTACTTTATAACTGTAATTTAATAGGATGTTTTATGAGAAATTTATCGGATAATTGGATTTCTGAAGGCTGGGTCGATTTTGAATATAAAAAGTACCTGCTTTTGGCCTATTTGAAAGAAGTAGAAAAAGAGTTTAAATCAGTTAAGCTTTATCCTCCATTAGCTGAACTGATTAAACACCATCAGAAGCTTGAAGAATTAAATAAAAACAGGCATCAATTAAAAGCTGCATTTCCTCGGGAAATTGACACTGTAAATTTCAAAAAAGCTGCCATTAGCTATAAGAATAAAACTGAAGAGGATGAAGTAATGAGACAATTAGGGGAAATCATAGCCTATGCCCTGCCGCAAATTAAAAAGCAAATAGAAGAGGGGAAGAGTATATATGATTTCATAGAAGATCAATTGGAAATAGAGCCGGTTGGGCTTTCTGCAATCTATCAGAAGGAAGGCTATGCTTTGGTCTCCAATGGCTGTTCAAAAGACATTCTGGTTTACCGTTATAAAGTTGATTTATTTCAAAATAGCATGGACAAATATAGGGGCATAGTACTTAAATTTATTGCAGCTTTTAGGAAAAGCATCACGACTACCTGCCACCGAATTAAACTTGATTTGATCAAAAACTTTACGGACCTCCCCAATCCATCTACCTGGCGGATTAATTCCAAACATGATGTACCTTTACAAGAGAGTCTTTTGCCCATTAGTAAGCGATTGTTACTAAGGAATATTGTCATCAAATAAAAAATGGGAAGATTTAGTCTTCCCATTTTTTATTTGATGATTATGAATCTTGTTATTAGTCCTCTTTTTTCAACAATGAATTCTCATTGGAAACCAATATTGGGGTAGGACTGGAAGCTACGTTACTTTTTAATTTTGTGGTTTCAGTTTCAGATTGTTCCCTGAGTTCTCTGTTTTTAATAACCTCATCGCCAGGTTTACCAAATAGGATCTGGTATACCTCTTTTCCGTCTCTTGCTTTTTTGATGTCGCTCACTATATCTGCCCATTCATGGAAAACCAAGTAAACGGGGTTATAAGAAGTGACTGGCTTGGTGATGCCATACGTTGGTCTTCCTTCCTCTGCCTTAAATGTTCCGAAAATCCTGTCCCAAATGATAAAAGTAGAACCGTAATTTTTGTCCAAATAATGGGCATCACTTCCATGGTGCACCCTATGATGAGATGGTGTCACAAAGAAATATTCAATAGGCTTAGGGAGCTTTTGGATATATTCAGTGTGGATCCAGAACTGATACAATACAGCGACCTGGTGACAAATAAAGAAGACGAATGGATTAAAGCCCATCAACATCACTGGTACAAAAAAGATAATCTTTATGTGCTGCGTCCATCCTAGGCGAAAGGAAACAGAGAAATTGTACTTAGTAGAGTTGTGGTGAGTAATATGAGTTGCCCACCAAAAGCGTTGCTCATGTGTGACCCTATGTGCCCAATACCTTGCAAGGTCTATAGCGAAGAAACAAAATATAAATGACCACCAGGTTGGAGGCACTTTCCAAGGGACAATGTTCCAGCAAAATAGCGCTACTCCGAATGTAAAGGCTTTAATTAAGGCACTTATTCCAACATTTACAAGTCCAATTGTAGATGCAGCGAGGAAATCTTTTTTATCGTAGGTATCTTTTTTTCGGTATAAGCTTATTCCCCATTCTATAAATACCAATAAAAACATCACAGGAGCGGCCCATAAAATGACATTAGGCCATTTGTCCGCACCTAAATCTTCCATACTTAAATGATTTTCAAACATAGACTTTAACTTTGGTTGTTTTATTCAGGGTTTTAAAGTGTCAATTTAATCATATTCCGGCTCTTCTTCAATTTTTGATTACTTAAATAATATTAAAATTTAAAAAAAAGGCCTGTTGATTTCAACAGGCCTTTTTTATCGTGTTTGCATTTTTTGTTATTCTTCTGTATCTGGAGCTGTTTCCAGTGGAGTTACTTCCTCAGTCCCTTCAGAAGGTAGAATTGATTCGTCATCAAAAGATGGAGTGAGGATTTGTTTTTGTGCGTTTTCAACATTCGGAGAAGTAAATCCTGAAGAATTACTTTCATGAAAAGCTGAAGAACCTAGGCACAAAACAAAAATTGCAATGGCTAGAACCCAGGTAGCTTTTTCTAAGATATTACCAGTTTTGGTAACGCCCATGATTTGTGAGGCACTACCACCAAATGCTGCTCCTGCGCCACCTTTAGAGTTTTGACCTAAAATGACCAAAATTAATAATATGGCTAAAACGATAATGATACTGATGATTACTGCAAACATGCTTGTTATTTATTTTATTCTTTTAAATTCTCAATTTGATCTGCAAAGAAAGCCTTTTTCTTTGGAAAGTTCAATATTAATTTTTGATATATTTCTATGGCCTCTTTATTTTTGTTTTGCTTGGCCAGTAATTTGGCGTAAGACTCGGACACCATGCTGTTATTTAGAAGGGTGCTTTTTTCGGACAAGTCTGGTAATTCCACTATCTCATCCATTTTTTCCCTTTTTAACCGTATGGGCTTCTCTTTAAATTTATCTATTAATTCTTGTTGGTCTTTATTGAGTTTCTTAGTGACAGTTTTTTCAGGAGAGGTACTTGCCTTATTGATTAAAGTGTCCTTTTCTTCATTTATTTTTTCGGGTATGGCCTTTTTTTTTAAATCTTCAGTACCATCCGGGTTGGCAGGTGCTACTTTGTTTATCTTTTTCAGGTTTTCTTCCAAACGCCTTAATATTTCATCTCTTTTAGGCCGGGAAATATTCTCTGAAGATTTCCCCTCAGCAGGGATTGGCTTTTCTACTGGTAGGGGAGGAGTGTCTGCTGAGGCAACTTTGCTTTCCTGCTCTTGCTGTACAATTGGCTCGTCCACTGTGATTTCAGCAATAGATGCTTTAGTGATTTCGTCTTCTAAAACTGATGCTGGAACTATAGGTGATGTGCCGGTCAGTAAGCTTTTTAACCTTTTCCTTTCAGGGCTTACCACAGCAGCCCAATGAAGTAACGTTTGAGATTCACCTGAGGCTTTGTCCCACTCGTATTTAGCTGCAAGTACTTTCGGTGCCAAAAAGTAAGGAAACTCCTCTTGAAGTTTTAATGCTTTCTTTAAATCAGCATTGTCAAGATTGTCGGCTTTATTAATAAGTTCTAAAAATGCTTGAGCGTTCACAGTATCAATATTTAAATAGGTTCTTTAAATATAACAATTTTTACCAATTGGCGACAGTAGATGTGAAAATATCCTGAATGATACTTTCAAAAATAACTTCGACTAATTCAGTTTCCACCTGTAACAAAGTTTTGCTTCTTGGGTCGTAATCTTGAAAGAATGAAAATGTTTTCTTTGCATTTTCTTCTTCATTTGACAAGTTGATGAACTCCAATTCCACCGATATTGTGATGCGCATTTGTCCTGCCCTGTCAGGTTCATTACTGTTAGTGCTGGATACAGTCGCTTGAGGGCTTATCGTGTACTTGGTGATGGCTCCCAGAAATTGGATGTCTCCATTGTTTTGAACCAATTCCAACTGAGTGTTCCGTTGAAAATAATCTTTCAGATCTTCGGTGAACACCTGCCCCATATTGGCTGGACCTCCTCCCGAATCATTGAAAAAATTATCTACTGAAAAGGTATTGGTAACATTGTAGTCAAGGGTGGTGCCTGTAAAACTGTATTCAATTTTGCAGGCGGATACCAAACAAGTTATGCCTAGTAATAATAATAGGATTCTATTGAATATCATATTGCTTGATCTTCCTGTAAAGCGTTCTTTCAGAGATTCCCAAATCCATGGCAGCATATTTTCTCTTGTTATGGTGTTTTTTTAATGCTTTGGTAATCAGTTCTTTTCCTTTTTTTCCAAAGAAAGCGAATTGTCGTCTTCTTCATGAATTATATCTTCAATGATATCTTCCTCGTAGTTTTTTCTTGTGCTCTCCTTTTCTTCTTTCTGTTCTTTCTTCGCACTCCGAGACTCCAATACCAAAGGTAGGTTCTTAGAGGGATTGGGGCTCTCATCATAATGAGAAGATGACTCCATATCTTCAAAAAGGTTTTGATGCTTTTTCATGATATTTTGATCCAAGCCACCTGAATGATAAGACTCTAATATAAGTTTTTTTAAATCGGTCATGTCCTTTTTCATATCGAAAAGGACTTTATACAAGATTTCACGTTCAGAAAAATCCGAGAAAGCATCCTGCTTGTCATTGTTTCCCTTGATTGATGCGGGTAAACTGCTTTTTTCTTCAGGAAGATATTTGATTAAGGTTTCTATATCAACTTCTCTTTCCTCCTCCAATAACGAAATTTGCTCTGCTAAATTCTTTAATTGTCTGATATTTCCAGGAAAAGGAAATTTGAGGAGAAGTTTTCTCGCATCTTCGGAAAGTGTAATAGGCTTAACCTGATACTTTTCAGAGAAATCAGTTGTGAATTTTCTAAACAATAAAGCTATGTCATCTCCTCTTTGCCTTAGGGGGGGGACAAAAATGGGAACTGTGTTTAACCTGTAATACAAATCTTCCCTGAATTTGCCTTTTTCAACAGCCTTTAGAAGGTTTACATTGGTAGCAGCTATTACCCTAACATCCGTTTTCAAAACTTTTGAGGAGCCAACTTTGATGAATTCACCATTTTCCAATACCCGCAATAGTCTCGCCTGAGTTCCCAGAGGCATTTCTCCTATTTCATCCAGGAAAATAGAACCACCATCAGTACCTTCAAAATATCCCTTTCTTGCCTCGTGAGCACCCGTAAATGAACCTTTTTCATGACCAAACAACTCTGAATCAATTGTTCCTTCTGGTATGGCACCACAGTTAATCGCTATGAATTTGCCATGTTTACGACGGCTAAGTGCATGGATGATTTTAGAAAAAGATTCTTTACCACTACCACTTTCACCAGTGACCAACACGGTCATTTCTGTAGGAGAAACCTGCATGGCCACTTGAATGGCATGATTGAGTAGCGGACTGTTTCCAATTATTCCGAACCTTTGCTTGACGCTCAATATTTCCGATGCACTTATAGAGATCATGATTTTTTATTTATTGATTGACAATTTCTCCAAATAGGGTCGCAGAGGTACAATCTGTAATCCTAACTGTGACATAATCTCCTATATTTAAATTGCTTTTCGGTATGATCACCACCTTATTGGCTGAATTCTTGGCCTTTAATTGATCTTCGGACCTTTTGGACAATCCTTCTACTAAAACCTCTTGTACCTGCCCAACTTCTCTTTGATGTCTTATAAGTGAAAGGGCACCTTGCTTGTCAATGATCTCCTGGAGCCTACGTTTTTTACTGCTAAAGGAATATCATCCTTGTATTTCTTTTCTGCCAATGTCCCGGGACGCTCGGAATAATAAAACATGTAAGAAAAATCAAATTTTACAATGTCCATTATACTCAAGGTGTCTTGATGCTCTTCCTCTGTTTCAGAACAAAATCCTGCAATCATATCCGAAGAAATCCCACAATTCTCACCCAATATTTCGCGTATTTTTTTGATTCGGTCCAAGTACCATTCACGGTCATAAGTCCTGTTCATCATCTCTAAAACCCTGCTATTGCCACTTTGAACAGGTAAATGAATGTAATTACAAATGTTTTCGTATTGCTTCATCGTTTCCAAGACCTTGTCTGTAATGTCTTTGGGATGAGAAGTGGAAAACCTAACCCTAAGTTTTGGGTCTACATTTGCTACCATCTCTAGTAAATCAGAAAAATAAACAACTTGGGATACTTCGTTCTCCTTTTTATTGAGACGCGCTTTGTTGTTTTCCTCCGAAGACCACTTATAACTGTCTACATTTTGCCCTAAAAGGGTAACCTCCCTGTAGCCTTGGTCAAATAACTCTTTGGCTTCCTTGGTAATGGAATGTGGATCACGACTTCGCTCTCTGCCTCTTGTGAAAGGAACTACACAAAAGGAACACATATTGTCACAGCCTCTCATTATAGATATGAGCGCACTTACTCCGTTGGAGTTTAGTCTTACCGGAGAAATGTCAGCATAAGTTTCCTCCCTTGATAAAAATGTGTTTATTCCTTTTTGCCCATCCTCTGCCAAACTTACTAGACTTGGTAAGTCTCTATAAGCATCAGGACCAACAACTAAATCCACCAATTTCTCTTCTTCTAAAAGCTTTTCTTTTAAGCGTTCTGCCATACAGCCTAAAACACCAATTTTTAATTCAGGGTTGGCTTTTTTGACTTGATTGAACTGACTTAATCTTTTGCGTACCGTCCGCTCTGCCTTGTCTCTAATAGAACAGGTGTTAAGTAAAATTACATCTGCATTATTGAAATCAGAGGTAGTATCAAATCCCGTTTCCTTCATGATGGAAGCGACAATCTCACTGTCAGAAAAATTCATTTGGCAACCATAGCTTTCGATGTATAACCGCTTCGCTTTACCTGTATTTTCTTCGGCGGTTACCTTAAAATCACTATTCGTGTCTTCCTCACCGCTGATGATATCGATATCCTTAATAATATTTTCCATTGGCTGACTATATTTCAGATCGCAAATTTAATAAAATACCGACATATTGACAGTAGTTCACTTTATTATTCTGACATTATTCAAGTAAAATTGTGGAATCTGGAAAGAAAGCTGAAATGCCTATTGTTTTTTGTGGCTTTTTGAACTTGCCTGGCAAAAGCGACAACTTATATTTTGAGTTATAGATTATGACTATCGTATTATAGAAACAATCAATTTTTACTATAAGTATTTTCCCCTTATCTTTATTTCATCGAAGCAATACCGTGTACATAAATTAAAAATAAGCGTCATGTCAGAAGAGAAAAACCATAACAAGTTAACGACAGCATCTGGAAGGATATATGTCGAAAATGAAAATTCTAAGACGGTTGGTCCCAGGGGGCCCATTCTTTTAGAAGACTATATTCTTCATGAGAAAATGGCTCACTTCAACAGAGAGAGAATACCAGAAAGGATTGTTCATGCCAAAGGATCAGGAGCATTTGGCACTTTTACGGTTACCGAGGATATTAGCCAATATACAAAAGCCAAAGTTTTTAATAAAATAGGCAAAAAGACAAAAGTATTTCTCCGATTCTCTACTGTTGGAGGTGAAAAGGGATCCGCTGATACAGAAAGAGACCCAAGAGGATTTGCGATCAAATTTTACACGGAAGATGGTAATTGGGATTTAGTAGGGAACAATACGCCTGTATTTTTTATAAAAGACCCTAAAAAGTTTTCAGACTTCATACACACTCAAAAGAGGGATCCTTACACCAACTGTAAGTCACCGACGATGGTTTGGGATTACTGGTCTTTGACACCAGAATCTTTGCACCAGGTTTTAATTTTAATGAGTGACAGAGGAACACCCGTAGGTTATCGACACATGAATGGCTACGGTTCGCATACTTTTTCCATGATCAATGCGAGAAATGAAAAAGTATTTGTGAAATACCATTTTAAAACTGCCCAGGGAATAAAAAACTTTACTGACGAGGAGGCTGCTCAGATGAAATCCAAAGACCTAGATTTTGCTCAAAGAGATCTATTGGAATCCATAGACAATGGCGATTTCCCCAAATGGAACGTTAAAATTCAGGTAATGACCACAGACCAGGCTAGAAAGGTAGATTTTAATCCTTTTGACATTACCAAAATATGGCCACATTCCCAATTTCCCTTAGTTGATGTAGGGGTGTTGGAATTGAATAAAAATCCTGACAATTACTTTCAGGATGTGGAGCAATCTGCTTTTGCTCCTGCACACGTAGTGGATGGCCTTGGCTATAGTCCAGACAAAATGCTTCAGGGCAGGTTACTTTCCTATCCGGATGCCCAAAGGTATAGAATCGGGGCTAATTATGAACAAATTCCGGTAAACCGTTGTCCTTTTGCCGTTAACAATTACCAAAGAGATGGCACGATGAGGGTAGATGGTAACGGAGGCAAGCAACCCAATTACTGGCCCAACAGTTTTGATGAGATTGAAGTGGACAAGACTTATCAGGAACCGTCAGAACAACTCGAAGACACGATTGCGGATTGGTATGACAGAAACAGTAAAGTAGGGGACAACGACCATTACTCCCAGCCAAGAAGTTTGTTTAGAGATGTGATGAGCAAAAGTGAGCAAGACAATACCGTCAATAATACTATAGGCGCAATGAGTGGTATCACCGGCCCCAAAAGGGATGTAATTATAAATCGTCAACTTTGCCATTGGTTTAGAATGGACGATGAGTTTGGTAGTCGGGTCGCAAAAGGCCTGGGTGTAGATATTAATGCAGTTATGTCTGCCTCTGTAGGCTCCCATTAATGGAATTGGTATAATAATTGATATTTAATTATTTATGAACTGAATAGTGAGAATTATAAAAAGAGTGGATTGTTCATCCGCTCTTTTTTTTGGTAAATAAAAAACAACATTGGCGCAAACCTTAGGTAAAAGAATTTTTAAAATTGGAGGATGGGTTTTATTAGGCCTTGGCTTATTGGTGCTCCTTATTCTACTATTTGTCCGAAGCCCTTTCGGTCAAAAAATAATCGTAAATAAGGTCACCCAATATGTTTCAGAAAAAACGAATACCAAAGTCAACATAGACAGGTTATTTTTGACCTTCAGAGGCAACCTTTACCTGGAGGGTCTCTATTTAGAAGACCCAAAAGGAGATACGCTTATTTACAGTCACAAACTTGAGACTGGTCTAGCCTTAATCCCTTTCATTAGAAACAACAAAATTAGTATTTCCAGGCTTGAATGGGAAGGTTTAACGGCTAATATTCAGAGGGATAGTACTGGTGCGTTTAACTTCAATTATCTCATTGATGCATTTGCAGGAGCCGAAACCAGTTCTGATACTACGAGTATTGATACAGCCTCAATGACAACAAGTGCCTATCCTGAGATCAGCGTGGGCCCTGTAAAAGTAGAAAACTGGAATTTAAATTATGCCGACGAATTATTGGGTTTAGAGGGAAAACTGGACCTTGGGAAGTTATTGATTCAGATCAAAAGTCTTGATTTGAATAAAATGGATTTTCATGTCAACAGTATTTTATGGGAAAATTCCTCCATCGCCTATCAACAGTTCAAGCCTTTTCCTCCAAGTGAGGATTCCAGTAGCAGTGAGGTTCCAATGCCTTTGCTGATTTTAGAAGAGTTATCCTTAAAAAATATAAATATTGATTACGCTTCTTTGCCCGATGGCATGGAAGTACATTCAACATTAGGTGATTTGTTATTGGAAATGCCCGAAGCAGATCTTGAGAAGCAGCGGATATTAATAAAGAATTTTTCTCTACATGATTCTTTCGTTGAGTATCAAAGCAAGGAAAGCAATCCGGAAAGTACAGTAACTAAAAGTGAAGCGGAAGTTGAACCATTTAGCTGGCCTCAATGGGAAGTGGAGCTATCAACTTTGAACCTTTCCAATAATAAAATAAATTACCTTGTAAATGGCTCTCAAGGTGCAGGGATTGGGTTTGACCCAAATGATATAGGCATAGAGAATTTTAACCTGGAGGTCAATAATCTTTTTTTTAAGCCAGAAAAGGCAGGGCTTGCTTTAAATAAATTTGCGTTTATTGAAAAATCTGGGTTTGTACTAGAAGACTTTCAATTACAGTTAGATTTAGACAATGAATCTTTACGTTTAACAGATTTAATTGTAGCCACAGGCAATAGCAATTTGAAAGGAAGAGCTACCATGCAATACCCTGGTTTGGGCGAGGTAATGGAAAACCCTGAAAAGGCAACTTTAGATTTAGCACTCAATACCATAAATGTTGGCATTCGAGATGCCTATTACTTCTCACCAACACTTAAAACGAATACTTACATAAAGACATTTGCCAAGAAAAAGCTTAACGCAAGCTTGTATGCTTCGGGTAAATTGGACAAAGTAAATCTGAAAAAGCTTTCCGCAAGATGGGGCAATTCCACCCGACTTGCAGTCTCCGGTTCGATTAATAATCCTATAGATGTGGACCGAGTTTCTTGGGATATAAATGATTTTAACTTCGTGTCAAGTGATAAGGACCTTAATCTCTTTGTTTCTGAAGACAGTTTGGGCATAAAATACCCCAATAAACTTGACCTAACGGTTGCCTCATCAGGATCACTTGATGAATTTAGTCTTGAGTCAATTCTTAAGGCCTACGAGGCCTCCATAATGGTCAATGGTGAAATGTCCACCAAAGAGGGGACTTACCTTTATGATTTGAACACAACTATAGCAGCATTGCCTTTAGGGGAAATATTGGGTGACACGATCAATTATGGTGAGCTTGATATGGAATTGTCAGCAAAAGGCAATACGGGTCCGCTGGATAAACTTGATTTCAAGTTGGCTTCCGAGGTGAGCAATTTGACTTATAATGGACACAATTATAAAGGTATTCAGCTGAGCAGTGAAATTATTGATGGAGAGGGAGAATTCAGGTTAATTCATAAAGACGAGTTTTTGGATTTGGGCTTGCTGGCAACAGTCTCTCTAGATACCGCTAATTACAACCTTGGTTTGGATTTGGATCTAAATGGCGCCGATTTGTATGGGTTGAACTTCAGTTCTAAAAAGTTGCGGACGAAATTTTCCATGAATACGACTTTTTCCGGCAATTCAGAAAGCTTTGAACTCCAATCAAAGTTAATGGATGGAACGGTAGTTTTAGATGACCAGGCCTACCCAATGGGTGACTTGAATCTAGATTTGAAAATTTTACCAGATTCAACGGATTTTGACATTGAGAGCAATGTTTTGGTAGGGCAACTAAGCTCTAATGTAAGTCCCGGAGAAACCTATGAAGGGATTTCACGTCATTTCAATCAATACTTTCTTGATAGCACATTTCAAAATACATCAAACTTCGAAAGACCTGTCAATGTTAAAATGGATTTTACGATACCCTCTACCTTGCTTTTACAGCAGGTGATTTTACCAGGGTTGGAAAGGATAGAAGAGGGGTCAATTCAATTGGACTTTGATGAAAGAAAATCTTCATTAAAGGGTAGGATTAACTTCCCTTATATTTCCTATGCAGGGGCTATAGTGGATAGTTTAGATTTTAATGTGAAGAGTGATTCTTCAGATTTTACCTTTGATTTTGGAGTTTTGGGTTTGTCCTCTGGTCCGCTCGTAGTTGGACCTACCTATTTCACGGGTGAAGTCCTCGAAAACCTACTTTATGTCAATTTTAATTCACGACATGAAACCGAAGTTTTAGCAAATATTAATTTTGATTTGGGAATAGAAAAAGACTCTTTGCAGCTACACATCGCTCCTGACAGCATTATTTTTAACAAAAAGAAATGGGAAGTACCAGCCGATAATTCCTTCACTTTAGGGCCAGACTGGTTGAAATTTAAAGATTTTGAATTTTCACGAGGTACGCAGCTTATTTCATTTAGCAATGATCCAGAAGAGAGCTCTTTTGATCTTACTTTTAATGATTTCAGGTTAAGAACATTTACCAGTTTATTGAATCCTGAGGATATATTGGCAGCAGGTATTGTCAATGGATCAATTAAGGTGGAAAACCCTTTTGGAGCCATGGGCTTGCAAGCTGGGATTACGGTAAAAGAAATGGAGGTACTTAAAGTTCCTTTAGGTAATCTGTCTCTGGATGCGACTGGTAATGACCAAAAGAATTATGACTTCGATTTAAAGATAAAAGACCAGGGAATAGACCTTGATTTAACAGGTGGCTTCACTGCTGATCCTCTGGGAGCGAGGTTAAATTTGGACCTGGCGCTGAATAAATTTGAGCTGAGTATATTGGATGGACTTTCTGCTGGTGCCATTAGTGGGGGAAAGGGATTTATTTCAGGAAATTTCGAAGTAGAGGGAAGTACAGCAGACCCAAATTATGATGGTAATTTGGTGTTTAACGGGACTGAGTTTACCGTTGCAACATTGAATTCCAGGTTTGCTATTGCTGATGATGAAATTAAAGTCGATAACCAAGGGATCTTTCTGGATCAAATAACCATAAAAGATGAACAAGGAAATAATTTTGTACTTGATGGGGATATTTTAACTGACGATTTTATTAATCCCAAGTTCGATCTTTCTCTGGTAGCTGAAAATTTCAAGGTGTTAAACTCCACAAAAGAAGACAATGATCTGTTTTATGGAGATGCCATAATTGGGGCAAATGTAACAATCAAAGGTGATCTAAACTTGCCAATTGTGGATGCCAAACTTAGTGTGGATAAGGGCACCAATTTAAGTGTTGTCATTCCTGAAAGCCAATTGGATATTGTAGAAAGAAATGGCGTAGTGACATTTGTAAATAGAAATGATCCCGAGGATATTCTGACCAAAAGACTAGAAGAAACCAGCAATACCGGATATACCGGATACAAAGTGGCAATGCTACTAAATATTTCACCTGAGGCGGTGTTCAACTTGGTAATAGATGAGCGGTCTGGAGACAACCTTATGGTGGAAGGGGCTGCTGACCTCCGGCTAAACATGGATCCAAACGGAAGAGTCACGCTTACGGGGATTTATGAGCTAACCAAAGGGCATTATGAATTGAGTTTGTATAATCTGGTAAGTAGAAAGTTCGAAATTCAGAGTGGGAGCACCATAACATGGGCTGGTGAACCCATGGATGCCAACATGGACATTACAGCGATATACAATATCAAAACCTCAGCGGCCGATCTGATGACAGCAACGGTAGCAGGTGGTTCCCTTGAGACCATGTCCAAATACCGTCAAGAGTTACCTTTTATCGTTTACCTGAATATAGATGGTGAATTGCTTAGGCCAGAAATTTCATTTAGAATGGATATGCCTGAAGATCAAAGGGGGGCAATTGGCGGAGCTGTATACACTCAGGTGCAGCAATTGAACAATCAGGAAGGAGAATTGAATCGTCAGGTTTTTTCACTTTTGGTTTTGAATAGATTTTTCCCTAGTGGAGAAAGTTCCAGCAGTGGAGGAACAACTGCCATGGCCAGATCAAGTGTCAGTCAGTTACTTTCAGGACAGTTAAATACTTTCACCAATAGCATCGTAGGGGATACAGGATTAGAGTTGGATGTAGGCTTGGATAGTTTTGAGGATTATGAAGGGGATTCGCCTCAATCCAGAACACAACTTAACGTAAATGCAAGTAAACGTTTTCTGGATGACAGATTGGTAGTACAAGTAGGCAGTCAGATTGACATAGAAGGGAGTTCTTCTACGGGTAGCAGTAGTTCACTTTTAGGAAATGTAAGCGTGGAGTATTTACTCTCCGAAAATGGGCGCTATCGAATAAGAGGTTTTAGAAAGAATCAGTTTGAAAGTTTAATTGATGGTCAGTTGGTCGTTACTGGTCTATCCGTAATTTTCAATAGGGAGTTTAATAAATTTGAAGACTTGTGGAAAGAAATAGAATCTAAAAGGGAAGAAAGAGCTACAGATATAAATGCAGAAGAGGAGACAAATGAGAAGGAATAGAGGCACATATTCAATTGGTTTTTTGAATTTAAGGTCAATAAGGATCTTATGTTTACTTGTGCCTTTTGGGCTTTTAGTAGGTTGTGGTGTTACCAAACATATTCCTGAAAATGAGAAATTATATACTGGTGCCACTATAGAAATTAATAGGGACTTTTCGGTTAAAGGATTCAAGGAACTCAATGCGGAACTAGAAGGCCTGCTCAAACCTGAGCCAAATAGTAAGATCTTGGGTATGCGTGTTGGTTTATGGAGTCATTATAAAGTACAGAAGGAAAATCCAGGGTTTATCAACCGGTTTATTTATAAGAAGCTTGGAGAAGAGCCGGTCTATTTCAGTAGTGTAGAAATAGCAAAAACAGAGGGGTTGATCCTTAACAGGTTGGATAACAATGGATTCTTTTTCTCTGAGGTTAATTCTGAGGTACAAGAGCAACCTAAAAAAGCATCGGTCAATTATAAAGTGGATTTGGCTCAACCCTATCAGTTGGGTTCTTACCAATATGAAAAGGATAGTTTGCCGATTGATCGGAGTATAAGGAAATTGCTTGAAGCTACGAAAATTGCTGAAGGGGACTATTTCTCTTTAGAAATGATGAAAAATGAAAGGACTAGGCTGGATGAAGGACTTAAAAATGAAGGGTTCTATAACTTTAACCCAGATTTCTTAATTTTTGAAGCGGACACCAATCAGTACGATAATAAGAAATTCGACCTTTTTTTTGAGGCTCAAAGAAAATGCTCCGGAAAAAGGAATTGTGCCATATGAAATCAAAAATATCCGGGTGTATCCAAATTATTCATCGGATGAATATGGGCAAGAAACGGATACCACTACCATAGAAAACATAGACTTTATCCAGGACGGGCTGTCATTCAAACCCGAGCTCCTTCAACAGTATATTTTGATCGAAAAGGATAGCCTTTTTAACGCCAAAGATACCAAGTTAACCAGTAGTCGATTAACAGGGATAGGGAATTTTAGGTTTGTGAATTTAAGGTACCTAGAAACAGATACCACGATTCATGAAGGCAAAGGGGCATTGGATGCAAATATCTACCTTACTCCTCTGGAAAAACGTTCTCTTAGGGCTGAACTTCAAGGAGTATCCAAATCTAATAATTTTGCAGGGCCAAATTTATTACTGAATTATAGGAACAGAAATCTTTTTCAGGGTGGAGAAACTTTCAGTCTTACAGGGCAAATCGGTTACGAAAGTCAGATAGCTTCCGGTGATAGAGAGAATTTAAGTGCTTTTGAGGTCGGTTTGAAGGGAGATTTGATTTTTCCCAGAGTTGTGTTTCCTATTTCTATAAAAGAAAGATTTGCGTATTCGGTGCCAAAAACGAAGATAAGCTTAGGGACTGAATACCAGGATAGGCGAGGGTATTACAGGTTAAATACTGTTTCAGCATCTTATGGGTATTTTTGGAATGCAAACCGTTTTGTTTATCACGAGATTACGCCCATCGCCTTAAACTTTGTGGACCTGTCCAATACTTCAACTGAGTTTGATGAAATATTAGATAGCAATCTATTTTTGAAGCAAAGCTTTGAACATCAATTTATAGCAGGGCTTACCTACAGTTTTGCCTTTAATAAGCTCATGGACAAGTACAGGGTGCATAGCATTTATTTTGGGGCAAATCTGGATTTTGCTGGAGGAGGACTACGGTTGCTGAATAATGCGCTAGGCAGTGAAAACCAAAACACCTTCCTGGGCTTCAATTATGCCCAATACAATAAAGGGGACATTGACTTTCGGTATTATTGGCGATTTACTGAAGAAAAGTTACTTGCTTTTCGCCTTTTTGGTGGTGCAGGATTACCTTATGGGAATTCCGTTTCCCTACCATTTGCCAAGCAGTATTTTTCCGGAGGGCCCAATAGTATCAGGGCTTTTAGCATAAGGTCCCTAGGGCCCGGTTCTTATTCGCCAGATGCAGAGAGTACGAGTAATTATTTTGACCAGGCTGGTGACATTAGGCTAGAGGGTAATTTAGAATTTAGATTTCCCATAGTTCCTTACCTTAAGGGAGCAGCATTTGTAGATACTGGAAATGTATGGTTGGTCAATGAAAATGAGGCTTTGCCTGGCGGTAAGTTTGGGAAGGATTGGTACCGGGAATTGGCAGTTGGTGCGGGGATTGGACTGAGGGTTGATATTGAGTTTTTTGTAATCAGATTTGATTTGGCCACTCCCCTCAGGAGTCCATTTTTACCTGAAGGAGAGCGTTGGGCCAAAGAATTTAAAATTGGGGATAGCGATTGGAGGAGTGATAATTTAGTGTTTAATTTCGCAATCGGTTATCCTTTTTAATTTTCAGACTCAGGTAGCTCATTTACCTTGTCTTTTACCTTTATCAAGCTGTATAAATAGCCCAGCATAGCAGGCGTGACAATGGAGAAGGTAATTAATTTCCCGATACCACTTGATTTTTTCATGGCCAAAGTTGCGGTTATGATGGCCAATGGAATGCCATATTTCAAGCCAAATTGTTGGTATTTCTTTTCAGTATTCATGGTTTTTCTCTTTAGTTAAAATTTTAAGCCTTGGCTGTACACTGGGATTTCCTGAAACTATTTAGGAATGAATCCACCGCATTATGGCCAAGCTATTGTATAATAAAAACAATATTAATGCCGTTTTTTATTACGTTAATAGTAAATTTTTTAGGGGTAAAAAGATGCATTTACCTCTTTCCAAATCAAATTCTGGATCAATAATCGATCTTAAGTTGTTCTCCAGAAGGGTTGTCCTGGTCTTTAGAAATAAGGTTGGAAAGGCTTACCCCAAGTAGCCTAATCGGCAGAATCAATGGTTCTTGGTCAAGGAGTTCATTGACGATGTTTTCCATACTCGAAATGAGGATAGGAGATAAAAAGTGTTTTGCTTCGCGTGTGTAGGGTGAAGTCGTTGTATTTTATTTTAAGCGTAAGTGTTCTACCATAGGCACTGTTACCTTCCAGTCTTCGGTAAAATTCGGGCAATAATTTATCCTTTAGGGTAGCTTTAATTTCGGATGTTGCTATCAGGTCTTTTTCAAAAGTATGCTCTACCCCGAGGGATTTCCGGATGCGATTGGGTTTGACTTCGCTCTCATGGATACCCCTGACTATTTGATAAAAATGAAGGCCAGATTTACCAAATCTACTGGTGAGGAATGGCAAAGAATACTGCTTTAGGTCGTATCCATAATAGATACCAAAACCATTCATTTTCTTGGCCATAACTTTGCCTATACCAAAAAACTTCTCAATTGGTAGTTTCTCCAAAAAGGCTTCCGCTTTCTCAGGCGTGATCAAAGCTTGACCATTGGGCTTGTTTAGATCAGAGGCTATTTTCGCTAAAAATTTATTGTACGAAATCCCAGCAGAGGCATTCAGACCTGTTTCCTCCTTGATCTTTTGACGTATCTCCTTTGCAATTAGGGTGGCAGAAGGAAGGCCGAAATGATTGATGGTCACATCCAGAAAAGCCTCATCCAGCGACAAGGGTTCTACAAGATCTGTATAAGACAGGAATATCTTTCGAATTACCTGAGAGATTTCTTTGTACCGCTCGAACCGTGGGGGTACAAAAATTAAATTCGGGCATTTTAGTGCTGCCAGTTTAGAAGACATGGCTGATCTGACGCCAAATTTTCTCGCCTCATAACTGGCAGCAGCTACCACCCCTCTTTCTTTGTTTCCTCCGACAGCAAGGGGCTTGTTTTTGTATTCAGGATGGTCTAATTGTTCTACCGATGCGAAAAAAGCATCCATGTCTACATGTATGATTTTCCGGTAGTTTTCCATAATTTGTTTTATACAGTTCCTTGGGCATGCATTGCTCTTGCTATCTTTTCGAAAGCTCCAATATTTGCCGCATTGAGATAATCTTGCTTCTGTAAATCATGTTTGATGATAGTTTCCAGGCATTTTTCATGAATGTCTTTCATGATTGTTCTCAATTGTTTTTCAAGATCACTTTTAGTCCAATAACGCCCCATTCTATTCTGTGTCATCTCTAAACCTGAGACAGCTACTCCTCCGGCATTGGACGCTTTTCCAGGGCCATACAGGACATTGGTTTTTTGTAAATAGTTAATTGCTTTTGGTGTACAAGGCATATTTGCGCCTTCAGCCAAAAGGATTAGGCCATTTTGCTTAAGAAGTTTGGCGTCTGATTCATCCAGTTCATTCTGGGTCGCACAAGGAAAGGCACAATCTGCAGGAATAGACCATAGGTTTTTATCACCTACGGCAGTGAACTTTGCGGAGTCATATTTGTCAGCAAAGGCAGAAATACTCTTTCTTTGCCCATTTTTTACCGTTTTTAAGTAGTCTAATTTTTCTTCCGTCATGCCCTCAGGATCATGAATAAACCCAGTGGAATCAGAAAAGGCCACTACTTTAGCTCCTTCATGAAGTAATTTTTCAATGGCAAATTGAGAAACATTGCCTGCTCCGGAAACAAGACAAACTTTATCGTTTAGATTCTCATCGATTTCCGTCAGCATAAAATGGGCAAAATGGACAAGCCCGTAACCTGTCGCTTCAGGCCTTAAAAATGAACCACCCCAATCTTTTCCTTTGCCAGTGAGCACTCCCTGGAACTCGTTTTGAATCTTTTTATAGGTCCCAAACAGGTAGCCAATTTCCCTTTCTCCGACACCAATATCACCAGCAGGGACATCGGTGAAATGACCAATATGGCGATAAGCCTCCATCATCCATGACTGACAAAAACGCATCACTTCTCCATCTGATTTTCCTTTAGGGTTAAAGTCCGCTCCTCCTTTTCCTGCACCTAGCATTAATCCCGTTAATGCATTTTTAAACACTTGTTCAAATGCCAAAAATTTAAGAATACTTTGATTTACACTTGGGTGAAAGCGCAGACCTCCTTTATAAGGTCCAAGTGCACTGTTCATCTGTATTCTGTAGCCTTTATTGATTTGTACCTTTCCTTGGTCATCTGTCCAGCACACACGAAAAGAAATGATTCGTTCTGGTTCACAGATTCTTTCAAAAAGTTTTTCATCAACATATAAATTGTTGGCCTTAAGGACGGGGAGGATGCTTTCAAAAACTTCTTCTACTGCTTGGTGGAATTCAGCCTCGTTGGGGTTTTTATCAATGACGGATTTTAGGATATTGTTCAGTGTTGACATTTAATTTGGGTTATTAATAATTGTATAGGTGTTTTTTAAAGTTTTGATAATTGAAGAGGCTTTTAGCAAGCATTCCTCGTATTCGTTTTTGGCATCGGCATCTATGGTAATGGCACTACCGACACCAAAATAAAAGGATTTTTTGGTTTGATCCATGATTAAGCTTCTAATAATCACACAAAAATCAAAATCTCCCTGCTCATCGATGTAACCAATACTGCCTGAAAACCAAGCTCTTTTAAAATTTTCATAAGCCTCAATCAACTCCATGCATTTTATTTTTGGCGCCCCTGTCATGCTTCCCATTGGGAAGGTTTTAGGTATTATATGCTCAAAATTTTCTGAAAGAGGCAATTGGCAGCTTATGGTAGATATCATCTGGGTAATCTGCCTAAAAGAATAGATTCCAAACAACTCTTCTACTTTTATTGTCCCAGTTAAGGCCATTCGAGCAAGGTCATTTCTCATCAAATCAACGATCATCAGGTTTTCTGCCCGCTCTTTTTCACTTTCTGCCAGATGTCTTTTTAATGCTTCATCTTCTTGAATATTACGACCCCTTTTGATGGTTCCTTTAATAGGTTGGGTTAGTAATTTTCTTCCTTTTTTCTTTAGAAATCTTTCAGGTGAGGCGCAGCAAAGATATAAATCTACAGCTTTGAACAAGGCACTAAAAGGCATTGGTGAATTTTCACATAAGTCAAGAAATATCCTTATAGGTTCAATATTGGATACTTCTCCATGAAAATCCATGCAGTAATTTAATTCATAAATATCCCCGGCCAGGATATGGTCTTGAATGCTGTTGAAGGTGATTCGATAACTTTCCTCATCATGAGAACTGTGGAGGCTACAATTGCCATGATTGACATCATCTGGTAATTTAGTATTTAGAATTTGTTTGTAGCAATCATTAGGAGCAGAGCTTTGAATCGTAAGCTCTTCTTGGTTAAAGGAGATCGTCAAATCAGGACTGAAAAATAAGCTGTCTGGGCAGTTTATTATTTCGTTATTATTGCTGGTAAGCTTTTCGTATTTGTTTTTTTGATCGTAGCTAACGATTCCTATTTTAGGCTTATTATTAGGTAATTGATTGATGTTTTCCAGACTTACTGCTTGAGATCCAGCATAAAATACATGCTCAAATCCTCCAGACGGGTAGTCTATATCATGTGAAGTAAAATAACCAAAATAGGCGAAATTAAGATTGGCCCATTCTAGCATTTTAGGTATCCAGTCGGAAGTTTTATTAACCGTAAGCTTGCTTTCTGTTGCTGACATTCCTACAAAAATAGGGAAATGCCATGAAAAAAGGGGGATAAATATATCCCCCTTTCAAATAAAAAATTAATGACTTAATTTTTTTAGTTGGCTTTGATGTCAAAATTCACACTTACAGTGTTGTAGATGAATTTATCCTTGGCCTTGTCCACTGCAGTTGCTTCGTCACCATAAGCCAGTCCCCAGTCAGTTCTGTTTATGTTGAAACCTGCCTGAGCAGAAACCATTCCATTAGCAGAAGTTACTGCAGCTGGAAATTTAATGTTTTTGGAAGTTCCTCTGATGGTTAAGTTACCACTGATCCAATGGGTAGGGGTAGCTGGAGCCAATTCAGATTCACTTTGTGGTGTGTTCTCAGTCTCAAATTGTTCCTGGTCTTCTATATTGTCTTCTGATGTGTAAGGAGTAACCTCAGTGATGACAAAAGTAGCACTAGGATGATTAGCAGCATCGAAGAAATCTTCAGACTGCAAGTGATTCCATAATTTACCATGGTTTTCACTTCCTTCTTCTAAATCGTGAACTTCAAGACTTGTAATATCAAAAGTAAATTCACCTGAAGTGATGGCATCACCTTCAACAGAAATTTCGCCATTGGTTACAGGGATTATTCCATGATGCTGACCGGTTGGTTTGTAACCTCTCCAGTTAACAGTACTAGCATTGGTGTCCAATTGTAACGTTTGGCCAGTTGCTTCTGCTTCTTCTTGAGCCTCAGTCGTTTCAACTGTATTGCTACTCTGTCCACAAGAGAAGGTTAGTAAAGCGGCAGCGAGTAAGAAACCTGATAATTTAAATGTTTTCATAATAGTGAATTGATTAAATAAGTTTAAGATTGGTTCCGTAATTATATGTATATACACTTAAACTAAATGTAAATAAAAAAGTTCAATTTTCTGAAATTAAATCCGCTAAGATTTAAGGACGTTCGGGATTAATACTGAATTATCCAATTATTATAGTGATGAGTACCATAAAGGTAAGAAAATCAGAGGGCTTCACCTAACCACTGCCTATTCTAACTTAAGAATTAATCAACCTATTTAATTAGCTTTTTGGGTTTTGGAGTAATCGTTTAAAAGAAGGACAGTTACCGGTATAGCGGTTTCCCTTTTTTAGCGCAAAGTGCTTAATCGACAATGGTACTGCGACAAAGGATAGGGTATATCTATAGGATGAATTGGGAGAGATTTCAGCAAATAATGGGGCGTTTATTGCCCATCGTATTTTGGGAATCGTATGGAAGTATTCCCAACCATGATTGAAACTAAGCTTCTAACCTTGTAAGTTTGGGGTATAGCTGAAGTTAAGGCAATATTATGTTTTGAATTTCAGAGAAGCTGTTGAAATTGCAAGTAAATCAGTTGAGTTGCCTGAAATGAAATTCAAAATGACAACGATTGACTGGTTTTGAAGCGATTCCTTCCTGCAATAGCTGGTTTAGATATTGCGTATTTCGGAACAAACTTCTTATAAATAATTACAATTCTTGCAAATAAAAAAACATACGAAACATGGCGTTGATAAAAAAAGTAAATGACAAATCTCCACAATGGGGCAAAGACTGTTGGCTTGCAGACAATGCAACTCTTACGGGCGATGTGGTAATGGGGGATAATTGTACCGTTTGGTTCAATGCTGTGATCAGAGGAGATGTACACTATATTAAGATTGGGAATAAAACCAATGTTCAGGATGGTGCGGTTATTCATTGTTCTTACCAGAAATCACCAGTGAATATTGGTTCAGAGGTATCTATCGCTCACAACGCGATTGTCCATGGTTGTACTATAAAAGATAGGGTTATGATTGGTATGGGTGCCATTGTCATGGACGATGCAATTATCAATGAAGGGGCAATTATTGCTGCTGGAGCGGTAGTACTTGCAGGAACTATCGTAGAAAGCAATACCATTTATGCGGGCATCCCAGCCAAAAAAGTGAAAGATACAGGGAAAGAAATGGAAGCGACAATTTTAAGAATCGCCTCTAATTATCCCAAATATGCAAGTTGGTACAAAGATGAATAAAATGAGGCTTTTTACTTACCCCGGGCTGAAATCACGCCCGGGGTAACATTATGGCTTCTAGGATGTCCTGCCATGCTCAAGACCTTAAGTAATAATAATTACGATCTCCTATTTCTAGTTACACCACCTCATCGGGCCTGAATCTCATGGATTCAGGGTAGGGGAAGGCGTGAATCATTTCACCTTTCCCAAGTTTGTCCTGAATGGCCGCCCAATATTCTGGATCGAATAGTTCTGGGTTGGAGGCGATGAAATAAGCCCGAACATCCTGGCGGCCTATCATAAATCGTTTGAAATCTTCTGGAAACACGTCGTTCTCGTTTATTTCATACCAAGGTTTAGAGGCATAAATTTGATCATAAGTTTCAGGCTTTGGTTTGATACGGAAATTCATTCGATCGAGAAATTCTATTTCATCGTAATCATAAAATATCACCCTGTTTTGACGTGTAACACCAAAGTTTTTCGTCATCATATCCCCAGGGAAAATATTGGCCTGGGCCATCTGAAGTATAGCTTTGGCATATTCATCTACGGCATGTTTTGCTTCTTCGAGGCTGCATTCCTCCAGGTAGAGGTTCAATGGACGCAATCGACGCTCAATGTACATGTGTTTGATAATGAGCGTGTCTCCCTCAATGGATAAAAGGGAATTAACATTCATTTTTAATTCCTTCATCATAGCAGGATCGATTCGATTTAGAGGAAGCCTGAAGTTTTCAAACTCATGGGTGTCAGCCATTCGCCCAACCCGGTCATGCAGACCTACAAGCTTGTATTTTCTTTTACCTGCTGGCGAGTCATGTTTTTTGGAGGCTCAAAATGATCCTTGATCAACTTAAAAACTACATTGTAGGAAGGAAGCGTAAAGACGGTCATTACCATGCCCTTGATCCCTTCTGCTAGAATGAAATTGTCGCTACTACGCTCAAGATGATTTATGAAGTCCTTGTAAAAAGCTGTTTTGCCATGCTTATTAAATCCTATGGCATTGTAAAGTTCATAAGGTCTTTTGTGTTGGATGACAGATTGGAGGAAATTAACAGTTTGGGCAGGAATTTTTATAGGGGCCATGAAATAGGACCTGGTATAGCTAAAAATCCCACTCATGATATTTGGATCAAAAATCAAAGTGTCAGCGAAGACTCCTTTTTCGTTGTGTAGAAAAGGAATAATAAATGGCATCCATTTGTTGCCCAAATAAGTTCTGCCAATTAGATAGGCGGCTTTATTACGGTAAAAGACGTCTCTTAATACTTGTGTAGTCGTTTCATTGGTTGCTCTGTACCTGCTCAGAATCACCTTTTTCACACTTTCCACTAAATGGTTAATGTCATTTTCTTTCTGATAATAAGGAACGCCAAAATCAAAATCATCCAATATCCTTGCAAAGGCTTCATGGAGATCAGCTTGTGCAGGGTAATTGCGAAACAAGGAATCATTGATGTCTCCAGAGTCTAAAGTGCTGGGTAAATTGTAAAACATCAAAGCTTCATGAATCACCTTTCCTGGGAAAACTTTTCTAAATACAGAATTGAAAAATGTCCCAGCCAACTCCCTGTCTGCATTTGGGAGAATGGCTTCTTGATAAGAAGCCCTGATTTTTTGCCAGACGACTTGATCTGCTTCTTGACCCTTAAGCAGTTCCTTACATGTAATAACAATGTCCCTGAGGTGATCCTTGTACAAACGTAATCTTTGCCTGTGATTGGCATGTAGTTGTTTCCAATCCCTATCCCTAAAGTTTCCAGGGATTCTTTGGGTAATTTGATTGAAATCACTAATGTAGGAGACATAACCATTCAAAATAGTTTCAACTGTGCATTTTATAAGTTCGTTTTCCATAATGGCCAATCCTATTTGAAAAGAGTTGTTTTGAGGTCGATATTAGAATATTATTTTTTATGGCAAAATATTAACCTTTGGTTTTGTAAATTTAATCGTTAATTTCGTTCGAGTTTATTCATTTATTGAATATAACACAATAGGTTTAATAGGTTTGATAAGTAAAAAAGGCCTGAATTTTATTCAGGCCTTTTTTTAATTTATAACTACTCCATATGGATTTCATTAAATTGGTTAACAGCCTGGAAAGATCACTAAATGGCCCCTTACCAGGAAGGTCCGCTCAAGAGCGAATGGCTCCAATGCCCCTTGAAATGGAACGTTTTGATGAGCATCAGATGATAAATGCAAGAAAGGGGGCGGTGTTAATGTTACTCTGTCCCTCGGAAGATAGAAAAAGCATTATTATCCCGTTTATCAAAAGAGCTACTTACGAAGGGGTACATAGTGGGCAGATTGCCTTACCGGGAGGTAAAAAGGATTTGGGAGATAGGGATTTGGGCGAAACAGCACTAAGGGAAACAGAAGAGGAGATTGGGGTGTCAAGAAAAGACATTCAAATTTTGGGAAACTTATCCGATCTTTATATTCCTCCAAGTAATTTTTCTGTTAGGCCATTTATAGGCTATTCTTCGGAACCCCCTATTTTTGAGATTGATGAAAGGGAGGTTGATCGACTTATTATTTGCAGCTTTGATGAATTAACAGATGAGGCCATAATAAAGAAAAAAGGAATGAATCTGGCAGGTGGATACAAAATTCAAGCCCCATACTATGAGATCAATGAAGAAGTGGTCTGGGGTGCTACAGCCATGATATTGAGTGAGTTTTTAACACTTTGGAAGGAAATCAAATAATTGTGGAAGGTGCACTGATAACAAATGATGCAGTAGTTTTTGGGCTTTTGATGGGAGTGCTTGGATTTGTGTTTTACACTTCAGCAAGTGAGCATCCTTTTTTCAAAGCGATGTATAAGGTAGTGCCTGTAGTGCTGCTATGTTATTTTTTACCCGCATTGTTCAATACCACAGGATTAATTTCGGGAGAAGATTCGGAACTTTATTTTGTTGCCTCCAGGTACCTTTTACCTACCTCATTGGTTTTATTAACCTTAAGTATAGACCTGAAAAGCATTGCTAAATTAGGACCAAAAGCATTAATAATGTTTTTAACGGGTACATTTGGCGTCATTATCGGCGGTCCTGTATCCTTGTATATTGTTGCTCAGTTTTATCCAGAAGTATTGGGAGGTATAGGGGCTGATGAAACATGGAGGGGACTTGCTACGATAGCGGGGAGCTGGATAGGCGGAAGTGCTAACCAAACAGCCATGTTGGAGCTTTTTGGTGCTAGTCCTCAGTTGTTTAGCCAGATGATAGCTGTTGATGTTATTGTTGCCAATATATGGATGGCGTTTTTGTTGTATTGGGCGGGTAAGCCAGGCTTTTTTGACAAAATTTTAAAAGCCGATACTTCTGCGATAACCGCTCTTAAGGAAAAAGTGGAGGCCCATCAAAAAGAGAACCTTAAAATCCCCACTTTGTCAGACACTATGACCATCCTGGGTTTAGGTTTCGTAATTACGGGCTGTGCACACTTTTTTGGAAGCCATTTAGGTGATTTTATTGGGGTAAACTATCCAGGGTTAAAAAGCTATTCTTTAGATTCCAGCTTTTTTTGGCTGGTAATTCTCGCAACTACTGGTGGATTGCTATTGTCTTTTACCCGATGGAGAAAATTAGAAGGAGTAGGAGCATCCAGAATAGGCAGTGTTTTGCTTTATATTTTGGTAGCCACTATAGGTATGCAAATGGATTTAGGAGCAGTTCTTGACAATCCAGTGTTTTTTCTGGTCGGCATTATATGGATGGCTTTTCATATTCTTTTTATGCTTATTGTTGCTTTTATTATAAAGGCACCTTTCTTTTATGTGGCAATTGGTTCTCAGGCGAATATAGGAGGTGCTGCCTCAGCTCCGATAGTTGCCTCAGCCTTTCATCCTGCTCTCGCCCCTGTTGGGGTTTTGCTTGCCGTTTTGGGTTATGGAGTGGGTACTTATGGTGCCTACATCTGTGGAATATTACTACAATTAGCGTTCGGAGGTTAGACAAATAAAGATATGAAGCCAAGAAGGAAATTTATTTTGTTTGTAATGGGAAGGATTGTAAGAAAAATGACGCGAAATCCTTTTCTGAAGCCATAAAAAACACGATAAAAGAAGGTGATTTCAGGGGCAATTTTAAAATGGTTAAGTCAAAATGTATGGATTGTTGTAAATCAGGTCCTGTGGCAGTATTTAACAATGAACTTATAAAAAAGGGGGACCATGAAAAATTGGCGCTTTTGTTAAAAGGAGACTTGCCTCAGTGATTTTTCTTCAAATGGGTAATAACCATTTTGTTAAGTATTTTAATTTTTCTGAAATTTCAATTGACACTATATTTGATAATCCTTGAAGTAACGCAGGTTTTAGGTTTTATCCCTCTGATTATCAGTGAATTTCATTTTATTTAAAGGTATTTTTTATTTAGCGCAGGTTTAATATTTATAAGAATTCTAGTTTTTTTTATTCAATAATGTTAGAGAATTAATTATTGTTAGTAACTTATAGAATTAATCCTATACAACCTAAAGCTACTGGTTTTCAGTTTTTAATTTTTGCATTGTGACAGGTTTAGACCTGATTTTAATCATGGAAAAAGAGTTTGATAAAGATCTCTTTCAGGGTGATGAGAAGAGCCTTGATTTATTTTTGGTATTCGATTATAGCCAAGTGATATTTTCTTCCGACAATTGGCAGCACCAATTATCGGAAAAGAATTCGTGGGATACCTTTCTGTCTGGATTTAGTGGTTTAGTGAATGAAGTGAATTCATTTTTTAATAATCCGAACCAATCTCAATTGCAGTTGTCCTCAACACATGATCAGAATTCGGAATTTCAAATTTCTGTTGAAGGAAAGAGTGTTGAAGGTAAAGGGAAGATTTGCATCGTAAATGGGAAATACCATTATTCAGAATCACAAAAAGCAGCCGGTTTCTTGTTGGACAATGAACAAAGTGCCACCTTAGGTCAGGAAGATGCGGCAGCCATTTTGAGAAGGAAGATGAAATTTGACCAACAAATCAATGACGTATCTACCGCTTTTTTAAATGCGTCAGAGGCAGAATGGGACAAGGTTTTCATGACGGCCTTATCCATGGTCGTAAAATCTCAAAATGCGGAAGTCGGTAACTTCTTTTATGTAAATCATGAATTGCAACAACTTGAATGTTTTTTCGAATACAAAGAAAAGGCTGATAATGGGGCGATTAAAGCAAATAAAAACATCTCTATAGAAGGGCAAAGTGATTTTTTAAACAACTTGAGAGCATCAGGTTTTATTGCAGTAGATGATCTTAGAAACCTTAAAAACAGGAATTCTTATGAAGCCATTATTGCCGAAAAACTTGGCTTTGTAGCTTATATTATCGTTCCGATTTTTGCTGAAAACAACCTCTTAGGCTTATTCACACTCAGCAATTCCGAACCTCAACCCAACTGGAATAGCAACCATATCAATAGATTTGGGATTAAACAATTAGCAGATGTATTTGGAGCTGCGCTCATCAACCGCTCTACCAAATCCAAGCTGTTTCGGAACGAGAAATTACTTAGTTCCACTGAAATATTGGCCAAGTCTGGATCTTGGAGATTACAAAATTCAGGAAGAAAAATATTCCTTTCCAAGGGGATGAACAAGATTTTTAACCTGGATTCATCCAATGATGTAATAGAAATAAGTGATTTTCTAAATCTGATTCCGGTTAACGATCGAAAACTGGTAAAATCTAAAGTTCAAGGCGCCCTTAAGAATCGAAAATCTGTTTCAGGAGAATTCGTGTTTTCAAATACCAACGGCAAGGAAAAGCATATTTCTTATGTCATTCAAGTCAACCAGCTTACTTCCCAAAGTAATCTTGAAGTCTTTGGTTACTGTAATGACATTACAGAGAAAAAAACAGTGGAGCGAAGGCTGCTTTTCGAATCCCAAATCCTCGCTCAGGTAAATGAACCAATATATGTAACAGACCTTAATCTTAAGGTGGTATACATGAATGAGGTAGCGATATTTGAAGGAGAGCCTAATCAAAATGGACATGGTGGAAAAATCAGTGATTTTTTTAAAATCACAAATGAGCCTCCCATTTCCTTTAAAGAATTGGTAAACAAAGCTTCGGCTTCTGGGATTTGTGTGGAAGAAGTTCAGATATTGGATAATTCAGGACATATTCAACCCTATGAAGTGTCCGTTAAACCGATTCAAAATGCTGAAGTAGAAAAAATAGGTTACTCCTTCTTGGTAAGAAATCTTACTACCAAAATCCAAGGGGAGAAAATGGCGAAAAAAGCCAAGCTGATTATCGAGAACAGTGCAGCAATACTATTTGAGGTGGAGCCAAATGAAGGATTTAAGATTTCTTATATCACGGAAAATATCAATCAGTTTGGGTATGTTTCTGAAGATCTTGTAAGGGACTCAGTTAGTTTGATGGATTTTATTCATCCCGATGACCATTGTGTTTTCGAGAAAGAATTGATTTGTCCTGAAAAGGCACAATACAATAGAGAGTACAGGATTCTATCATCAGATGGCAATTATAGATGGGTTGAGGATAAAATCCGTCCTGTTTTTGATGCAGAGGGCAAAGTCGTTCTTTACGAAGGTTTATTGCAGGATGTAACAGAACGAAAAAAGGACAGGCTTGAAATTGAAAAAATTCAAGACAGGTATCGAGTGCTCGCTTCTAATATTCCCTTTACCAATGTTTTTCTAATTGATAAAAATTATAGGTATTTGGTGGCCGAAGGGTCAAACTTTACCAATTGGGGTTTTGAAAAGTCCTATTTTATTGGAAGGACATTAAAAGAAGTTCATACGGTTACAAGAAAGGTAGTGGAGCCACTAATTCTTGAAGCAGTAGAAAAGAAAAAGACACTTAGTGATTTAATTACCTATCTAGAGCGGGTCTATGAATTGACGGCCAAACCCATTTTTTAAGGAGGGTAAGTTAGAGTACATTCTGGGGATTGTCAGAGATATTTCAGAGGAGTATTTGGCAAAGAAGGAATTGAAGAAAAGTGAGATTAAGTACAGAAGTCTTGTTGAGGAGTCCACTGAAATAATTTTTTCCATTACCGCACAACTTGAGCTAAGTTATGTTTCTCCAAATATTAAGCAATTTTTGGGTTATGAAACCTATGAGTTCACCAGCGGTGACTTTACCGATTATCTTCATCCTGAGGATGCTCAGGTATTGCAGGATGGCAATTCCAGTCCTATAAAATATTTTCAGGACCACCCAAAATTTGAATTTAGATTAAGACATAAGCGAGGGCATTATCGGGTATTTAGTTCGAGTGGAAAAGTAATACGAGACGAAAATAATGAGGTAAGGTACTATACAGGAATAGCAAGAGACATCACCAAATTAAAAGAAACCCAGAAGGAATTATTTAAAGCCAAAGAAAAAGCCGAAGCTGCGCTAAATGCGAAAAGCCAGTTTTTGTCTGTAATGAGTCATGAAATCAGAACGCCAATGAACGCAGTAATTGGACTTTCTCACCTACTGATTGAAGACAAACCCAGAGAGGATCAACTTGAAAATTTAAGAACATTACAGTTTTCAGCAGAAAATTTACTTGGCCTTATCAATGATATCCTCGATTTCAATAAAATAGATTCAGGCAAGCTGATCTTGGAAAAAGTACCTTTTGAGCCAAAAAACCTGATCAATAGAATAATTCACTCTTATGGTTATCAAATTCGAGACAAATCCCTTGAAATAATCTATGAGCCGGACTTTGCATTGCCAAAGTTATTGATAGGAGACCCAGTTCGAATTGCTCAAATCCTCAATAACCTTATTAGCAATGCCATTAAGTTTACTGACAAAGGCTTTATTAAAATTTCTCTTGAGCTTATCAGCCAAGAAGGGGAATGGGTAAATGTACGGTTCACCGTTCAAGATACAGGGATTGGAGTAGCTCCTAGTAAGGTTCAGTCCATTTTTGATGCCTTTACTCAGGCCAGTACGGATACTACCAGAAAGTACGGAGGAACTGGCTTAGGGCTAGCGATTGTTAAAAAACTTACAAAATTATTTGGCACAGAAATTCACCTTGAATCCAAAATTGGAGAAGGATCTACCTTCTGGTTTGATATAAATTTTGAAATCCAGAATGAGCAGAAATTAAAGGCTATTTCAGAAACAGTGGTAATGGACGGTAAACTTGGTGATAAGAGAATATTAGTGGCCGAGGACAACCTCGTAAATCAGGTACTTTTAAGAAAATATTTGTCCAAATGGGGCGTTGGAGAAATCAAATTCGCTGAAAATGGTAAGATTGCTTTGGATCATTTTATCAAGCATGATTTCGATTTGGTTCTTTTAGATCTTCAGATGCCTGAGATGGATGGTTTTGAGGTAGCAAAAATAATTCGAAAACTAGACCTGCTTTCCAAAAGAAATGTCCCTATTATAGCTCTTACGGCCTCTTCTTTACTAGAGGTAAAAGATCAGCTTGAAGCTTCAGGAATGGACGATTACATCTCCAAACCTTTCACACCTGAGAACCTTTATGGGAAAATAATCAATTATCTATGATATTCGATTGATTTTTATGGTTAAATGGTAGCGGAATTCACCAGCTAAAATGATATCTTTGCAACTTTGATTAGCCCTATGAGATGGATTTTATACATACCGCTTTGGCTGGGATTGGCCTTTAATCTGCATGCGCAGGGTAGTGTCTCCGAGCGATCTACAATTTACGTTTTGGCAGGTTCGTCAGGAGCAAATTTAAGAGAGTTCAATGAGATGCTTTCCGATAAAGGTATTTCAAACCTTCGGGGAGGGTACTCTACACTAGGTATTGGATATCAATACCGCTTGTCTGATTTTATTCTTGGTTTTGAGCTTTATCAAAACACAGGAGCCAACTCCTATTATAAAGATTATATCATAGACAATAAGAGCACACGCTTTTATTTGAATGTGGGGTATTCTCTTACTGAGGAAGGTAAATTTCATCTCATTCATTACATGTCCTTAGGTGCGGGGTATGTGAATTTTGAAATGCTTAAAGACCAGAGAAAGGTGGATGATCTTAGTGCATTTTTACAGCAACCAGAGCAGGGGTTTATTTTAAGGGAGCGAAATATTCACAAAGGGACGCAAAATTTCGGTGGGTTTTTGACTGAAATAGGTTTTCAATTTGGCTATGATTTAGGGGTGCCAGGACTCGAAGAAAACATTAGCCTTCTTGGTAAATTCGGGTACTCTTTTAGCCCATTTGAAGGAGCCTGGAAAATGAATAACATTACTTTTGACAATTTACAAAGTGGTGCTTTTTTTAGGTTAGGGGCAGGTATTTCAATGCCAGATGAAAATCTTTTCTTCCCTGATGCAGGTATTGGTGTACACTTTTTCTATGGCGTAAATTTCACCAATCCTGATAAACTGAATGACTATTTGGTAAACAATGGTTTGTCACCTTTCAATGAAACGCCCAATAATATAGGAATGAAGATCATTGGTGAGAATCGTAGATGGATCTATTCCTTTGATGTCTTTAATATAGCGAATGCTGGTAGGGCCGATGAAAACCGTGAGCATACCTTAAACAGTGTGAGATTATATGGTAATTATGGCTACCAGCTCTATAAAATGAGAAACCTGGAATTAGGCGTTACTGGGGGACTGGGATATGGAAATATCCGGTATACCTTAACAAACAATAATAAGCCAGATTTCCCTGCTTTATTTGAAGAGCCTGACTATGACGGTTATTTAAAAACCAGTGGAATAATGGGCAAGTCTGAAGTAATGGTTGCTTATGCTATACCCGTTTTTAATAAAATGTTTAGGCTCGTAACTTCTGCCCATGCAGGTTATGAACTGCCATTAAGCACCTACAAATTAGGAGAGTTAAACATGTCAAGTTACATGGCAGGGCCCTACTTACAATTTGGTATTGGTTTAAGACCTTAAAAAAAATACTTTTCCGAGTTTGTCAAAAGACTTGCCTTTAATCGTCTTACACGCTGTCTGATTAAAAAGGGGAGGGTTTTACGGCTCCCAATTATTATTTGTAAAAACTGATAAAAAAGTAATTTTTATTTCGGTAATATGCTGACCTGTGATTGCTAATGTTTTGGTCCTTTTGGTCAACAGTATTATATAAGCCAGTTTTAACCAAGGAGTTTTAAAGTTTTTCGCAAAAAGAGAATCTTTTTCCTGAATTCATGTTACTTTTGAGTCGCTTATCGAGAAAGACGGAGGGTAGGGCCCTATGATGTCTTAGCAACCTGAGTTGACAAGGTGCTAATTCCCATTCCGGAAATGCCGGATAAAGATGAGCCGCAAAAGTTAGAAATTCTCTCTAGTTTTACATCGGTTCATGCTCGTATAAGCTTTTTAATTAATATACGATTCACATGGAAAGAAGAACTGACTTATTACTCCAACAATTACAAAAGCGAATTTTGATATTGGATGGTGCTATGGGTACCATGATCCAAAGATACGGCCTACAGGAAGAAGATTTCAGAAATCAAGAACTTGCAGCTGTTAAGAAATCCCTAAAAGGAAACAACGATTTGCTTTCTTTGACCCGTCCGGGAATTATCAAGGATATACATAAAGCCTATTTTGAAGCTGGTGCCGATATTGTCGAAACCAATACTTTTAGCAGTACGTCTATTGCACAGGAAGATTACGGGCTGTCTGAAATAGCTTATAAACTTAATTTTGAATCAGCAAAGATTGCGCGTGAGGTAGCGGATGATTTCTCTTCCAGAGAACCTGATAAACCCAGGTTTGTCGCAGGGGCAATTGGACCTACCAATAGAACCGCTTCCCTCTCACCAGATGTCAATGACCCTGGATTTAGAGCAGTAAGCTTTGATCAACTGGTTGCTGCCTATTCTGAGCAGATAGAAGGCTTGCTAGATGGTGGGGTAGACCTGTTACTGGTCGAAACTGTTTTTGATACTTTAAATGCAAAAGCAGCCATTTTTGCTATTCAGGAAGTTTATGAAAAGCGAAATATCCCCTTAGAACCATCAGAAGGTGGAGTTCCTATTATGGTCTCAGGTACCATTACAGATGCCTCTGGAAGGACACTTTCAGGCCAGACTACCGAAGCCTTCTTGATCTCAATTTCACATGTTCCTTTACTTAGTATTGGATTAAACTGTGCATTAGGTGCTGCGGAATTAAGACCTTATCTAAAGGTACTTTCAGATAAATCCCCCTTTAATGTGAGTGTTTATCCCAATGCAGGTCTTCCCAATGAGTTTGGAGAATACGATCAGGGGCCAGAAGAAATGAGTGAGGAAGTGACCCTGTTTTTGAAACAAGGTTGGCTGAATATTGTCGGCGGATGTTGTGGGACTACGCCTGAACATATAGCAGCCTTGGCGAAATCAGCTAGTAATTTCCCACCTAGAATTAAGCAGGCATTAACCCAAGAAGATTAATTTCATGAGCAATTCTACAAAAGTACCCAACTTACAGTTATCAGGATTAGAACCGTTGGTTTTCAATGAGACCTTAAATTTTGTAAATATAGGGGAACGTACCAATGTAACTGGATCTAAGAAATTTGCAAGGCTTGTACTTAATGACAATTATGATGAAGCCCTTGAGGTGGCTTTGGATCAAGTAAGGGGAGGAGCTCAGATTTTGGATGTCTGTATGGATGAAGCCATGCTGGATGGAGAAGCTGCTATGGTGAGATTTCTTAACCTAGTAGCTTCAGAACCAGAAATTAGCCGGATCCCGGTAATGGTCGATAGCTCCAAATGGAAGATTATTTTAGCAGGACTCAAATGTATTCAAGGCAAGGGAATTGTTAATTCGATTAGCTTGAAGAATGGTGAAGAGGAATTTTTGTACCAAGCTAAAACGATCAAGAAGTTCGGCGCAGCAGTTGTTGTCATGGCTTTTGATGAAAAGGGACAAGCAGATTCCTATGATCGACGCATTGAAATATGCAAAAAATCCTATGACCTACTCACTCAAAAGATAAAATTCAAACCTCAAGACATCATTTTTGACCCCAATGTCTTTCCAGTGGCTACTGGTATGGATGAGCATAAAAACAATGCTGTAGATTATTTCCGTGCTACCAAATGGATCAAAGAAAACCTACCTGGTGCGAAAGTAAGTGGAGGGGTGAGTAATGTGTCTTTCTCTTTTAGGGGAAATAATCCTGTAAGGGAAGCCATGCACGCAGTCTTTTTGTACCATGCAATCCAGCATGGTATGGACATGGGGATCGTCAATCCAGCAATGCTGGAAATATATGATGATATTCCAAAGGAATTGCTGGAGCGTGTAGAGGATGTAATGTGGAACAAAAGGGATGACGCTACCGAAAGGTTGCTCGATTTTGCTGATTCTGTAAAATCTCGCGGAAAAAAGGGCAAGGAAGACGAAGCCTGGAGAAGTTTTACAGTAGAAAAGAGAATGCAGCATGCCTTGGTAAAAGGAGTTCTGGACTATATCCTGGAGGATACGGAAGAGGCAAGACTAAAATTAAAGGATGCGTTAAAGGTAATAGAAGGCCCACTTATGGATGGGATGAATGTTGTTGGAGACTTGTTTGGGGAAGGGAAAATGTTCTTGCCACAAGTAGTGAAGAGCGCAAGGGTAATGAAAAAAGCAGTTGCCTACCTCGAGCCATATATGCCTTTGCCAGGTACTAATGAGACTACAGGTGAGCAAGAAGACAATGTAAAGAGGATTTTATTGGCAACCGTTAAAGGTGATGTACATGATATCGGAAAAAACATTGTAGGCGTAGTACTTGCTTGTAACTCCTACAAGATAATTGACCTGGGAGTGATGGTAGAAACAGATCGAATCATCCAGGAAGCGCTAGACAATAAGGCCCATATTATAGGTCTAAGTGGTTTGATTACACCTTCTCTCGATGAAATGGTAAATGTAGCTGCTGAAATGGAAAGAAGAGGTTTGGATATACCTCTTTTAATAGGAGGGGCAACTACCTCTAGAATTCACACGGCAGTGAAAATAGATCCGGTATACAGTGGTATCGTAGTTCATGTTGCAGATGCTTCTAAATCAGTTCCTGTAGCAGGAGATGCCATAAATAAAGAAACCAGAGACGAGTATAAAAAGGAAATAAAGGCCACCTATCAGAAACTTCGCGAGGTACATGCTGCCAAGCAGGAAGTAAAGCAGATGGCGACCTATAAAGAAGCCAAATCAAACCCAGTAGCAATTGATTGGTCTACCTATGTGCCAGTAAAGCCAAAGAAAATAGGCGTGACGGTATTAAAAGACATGGACCTCTCTGTCATTAGAGACTATATTGATTGGACGCCATTTTTCAGTACCTGGATGCTTTCAGGTAGATTTCCAAAGATTCTAAAGGATCCAGTGGTAGGAACTGAAGCACTCAAATTGTACAATGATGCCAACAAGATGCTAGACCGAATAGTAAACGAGGGTTGGTTAAAAGCCAATGCTGTTTTCGGCCTTTTTCCTGTGCAAAGATCAGGAGACGATTTGGTGGTTGATCCACAATTCACTGGAGGGAAGCCTTACTCGTTTCACTTTCTTAGGCAACAGGGCCGAAAGGGAAAAAATGTTCCTAACCGGTCTTTGACCGATTATATCCATCCAGATGCTACGGATTATATGGGAGGCTTTGCTGTTACGGCAGGCCTGAACATTGAGGCGAAGCTTAAGGACTTTAAGGAGCAGGGAGATGATTACAATGACATCATGCTTAAAGCAATGGCGGATCGCTTGGCTGAGGCAACTGCAGAGTACTTGCATTTAAGAGTTAGGAAAGATTTCTGGGGCTATTCACCAGCGGAGTCTTTGGAAAATGAGGAGTTAATTAAAGAGAATTACACTGGCATTCGCCCAGCACCAGGTTACCCTGCTTGTCCTGAGCATTCAGAGAAGAGAACGCTCTTTGACTTGTTGGAGGTGGAGAAAAATGCCAGTATGACGCTAACAGATAGCTTTGCAATGTATCCAACCTCTTCTGTGAGTGGGTTTTATTTTGGTCATCCAGAAAGTAAATATTTTGGTTTAGGCAAAATTGGAGAAGACCAGGTGGCAGACTATGCACGTAGAAAAGGAGTCTCCTTAGCTCAAGCAGAGAAATGGCTTTCGCCTAACCTTGCTTACACACCTAAATTGACTTCAACACCCCAATAGGGCCACAGCACCAATTTAAACAATTGACACAAATAATGTCAGTTCACTGGTTTCATCACGTAATAGAAGGACTATTGCCTATTTTGGGTTAAAATAAGTTTAGGGTAGATAAAAATTAATTCAGACATTTTTAAAAGCAGTTTTCAGATTGCTTATCAATTCACTATCATGAAGGTTACCGAATACTTAAAAAATACAGATAAAACGCATTTTTCTTTTGAAATTCTGCCTCCGCTAAAAGGGCAGAGTTTGACCAACCTATTAGAAGGAATTACTCCTTTAATGGAATTCAATCCACCTTTTATAGATGTCACCTATCACAGAGAGGAATACATGTATAAAAAACACGCCAATGGTCTTCTGGAAAAAATAAGTACCAGGAAAAGACCAGGAACGGTGGGGATTTGTGCGGCGATCATGAATAAGTTTAAGGTAGATGCGGTGCCTCATTTGTTATGTGGAGGTTTTTCCAAGGAAGAGACTGAAAACGCGCTTATCGACTTGTATTTTATAGGAGTAGAGAATGTATTGGCCTTAAGGGGAGATGCACCCAAATTGGAACCGAATTTCGTTGCCAATAAAGATGGCCACCAGTTTGCCTCTGAACTTGTAGCGCAAATCACAGGAATGAATCAGGGTAAATACCTTCATGACGAGACGGAGATTGGTTTTCAAACCGACTTCTGTATAGGCGTTGCAGGCTATCCTGAAAAGCATTTTGAAGCACCTAGTTTGAATTTCGATTTGAAAAAATTGAAAGCGAAAATTGACGCGGGAGCTACCTATATTGTAACCCAAATGTTTTTCGACAATCAAAAGTACTTTGATTTCGTTGAGAAAGTGAGGGCTGCAGGAATTAATGTACCGATTATTCCAGGCTTGAAACCCATCACTACGCTTTCACAAATGGTTAACTTGCCGAAAATGTTTTTCCTGGATTTGCCTGATGATTTAATGGTGGAATTGGAAAAATGCAAAAACAATGCTGATGTTAAAGAAGTAGGAATCGAGTGGGCCATACAGCAAAGTAAAGAATTGGTCAAATATGGAGTACCTACCTTGCATTATTACACCATGAGCAAGGCCGATACAACTTACAAGGTGGCCAAAGAGGTATTTTAAATCCCTAATTGATACGAACTGTCTCAATTAGGGTCTTAATAAAAACGGCTGATTGACAATGAAGCGATTTTATTAGGGAAGTAGTAGCAATCACCTGTTTCGGATTTAACCAAGATCCGAAGACATTGACAGGTAAGGTTTTGAAGCCAAAACCAGGTACTATATATTTCTCCTGTCCATGATTAAAACCGATGGCTATTGGATGAATCGTTGTATTTACAAAGCGTTAGATGGATTATGTAATAGGACTACTAATGCCTACCTTCCTTTTTGCGGGAAGTGTTGAAATCACAAAATAAATCAGGCTATTTGGAGACTTATGCATAGCTTTGCTATGGTGATACGAAAATAGCAGCGAAGTGATTGATTTTGAAGTGACTAGATCTAGTAACAACATAACTATGGCCTATTTCGGGTTTTAACTCGGGTCCGAAGACATGGGGAAGTGTAACGTAATGAAGCTAACTTGAGAGATTTTGTCAGCATTGTTGCAGAAAAAAAGCAACAATACCGCCAAAATCGTGTTGCGCTCATTGTATTTACCAGGGGCTCACCCCCCTGGCTCAAAAATTTCACCCCTCCACGGGTTTTTGGGATTTATAAAATTTCAAAGTCGACATCAACATAGAAAGTAATTTTAAACTATAAAGTTTTACTGGGAATTATGCAATAGATTTTGTAATTCCTGTCCCGAATTAATCGGGAAGGGATTTAATCATAAAAAAATCGAGCTATTTGGAGACTGAATCATAGCCATGTTATGTTGAGGTCGAAAATAGCAACGAAGTGGTTGATTTTGAAGTGATTATATCCCCGTAATAGAATATTTATTGCCTATTTCGGGTTTTAACCCGGATTATGC
>NZ_ATNM01000035.1 GCF_000427295.1 Cyclobacterium qasimii M12-11B | reverse complement strand
ATTCGTCATTCCGAGACTTTGCAGGGGCTTTGCCTAGAGAAAAATGAAGGAATCTCCAACGTAATGAGATTGCCACACCCTTTTCCTACGCAACACCTCCCCAAAAAAGAGTTCGCAATGACGAAATGATATATGGCTAATTCGGTACACTTCGACAAGCTCAGTGACCGAAAAACGTCATTCCAAGACATTGCTAGGGCTTGGTGTAGAAAAAATCGAACAAATCCCCAGCATTATGAGATTGTTACACCCTTATCCTCCACAACACCTTCCTAAAACAGGCTTCGCAATAGCGACACAGCAACTTATATCGGATTCGTCAATATTAATAGGCGCGCTGGCCGAGCCAAAACTACGAGGCGGGGTTGGAAGTTGTGGGAGAAAGATTAGTTTTGGCTACACTTTTCACCCCATCACTACATCACCAAATCACTACATCACCCTATCACCCCATCACAAGATCACTACATCTCCAACTCACCACATCTCCACTCTACTTAATCTCATCCCATAGAAATTCATACCGCTCAATATTAGGGAAAGCCTTATTGGCTCCTTTGTAGTTGATCATATTAAAAAAAGTTTTGCCTTCTTTTTCCTGAAAATAAGGGGCCGCATAGTAGCCATCTGTGATGTGCGCACGTTCGCTATTGTCCAAAATGAACCATTTTTCTACGGCTAAAGATTTCGGGTTGATCTTGAACAGTCCCAATTCCATCCTTCTCCCCTCTCCTTCCATGGTTCTCCAATTCCTACCCAATAAATACAGATTTCCATCTCTTGAAAAAAGCCGTGGTCGGCCAATATGCGATTCTATAAATCCATGTGCTGAACTTAAATTGTTCTCCTTGATTACCTTAAATTCAGCGTCTGTAAAATAAATTCTTTGGTTATGCCCATATTCTCTGGTGGTCACCATAAATCCATCTTCCCATGGAATAAATGCACTTTCATTGATTTTATGCCCACCAAATTCTTCGGTTAAGTTGCGAACCAAACTCCATGATTTACCATTATTCTTAGACTGAATCACATCCACAGACCATTCGCCTCCTGGCCTATAACCAAAGCCCATCACCAACATATAAGTAATTTTGTCCTTAACAATAAAGTCAAATGCATAGCCATATTCCCGTCCATTTACCATTGGTGCCAGTTCGGTTTTTGAAGCCTCAAAACCATCCTTTGTCTTCCTTACACTTACCTGTCTCAGCCCTGTACGATAATTGTCATTGTCATGCCCGGAATGTTGAGAATCGATATAGAGCTTTATAGATCCATCTGGAAACTTAACCCATTCCCCCATTTGATGTATTAGCCCGGGGTCACTCGCTAGGTTTTTTCGTTCTATGATGACATTATTTTTGGTGTCGAAATGCATCATATCCAAACGAGCTTCCTTCCCTCCACCATGTTGTGTTCCTCTTTTAAAGGACACCAATACTTCGTCCGGATTCAATCTTAAAATAGCTGGGAAAGCCAAATAATTGTCTTCTTCAAATTCATTTGAAGAAACCAAAATTTGCGTTGTCTTGTATTTTGGGATTATAGCGTCTTGTCCATTTGCCATAAAAATGGCTATAAAAAAACAGCTAGGCTATTGGTTAAAGTTTTAAGATTTATCATTATTTCTTATAAGGTTTGGTCAAAACGCAACAAGTAGGCTGGTTTTGAGGTTATTGTTTTTTCTTATTGTATTTTATTCAATCTTAATGTTATCGACATGAATGGTTCCTGTCGCCAATGCACGTATAATGAGTTTTGTTTTCAATTGATAAGGGAATTCGGCAATAGGGATTTCTTGGAACCTAAATCATGTTTCTTGGCGTATGACTGGACTTTGGACAAAAAAACATTTGATCAATATTTTTTTCCTTAGCCAACTGCACAAATTGCTTTATATCAGCAGGCCCCATGACATAAATATTATAATCCCAGGTTAAAACAATAGGTAATGGGTCCTCCTTTTCAGGATAGTTCACGCCAGTAAAATCTCCTTGCCCCAAGGCTTTTACCAAAGGAGAAACGAATAGCATTATTGATATCCCTATCAAGATTGTTTTTACCAAGCCAAAACAATTTCTAAACTTCATTTTTTAAATTATTTGAATATGGATTGAAAATGATGTTTTCCGGCATGATAAATATTTAACCGCAAAATTTAATATAGCCGCTCAATTAGCTAATAATATCCTTTCATTCTGTCAAGAAAGCCTTAATCAAAGGGTTTTTGTACACTTTCCAATTTGAAGTACTGTGGCCACCCTTGACCAGCTTTAGCTTTACGGAACCACCTAGTTCATTGACCTCTCTATTTAATTTCAATGAATGGTTCTTGAAAGGTACTGCCTGATCTTTTCTACCATGAAAAATCAACATGGGCACATTTATTAATTTTTCAGGTGAATTTGCGGGATTGATATTTTCAAAATCTTCTTTTGATTGCCAAATAAAATTTGAAGACTTTCTTTGCGAATAAGCCTGCTCTAAATCATAGACAGGGAAAGTGCCAATGACCCGGTCAATTTTCTCCGGGTATTCAGCTATCATTCTAAACATTTGAAGCCCTCCGGCTGAAGTGCCCCATAAAACCCATTTTTCTTTAACCCTATAATTTGAGCTTATGTACCGGTATACCTCCATCAAATTTTCCAGCCCTTGGTCTGTTCCCCAGGTATCATTTCCATTAGAGATGACAACAAATAAGTAGCCATTATCGATGGCCATATTCCTTTGGTGCACATAAAAAGGCACGCTTTGTTCATTTCCAGGAGCATAACTCATCGCATTCCTACCGTTTCCATGTATTGCCATTAAAACCGGAAATGGGGCTTCATTCACTTTTTCATTCCTCTCAGGCAAGGAGATGTAAACCTTTCGATTAGAAATCTCAATTACAGTATCTTTCGGAAATGTAATTGCATAGGAACTGGTATAATTTATAAAAATTAGAAAGCAGGTCACCCAGGACAATGGACGAGACAATTGAAGCAAGTTTCTGATTACAAACATTAATCTTTTTGATTTAGGCTAATATCCCCCCCTTTTCTATCGATTATTAGAAATGGTTGTATTTAAATATCCATGAATCCCCATTAATGGACGAATTTTAACAGTTGCATCCATGGCTAAGAGAAATTTCATCAGGTTTTAAAATACTTATTAGGCTGATTCCAATTAATTTTAGCTACCCACACACTGCCATCGCTTCCATAATTTTTTACTTCTAGATTTGAAGTAGGGGTTTTTACCTTTCCTGAAAACTGCATCCACTCCGCCACTGTCACCCAGGTTTCGTTAGGACTTACATTTGTCACCCCAAAATTTCCTAATCTGGCTCCTCTTTCTTCAACAATAATCCGCTCTGTATCCCAAATAACACATAGCTTGTCCGGGTCTACCTGAGCCATAAATAAGGGCGCACGGTGGCGAAAAACATGGTCATTATCTGCCCCCTTTCTGGTATAAACAAGAAACAAGCCTTCACTATGAGTTACCCAATGTTGTTGAGTATTGTAGTTTCCCAAGTCTGATCCATCGTCAAACTTCCAGGAAACAATCGGTTCAAAATTCAAACCATCCTGACTTTTGCTTACATACCCATTGTGGTCGTTTCGCATGGTTAGGTAATATTTGCCTTTGAATTTTGTCAAAGAGGGCTCCTGTAAACCTCGGGAATTGTCTTCAATACTAATTTCCTGACCATGCATTTGGTAAATGAGGTTTTCTCCATTAAAACTACACCGCAAAACAGCTACACGATCAGATCGCTTCCTCCCATTCGGATGGGGATTAAAATAGATAGGCAATAAAATGGTCCCATCGCTTTCATCATACCTTTGTACTGAACCTGCTCCCGCAAAATAAAACTGCTCCCCACCAGGCATTTGGAGTTTCTTCCAATTGCCCCATTTGTCATTTTTCTCATCGTATACAGCATAGGAGGTATGTCTTGGACGGGGAACCATTACCTTCCATTCAGGAGTATACACCACCGTATGGCCTATGCCTAATAGTTTTCTAGAGGAAGAATGAAAAGCTGGCCAAAAATCACTCGCTGCTACGGGATGTTCTTTCCCTTCAATTGTTTCAAAACGAGGGTTTAACGGAGGTAATGCTATAGGTTCAGAATAGGACTTCCCTAAATCATCCGTATGAAAACCATACATACCCTTGAACACATCACTTCCTGATATATCGTGGGTATTCATCGTAAACAAAACCTTTGGTTTACCCTTTTTCCCTCTCTTAGGTATTATTCCTGCGCGAGGATGAACCCAGCACTTTTTTACCATCATATAATTTGGTCGGTATATCATGTTTAAGCTGGTATTTCAATTTTCTTCCTTTTCTGTAAGTTTGAAAATTTAGTCCTCCTAGTCCAGGAATCACCATTAGCGAAATACCCTTAGAGACAGAAGATTTTAAGAATTGCCTACGCTTTATCATGACATTCAATTAATTCGAGATTTTTTATGAAAAATTGATTCCCAAAGGTTTAAATTCATCTTTAATTTCAGTCAGTCGCTTACGGAATAAACTCAAATCACTCGAATAGGTAATAAACATTGCTCCCATGTCCAACAATTTCTTGGCATGTTCAGATGAAAAGGCGGGTGTACCCCATAATTTACCGGCACTCTTGGCTGAGTCAGCAACTTTTCCCACCGCATCCCAATATCTTGAATCATTGAACTTCCCGGGGAATCCACCCTGAAGACTAAAGTCTCCCGGGCCAAAGAAAAGCAAGTCGACCCCTTCTACTTCAGCGATTTCCTGCGCAGCACCAAGCCCTTCCTGGTCCTCAATTTGAATTACCAAAAAGGTTCCTTTATTGGATGTTACCAGGTATTCAGACAATGGAGTCAAACCATAATGGGCATCCGGACCTGCGGCATCTAATCCTCTCTCACCCATCGGAGGAAACTTAATGCTTTTCACTGCTAGTTTTGCCTCCTTTACCGTACGGCACCTCGGATACATTATCCCATTGGCTCCTGCTTCCATCAACCTGGCCATTTGATTGTACTCACCATTTCCTGGTCTTATCATAAGGTCGGAAGAACCAACTCGTGCCGCCCTCATCAAACCATTAACCGTTTCTATAGAATGAGAGTGATGCTCCATGTCAACCCAGATGACATCCATCCCCATTAAACTTGTAAGTTCGAAAACGGAAGGATCAGTTAAATGAAGCGTTATCCCCAAAACCGGTTGACCCGCTTCCCACTTCGCTAAACATTTGCTACTTTTCATATCTTTTATTCTTTTTTATTAATCAAACTTATGGTACATGCGACAAGCGCTCCCGCAAAAAAGGAGAAAGGTAAAACCCACAGCACCGTAATTCCCATCACGCCATAAAATGAAATTCCTACAGCAACAATAATGGCCACTATACCCCCCAAAAATGTCCCTTTTTCAGTGGCAAAAGGAACAAACAAAGCCATAAAAACAATACAAATAAAGGGGCAACAAAAAGGTGGGTCACCTTAATTACAATATCAAACAAGTTCCCTTGTACACTCCCTACAAAAAAGCTCAATCCGATTACAATTAATCCAGTTAAGTAGGAAAGAATTTTAATCTGTTGCAATGAGCTTTTGAAGGAAACTTCTTTTTCCTTTTAAAAAATCGATTGAAAATATCTTCAGATATCACGGTTGAGACGGAGTTTAAGCCCGAGGAAAGACTTGACATGGCCGCTGCAAGCAAACCTGCAATCACCAAACCTGATATACCTACTGGTAATCCCAACAATATAAACCTTGGAAACAAGGTGTCTGACTGTTCACTAAAGGATTGACCATCGGCTAAAAAATGTTGGTTCTTAGAGAAAAAAGCAAACATTGCAAGTCCCAAAAGACCTAGTAAACATTTAGCCAATAAATTGGTATATAATGAAACTTTTAAAGATTTTCTGGCTGCCTTAATGTCTCTGGTGGACAAATACCTTTGAATGGCCATTTGGTCGGAACCTGTGGTACAAATATACCAGGCAAATAACATAACAACTGCATTCCCTATGGTGGTCCTTTCTTGGGTATCAAAACCAAATTGAATAGGCTTCCAGTAGGCCGGCCATTCCGTAGGGAACCATGAGCTTACTGATCCAAAATGCATGCTTACAATCAAAATACTCAGAAATGCACCTCCCAGAAACACTACTGTTTGAACCACATCGGTTACCACAACTGCTTTTAGGCCGCCCATTGAAGTATAGACAATGGTTATAAGCATTAATAAAATACTGACCAAAGGGACATAGCTTGGGTCTATAGGAACTACCGTAAGAAAAGTTACATCAATGGTGACATAAATAATAGTAGCCATCCAAAGAAACCTTAAGGAAAGGAACATAAAGATGGCCAACATCCTAATGCTTAAACCCAGTTTCAATTCCAATATTTCATAGGCACTCGTCACTTTCATTGCCATTATTCTAGGGATCAACCACCAGCCGGCAACAAAATAAACGATTGGAAAGCCTAACATTCCAGCGAAAATAACCGGCCCATATTTGATCATTTCCCCCGGATAGGACAAATAACTCACTGTACTAAGTAAAGTAGCGAAGAGCGAAATGCCGATAGACACGGAATTCATCTTCCTACCTCCCAATAAATAGTCTTCCTTGGTCTTATTGACTTTTGAGTAGAAATACCCAATACCCAACATCAGGGCCCCATACAAGGAAATTACAAGCCAATCAATCCAGGAAAGTTTAGCCTCCACCCTTCGTTCAATCCGCAGCAAGGCATAGGCAGCCGTAACTTTAAGATCAATGAGTTGATTATAGGATGGGTTATCCTTATCAGGATTTAAATTGGCCATTCTCTCCAATAAATCCAGATCAAGATTATTCCCTTTCTCGCCCAGGGTATAGGCATATTCTCTTTGATAAATTAGATTGTCCTCTCCCACTTTTGACATTCGATTCTTTATCTTTTCCATTCTAGGAACTGATAAAGAATCCTTTGGGGTTGTAATCCAACTTAGAGAAGTCAAATAAACTTGAAAATCAGAAATTTCAGTTTGGCTTAATGCCAAATCTGTTATTTGATCCCAATCTGAGGCACTGATCACTTTTACCTTTCTTAATGCATAAGCAGCCAACTTTCTAGCCCTATCAGAATATTCCTCCCCTTTTAAAATTTCCATCAAATCCGCTATGCTTTGCTTTTTTCTGGACTCGGATGAATAGGCATAGGCCCATGTGTTAAATACATGTAAAATTTCATCATTCGTCTGTACCTCAATATTGGGAGATTTTTCAAGCTTCGCCAGTGCTTCGGCAGCATGAATTCTATCTTGTGAAAGGCTGTCTTGATAGACTGCCCTAATTTTATCTATCCAAACCTTTTTAAAATCATCATTCCCACCAGATTGAGCCAACACCCTCCATATTCCAATTCTATAATAGGGTTCATTGCCAAATTTTAATTCTTCTTTTTTGAAAACACTATCCACTCCTATCTGATAGTCAAGCGCTAACAGGTACTCTGCCGCATGAATTTTTTCCCACTTCAAATCACTATATAATACAGATTGGAGTTGTTCGATGGCGTGTTCTCTTAATTTAGTAGAAACCTCCCCTTTGGAATTTGTCTGGTCACTACAAGAAATAAGAGGTGAAACCAAAAAATAAATCCGTAAAGTAAGTTTCTCATATTTTTTATTTTATGCGGCAATTGTAGTTGGGATTAACCTGTAATAGACTAGGTTTTGAAATTACTAAACACAAATTTTCAATGCCATCTGGAGATTAAAATTTAGCCCTGCTAATTTGAAACCTCCAAATGGCCTGATGAATTATCCTTTAAACCCCTCACAACAAAAACTGGGACAGGTATCAAGTATGCTTCTGCTTTATTGAAAACCAGGATTTTGAGTAATAATTGGGTTGGTTTGAATTACTCTTGAAGGAATTGGATAAAGGTATTTCTCCTTGGTTACATTCCCATCAAGTCCATATTCCATCAAAAAATTCTTCATTACTGTTAAACCCTGATCAGTTCTAACCAAATCGTGCCATCTCTGGTGTTCAAAAGCAAATTCAAATCTTCTCTCATTCAATACCCAGTTTCTAAAAGACCCTTGATCGGGCACATCATTGGCTGCTTTAGGATCCAAACCGGCTCTTTCTCGTACTTGATTTAAAATTTCAAAAGCTTTCCCATTTGGAGTATAAGCAATCTCATTTAGTACTTCTGCATACATCATCAGTACATCTGTATACCGAATGACAGGCCAATTAATATCCCAGTTATTCTGTGGACCGGAATTCCCTGAAACAAACTTTTTAGAAAAGGGAGTATAAAACATTACCCCATCGTTTTGAAGCCACTGCATTTGAACGGTGTGGGCAAGTCTTACATCACCCTCTTCAAAACTATTAATGAAATCCTGAGAGACAATTGGGCTTAGTGGAGATCCTCCTGAGGAAACGCCTAAAACAGGGTCATTTCGGTCAATATTATTAGCCGCCTGAATTCTAGGAATAGGATTACCTTCTCCTTGAGCGTCTGAATTAAATTGAACCCAAAAACGTACTGTTTTCCATTGTCATTGGCGATATTAAACACATCTGAATATTGAGGGAAAAATTCAAATTGCCCTGAATTAATGACTTCCTCAAGTAGAACCTTTGCTTTCTCCCATTCCCCCGAGTTCAAAGGATACCCACTCTTGGTTAAATACACTTTGCCCAAAAGGGCCTTAGCGGCCAAAGAGGTTATCCTTCCTACATCCTGTGATGAGTAAGTCTGAGGTAAAGTGGCTGCTGCCTCCTCTAGGTCAGCAATTATGGCTGCGTAAACCTCATCTATGGAATTCCTCTCGTATTGAAGTGATTCTGTAATGGAAAGTGGTTTTGTAACTATCGGAACTCCTCCAAAATACCTTACAAGGTCAAAATAAAACAGTGCCCTTATCACTTTGGTTTCTGCTTTCATTTGCTCTTTTAACTGATCATCTTCAAAACTCACCCCTTCAATCTTTTCAAGGAAAATATTACAGCGGTATATAGATTCGAATAAATCCGACCAGGCAGGGTAAAGCTGTGTGTTCTCAGGCGATTCGTTAAAATGGATAATTGAGTGAAAATTATACAAGAGTGATTGCTGAAAGGTATTGTCGGAGCGTTGCTCTTTCATCAACATGGCATAGACACTTGTTTGCGTGGATTGAAGTCCATCATAAACGCCCATCAAAGCTTGATTTAATTCCTGCTCACTATTATAAAACCCTTCTACACTTCTATTAGAAATAGGGGCCAAATTGAGAAAATCTTCTGAACATGAAAATAGAAATGCCAGGGAAATGAATGCATATTTATATATAAATTTCATTTTTCTTAAATTTTAAAATGTAATGTTTAAACCCAAAACAAGCGATTTGGCCAATGGATAAGTATTTGTAGCATCAATACCAGGAACCAACAGGCTGTTGTCCCTTACCCCGGTTTGCGGGTTACCAAAATAGTTGTCTTTGGTGAATACATTTTCAGCACTCAAATAAACTCTTAACCCTGAGATTGCACCTCTAAAATTCCCTAAGAAAACATCCGGAGCATTATAGCCTAGAGATACATTTCTAATTCTCCAGAAACTGCCATCAAACAGCCAAAACGTTGAGGGCGTAGTCAAGTTTGAAGTAACCGCAGCCCTTGGGGTTATACCATCTCCTGGGTTTTCTGCTGAAACATACCTGTCTCTCCAATATCCTAGTACATTCCCTACATGGGAACGTCCTGCACCACCCTGACTTTCATTGAGCAAATTGTTTCCTGATTCTCCATAAGCCATTACACTTAAATCGAAATTTTTATATTGGATGGTTTGAGTCAAACCCCAGGTAAAATCAGGTTGGTTTTTCCCAACAATTTGTTTGTCATCATCAGTAATTATACCATCCTCGTTGGTATCTACATATTTTAAGTCACCCACATTTTGGGTTTTCGACTTAGGACTAGAATTCAATTCTTCTTCAGTCATGAAAACTCCAGCTACAGGAATAAGGAAATAACTTCCAATTGGAGATCCTATTTGAGTGATCGTAACAGAGGTACCTCTGGCAAATCCGGGAATTGGCGCTCCTTCTGGACCTAATTCCAAGACCTTATTTCTATTGAAGGATAAATTCCCATCTATTCTCCATGAAAAATCACTGGTATTGATAACCCTGGCACCCAGTTCAAACTCTAACCCTTTGTTTTCTACCTTACCTATATTTTGCAAGGTGCTACTAAATCCTGAAATAACTGGAATAGGAACATTCAAGAGTAAGTCACGGGTTATGCTTCTATAGACATCCACACCTAATGTGAATCTGTTTTCCAGAAAGCCAATATCAACACCTAAATTTAAAGTGTTGTTTTTTTCCCAGCTTAACTCCGGATTACTAAAAGATGAAGGGCTCAAACCTCCTACAAGGCTACCCGTTCCATCTCCCAACACATAATTTGTTTGCGAAAGAGATCCTATGTATCCATAGTTAGGAATATTGTAATTTCCAGTTGCGCCATAACTGGCCCTTAATTTCAAATTATTCAGTACGTTGACACTTTTCATGAAATTTTCTTCCGATACTCTCCACCCCATTGAAACAGATGGAAACCAACCCCATTTGTTATTGCCTCCAAATCTGGAAGATCCATCTCTTCGGATACTTGCTGTAACTAAATAGCGGTCATTTAAACTGTAGGTAGCACGTGAAAAATAGGACAAAAGGCTGTGTTCACTAGCTGTAGATTGGGCGGCTATAAGTTCTGTACCCGCATTTAGCGTTTTAACCAAGTCATCCGGAAATCCCCTTACTTCACTAAAAGTATTTTCATTACGGAATTTCTGAGCAGAAAACCCAGCTATTGCGGTAAAATCATGGTTTTCATTTCCGATAGAATAACTCAATAATGTTTCGTTCAATAAATTGGTATTCAATGAAGTAGCAGCTTGAGCGTAGCTTCCATTGTCTCTATTAACATTATTGGTCTTATAAAAGCTATTGTTTCCTGTTGAGTAATCGGCAGATGTAGCGTTTCTTAAACTTAGGTTTTTTATGATTTCCAACTCTGCATAAAAGCTTCCGATCGTTCTGAATCTTTTGGTTTCATCATCCGTTTCCTCCAACCAAGCCAATGGATTGACCAGAATATCTGTTCTTGTATATGGCTCTCCACCAGTGTTAACTGTACCCAAATGAGGTTCAACTATAGGTGCTAAAAATTTGGCTCTGGAAATCGGTCCACCCACATCTTCTGCATCAGCTTCATTTTGGATGGAAAAACTTGGACTTATGTTTAAACCAACTTTCACCCTCTCATGAATTTTGGTTTCTACATTTACTTTAAATGAATACCTGTTATAATCTGTATGCTTTATAACTCCCTCTTGCTGAAAGACGTCTGCATAGACATTATAGGTTGTGTTATCTGTACCTCCCGAAATTGACAATTGGGAATTATGAATTGGTGCAGTTCTTGAAATTAAAGCTTGCCAATCTGTATCCGGGAAACTTCCAGGGTTTGAAATCCATTCCGGATTTATTCTGCTTCCTCCTGGTCTGTCATCATAGGGAACGTTAGGATCCCCACCATTCAATAAATAAGTATTGTTCCTTTCCTCTACAGCAAAATCTATCCACTCATCCCTGTTTAATACATCATAAGTTTTTGCAACCTGTTGGAAACCATACCTTGTTTTGATAGAAACAACAGGAGCTCCAGAAGTCCCTTTCTTTGTAGTTATGATTACTACCCCATTGGCTCCTCTTGACCCATAAATAGCAGAAGCAGCTGCATCTTTCAAAACTTCTATACTTTCAATATTGCCAACAGCAATATTATCCAAATCACCAGAAATAGGCACACCATCCACGACATACAATGGTTCTGACCCTGCAGTAATCGAGCCTGTACCTCTCACTTTAATGCTTAAAGGCCTACCCGGTTGACCTGAAACTTCCTGAACCCTAACTCCGGCCAATGCACCTATTAATGCCTGGTCAACTCGGGTAATGGTTCCTGTTCTGTCCTCAAGTTTTTCTCCGGAAAGTTTGGCTACAGCCGTAGTCAAATCCCTGCTTTTCTGGGTACCATAACCCACGACCACCACTTCATCCAAAGAGGATTGATCTTCTGACAAGGTGATAAATAAGCTGCTTTGATTTCCTACAGTTACTCTTTGTGACTCGTAACCGATAAATGAAACCAGAAGTACCGCACCTTCGTCTACATCCAGGCTGAAATTTCCATCTATATCCGTCGCTGTCCCTGAACTTGTCCCAACAACCAATACTGTGGCTCCTGGTATCCCTTCACCATTTTCATCCTTCACCGTACCAGAGATAGGTTTCATTTCCATTATGGAAATACTTTTTACCTCAGATTCAGTACGCTTGATTACATCAATTGTATTGTTTATCTGACGGAAACTTAGTTTTAACTGTTTGCCAGCGACAATAAGGCTCTCTTCTACAGTTCCTTTCTGTTGATCGAAACGTATAATCTGGGACTTGTCAAGCCTTTGATTATCAAATGCAAACTTAAAAGGAGTTTTTCTTTCTACTTCTTTAAAGAACTGCCCTATACTTAATGAAGGGGCAGATAGCCGAATGGTAACTTCTTCAATGCTTTTATACTGGCCTTTTGCTTGTATAACACTGGTGAAGTTCACCACCAACATTTGGAAAACTAAGCCGTACAAGAAGCCTTTGGACAACATCATAATTGTCTGAAGTAATTTTTTTTTCATATTTTTGAATGTTTATTGGAATTAATTTCAATATGCACGGTCTATTGATGGATCCATTCCCCAATGTTCTTCATCATTAGACCTCTCACAGCCGGTTGGATTTATCCAACCGGTTTTTTTATGGTGGTCTCTTGTGTATTCTATTTTTAAAATTTGATTGTAACATTTTTTCCTTTTATATCAAATTCAAAATTTTGCACATAGCCCATACTCTTCAACACATTCTCCAGGCTTTGATTACGGTATTCACTTGAAAATTCCCAGGTTACTTTTGTGGGATTTTGCATGTTTATCTTTACCCCATACCAATTTTCCAGTATTTCCACAACCTCATCTAGGCTCGATTTTTCAAACAATAAGATTCCGTCTTTCCATGATGAAATAGTATGCGTATCAAACTTCCGTATGCTTTTTTCACCTGTAATAGGATCTCTATGCAATTCTTCTCCAGGTCTAAGAATAAAATCTTCACTTGTGGAAACATTCTCAACCTTAACCTTACCCGTTACCAATGAAATCTTTATCCCTAAATCACCCTTTTCCTTAATATTGAAGGAAGTACCTAAAGCAGTGGTCACCAATCCCTGAGCGACAACCCTAAAAGGTCTTAAGCTATCCTTCTCCACTTCAATAAATGCTTCTCCTTTTAAAATCACCCTTCTCTCTGTAGCTCCAAATTTATCCGGAAAAGAAAATTCACTGTTGCTGTTCAACCAAACCCTTGAGCCATCCGCCAGGGTTAACTGTAATTTCTCGCCTGAAACGGTCCTCTTGTGATGCATTACCACATTTTCAACAGGGCTTTCTACTATGTCTTTGTTAAAAACTCCAGAGATCCATACCAAGGCAAGTCCAATCAAAAACACAGCTGCTAGATTAATAATCCATCGGTAATTCTTCTTTTCTCTTGGATGGTCCGCAGGTTTTATGGTTAAAAGCTTTTGTCTAATAGCATCTTTCATCCCCGCCGGGGCCTTGTATTCCTGGTAGTTGGTACGCAATAAAATTTCTCGGGCCAGCTTTAGTTCTCTTAAATTTGCAGAATTGGCATCCATCCATTTAGACCAATAATCATTCAAATGATCATTTGGGTGCCTTACCCAGGCAATAAACTCTGGGTCAATTAAAAATTCCTCTTTGGTCTTCATCAAAATTGTACTGGCTTTATATGCAAATACAAAGCACCTCCAAAAGAACACCTAAAAATTTTACGTTTTTTTGAAATATCTAATTAATAGAAAGAAACGGCTAACAAATTAAACTTCACTATTGCCCTATTTAAGCTTTTCTCGTAAAAAGCCCAAAGCCTTGTACATTAGATTCCGAGTAGTTTTGACACTGTCCAATCCCATAATTTCCTGGACCTGCGCGTAACTAAATCCTTCGTAAAAAAAATAATATATGATTTCTTTTTTTCTGGGACTAAGCTTGGCAATAGCACTATTCAACTCCTCAATCTTCTCCATACCCATTTGTTGATCAATCAACTGTTGTTCATGGGAAATCGTGAAATCAAAATCCTGACCTATGTCAAGGCTTTCCCTTCTGTGTTCCCATTTGGAAAACTGACGCTGAAGTTTTCGGTTAAGGCATTTAAGTAAATAAAACTTAATATTGTCAGTAGGGCCTATTTTATGACGTAGACGCCTGAGATCAAAGAAGACCTCCTGAATACCATCCTTGGTTTGGGATTCATCCTTAGATAAACGCATGCCATAAGCAAATAGGCTATCAAAAAATTGCTCATATATCTGAATAAAGGCAGCATCACCACCTTTTCTGAATTCATCCCATAACATCCCATTCGCAACAATTATTGTAGCGTCTGTATTTTTGATTTCAGAAATATCACTTGAAAAGGGATCAAGTTTATAATTAGGCATTTTTGGATTTATTATGACCAATCCTCAAAAAAGGGATTATTACAACTCAGGCTTCCTAATTATAGTTATTAAATATGGATTGGCATAATTTTCTTTTGCAATAATTACCAATTACCCTCAATCATAGATTGATATTCTAAATAGTCATCTCCAATCTTTTACCGTCCAACATCAAATTGTATATTCCACTAGGCAAATCTACCGAATATATAAATACTCCTTTGTCATCAACTATTTTTTCAAAACTTTTTCTTTTAGGTTAAAAAAACAGGAAGCTTTCTCTCCTTCTCCAGGCAACCTTATTTCAGCCATGGTATTGGCAGGTATGGTGATTGTCCATTCTACTCCTTCCTCGCTTCGTTTCCAATGACTTTTATCGTTCCATAAGGAGAGAAAATTCCTGCTTCTACCCATTCAATATCTGAAGGAAAAGAAAGGGCAATAATAAACTTTTTATATCCTAGATTTTCATCAATGGAGCAGATTCCACCAATCCCTTTAAAAAAGCTAAGTGGCATGCTAAAGGGATTCAGTTTGGAGACGGCGGCCATTCGGAGACGTTCGCTTCCAACCTACCCCTAGCTTCCTAAAAATTCTGGTTTTTCTATTTACTCGAAACCACCCGCTGAATCTGAGGTAATATTATATCTCGTTGTTTTTCAATAACTTCTATTTACAAACCAATTATTCAATGCTTCTTGATAATTTTTTATTGTATGACCATCAAATTCGTTTGATTCTTGTTGGAGAAAATTTCCAACCTTTTTTTGAATTGCTTCATGGCTGAAATCATTAATTATTTCTATTTTGTTTTCAGATTTAATCAGGAGATAAATATCTCCATGGCTTGTAATTCTACCAAATCTATAGATTCCGTTTTGATTAAGGTTATTTGGATTAAAAATATCAATAACATAAACGCTTTGAAATATATTCAACATTCGTTCATCAACCTCAGATTTTGTTAATTCCCCTTTTTTTATCAGATAATTTAAAATTTCAGATGAGAATTTCTTGTCTATCCTAAAAGCATCTACCAATTCGTAGTTCAAAGTGTCTTGAGCTTTAAGATGGGAAATCGAAATAATTAATGCTATTAGAAAAAACAATTTTTTCATGGCTCTATCTCTTGTCTGTCTTTTTCTGTAATACAATTATTTCTATGAATCAATTCATGCTACTTTATTAAGGTAATCGAGAACCTTCTTAGTAAGGAGGTATAACGGATTTCAGCTTCGACACCGCGGGTATTCGAAGACCTTCGCTTCCTGATAATTTCATCGAGATTAAATATTCGTGTCTAGCAAATATTTCATCTACTACAATTTCAAGTCCTTTGTTCTGAACGTTCTGCTTCCACTAATATCCTTGTTAATTTCTTCGGCAAGCTTTTCTGATGCAAATCCCCCGAAAGAACTGAAAAAATCTTTTCATTAAAGCTTCTGGCTTTCTTAATAGTTTTCGTAAGCCGTTGGAGCAATTCTAATTTACCTACAGCACTTAAACTTTCAGAAAGCACCGAATAGGTTTTCCACAATATGGCGTTCCGCGTGTGTCATGGCCTATTTTTTAATAAAAAACGAAATCACCTTTTCAAACTGATTTTTCTATAAGTAGGTTTCTCTTAAACTTATGTGTAAGGTATAGTATATGCGTAGTTGCTGAAGATAGGAAGCAATTACGCATATACAATGTACAGGCTGGCAATTTATGATTCAGTTTGACTATATCGCAATTCTACGGCACTTAAAATCGCTGCAAGCATTTGTGAATAATCCATCCCCCCAAAATCACTCATTTTAGCCAAATGACCATCCCAACACCATCCTGGATTGGGATTTACTTCCAAAATTTTAGGTTCTCCATTCGCATTCAATCGCCAATCGAATCGGCAATAATCTCTGCAATTTAGTCTTTCAAAAAGCTTAAGGCTATGGTTTATCAATACTTCTTCGGTGGATGCAGGAATAGAAGCTGGGATGGATTTTAAGGTTTTCATATACGGAGAGTCTGTCAACCATTTGGCTTCATAGCCACAAATTTTAGGCAGTCCTTCCGGCAATTCAGAAAAATCCTCCTCAATTATTGGGAGAACTCTGTAATTTTGCCTATTTCCTATAATTCCAACAGACAATTCGGCCCCAGTCAAAAATTCTTCTACTAATATTGGTTTAGAAGATCCAAATTGTGACCTTATTCTAAGAATAGCATCCGCCAATTCTTCAATTGTATAAGCCACGTTTTTTTGAGTAATTCCGAAGCTGGAATCACCAAAATTAGGTTTTGCAATGACGGGAAATGGAATGTTGAGTTCAAATAAATTTTCCTCTGCAGTTATCATAAATGCATCTGCAACAGGTACGCCTATTTCAGTGGCAATTCCCCTGATGAGAGACTTATCATAACAATAGGCCAATGTTTGAGGATTAGAACCCGAATAGGGTAATTTATTAATCTCCAAAAGTGCTGGCACGTGCAATTCTTTAACCGCATCATTATCAAAGCCTTCATCACAGAGATTAAATACAAAATCCACTTTCCCTTGCAATTTTTGCAAATCAGCAACCAAGGTCTTATGGTTATTGAGATAGCTAAATTTGTAATTGTCCAATTTGCTCAATGCAACTTTAAGTTTGTCAATTGTATCAAAATCATCAGAGTCAAAAATAGCGTCTGGTTTAATTACATCATTGAGTGTAGGATCACCCATAATGACGACAACATTTTTAACTGCCTTTTTAATCTTTTTTGGTGTCCATTCTTTTATCGCTTTAGCGGTCAGGATAAACCTGTTTTCCATCATTCCCAGATCCTGATTACGCAAAGAATCTGAACTAATGTTTCCATGAAAATCAACTTCTTTAAAGTTTACATTTTTAAGTAGTCCAATTAAATCTTCTTTGGTATATAATCTTTCTGCATAAAATTGGTCAACTATTACACCTTTTTCTGTGTGGGTTATCACCTCTCTGGAAATTAACCTCTGATTATCCGCAGCCATTGATCTTTCCCTACATACAAAATGTTTTTTATCTATCCATTCCCAGCTCCTTGGGGTGAAATTTTTTCTTAAAAATTCTCCATCGGGAATTTCCATCAAAAGCATTCCACCCGGTTTTAATACTCTGAATATCTCATTTAGAATTTTTGTATCATCATCAAGTGTCTCAAAATATCCAAAACTATTACCAAGATTGGTTACATAATCAAACGTATCTGTAGGATATGGCAATTTTCTTGCATCTCCTTCTTTAAAATTAATAGATAACCCTTTTTTCTTGGATATGTTTTTGGCTCTTTGGATTAAATACCGAGAACGGTCCAATCCATGGAGATTATAATTCTTTCGGCTTTGTAGTTCTATTAAATGTCTTCCTTGTCCACATGCCAAGTCCAAAAGAGTTTCTCCTTCTTTTATGTTAATTATTTTCTGGAATAGGTCAACTTCTTTTTTAGTAATTTTATCATCTTCCACCACATCTGCATCCGTTTTTAGATACATAGCATTGAAAATTCGTTTCCACCAATCGGGTTGTAAATGTTGCTCAAGGTTTGATACAGGTCCAGCCTTCTTATTTGGAACCATTTTTTTGTCAACCTTTTCATTAGAGCCTTGCCCTTTCGGGCTTTTTTCTTTCATCGTTCTGTTAAATTTGTTAATAATTAAATTTTTGCTTTAGTTGTTTTTGTGCTTGCCGATAACAGTTTTGGGTTTGGCTAAATGACGGATTTTCAGCATAAAAGTTCAATAGAATTTTTTCAGTTGACCCTCGCACAAATATTCCATCAAAACACTTCAGCAGCCATATTGTCAAACCGTTATTTACAGCTTTTCTTTCGATCATTAGGCGTCACTATTCTGTTAGCAATTGTCAAGCCGTTTTTAATTGTACCTCCCATTCCCATATGCTCAGTTTCAAGTTTATAAGGTCTGTTTGAAATTGCTTGTCGGCCTGCATTGGCCTAAAAATTTCCAGAATATAGGCTTGGTATTCCTCTCTTGGCGGTAAATGGTAAAAACAGCCCAAAACTCGGGTATAAACCACCAGAAAAGTGACCATAATCACTTATAAAAATCGAAAAAAACAACCTATAACGACCTACTTTTTTAATCCCCAAGCGCTAAAAAACAAAAGAGGAAAAACCATTCCTAATAGTAGGCCAAATTTCCGATAAGATGATCTGGTCCCTGAGCCTGTGGTCCCTGAGCCTGCCGAAGGGCCGAAGGGTTAAAGCCGTTAAATATAATTGGTTATTGTACACAGGCATTCTTTAATAATTCATTCTTAATATTTTCAATTACAACTTTTCTTTAAAATCGAATTGCAAAAATGGCTCGTGAGACCCTTTGAGAACCACAGAAAAACTCCTAATAATATAATACAGGCGTTTTTTTTCAAAATTTAACCTAAACACCTTCAAAATTTAACCTAAACACTTTCAGAAATGACTCAAAACCCGATATATTTAATCTGACTTTTAATTAGGACAGCATTTTGTTCAAATTTGTTTATGTTACTTTAAATTTGTTAATTAATAACCATTTTAAAATAAACTATTAATAATTAAATACTAATGCCCGATTAATGCATCTGCTCAATAAATATATGGGCAACACCAGTTTGCCATTAGAAAAAGATGAGCTTTTTGAAATGCTCAGTGATCCTTATTATAAAGATACTCTGAAGCAAAAAATGCAAGAGTCGTGGCATCTCCCTAGGGCTGATGTAGATTCTAGCTTGCTCTCCAGTAGTGATTGGTATCGAAAAACCAATGAAAGAAAGGTTGCTCATCTAAATGTTTCAAAATCAACTACGACAAATAGGAAGTGGTTTTGGGCTGTGGGATCCTTTATTTTCTACGCTTGCTTGACATCCTTATTTTTTCTTTCAAGAGAAACTGAACAGCTCAACCAAAAAGACTTAACATCCTTTTCATCTGCTATTGTTGAAAGAAAATACATGGTTCTTCCGGACAGTAATGAAACCTGGTTGAACTCCGCTTCGACGATAAGATTTCTCGGGGATTTTTTGACACGATCAGTACCCCTTACTAGAGAAGCTTTTTTTGAATTGAGACGTAACACCCTGAGATTGGGGGAAGACTTAGATCAGGTCCTTGAAGCGTCGACAAAACTCAATGGTATTTTCTCAAGGGAGGAAAATAACAACATCTATTTTATTTGAACTAAATATCTGTAAAAAAAGAACATAGCCTATGTGAAATCCAGAAAATAAAAAAGCTGCCCCGGTTGCATCCGAAGCAGCTCTGCCTAATGAAAGGCATCGAATCAGTCAATATCAATTAACTTAACCCAAATCAAAACTATGAAATTTTATTTATCTAGGACCTATCGTGTCCTGTTTGAAAATCATGGACTTTATCCCTTGAATTGTCAAGCATTGGCAATTCCTTTTAAAACGCTTGGAGTCGGCTTTTTAGTATTTCTTTTTATGATTACTACTACTAAGGCCAGCAATCAATTACCGGATCTTGAGGATGTTTCTGTCAGTATAGAACTAAAAGGTGAGCCAATGTTGACTGCCTTCAAAAAGATAGAGGAAAGCACTTCTTACAAGTTCTCTTATGAGTTGGATCAAATCAAGAAGCATCAAAATCTATCGTTAGGTAAGTCTAAGAGAACCCTCAAAACTACGCTGGATTTACTTCTGGAAAATACAGATTTACAATATGTAAGAAATGAAAACAGTATTGTAATTACCCCAAAGGTAAATCAACCGCAAAAAGTACAACAATCTAGCTCCACTGCTCCCGTAAGGCTTATTTCAGTTAGCGGAAAAGTTACTTCTGATACGGATCCTCAGGGTATCCCTGGAGTGAATGTACGAGTTGTCGGCACTCAAACCGGAACTGTCACTGATTTAGATGGTCTTTATGAGCTAAATGTAGCCGATGGAAATGCAGTATTGGACTTTACATTTATAGGATTCGAATCCGTACGTGAAACAGTAGGCACTAGAACAGTCATCAATGTTAACCTGATTGAAAATATCAGCGGGCTCGATGAAGTAGTGGTAATAGGATACGGTACGCAACGAAGAAGTGACGTAACAGGCTCTGTTTCCAGTGTATCAACAAAGGAACTTGTAGATAGACCAGTTGTTAATATTGGACAAGCTCTTCAAAACAAAGTGTCAGGTGTTCAAGTAGTTAAGCAAGGTGCTGGGTATCCAGGCTCCAATCCAATCATTCGTATCAGAGGTACAAACTCCATTAATTCAAACAGTGATCCGCTCTTTGTAGTCGATGGAATTATTGGGGTTAGCAATGCCTTGAGAAACATTAACCCACAGGATATTTTATCAATGGATATTCTGAAAGATGCTTCCGCCACCGCGATCTATGGTACCCGAGGAGCAAATGGGGTAATCATAATCACCACCAAGCGTGGGGAAGTTGGTGAAGTAAAAGTTAATTATAATGGTTCTGCAACATTGGGAACCATGCAGAGAAATAATCATACTGTTACTACAGACCAATTTTTCTACCTATATGAGCAGGCGTTTAACAACACCCCTAAGTATGGTACTCTGGATAAGTCAAAGGATTTCAGAGGCGGTGAGAATGGGGGTACTGGCGCTTCATGGTCTGAAATGCCGCATTTGTTTGAGCAGGTTCCCCAGGGAGGTTATTTTATGGATCTGCTTGGGAATGACGGAAATTATTACAAACCTAGGTATTACTCAAACTGGGAGGACATCGCTTTTGATAATTCCTTTTCGCAAGACCATTATATTGATGTGAGTGGTGGGTCTGAAAATGCAAAGTACTCATTTGCCCTGGGACATACTGATCAGGATGGTCTTCTGATGCAATCTTACTACAAGCGTACAAATGCCCGGTTTACAACGGATATCGAATTGAATAAATGGCTGGGCGTAAGCACAAATATTTTGTATTCAAGGGCGAAAAATACAAGAGGAGATGATCAACTCAGAACCATTTCAGAGACATGGCCAATTTTGCCTACCAAATATCCAGATGATCCTGCATTTGGTATATATGCAGGTAACTATAGTACTGGCAGAGATTTTCCTGTTGGAGAGAATTGGAGCAATATTGTATACACAACAGGTCAGAGAGATGGATACTATCTTAACCAACAGTTGACTGGAGGTATCGTACTTAACGCTCAAATTACTGAGGATTTAAGTTTTAAGGCAAATTTTGCTATAGATAACAGGAGTGAAGACAGTAGATGGTCTAACGGGGACTTCCAGGGAACAAGGAATTCAGATGCCAGAGGAAGCAATCAAAGGTGGTTTTATTGGCAAAATGAAAACTACTTTAATTACAATAAAGTAATTGACGAGCATTCATTTTCTGGTGTACTAGGACTTTCTTGGCAGGAAACTCAAACTGATTGGGTAGAAGCGCAGGCTTCTAATTTTCCATCAAATTTTTACAGTTACAATAATTTAAATGCAGGCGCAAATACACCGCAAGTCTATTCTTCAAATCAAAGAAGTGCACTGAATTCGTACTTTGCACGTGTCAACTATGCTTATGATGGCAAATACATGTTGACAGCAACCGGACGTATGGATGGATCTTCAAAGTTCGGACCTAACAATAAATATACCTTCTTTCCATCTATTGGGTTAGGCTGGACAATTTCCAATGAAGAATTTTTGATAAGTAACAGTGTAGTTTCTAATCTTAAAATTCGGGCCAGTGCCGGGCAGACGGGTAATCAGGAGATTGGAAGTTTTGTAACCCAAAGGTATATCAACACAGCAAATGTGATGTTTGGAAATGGCTTACAATCAGGTTTCTATCCAGGATCTACAGGTAATCCCGACTTAAAATGGGAAACAACTTTTCAGTATGACATTGGAATTGACCTTAGCTTGTTCAAGGACAGGGTCAGTATCGTAGCTGACTATTACCATAAAACGACGAGCGACATGTTGTTTAATCTTCCATTACCAAATTCAAGCGCACCCGGTAGTGCTTTTGTAAACTTAGGAGAAGTACAAAACAGAGGGGTAGAAATCGGATTGGGAACCACCAATATTCAAAGGCCTAATTTCTCATGGGATTCACGTCTGACACTGTCTGCCAATCGAAATGAGATTTTGAAACTTGGTCCCTCAGATGCCGACGTTTTCGTTGATGCCGGTGCAGGTAACGCTACTTCAGTATATAGAGTTGGCGAATCAATAGGTTCTTTCTTCGGACTTAACCGTATGGGTGTATATAGCACACAGGAAGCTGCTTTGGCTGCACGCTATGGTAGGGTGCCTGGTGACTTGAAGTTTGAAGATGTAAATCAGGACGGAAAAATCGAGTTGATTTCTGATGGTAATATTATTGGTAATTCTTATCCTGATGTTTACGGTGGATTGATCAATTCTATCACTTATGGGAAATTTGATGCCAACATAACGATACAATTTGTTGGTGGAGTGGACAAAGCCATTGTGCATGAGTCTGCTGAAGACCGTCAATTTGTATCAGGCATGGTAAACAGAGTGCTTAATGCTTGGCGTCCAGACCATCAGGAGAACACCATGGTAGCTCAGGTAAAAGCGGGAAATGCTGGTGCACGGTACGATTCTTTTACTGATACCCACGAAATCTATAATGCAGCATTTATCAGAGGACAAGCAGCTTCGATAGGCTACACATTTTCTGATTTGGCAGGTATTAGTAGTTTACGGGTTTATTACTCAATGGAAAACTTCTTCCTATTAACTGCAATTGAGTTGGAAGGATATGATCCTGAAGGTAGTTCGCTGGATAAAGGGCGATCTAATATTCAGAATATTGATAAATATCAATATCCTAATCCTACAAACTTCATTTTAGGGGTTAATGTTAATTTCTAATTTAAAAAGAGTTAATAATATGAAATACAATAAAAATAATATCGTGATAAGACCCGCAATTTTTTTAATGGTATTCCTTATTACCCTAAGTAGTTGCGAGGACTTTTTGGAGGAAGTACCGACTAATCAGCTTACCTCTCAAGCGGATTTGACGTCTAGAGAATACGGAGAACCTTTAGCAATTGGCGCTTACAGAATGCTATCTTCCTGGACCGGTGGTGCCAGGGATTGGGGGAATATTTTGCCCAACACCTTAGAGTTCCCTACAGGTGGCGCATTTACAAGTGAACCACATGCCCAATTCGATAAATATGCTACGAATCAGGTAACAGGTAACCTATTGGATAATTTCAATAATCAGTGGTCAAATTGGTATGCTGGGGTTCAGGATGCTAACCTTGCGCTGGATTTGCTCCCTTCTGTAGATCTATCGGAAGCAATATTGGCTCAATATCAAGGAGAAGTACGTGCCTTACGCGCCTTCTATTATTTCAATATCGTTCGGTACTGGGGTGATGCGGTGATGATTACCGCTCCTCTTGCCAATGTAAATGAAGCAGAAATGCCTCGTACCAGTCTCAAGCAAATATACGATGAGGTAATTATTCCTGATCTTGAATTTGCACTAAATGCTGTTCCAGCTGGTAAATCCAACGATGGACGTGTAACACAGGATGTTGTCAGAGCGATTTTAGCTGATGTATACCTTACCGTTTCCGGATATCCCTACCAGGAAGTAGAGACTAATCCTGCTAAAGATTGGTGTGGGGAGGGATCTTGGTCTATGCAGGAGTATCCTGTGAGTGGTGGTACTGCTAAGGCATTTTTGCAAAAAGCGAAAGTACAGCTTGATGCGCTATACGGTAGTTATGCATTGGGAACTTATGATGACTTGCATGATCCGGCCATGAACAATAATGGAGAAGCCATATTTCAAGTACAGTATTCTATCCAACCCGGTTATAACAATGGCATATTGCAACCTTCTTTACCATTATTGACTAAAATCTCGAAATCTGATGAGAACGGTTCATTTGTTCCAGCTAAGCATTATTATGATTCATATGCTGCTAATGATGAACGTGCTATGGAGAGAGGGATGTTTTTTACTTGGGATACGAACATTGATGATCCAACTGACATTATTCAATTTTCGCCTCCTCACTTATTCAAATACTACGATGTAGCAGCAGTAAAATCAGTGAATGGATCCGGACTGAATTGGTCACATTACAGATATGCTGATATATTACTAATGCTAACAGAAGTAAATTGGGCATTGGGTGAAAGTGCCACAGAAATAGAGAAAGGGATAAATGAAGTAAGGCTAAGGGCCGGTTTAGCACCTCTAAGTGGCGCAACGCTTACCCTGAAAGATATACTTAGTGAACGTGCCTGGGAGTTGGTATTTGAAAACAAAATGCTTTGGGATCAGCGACGTACGAGAAGGTGCATCGTTTATGGCGATGAAGAAATCTCAGGCATTAATAACTTCGTTGGTTACCAACCTAAAATATTCAACTTTGCTTTTACTCCTCAGCATTTGTTATCTCCTATACCAGGAGATGAAATGAACAACAATGGGCAAATTCAGCAGAATTTTGGGTATTTACCAACACAAACAAAGTAGTCTCGAGGCATTCATTTAATCAAAAATTGAATAAATATGAAAACTAAAAATATATTATCGATATCATTAATAGTATCGTTTGTATTAATGATGGGTTGTACCGAGCAACCCTATTTTGACATCCCTTTGGATGCAAATGGTGAGGTGATCATTACTGATATTTCTGAAGTCACCTCAAATGGTGTAACGGCGGCAGATTCTGATTTCACCATTAATGCCTATTTTCCAAATGCAAAATCAGGAGATGTGATGAAAGCAGAGGTATTAAAAAACCAGGTGCCTTCATGGGATCCTGATGGAGCATTACAGTTATTGCCTTTAGACGGGTCTTTAAAAGAGGTGACGGTTGGCAGCGATTTGACTGCTACCGTAACCTACTCAAAGTCTGAAGCTGGTTTGAATAATGTAGGCGATGCAGTTACGATTGTATTTTCAGGAGCTACAGATTCAGGGATCATTTCGATCACTCTTCAACCCTAGTTAATTAAAACGATTTATGTTTTAAGTAACTGAGTACGCCCTTTGAAAAATCGGGGCCATTGGTCGAAGACAATATGATGGTAAAGCTGGTGATTATTATCTCATCAGCTTATGCTTGAATAAGTAAATCATAGCAATTAATTCCAAACATTTAGAACATCATGTGAGGGAAAAGCTAATGATACCAGGTAACTTACCTATGAGATCCTGCCAAAAAATGGCAGGATCTTTTTTTAATTTTGTCCCGTCCTAATTCTAGTATTCGATAAAGTGTAACCGCACATGTTTGGGTTGTGGCGGATTTTAATGCACCATGATTTTTGGTTTAGCACTTTAATTTTAAACGCTAAAAAATTGAATATCAACACAAACCGTAATTAACTATACATTCTGTTATGCGGTCGTACTTCTACATTTATCAGGGTTGTCTCGATGTTGGCGTTGTAATCTTTTTATTGTTGTTTTTCCCTTTGTAGTCAGCGATAAATTTACTGATTCGTTTTCTGTCTATGGGCTATTAAAGGCTCACTTTCTATAATAAAGTCAACATCCTTTGGTTCTTTTATATACCCCATTGTATTTTAAAGTATTTTTCAACTAATAATTTTGAAAAATGTGTTGTGCATGGTGCTTATTCCGGTTTTATTTTCACGATTTTATCTCCTTCCATTATCACAAGCTCGCTGTTTTTTGTTTTCTTGAATTCAAGAAGACGTTCATAGACTTTCTCAAGTCCTTTTACAATCTTATCTTTTAATTCAATTTGTTTATCTTTTTGAGTCATAAAACTTTTTCAATTGTTTAAATTTTTCAATATCGATTATTTCTAAATCGTCTGTTCCCATCTTGTCAGCGATTAATTGGTGTTTTCCAAAAGAATAATAGAGTAATGGTATATGAAGCGGCTGTTTTTCCAACACCATTACATCCAGAGATTATGGAAACGGATTTTTATGCATTATTCACAACGTTTTGAAGCTACAAAAAGTTGGTGATTTAGGAGAACTAAATTATTAGCTAAATAAGGTCCTGCTTTCAGATTTTTGAATAAAAGTAAGTAGCATGATATATAGGTTAAAGATAAAAATTTTCAAGTAAGCATTTTTCGCCTGCTTGCTTTTAGGTGATTTTGAACTCGCTTTTATTCTATTTTCAATAAATTTTTCACCTATTCCTAATTCTAATATTCGATAAAGGGTTGAAAGTTGAATATCACTTTTTCCATTCTCAATTATGGAAATAAAGCTTTTTTTAGTCCCTGTTTTGGTGGCAAGTTGTTCTTGCGTCATTTTTAAAAGTCTTCGCTCTTTTTTGATAAGTTCACCAATGGCAAAAGGCATTCTTTTTTCTTCCCCAACTTAACCGCACCTTTTCAGGAAGTCGACAATATCTTTTCTTCTTGATTCACTATCTCCTGCCTTATAAGAGCAATAGCCGTGCTTCAAAATAGTATTTACCTTATCATTACTTCCCAGTACTTCGTATGCTTAGATTTACCGGCAGGCCCTTCTACAGTTAAGGTCACCACTTTGTGAATTCCTTTTCTTTGAATTGATAGATCGGATGTTGTTCATTCGAGTAATTTCCATCCCCAAAATCCCATTCCCATTTCAAAATCTCACCTTGTGATTCATCTCTGAAGGATACACGCTTCTTTTCCATATCTATCACTTCAAAGGACCATTCTGCCTTGATCATATCCTTTAATTCACTTTCTATTGGCATCAATTTAAACTTGCGCAGGTAGCTTGCGTCTTTCACCATGCGGGTATCATGGGATAAATTGAAATGCCCCTCTCTTTCCCCTCCGTCAAAATCTAATACCGACCAGGAAAGCCCAATGCTTTCCCCCTGAATGAGTTCCGATTCAATGGCCTTTTGAGGGCCTTCAAAAGGGGCATAATCATAGGGCGTAACCCAAAATTCCAAAACGAGCTTTCCTTCCTCCCCAGGTTCAAAGTTGTAATCATAAGCATAATTTGATTGAGGAAAATCACCTATCCAATGTTGGTTGCCCCAAATCAAAACCCATGCGTTATTAACAGGCGGGGTATAGATATGGTAATTTTGAGCGTGGACACCACTGAAAGTAAAATGGTTTTCTAAATAGGCCTCCGTTTGGCTATCCCACTTCAGGTCTTCTTTAGTATAAGCTGGGTTATAAATAAAAGGACCACCGGAAAGGTCGCCATCAACCACTATTTCAAAAATATCATTGAGGTACCCCTTATTACTAAACCTACCAAAATCCCAAAAATCATCAGTAGCTTCATACAAAAAGTACAGCCTGTTCAAACCCTCTACCCAACCTACCTTTACGCTTACATCCAAATCACTGGTATGATCAATTGCGTTCCCAAATCCATCCTCTGTATCTTTCAACATTTCATTGCCATATTCATACGAATTGGGTACTATTTCCCAATCATCCGATTTTCCATCTATACGTGGTATCTGATTTTTAGGGAACTGAAAGATTTTGAATACTTTTTCAGTTCCGGAGGTCTCATTCGCGGATTCATTTTGCGCCTTCACTGAAGAAGTACAAAAAACAGCGAATATGGTAAAAAGACAAATTTTCAGATTGGTCATTTATCGAACAAACATTTAGAATGCATAAGAATATTTATTATTATTTGGTAACCCGTCAAATTCAGAATAAACCTGATTGTGTTTATGGCCTGGTCTTCTCTCAGCAATGTACTCACAGGCATTGCTAGGTTGCCTTCCAGTTTTCAGTTAACCCATCAATTTTTTTAAAGATAGGTTTCTGCTTAGTCAATATTTGCATAGGGTTGAGCTATTTCTTTTAAACCCGGTCCTAAGATTTTTTATCAACTTGATGGCAACTCATTAAATGAATGTATTCTCCGGGGATTGAGGTTTTACAGGGGTTTCAAGTTTAAGTCCTTTCCACTCGATATTTAATACTCCATCAGTTTCAGAGATTTTAACATCTCTATTCTCCTGGCGATCACCTACCGTATTAACTTCAAATATAAACCCCGCAAAACCTTTATCGATTTTAGTTAAATCAAATTCCTTCTCAACTCCCGAATAAAAGACAAGATCAATCCAACAGTTTTTATCATCACCACCTTTTTCCCAGCGACCGGTAAATGCGTCAAATTGGGCATTATATAGCTGCATATTCAAAACCAACTGATCAAGGTTAATTGTAATCAAGTCATTTACTGACTTTGGTAATACAAGTTTATCCTGCTCATTCATATTACCAAACTCGAAACGTAGCCGAAGATCTTTAGCAATGAACTTCCCTTCTTTTAACCGGTCTATACTAATATGTTTATCTCCACCGTTGGAAATAAAGTTGATACCTGCAAGAACTTTATTTCGTTCCTGCTCACTGTAAAAAGTGGAAGAACTGAAATCATAATTATCATGCAGAAACCTAACCTGTAAGTATTTCGGTTTTTGAACCTCTCCCCAATACAATAAAAATGGACGTCGCTGATTCCAAAGACTTGATCTGTTTGCCGTAGAAAGTGCATATTCATCAGTAAGGTAACTTGTACCAATGGTTTGAGGATTCTCTTTCTCGAAGACATCTTTTTCTGTACGCGGGTATTCAGGAGAAAGAAAATAGGGCATCAAATACGATGGGATTTGATGTTTGATCTTTACATTGTTGCGTTTTTGTTCAATTCCTATATCTATTTGTCCATTTGACCCTTCTTTTAATATTGAATAAAAAGTTGGCTGAACCAAAGTACTGTATGAACGGCTATGAGGACCAGCCCATTGACCCGTGGGCTTATGATAATGTCTAGCAATGATTTCCCAACCGATGGAATACAATGAGTCAACTTGTTGTTTGGCAGTGGGCTCAATAATGTGTGATTTCATTCGAAACAATTCATCTAGAGCTACTATCGTGTATGCAGGACTGTTGTACTCCGAATACCCTCCTTTGTCAAGCGTATAATCATAGAATCGTTTCAGTCTTCCACTGGCATATTCCCTCATTTCCGGAAGATCAAACAGATTTGAAGCCATATAGGTAACATAAGCCCCCATGATAGCGATATTGGTATAACCAGGCCGCATATTTCGTTCTTGGATTGATTTGGCTGCCAGAATCAGCGCGTCTTTGATTTTGGGTTTTAGGTCACTGGGAATCCTATCCTGATGACCCATCCAAACGTCAAGAAGACTTACAGCGTTGAAATCGGCCCAGTTAAAATCAATAGGAGATTTTTTGGTTGAAAGTGGCTCTTCCAGATAATAGGGCCATACACCAACTGATTTGGAAGTAGTATCCTGATCCTGCAATGTGATTGTCTTTTCAATAATATTAAAAGCCCGATCAGTGTATTGGTCATCAGACAAATCCAATAATAAAGCGGCATAATAGAATGAGCCCCGAACCTCATGAAATACGCCACTATCTGCATCGGTGTGGTAATTATATCCGCTCAGCGTCTTTGTAATCATATTCTCTTTAGGATCGAATTTTTCGTGAAGTCCGTCCAGTTTTTCCTCCACAATCTTTCTCTCCTCGGGAGTTAATCGGACACTTTCGTATTTGATATAGCTGTTGTCATTAACCTCGTTAGTGCATGACTGGACTATTGACATGACAAAGACAATTAGCAAAACCCTAGTAATATGCTTCATGATGATTTTTTTTTATTATGATAAAGCTATTATTCTTTAAATTAATTTAATAAACTGTTAATGAGAAAAAACCATAAACCCGAACATATAAAGCAAATAAGGTGGACATAATCCACCTCATTTGTTTATGAGATCAATATCAGATCACTAGTAATTCACTTAATAGAAGCTGAGGCGGTTAATATTAGTAACCTTCATTTTGTTTCAGGATATCAGATCCTACCTTGTCAATCTCCTGCAATGGGACTGGAACATAGTTGTAAGTTTCATCAAAATTATAGACTCCACCCATGGCATTTACATATTCTACAAGCTTATCCTGCCTTTTAAGGTCAGAATACCTATGTCCCTCAAATGCCAGTTCGGCCCTTCTTTCTGCTAAAATAGCTGTAATAAAAGCATCAAGGGTAGGAACATCTGCAAGAGTCAGAGAGGCTAAACCAGCTCTATTTCTTGTCTCGTTCATCAGATCCAACGACTGTTGTTGGGTTGAATTTGCGTTCATGGTAATAGCTTCAGCATATAGCAGTTGAACATCTGCGAATCTGAGCACAACCAGATCTCCAACAAACCTAAATTCATTTAAGTCATATCCAAAGTCATATTTTCTATTCTCCTCTTTCAATTGATTAGGCGTAAAACCCAATGTCTCATCCCTTCTGATATCACCAGCTTCAAATGATTCGTAATAACCTGGCTTATATAAGAAATTACCCTGTAAACCCGGTGTGTTTTCCATATATAAAAACTGCTGCGCCCAGTTGTTGGCTGGAGCAACAGGGCTCAATAGGACTGAAAGCATGTATTCCTGAGAACTTTTCTCAGCATCCATGGTCCACAGGTTATTCCAATTGGTCTCAAGGGCAGCCCCACTATTATTGAAAACATCTGCTAAAGCGGTTTCTGCCTGACCCCATTTCTGCTGTTGCATAAGGGCTTTTGCCAGATAGGCTTCAGCATCAAACTTATCCACCCTTCCTATTTCAACTGAAGGGTCGAGTAATGAGACAGCCTGAGTGAAGTCAGATTCCACTAAAGCCCAGATTTCAGCTTCAGTAGATCGTCCGAGACTATAGGATTCATCAACATCTAGTGGTTCTGTAACACTTGGTACACCTCCAAACCATAAGTTCAAAGTGTAGTAAGCAATTCCTCTAAAGAAGTAGGCCTGACCTTTTATTCTATCCCTGGCTGCATCATCCATATCTACTTGATCAACTCTTTCCAGGATGATGTTAGCAGGATAGATTAATTCTGTATAGAGATCCCAAAACATACTAGTTGTATTCGGACCGAACTGATTTTCCGCAAGTTCGAGATACCAATATTGAATATTCGTCAAATTATCTCCACGGTATTCTTCCAGCATCTGTAATTCAATCACCGCACCTTTAAATTCGGAATATAAACCTACTACCGCTGTTTCAAAGTCAGCCTGATTGGAATAGAACTGACCCACTGTACCATTGCTTTTTGGGGGCAGGTCTAGAAATTCCTCACTGCATGCCCCCATACAGATTGCAAAAAGTAATAGAACTGTCTTATATATATTATTTAATTTCATCATGATAAGTACAATTTAAAATGTGAGATTTAAACCAACTGCAAAAGTTCTTGGTAGAGGCAAAGTTCCGAAATCATAACCCCAACTTCCGCTTGCGCTGGCCTCAGTTTGGTTGGCACCTCTGTTTGCTGCGCCTGGAGCAAACACTCCTTCTGTATTATAACCCACATAATCAGTTTTTAGGAAAAGATTATCAGCTGAGACGTAAACTCTCAATCGGGAGACCCTTATTTTTGATAATAAGGTTTCTGGTAAATTGTAGCCAAGTGTGATGTTTTTAATTCTCCACCAGTCTGCATCATAAAGCCATGCATCCTGTTCTTCATCTGTCCCATTGGTACCGGTCGTAGAAGAGATTTTTGGTGTAATCCCATCACCTGGATTGGCCTCTGAGCGCCACCTGTTTGCCCATCTGGCCATTAAGTTATTATCAGTAGCACTTGCCCTGTCATAATACCTGGCCTGAGCATTATAAATTTGATGTCCCCCGGAGCCATTGATAAAAATACTAAAGTCGAAATCTTTGTACCTCAGATTATTGGTAAAACCAAATTGCCACTTGGGCATTGGCTGACCTACGATCCTTCTGTCATCCTCATCGACGTCCCCATCACCATCCTGATCCTTAAAGCGTACGTCTCCCACCTCTTCATTCTTAAAAATAGGCCCGGCTTCTACCTCTGCCTCGTTTTGGAAAATACCATCTGTTTCCCACATGTAAAAACTTCCAATTGCCTCCCCTACTCCGGTGTAACTGACTCGAGAATACCACTCACCATCTATGATCGGAGCATCATTTTGACCCATTTTCAGTACTTCATTCTTATTAAATGAATAATTAAAAGTAGTACTCCACTCAAAATCAGAGGTAGTAATATTTCTAGTATTTAATTCAATCTCTATTCCTCTATTACTAACATCACCAACATTTAATATAGTGGACGAAAATCCTGTTGTTAGTGGTAACGGGGTTGATAAAAGGAGATCATCAGTTAGCGCTTCATAGGCATCAATAGATAAATTGATCCTATCGCTAAGAAATCCTAGGTCAATCCCAATATTAGTTGTTGCTGTTTTTTCCCAGGTTAAATCTCTATTTTCAAAACCACCTGGTGTCAAACCGCTGACAAGTACTTCACCTGACCCCAGTACAGCATTGGCATTTGCCAGTGTAGCATAATGCCGATAGTTTCCAATTCGGTTATTACCTGTCTTACCATAGCTTGCTCGTAACTTTAGATTACTAAAGATTGAATTATCTCTCAAAAAGGCTTCATTAGCAATATTCCATGCTGCTGAAACAGATGGGAATAAGCCCCATTTATTATTAGAACCGAATCTCGAACTACCATCTCTTCGGATGCTCGCTGTGAATAAATAACGAGAGTCATATCCATAAGTAGTCCTTGCAAACGTGGAAATAAGTGACCATTCATTTATACCCTCGTTCCAGCTCGATATCTCGGTTGCATTATTCAAAGTGAGGGAAAGATCATTGGGAAAGCCCCTACCTGATAATGATGAGAATTCGGTGTAGTCTTTCTGACTACTATATCCCAATAACCCTGTAATTGAATGTTTACCAATTTGTTTGATGTAGTTGAGTGTTGATTCCAACGTCCAATTATTCTGAAATTCATTTGAAATTGCTGCACCTGAATTTCCACCCCCAAGTATCATATCTCTTCTTTCTGAAAACTTAAGAGAATTGTATCTATAGTATCCGGCCATCTTGAGGACCAAGCCTTCAATTAAATTAAAATCGATGTGCGTATTAACTAGTGCCTGTGGTCTGGTAAATTCCTGACTTAGATTGTTAAGCTGATAGATACTACTTGAAGCATTACCTAACCCATACTCAAATGAATAATCATTCCTAAATGTAAAACCATCATCCAAAAATAAAAATCTGAGGCGTCTACAAGAGCACCATGCCTCAATGAAGTGTTTATATTTCTATCTTTTCCTTCGGAATTGGCATCAATCTGAGTAGAAGTGCTTCCTGCAATATTTAACCCAATGGTGATCAGATCTGTCACTTTAGATTCAACGTTTGTCCTTATAGAGAACCTTTCAAAGGATGTTCCGACAGCAATACCTTCCTGATCCAGGTAATCTAACGACATGAAATAAGTTGTTTTATCATTACCACCTGAAAGGGAAATATTGTGGTTTTGAATAGATGCAGTACGGAACAAATGATCCTGAATATTATAATTAGGGACATCCCCTGTCAGCCAGTTGGGGTCAATCCTCATATTGGCGGGTCTGCTTGCATTCGGTTCATTTGGATCACCACCTGTTGATTCCCATCGCCAAGCCCTCCATTCTGCCAAAAGCTCAGCATGTTCAGGCCCTGAAACAAAATCAACTAATTTTTCAGGTTCCTGTATACCGTATCTCATGTTATATGAAATATTTGTTTTGCCAGACTTGCCTTTTTTGGTCGTTATTATTACCACACCATTAGATGCCCGAGAACCATAAATGGCAGCTGCTGCAGCATCTTTCAGTACCTCCACACTCTCGGCATCACTCATGTTAATATTGGCAATTATGTTGGCATCTTCGATGGGCATGCCATCAACCACCCATAGCGGTTGATTGCCCTCGGTAATTGAGCTGGTGCCACGAATCCTTATAACAGGCGCTGCTCCGGGTAAGCCACTGGTTTGCTGGACAGATACCCCGGCAAGTTTGCCCTGTAAGGCCTCGTCAATCCTTGAAGTGAAACGGTTCTCAATATCCTTACCGCTCACCTGTGAAATAGCTGAGGTTAAATCCCTTTTATTAACTGTACCATAGCCTACTACCACCACTTCGTCCAATGAAGAAATATCAGCTTGTAAACTAACGTCAATCTTAGTCCTGTTATCCACAGAGACCCGCATCGCCTCAAACCCTATATAAGAAAAAATTAATGTCGCTCCATCTGGAACAGTAATGTTATAATTGCCATCCAAATCCGTTACAGTACCTGCGGCGGTTCCTGCTACAGTAACAGATGCCCCCGGTAATGGCTCACCGTTTTCATCGGTTACCGTACCGCTTACCTGCCCCCAGTCCGCCTCCTCAATGCTCCTAACCTCTGCCGGTTCATTCAGGGCCACATGAATGATGTGGTTCATTTTCCGAAAACTAAGGCTTGATTGTTGACCCACATCTTTTAGCCGGTCTTCGACCGTTCCTGTTTTGTACTTAAATTGGATTATCTCAGATTTATCCAACTCCTTGTTTTCGTATGAAAACTTAAAAGGTGTTTCTCTTTCTACCTCGATGAAAAATTGTTGCACACTCAGCTCAGAAGCTGATAAACGAATGGATACTTCTTCTTTACCCTTGTATACGCCCTTTGCCTGCATGATACTGGCAAAGTTGACCAACATCATTTGTAATAGTAAGCCATACAAAAAGCCTTTCGACAATCTGAGTATTGCCTTTAGTAATTTATTTTTCATAATTTTGGGTTTTTATTGGAAATTAATTTTAATAAGACTGGTATACGGATGGCCTCATTCCTAAATGTTCACCATCTTTAGACAAGTCCTTTGCCGGTTGGTTTTACCAGCCTGCTACTTTAGGGGTCATGTAGGTATACCATAGATTTAAAATTTTAATTGAAACATCTTTTCGTGTATGCTTTATTTAAATTCCTTAATGTATGTCATGCTTCTTAATACCTACTCCAAAGTCTTCTCCTGAAAACTGCCAAACCAGATCGTTTCATTCGCAATCAATTCCAGTGTAGTTCCGGTAAAAGCGTGCGACAGCCACTAGGCCCAACGAAAGGTGAAGAATGGCTGCAATGCAGTCAAATTGCCCCATGGATTGCCAACTGAAAGAAGGTTACTTTTTCAATCTTCTCTTTCGGCTCTGATTCCAGAAGCAGTTGCTGCAGGTTATCTTTTGAGAGGACTTTAAGCCCCTGGTATTCCATATACCGAACCCTAGTAAAATTTCTCTGGACTTCTTAAACTCCTCAGTCTTCTCCATTCCCATTTGTTGATCAATCAACTGCTGTTGATGTAAAATTGTAAAATCAAAATCCTGACTGGTTTCGAGGCTTTCCCTAATGTGTTCCCATTTGGAAAAATAATTCTGAAGTTTCCGTTTAAGGCAGTTAAGTAAATAAAACTTAATATTGACAGTAGAGCCTATTTTATGTCTTAGGCGCCGGAGGTCAAAGAAGACTTCCTGATTCCCGTCTTTGGTCTGGGATTCATTTTGAAATAAGCGATTGCTACAAGCATATAGACAATCAAAAAATTGCTCATAAATTTGAATAAATGCAACGTCAGCACCATTTCTGAAATTATCCCATAAAAAAATATCCTTTAACAACTTGGAAGACTCCAACTTATTAATATCAAGTATTTCACTTGAGAAATGATCAAGTTTATATTGAGACATTTTTGGGTTTATTGGTGCTTAATTCCTAAATATAAGGATTTTTTAAACATTCACTATTTTAAATTAAAATTATTACATATAATATAGTATAATTTCATTTTCATGTACGATACCGCAAATTTTAGAAATATTGGAACCTTGAGAACCCAGCAGAATGAACTTAGCTGTCCACTACCCTTACCTTAAAATCTCCTCCAGGCAAAACTGATGAATAAAGAAGAGTTTCTTTCTCGCCAACTACTTTTTCGAAAGACATTACCATTTGCTTAAAAAAATAAGGAGGCCTTACCGCCCTCTCACGGGAACCTCAACTCAGTAATGGTAAAAACCACCCAAAAATTCCGCTTAAACCATCAGAAAAGTTGCCTTAATAATCTAAAAAAACAAAAGAGGGAAAATCATTCCTTATAGTAACCCTAATTCTCGATACGATGATCTGCCCCCTGAGCACGGCCCCTGAGCGGAGTCTAAGGGTGGCGAAGGGTCGAAGGGGACTAGGTTGTCCCAGGATTTTCCCGAAAATCGTGATCAAAACGCTCCACATCTTTAGCTACATTTCTCGAAGCTACTATGAGTTCTCGTTTATCCAAGGTGAGGTTATGAGCTGTCTCTACACAATTTACCGTAGCTCTAATTTGTCAGGGTTTTGTCTTGGATCCCAAACTGTTAGTATATTTATTATTTCTCCGTCTACCTCGTAGAAGATTAAATAATCTCGGACTAATTTCTGACGAACATTTTCAATGTCCGTTGACCGACCCATTTCTGGAAAAGTGGCAATCAACTCTGTGGCGTCCTCAAACAAATCAATTAATTTTTCACTAAAGGATTCTGATTTGTTTCGGTTAGTCCAATACGCTATAATTTCTTTGAATTCCCTTTCGGCTAGAGGAGACCATTTTATTTTTTTAGCCATTTACGCACATTTTTGAAAACTTCTTCAGAATCAATTCCTTCTCCTTTTTCGATTTGTTTTCTGGCTTCAGCTATTTCAGCTTTTTGTTTTTCATTTGTCACATAAACCGGATCGTCAAAGTCAACCTTAAGAAGCCTATAAATTTCATCAATGATATCCTTGTCATGGATTGATTTAATTTTTTCGATAAGCCTATTTTTATGTTCGTCAGTTACCATATTCTAAGATACTTGTTTTTTTGTAATAAGTTGGAGAATATTCACTAGTGTAGGGCTTGCTCAGTAGAGTAGCGCCTGATAGCCTACTTTATTAATACCTCTAAAAATAATAAGAAGATAATTATCAGCAACCCCTTCATCAAACAGTATCCTGTAAAATACAGAACAAGCTATCAAGTTTTCCATCCTACGGCTTGCCGATAGCCTTCTTTATTTGCTTTTCACATGAATCTACCAAGCATAGGTATAATCCCTCTATAACCACGCCACCCCTATGACTCCGGTAGACCATGGCACTTCACATTGCTGATAATCTGACGCTCAACATTGTAGCTTAATTGTTGGTAGCTGGCATTTCTACCAATTCGTAATTGGTACTTCTTCCACCACTTGGATCTTTGTGTAATATATTTTTCTTAATCAAATCTTGAATATCTCTTAAGGCAGTATCTTGAGAGCATTTACAAATCTTGCCCCATTTTGTGGTGGTAAGTTTTCCTGTAAATCCGTTAAATAATCTATTAATCATTTTTTGCTGACGTTCATTTAAAATGGTTGCAGCATGCATTTTCCAAAATTCAGCTTTCTGAAGTACCTTTTGAAGTACAACATAAGTTGCCTTTATTGCCTCCTGCAAACATGCTAAAAACCACAAAATCCATTCTGTTATTTCAGAATTTCCTTTCTGTGTTCTTTCTAAAAACGCCATAGTATTGTTTCCGCTCAACCCTAATTTGGGCCGACATGCTATAAAATCTTTTAACGCTATTGTCTGAGCGAGCCAATATCATTTCAGTAATTGCCCTCGTTATTCTACCATTTCCATCTTCAAATGGGTGTATGGTAACAAACCATAAATGTGCAATTGCCGCTTTAAGAACAGGGTCAACTTCTATTTCATTTTCAATCCAATCTAGAAGTTTCTCCATTTCATAGTCTATCCGCTCTGCAGCTGGAGCTTCAAAATGGACCTTTTCCTTACCCAATGGTCCCGCCACAACTTGCATAGAACCTTTAGTGTCTTTTCTCCAATCCGCTACCGTTATTTTAAATAGGTTACTCCAACCAGTTGGGAAAAGTGCTGAATGCCATCCAAATAATCGTTCTTTTGTGAGAGGCAAATCATATCGCTGCGTTGCATCCAACATCATTTCTACAATGCCATCAATATGCCTTTCCGATTCGATTGCACCTGCAATGTCAATTCCAAGTCTACGTGCAATGGAAGAACGCACTTGTTCTGTTTCTAGGATTTCTCCTTCGATTTCAGATGACTTTACAATTTCTAGTGTTAGGGTATTCAGAATTGCTTCATTCTGTAAATCAAAACCAAGCGATTCCATCCGTCCCAACAGTTTTCCTTGTAAGTGTCTGGTTTCACTTAATTTCAAAAGCACTTTCTTGCTATCCCAAGTAAAATCAGTCCAATTATCTCTGTTATGAATGTATAAAGCCATATCTCCGCAAATTATGCGGTTAATATACCCCCTATTCTCCGCAATTCATATATTCTCCGCAATTTTTGCTCCAAATAAGCATGCAATACTCCGCACTGTCCTGCTTTTTTTGATTGTTGGGTAGAGTAGCCCCTGATAGCCTACATTATTACTACCTATTAAGATAATAATAAGAAGCAGACTACCCGCGTCCCTTTCTTCAAACCGTATCCTGTTAAACAAAGGAAATTTTCCCCTCATACGACTAACCGATAGCCTTATTTATATGCTTTTCAAATAAATCTTCCAAGCATAGAGATAATCCATCTATAACCACCCCACCCCAATACCTCCGGTGGACCATGGCACTTCACATTGCTGTTAATCCATGAAATAATCAAGAGTTTCCCGAAAAATCGGAATCGAAACGCTCCTATCTACAGTTACACTTCTCGAAGCTACTCTGGGTTCACGCTTATGTATTATAGCTTGCACATTTGAGCATTCGTAGCTCAAGCAGAAACCTAACCCTTCCGAGTTTAACTGTCAATAGCCCTTCTAAATAAACAGCAAATTATTTAGGTAGGATTTAACCCTTCTGAATTACCACAGCTTCGTGGCACAATAACGGCACACATAAGAATAGTAGCCGACTGCGTGGCACTTTTCTGTCAAGTTATAGAAAATTTTAATCGGCTACACCCCCTGAATTCACTACTTTCTCAGCTAATATTTTTAAACATTGTTGTGGGTAGTTAATAGTTCATTTAGTTTCTTAAAATATTCTTTTTATTGAATTCAAAATCCTTAAAATCAGAATAATCCCAAAAATTCGCAGAATTTTTGCCTAGATGAATTTGTTCAAATCCAGTCCAAATCACGGTATCTTGTTTTTCAATTACTTTAATCATAAAAGTCCAACAGCCTCGTGAACCACAGTCACAATCAAGTATATCTGATTTATCTTCCTTTGAATTTTCTTCGTCCTCGGAATTTGTCAAGTTTGCAAAAAGAACTTTTGGGTCAAGTCCGTCATAAGCTCCTGCAATATTTTCACTACCTTTTTCCACAAATCGCAGTTCATAGTCTTTTAATGAATCAATCAGGTTTCTGCCGTCAATAATTATTTGTGTCGAAAATATTGTGAAATTATCATTAACCAGGTCTTTTCTTATTTCAAAATTTAGCTTATTCATATCAAGTTTTGATTTCTATCCATACTCCGTTTGAAATCTTTCAAATTTGCCCCATTCAGGATTTCCAATTTCTCGCCCTTTCACTCTTACTGGCGCTATCCAATCGTATTGGCAATTTTCCAAAGGCTGTGGTATTTCTTGCCAATCATTTTGATTAACACCCTATTCTTGTGAAGCTTCAATTGCATATTCAACCTTCTCAAACCAATTGTTCCAAATTGCAGGTGAATCAGATTCCTTATAGGATCCAAACAGATATACTCCAACTTCAGAATCGGAAATCATTAAACTTTTCACGTCTGAGTCTGGTTGTTTTATTTATTATCAGTCTCATTTTAATTGCCCACAACAACTGTATATATCTATTTAGCCTTCGAGTTGAGTAATGACCTATGCCCCCAACCGCCTCGGCATATTATTCATCAAATTAAGTGTTTCGGTCAAAGAATCTAAGGGAAAGACCACCTTTCTAATGAAAATGGCTATAAAATGACTTTCCAGTTAGATCTCTTTGAGTTGCATAAAGGTTTAGAAGCAAAACAGTAAGGATCAAATAGCTTAATGGGAAAGGTATTTTAAAATGGTAAAAATAGCCTAAAACTCGCAATTAAGCCATCAGAAAAGTTGCCTTAATCATCTGAAAAAACAAAAGAGGGAAAACCATTCCCATACTAACCCTAATTCCCGATACGATGAGCTGGACCTTGAGTATGGTCCCTGAGCACGGCCCCTGAGCGGAGTCGAAGGGTGCCGAAGGGTCGAAGGGCCAGCCGTCAGAATACTTGGTAATTGGCATGCGTTCACTTTTCATTGATATAAGAAGTCATTGAGTTCACCAGTTTCAGGGTTATAGAGAATGAATCTCTCATAACCACTTAAGTTTCCTGTTGGTGGGATATAGATCGGCTCCATAAATTCAACTGTATCATATTTCAGAATCGAATCAACCCTAGCATTACCTTGCATAACAAGGGCTCTTGAGACAAAATTCTGATAGTGGCCTATATCAAATTTCCATGGTATCGAGTCAGTTTGATATCCCATTAGATAAAGGCTGTCAAGAGGAGCATTCTTTGCCCTTAAATGTCCAATAATTAAATCGAGTGCATCACTGAGCTCAGTTTCTTGAGTCTCGAATTCGATTAATAATGGCGTATCAATCTCAAGTTCTAAGACGTTAGATTTTTGTTCCGATGTGCTAGTTGCGCAGGAATGTAGCGTTAAGGCAAGAGCAAGTATTGTAATTTTGTTCATCATTGCAGATAATGCACCACAACGGGGTTCAACTTTGAGCCGGAGGGCATTTGGAAGCGATCCCTTCCAAACTATCCCTAACCTTCTAAAGCTATTGATTTTGCTATTTAATCGGAATCGTCCGCTGTATCCATGGTGAGGTTATATCGCGTATTTTTTTGTTGTCAAACTTCAATAGTAATTTTGACTTTTCCTCCCAATCCTTTTTCTACTATGTCGAAGAGCGTTTTTAGAGTGAGGTTGCTTCCGTTATTTTCAACTCTTGAAATATAGGTTCTTTTCTTATCTACTAATTCTGCCAGTTGTTCCTGGGTCAAATTCTTATCCTCTCTGGCTTTCTTCAATAATACACCGATTTTAAAGGATTCAAAATCTCTATCAAGTTCATCTCTTCTGGGTGTGCCTTTCATTCCATACACATCCTCTTTTATGTCTTTCCAGCTTTTCGTATTCATGGTTTCGTCCTTTTCTTATTTTCTGATTCTTTTTCGGAAAAGTATTGGTCCATCAACCTACTCGCTTTTTCAATTTCCTTGGGAGGTGTTTTTTGTGATTTCTTTTGAAAGCCATTTAATAAAACAACAAGCTTGCCTTCGTCAAAAAAACAAAATACCCTCCAAATATTTGAACCCAACTGAATACGGGCTTCAAATAACCCTTTCTTGGTCTTGATAGGTTTTAAGTAAGTTTTAGGTACTCTTTCCAGGGTTTCAATAGCCTCAATCACCTTGTAGATTTTATTTTGAACTTTTTCCGTTTGTTTTCTCAGAAATTTCTCAAAATGGTCTTGGTAGGCTATGACTTCCCTTACTTTATCCATAGACGTAAATGTAACTTAAAAGTTACTATTTTCAAAATTTAAAATTTGTTGATGAGTAACCCCTATCGGCATATTATTATTTGTTAAATTAAGTATTTCGTCTCGATACAATAATCTTAACCCTGAACCTGTGGTCCCTGAGCACGGCCCCTGAGCGGAGTCGAAGGGTGCCGAAGGGTCGAAGGGCCAACCGTCAGAATGCTTGGTTATTGTGGCACCTTATTCCTTTCATTCTCTATCTTTTATTGCTTGTAAATTTTTGAAAAAGTCAGAATATAGGTCGTCTTCCAAAAGCCGGGTCTGAACTTTTTTTAACTGTTCTATTAATGGGTCAGGTATATTATATCTTGCTCCTAAACTTCTACGTCTTTCTGTTTCAGTGAAATTTTGATATTCTTGCCAATGTATTTCTGGTGTATTAACCAAATCAATCATTTCTTTTAGAACTTCAAGAAGCTCCTTTGTTTCCTTAGCGTTCTGGTCAAAATAGCTTAGTTGTTTTAAAATGTCAATAGGTAATGCATACCGCCAATTTTCAATTGCGTTTCTTTTGTAATAATACCTACCACCTTCCTTGTAATTTCTGATTATTATTTTTTGAAGAATTATCGTGTCCAATGTAACAGGCCTGTCGCCAAAAAATGCCTTTTTAACACTTTCAACCTGTTTGACAGAACTTTCTGTAACCTGTTTTTTCAAAATTTCAACAGTCTGCTCACTATAGTCAATTCCATATTTTTCCTTGGCAATCCTTATTTCTTGGTCGATATAATTGTAATCCCTTTCAAACCTTTGATGGTATGCAAGATTGAGTTTTTCTTGACTTACTGTAGTCGTTAATTGTAGTACGAATGCAGTCAGCATACAGAGAAGGAACGTTGAAAAAATCCATCTTCCTGCTTGGTAAACAAGCCTAACCGTAAACCAACTTTGCATAAATACGACGATTGGTATCAAAACAAAAAGTATCCAATATTCTTCATAAAGATTTAAATGGTTGTCGTAACCTGGGGTGCCAAATAAAACTATAGGTAGGATTGAACCAAAACGAGATATTATCATCAGAATGACCCAGATTATTAATAAAGCATTCGTTCCGGAAAGCTGTTTGTAAATTCTGTCCTTTCTTCGATTTTGTTTTTATTCAGCATCCAAATCCATATTGTGATTGAAAGTCCCAATACAGAAGAAAGGAATGAGAAGAAATAATTGAAAAATAGAAGTTCATTTTCTTCTAAAATCAGCAAGTCAGCTTGCAAACTTGTTAATAAACGAAGAACTTCTCTTGAATGATTTAAAAACAATGAAATTGAAGTCGTTGAAATCAGTCCTGCAAGAACTCCAATCCAAAATCTCTGTGGACCGATATTCCGAATGGATATTTCCCTCTTTCTAAATCGAATGTTTGTCATTTAGCTCGGTCTTTCTATAATGTGCCATAATGGGATTCAACCTGGGAAGGTGGGCATTTGGAAACGTTGGCTCCCAACTTACTCCTAGCTCATTAAAATTCTGATTTTTCTATTTAATCGGAACCGCCCGCTGTATCCATGGTGATGTTAGACTCAGTTCTTTATCAGGTTTACTATCAGTTTAATCATCAAATCCCTTTGCTCAGGTAAACTTTGCGCTACTGCAAATGCTACCAATGTGCTTTCATTATTGTTTCTAATTCCTCTTTCATCCAAATAATAACCCTTCTACTCAAACAACTATATGAACAGGAATGAAACCACCTTTTTCCATATAGATATATAATGTTATTTGATGAAAATATTAATTCAATGCTTCAAAAAACCTTTGATTTCGAAATTACCAGGATTATTTATAGCATATTCAATTAAAACCTTCGATCCTACTTCTTTTTTATTGACTCTCTGAGAAAGTTTTTCCTTCTGGACATAGACTGAATCTCCAACTTGATAGGTTATTGTGATAATTTGAACAAATCCCATTCCTTTGGGTCCATACCCAAGTGCATTTTCTGTAATTACAGCTTTTATTTCTGCTGTTTTTGTCCAAGGAGCAAAGGGTATTTCAAAATTATTCCACGCCAGGTATAGAAAAACGCCAAGCCCTAATATTCCGATTATCCAAGGATTCTGCTTTGCCATTTTATAATTGAGTCTATCAACCTACTCGCTTTTTCAATTTCTTTGGGAGGTGTTATTTGTGAACAGGGAGGTTATTTTCTTTCTACCCAGTTTTCTAACTTTAAGTTTTTAATATGTCGGAAATCTTTTACGTTGTCGGTTACTAAAGTCATTTCATTTGCAAGTGCAGTAACCCCAATTATCAAATCAAACTCATCGTGTAGAGGCGTTCCTTTTTTACGTAGATAGACCTTGTTAAGTGCATACTGATCTACAATCCCAAAGATTGGAATTATTGTCAGTCCTCTTACAAATTTGTCAACGGCTTTGTGTGACCTTTTAGGATTATCGCTGTTTTCCGCTCCGTATTTGAGTTCAAAAACTGTTATTTCGGAAATAAAACAATTTTCAAGGCCTTTCTTCCGGATAATTCCATCAAGATTAAGTTTTCCACGCAGAAAAAATATGCAAATATTCGTGTCTAGCAAATATTGCATATGTTACAAATTCAAATCTTTTGTTCTGAACTTTCTGCTTTCCCTAATATCCTTATTAATTTCTTCTGCCGGCTTATCTGATGCAAATCCCCCGAAAGAACTGAAAAAATCTTTTTCATCAAACCTTCTGCCTTTCTTAATAGAATTTGTAAGCCGTTCGAGCAATTCCAATTTACTTACAGCACTTAAACTTTCAAAAAGTGCTGAATAAGTTTCCACAATATGGCGTTCCGCATGTGTCATACTCTGATTTTTAATAAATATACGAAATTTCTTCTTTATACTCATTTTTCATATTAGTAGGTTTCTCTAAAACTTTTTGGTAGCGTATTGCCTGTCTGAGCGAGCCAATATCATTTCAGTAATTGCCCTCGTTTTTCTACCATTTCCATCTTCAAATGGGTGGATGGTAACAAACCATAAATGTGCCATTGCCGCTTTAAGAACAGGGTCAACTTCTATTTCATTTTCAATCCAATCTAGAAGTTTTCCTTGCAAGTGCCCGATTTCACTTAATTTCAAAAGCACTTTCTTGCCATCCCAAGTAAAATCAGTCCAATTATCTCTGTTTTGAATATAAAAAGCCATATATCCGCAAATTATGCGGTTAATACACCTCCTAATCTCCGCAATTTTTGCTTTAAATAAGTTTATAATTCTCCACATTGCCCTGCTTTTTTTGATTGTTGGGTATAGTTGCGGCTGATAACCTGTCTTATTAATACCTATAAGGATAATAATAAGCAGTAAACCATCAGCACCCCCTTTATCAAACTGTAGCCTGTTAAACACAAGTGGAACTCAAAAATTAATGAAGCAAGGACTTAAAAGCGCTACTAGACAATCAATTCGTCTACTTTTTAATAATTTTACTGCCACGTAATTCCCTGAATTACCCAACAAAACCAATCCAATCCCCATAGAAGAAAGCTGACTCGGAGCTTGAGTCCAATCCCGATCGATCGGGACTACAATGAACCGAAGCCTTACTTCGCATCATTGTAGCTTAATTGTTCTCTGCTGGCTTTTTCTTTAATTCAATTTTGCTTATTCCAATATAATAGCCTGATTTTTTGAAGAATTAACTCTAAGATTTTTCTATCTTCCCTTGCATGACTTAATTGATATAACAGCTTACTGAGTTTAATTACAATCCTCTAAGGCTTCTAGTGTTTCGATTAGTTCATCAACGCCATAATTCATTTTTTTAATCGCTGCTGAAATATAATTTTTAGCATTTGATAGATAATCACTTAGGTAATCAATATTATCCTCGTAGGCTGCACTTGACAATTCGCTCATTGCTAAATTAAGTTCCCTTTTAGCTTCATAAAAATAATCTTCGGCATCATCTGCATTATCCTCAGCATCAGAACAATCTATATTTGAAGCTTCATCTTCGGCATCATCTGCTTCATCTTCTGCATATCCGATATCTCTTTTCGCATTTCCAATATAGCTTTCAGCATTACTTGCATATGATTGAATATCATTGAGACTATTATCCTTATCATAGCAGGATTCTATTTCGTACATAGCACTTTTTATTTTCTTTAAGGCATCTTCATAATATTCATAGGAATCTTCAATTTGTTCGACCACTTCTTCTTTTTGACCAAATGCTAAATGGCCCAACATTATTAGTCCGATTGTAATTATTTTTTTCATTCTTTTTTTTTATTTGCCTTCAACGTTTTGGCACTTTGAGATGGCTGGAAGTTCATAACCCATGAATTTTCAGCTTAACGAAAACTTGATGCGAAACGATAATTCTACTAAATTCCAGCTAAATCAAAATGGCTGTTAGCGGTAGTGCCTCTATTTTTTTGCGTAATCAATTAAAATTCTTGTTTTTGGTAATACTTTTAAATTCTGCCTATCTGATTTGTCAAAACCTGAATTTTCTATAATGTCAGTACACTTCTTAAACGCTTTTAAAGCTTTGGCGTCATCATTTAAAATTAGCAACAACTCCCCACAATATTTTTCCATTTTTTTGTGATTATTTAAAGTTGGTTGGTTTTCTTTTTCAGTTATTATTCTGAAAAGCATTAAAATATGAAATCTTACTTTTTTAAATGAACTGTCTATACTTCCTTTTCTAAAAAAAGATTCTAATTTGTAAAAAGCAAAAGCACTTGTATAATAAGGGGCATATGAATGGACGTTGTTGAAAATTTGAGCTTTACCTTCATTAAGTCGTTTTACGATAGTTCCAAAGAAACTTGTTACATTATGAGGTTCATCTAAAAACATTGCAGCGAAAGATTTTATTTGATATGGCACAGTTATAACTTTTGATTTCAGTACACTGTTGTCCGAATTATATTGTTTTGCTCTTCTTTCATAATATATTTTTGCATCGCCTGCGTATGAATTGTAGTATTGTTCTAAACTTCGTTGAAATTGTGTTAAGGCCGCTAATTGCTCTTTTTTAATTGGTGTTTGATTATTAGTTGCAAGTGTAATTCTGGTTTTAATTTCATCATCATTTGTTGCAATTAATTTTATAGGTATTCCAACATTATTAATATTATCACTTTTTCTATTATTATAAAGAACGTTACTTGTTTGACAACCATTTACAATTTGATAGTCTGAAATTGTAAATTGGTCTCCTGTTGGCGATATTGAACTTGCAACAATTGTTACTCCATTATTTAGTACACTAAATATTTCCGAGTCTTCATTATTTAGTGTTAAAGCGATTCCACCATTTACGTCATTATTGTCTCCTTGAAAATCTCTTACATTATCTTCAAATACATTTAAAATATTGTCTTCGCTATCTGAAACAATTTTTAAAAATTCAGAGAATGGCAGAAGTCCGATATATGCTTGAGATACACCATTTATTTTAGGTAATGTAATTCTATTGTTGAAATTTATAGTTGTACTTATGGTTTCCTTTGTTTTCCTATACGCTGTTGCCAATTCTCTCGCACCAAAAGGATTAAAGTTAACTTTTTCAAAAAGGTTAGTCTGTTCAAGATTTCCAACCCCATTTTCAATTATTCCCTTTAAATTGGCATCATTCATCCATTTCCCTGTAGTAATGTAAAAAAGTTTAATTGAAGGATTTTCTCTAAATCACGGTGCTTTATTAAATATATAGTTAGATACTTCTGCAAATTTTTTAATATCATCATTTCTAACCAATTTTGGTTTAGTTGAAAAAAAATCAAGGACTCCAAACATAAAAGTATTTATATCAGCACCATCAAAACTCGGGGAAGTTTTCGATTGCACAAACAGGTATTCAATTTCTAATGAATTGTTTTTTTCTAATAAATCATCCACTTCGTCAGTGCTTTCAACAAGTTGTCCATTCACAATTATTGCTATACCATCAATTCCTGTGTCATTTCCATCTCCAACTGTTAATGTTTCAATATCAAATGTCTTATTGTATTCGTTAGAGACGACAGTATAGTTTGCTAACTTTTCAAAATCTTTTGATTCGTCTTCAGAAATAATTTCTAAATTTGATAACAGTTCTGTAATTAAACTTTCGGTTATTCTGTCCATATTTTCAGTTTACTTTAAATGTTCTTTTTTTTCGGCATTACCGCTAACGGGATTCAGCTTGGAGACGGCGGGCTTTCTGAGACGTTCGCTTCCAGCCTATTATTCCCAACTTCTTAAAGATATTGATTTTCATATTTACTCGGTTCTGCCCGCTGTATCAAAGGTAATGTTATGCATAGGCATTCCTTGGGAGTAATCAATGATTAAATATTTTAAATCCAATTCACTACTAAGTAGATTTACTGTTTTTTCTCCAATACCTGAATAGTTTTTCACTTTCTGCTTGGGCAAATGTCCATAGGGATTTTCAGTCAATTCTCTAAGATCACTTTTATAGACTGACTCTTCAAGAGACCCACTAATTAATTCCACTATTTTTCCTGAATTAAGAACTATTGAGATTGTATTTAACCATTTCCAATAATCGAATTGTTCCCTTGAAATCCAACCATTAAACGTGTACTCATAAAAGTGATGATATTCAAGTAATAAAAATTTCACATCTTTATCTCAATCTTTCTTTTAAATAAAAATGAATGAAATCTTAAGATTTCACTTGCCTTATTAACTGTTAAGTATTATCTTTTTCCTTTAATTACCTCTATCTCTTTGCTCCCTATATCTATATCAAATTCAACAAATCTTGTTCGGAAGGGAAAATCAATCTTCATAATTTATGGATGTTTAGTCCTCCCTTCAAAAATTATTTTGTCTCGAACATCTTTTAATTTAAGTGCTTTTTTAATGGATGAAATTGAAAAATAGATTCCAATTATTATCAGGAAGATGAACATGTCCAAAAACTCCAATTTAAATTCATCCTATTCAGTTTTGTGAAGAAAATATATTGTAATAAAAATGAGGACAGGAAGGATAACAAATAGAATTCTGTTAATTAATATTTTCCTAATCATTTGGATGTCGGTTCATTTGCTTATGCATAACGTTTGGTATATGAAAAGTAGGCGATTATGAAGCACTAAACTTTCGGTTAAGTACAAAGTCTGATACGAGCCAAAAACCTTGAATTTAGCACTGTTTCGCCTATTTTTTATATACATTGTTACAAGCTGGTATTTTCCACTTCGTTTAATTTAAACTCTTTAGCATTTTTATTAATTATTGCAATTAGCGTATTTACAAATTCAGAAAAGTCAGTTCCTTTTTTATTATTTCTTGTGGTATTATACCTCTATAATCTATCAAATGAATTGAATCCGTTAGATTTTTTTCAGCACTTAAATTTTCCGAAATTAAAGGCTTAATTGTATTTCCTATGTTGGTTACAAATTTTGTAAGTGGCAACACTTCTTCAATAGGTAAATGGTATTTGTCATTTATACCTGAATATCGAGTTATATCTACAGAGCAGAGTGCATAGTTTTCGTTTTCCTCAACTGCTCTTTGAAGTTGAAGTTTACTCATTGATACTGAACTAACAGAACTCCATCTTGACTTTACTTCGATAAAATATATTGGTTTTTCATCTATAATAATAACAATATCTTGTCCTCCTTGAATATCTGATGTTTCTATTTCTTTGCTATTATCGAAAGTGACTCTTTCTTGTAATTCAAATGATAGTTTTTCTCGAATAAGTCTTTCTATGTTTGTTCCAATTTCATATTTATGTCGAAAGTCTGATTTATTTTCAATTTGTTGTTGGATTAATGTATTGGCGACATTAAGTATATCTTCAAAGTTTGATTCTTGTATTAATTTTCCAAGACTTTTTAATTGAGATTCTTTTAGCGTTACAATTGAAAAAATATCATCTTTTGTATTTTCATTTGTAACTATTTCAAGCATTAAATTAGCTTTCTTATCATCTAGTCTTGGAAATAGTTCAGCATATTCTTTTTTACTTAATTTTGAAATTATACCAAGTATTTCCTCTTTGAATGGGTGTTCGTTAATATCTCTTATATCTGTATTGAAAAAAGTTTCTTCAATTTGTGTTGTAAGGTATTTAGTTGTGATAAATCTATCTTCTGCTATGAAACTATTGAATTCTTTATAAACTAAATCTTCTCTAATTTCTTCAATATTAACTTTGTTATACAAATCTTTAATTTCTATCAAAACTTCTAAATCACGCTTCAAATCATTAATAGATTTTAACTGATTTATTTGATTTGGAAATATTTTTGAATTTGAAAAGACATCCTTTAAACTATCTTCGTTGCAATTTGCAATGTCAAGTAAAAACTGAATATTTTTTTCTACCCAAACTTTGTTATGAAATTGCAATAAATTGCAAAAGGCTTGAGCTAAAATTTTACGTGCTGACCTAATATCAAGATTGTCTTCTAAATTGCTAAGGTTATTTAATTCTATTAGGTCATCATCTAGCGTATAATAAATACTGATAATTTTAGTAAGATTAATAGGTTTACTCTGTGAATTAATGTTGTTGCTTAGTTTGCAATATTTAATAAGGCTCTTAAAAAAAACAAAATCAATTTTTTCGATTGAAGCATCTATATCATTATAATCATCTAGTTCAGTTGATTCAGGAAGGCATATTTTAGAACTAATTTGTAATTCATCTAATATAGTTTTCACACTATTAGAGAAACTTTTTCTATTAAATGTTTCGTAATGAAAGTTGAAATGGAAATCTGTATGAATTAATTTTTCAATTGAATCTGGGATTAATATTTTACCAATGTTGATTAATGTCTCGTTTAAGTCCATAGGTGTTAGTAATGGAGCTAAATAACGAAATTGACCATCTAGATTTGGAAGTAAAGTCAATTCTGAAAAATATTTTGTTTTCTCAATACCAATTAAATGACTGTAATAATTAATTAATGTTGATTTATTAAAACTAGATAATTCTTGTTCAGAAATATATTCTACAATATTTTTATGACCAACAAAGATTAGGCTTTCGTTTGACCATTCATTTGCATATTCACTCCACATTTGAACAGACGAACTGATAGGTAAGTTGTCTTTAAATTTTGATGTTATTTCGTAAATCTCATTAAAACAATTTATATTCTCTAAAATCTCTTGCTCAAAAAAGCAAACTTCATTAACTGGTTTAAAACCAGTTAATGTTTCAACAATAGGCAATGCTTTAAATTCTTCTGTCCATAATGATTGTAAACCTTCAAAATACTCGTTTAAAAGCGTATTCTCAGAATCTCTTTGAAAATTTATTTTAGCATATAATAAAGGGTTTGAAACCTTTAGAACATTGCTCTTTAGAAAATCAAAGATTATTTTGGATGCCTTTTCAATTAATCTAGTATTTTCTTGCTCTTGTTCCTGAACTTGGTCTTTATTACTCTTTAAATGAATACCATCTCTTGGTTCGGTAGGTAGGAATTGTTTACAGTTTATAATAAAGTTTAGGCCAAAATCCTCTGAACCGATTAATGGATAGTATAAAAATAAACGAGCTATTCGCTCTGGAAACGTATATAGTTCTAAATCTTCATTAATTGGTAAGATAATTTCAATTTCGTCAGTTTCATCAATAATTGAATAGACTATTTTATTGTTCCCGTTTAGTTTAATTGTTGTTTTAAAAAGATTGATTCCTTGATGGTTAGGAACTTTTATTTTTGATATTCTTTCAAAGAAAGTCTGTTTATTATCTTTTAGTATTTCAACTTTGTTTAGTCTATCATTGATTGTTAAAACAATCGGGATATAGTCTTCTAAATCTTTGCTTGATTCTTCAATGTATTTTTGTTCTTGCGAACTTTCTGGTTTAAAAGTAAAAGTTGTTTTATTGGTATGATTTGGTAAAATAGCACCTTCTCTTATTAGGTTATAAACTTTTTCTTTTTGATTTTTAATATTTTGGCTAAGTTCTTTCCATTCTCTAGGACTTCTGTCTATTAAGAAATTCTTAATCTCAAAATATGTTTCCTTTGCTTTTAATACAGAGTTAATTTCAAATTTTCGTCCAAACGTATGAGTTGTTAAAAAACCTGTTCCATATTTTCCTACTTCAGGAAGTTCTGATTCATCTCCATACTTTCCACTCACTTGTTTTATTAATGAGATAAAAGATTTAGTGTTAAATGGCGAACCATTATGTGTAAAGGAAAAGCCATTATTTCGGTAATCAATAGTAACTTCACAATTCTCCGATAAATCACAAGCGTTTTGCACTAGTTCCCAAACTGCTCTATTTGAGGAAAATGAATTGAAGTTTTCAAAACCTCTAATCATTTTATCTGCGTGTTGCTTTAAGTCTGATAATTCAGATTCATTAATTGCATTATTTAGAATTTCCTCTCTCTCTAATTTTGAAGTTTCTTCCATTTATTTTGTTTGGTAGGATGTTTTTTTATACTTGCTTGTAACGGTTAGTATAAGAATAGTAGCCGATTGCGTGGCACTTTCCTGTTAAGTTACAAGAAAATTGAAGCGGGCTACAACCCTTGTATTTACTGCTATTTCGGCTATTATTTTTATGCATTGTTGGGCACTGGTATTCTACTCTCTAGTTAAACTATAATTTTAAGACTTATTTTTTCAATATTTATATCATCTATCCATTCAGTAAGATTTTCAGTTGCTTCAAATAAAGCAAAAGCTTCTTCATTTTCTATTTTAACATGTCCACCATGAGCAACTATATTTCTATTTTCAATCCAAAAAACTCTAATAACTTCATAATGTTCTGGCTTTTCATTTTTATAATTTAAACCTATTATTCCTTCTAGAAATTCACTCACTAAACCAGGTAGAAATGTACTGCTTACTTTTTTATTTAAACGATATTTTTTCACAAATTCATCTCTATAAAACACATCTTTTGTAGATATTTTTTCATGTAAAAGTTTGAAGAATTTATTTATGGTTATATCAAGTGAATTTGCAACATTTAAAACAACTTCTCTATTTTGATTTTTTGCATATTGATATATTGCATCTAAATATAAAGTTCTAGCAAAATCAACATCAATATTATTGGTCAAATTATCTATTGCATTTTTCCATATTTCTAGATTTATAGGAATTCCTTTATTGTAGCGTATTATTGTCAGTAAATTTGAATGATGCTTAAATCTCTCGATTGCACCACTTCTTTTAATCATGCCTTCTGTTGACACTCCTTCATTATCCAATCTAGGTTTACCAATCCAAAATTGACCGGATAGATTTCTTAAGTGAGAAATAAAATTATCTATAAATTTAGGGGTATCATTTGCAAAATCTTTGGAAGTATCAAAACGTATTGTATCAACAGGTGAATAGCTCAAAAGTTTATCAGGAAGGTTAGAATCAGAGAGTTTCAGTTTTGTTGCTTTATCAAAACTGAAAAACGGATTTTGCTGAACATACATTCCAATGTGATTTATTGATTCATCATATAAAGGATAAGAACTAATACCTTGAGGAACAGGTAAATTTTCTTTTCTACCTTTTGAATTAAAATAAAATATTGGTTTGAAAGTAAAATCATGATTATATGGATATGACTTATATGGTTTATGTAATCGAAAATCGATATCCATGAATTTAAAAAATAAAGCTTGATTTAAAGACTTAGAGTCAATTATCATATTGTGTGAAAATGTATAGAAATGTGCGTATGTAAACATATTAATTTATTTTTTATGACCATCCATTGCAGAAAGCTTCTCGTACTTGTGCCCAACGTGATTCAGCTTGGAGACGGCGGGCATTCAGAGACGTTCTCTTCCAGCCTAATTCTAACTTCTTAAAGATACTAAACTTTCAATTTACTCGGAACCCCCCGCTGTATCCAAGGTGATGTTAGCAGAATTCATTTTAGTCCTTCCTGTAATACTTAATTTCCTTAACCCGCCAATTACTTTTTCTTTTTCAATCAACACTAATGTAGATGTACCAGTTTTTTGGAAACCACCATCTTTCCAAATAGTAATGTAGTAAAAACCTTGAGTGAGGCTGTCGTTGAAACTCACTCTACTTATTTCGGGCCTAAACTTGAAATTTTCATTGGTATAATTTTCTTCAAAATCTATCGGTTCAATTTTGTATTTTTCATTCAAGTAAAGAGTATTATAACCAATATATCTTGACTTAAGTGTTGCAAAGTTTTTTGTGGTAGTCAAATCAAAGTAAACAATATCACTAGTATCATAGATATTAATTAACCAATCATTTTGCTTAATTACTTCAGGTAACGAAATCAAATTACCATCAAATGCTGCAATATGGACAATACTACATTTCTTTTCTACAAGCTCCTTAAAAATAAATTCCGATGAATTATCATCTTCATTGAATGGAATTGTATCATAAAAACTACTCAAATCATCTTCAACCCACTTACAATAGTTTGAATAATAAAATGATTCAAATACTTCAGGAAGAGTTTTTGAAAGCGAAGTAATTTCTTCATTTTCATAGACATAATTACCTTTACAACTAAGTAAAAGTATCATCTTTAAAATAATGAATATCCTCGGTCTCAACTTTTTTTATGATTTTCTGCTAACGGGATTCAGCTTGGAGCCGGCGGGCATTCAGAGTCGTTCCCTTCCAGCCTAATTCTAACTTCTTAAAGATACTGAATTTTAAATTTAACGGAACCGCCCGCTGTATTCCAAGGTGATGTTATGGACTGTTTTCAATTAACTGCCTTTCAAAAAAGTAAAAATACCTTATTATGTTTTCATATTTCCCTTCAAACAATCCATCAATTATTGAAATTTTTAATCCATTTGGATACTCCACACCCATATTAAATCTTGGAGAATCGGGTGGGTTTGAAAATTTCTCATCAGGATAATCTATTATTTTAACCACTTCTAATAGGTTATTTATTTCATTTATTATTTCAATATTAAAATTATACTCGTTTGGACCTTCTATTTCAGTGTACTCTATTCCATTAAAATTAACTGTGCCATCTGGAAAAATTTCTACTTGAAAAACTGGACAAAATCCATGACAAGGTTCAATTTCGAAGTATCGCCTATTAAAATTCATGCCTTGTGTGGATTCAAATTTTTGGAATGTATAACCTACATCATCAATTGCTAAGGTTAATTCATTGTCTTTTTCAAGTTTTACAAAGCAAGTATCATAGATGTTTTCAAAGTACTCCTGAGTGTTCTTGACGATTAGCATTTCATCATTAATGGTGAACTCAAACAAGCCTGGAGCTTCATAAATAGGATGCATCATTACTGAATCCCTGGATAAAAGAATTTTATCATCGTTAAACCAAAACCCATTTAGTTTTTGAGAAATATTTTCTTCTTCTCTTTTATTGCATGAAAGGAGAGTCAAAAATAAAAATATGTAGAAGGTTATCTTCATCGTTTTTGAAATAGTCCATAACTCGTTTATATGCGCAGTTTTATTGTACAATATATCCGTATTTTGTTGACTTGGTGCAGTTTTATTTCCTTTTATATATTCACTATATGATCGCAAACCTTCTTCAATCCCTCGATAACTTAGCGCTATTTTTAAAGTCCCTTTTTACCAATCCATTTTGAAACCATGGTCCGCTGGGTCAATGTGCCATTTGTCCAATAAACCTTTGGCTGCACGTAGATCGTAATGGTTGCGGTTCAATTCTTCTGTAGCTCCGATCATTCCCAGTACTGCCTTGTGGCTGAATTCGGAATCGTCTTCTATGCAGTCTATTACATTTAAAGCATGGGTTCTGGCAAAAGAATTGGGCGTCATCAATACCTCGGCCAAGGCTTGCCTTGCTTTGTCCTTTTCTCCCAAATTGTACAGGGCTTCTGCAGCAACTGATTTGACATTTGGAGAGGGATCATTTAAAGCCGCTTCCAGTTCTTTGATGGCTGACTGGGCTTTTTCTCCCAATATTAACAGCCCTGTTGCTCCCCAATACCGCTCGGCGGCTTCCTGGGAGGACAATAGGCTTATAAGTTGTGGAATGTCTTCTTCTTTTGCGGTGGATGCTAAATTGGCTCCGTCAATCAACTTTTCTAAATCCAGGTTGGATTCCCGCATATAATCATAGGCGGTGGTGCCTTTGGTCCTGTCAATCAATTCTGCCTCAGGTATAAAACCTGTATCCCAAATTTTCAACATCCATACCTTCGCCGCTTTTCGCATCCTTTCAAGATCTTCCTTGTATTTTGGATCATTGGCCAGGTTGTTCACTTCCCAAGGGTCATTTTCCGTGTCATACAATTCTTCCGCAGGTTTGGTATTCCAGAAGGCAGATTGTATTTCGTTACATTCGCCCGCTTTATAGGCTGCTTCCCAGGACCTGATAGAAGGTGCCCTGAATAAATACTCCAGGTACTGACCATAAATCCTGTAGGGAATGTAATTTCGAATGTACCTGAATTTCTGGTCACGCACTGCCCTACTCATGTCATAGCGCTCATCCATTCTCCCGCGAAACATGTACACATATTCCGGATCTGCCGTTTTCTTCTCTCCCAAAAAGGCTTCTCCCTGCAAGTATTCAGGAATATCTGTTCCGATAATGCTAAGTAGTGTAGGAAATAAATCCACAAAACTGATCATTCTATCTACCTTGTCTCCAGGTTTTTCTGCTGGAAACAAATGCTTGTATTTTTCTGGTATTCTTACGATAAAAGGCACTCTAGTACCGGTTTCATACACATAGCGTTTGCTTCTGGCCAATACTCCTCCATGATCGCCATAATAAAAGACAATGGTGTTTTCCGCTTCTCCACTTTCTTCCAATTCTTGAAGTAGCTGCCCAATTTTTTGATCCATGTCCTCCACCTTGTCATAATACTGCGCCCAATCATGGCGCATTTCTGGGGTATCCGGATGGTAAGGAGGTAAGGTCACATCCTCCGGTTTATGCCTAAGTTCTTCTGTAGGTATAGACTTATGGATGGAGCTTTCGTGGGTGATGGTGGTGTTAAAAACGGCGAAAAAGGGTTTACCTTCCGGCCTGTTTTTATAATGGGCATCTTTACTTGACTCGTCCCAAATATTTACATTTTGTTCGGGATTGATATTGTAATCCTCCTTGACATTGTTGGTGGCATAATAACCTGCCTCTCTCAACATTTGGGGATAGAATTTTACTTCATCCGATTTGTCATAATAACTCCTCATGTGCTGGTTGCCACCCGAGATCGCATAAATACCTGTCAAAATGGTGTTCCTAGCCGGGGCGCATACCGGCACATTGGCATAGGCATGGGTATAAAGAAAGCCCTCTGCCGCTAGGGCATCCATATTCGGCGTGGTAGCAAATTCATCGCCATAACAACCCGCTATGGGACTATTATCTTCACTGGTGATCCATAAAATATTGGGGAGAGGTAATTCTTCTGCAGACTTGGCACATCCAAAAAACAATACAAGTAAAAGGGAATATAAGGTCGGTTTCATTTTGGGATTTGATAATTATTAATGCGAAACTATAAATAAACTGATTTTTTTTGGTTTTTAGTGACTACCGATGAAAAACCAATAATTCACAAGTTCCCTCATCGCATATTTATAACTAAAAAGCCCTTCAAATATTTACCTATAACCTGATTTGGATTTATATATTTACAGGTAAGATGTCGTTTAAAGGATCAAGCAAGTACCCTCCTTTTTAATAGACACAATAAGCGTTTCAGGAAAATCCCCCATTAAGCTATTAAAACATCCAAGACCTAACTTTTTTATGGCAATTCTTTACAAAAAAGAAATAAAATTCTATATATTGTATCAAATATTTTCATAGTTTATGTCTACAATACATAGAGGACTTACTGTTACTGTCACTATAGATGAGGACAAGCTGAGTAATGTCAATGCCCTTTTATTTCAATTCCGAAACGATCTTAAAACCAACAGGGATCAATTCGAAAAGTCATTGCCTGGCACCTTCTTTATAAGTTGGCTGACCCTCCCTTCTCAAATTTATAATGAGACGGAGCGACTCCCTGCAAGAATTATTTTAATGACCAGTTATGTCGGGGACAAGCAAGAACATTTGAATGAACTGGTGGATTTTCTGGCACCACAACTCAACCAAGTGTTCGGAGAAAGTCATGAATTTCCAGATAATTATAAGGGGAAAGCAGACATGCTTAATTTCCTAAATAAAAAGAGCGTTGCCAACACCTTTTACAGTGGGTTTAAATTCTTGACCACTTCTGATGTGGCCAAGGAAAAAGAACTTAAATCAGCCGTATGGGAACATGCCCAACAATTGAATGCCACCAATGACGCCTCCCAGCTATCGCCTTCCTATATTAAGCGACAGATTGAAGACTTTGTCGCCAATAACCCCGCACTCAATTGGGCCGTAGAGGAAATTCCTTTTGCCCGACAAAATAAAATTCAAATGCTTTTGCCCCTTGTTCTTCTGGGACTGGTCATGGCTACTTCCATAATCTGCATTGTGCTTTGCTTTTTTATCGATGCCCTTTTCGTGAAAATTATGGCCTGGGTTTTCCCCTTATTTGTAATCATCATGGGAGGCTTATTGTTGCTGCTTCGCCAAAATGAAAAAAATCCTCATATGGCTAGTGAGGAATTGTCAGATGAGGAAATCAGAAAAATAGTAGCTTTGGAAACACATCCTGTTCTCAATGAAATGACAGTTATCGCCCCCTTAAAAAAAGGCTGGGTAAGAAGGGCTTTTCTATTTGTCAGCCTGAAATTAGTAAACTTCTTAACTTATTTTACTTATATCCCTACTGTTCATACAGCACGTTGGTTACAGTTAGACAAGGGAAAACGCCTGGTTTTTATTGCCAATTTTGACAACCTCTCTGAGGCCTATGCACATGACTTTGTAGACAGTGAGAAGAGGACCAAAAATATGGCGGTCATATTTAGCCATGCCTTTGGTTTTCCCGCTACCCGTTGGTTGATTCACAAGCAATACAATCATCGAAGCAAATACATGAAAGGGGTCAGGGCTCATCAGAAAATCACACAATTCTGGTACTGTCAAAATCAATACGAAAGTGTGGAGAATCTAAAAAGAAACAGGGCTTTCCGGGAAGGCTTGTTCAAGGAGATGGATGATGAAGCAATTAAAAAATGGCTATTAACGATTTGAAGCTATGGAATTGGAAAAAGAAGACATTCAAGGGTTAATGGTTCGTGGTCATGGAAACCTGACAAGTGCCAGGTTTTTACTGTACAATTGCACGGATCCCAAGGGCTCTTGTGATTTTTTAAAGGAAATAACGCCCTTAATTACGCATGCAGAAGAAAAACCTGAGGAAGAAGCCATCCATATTGCCTTCACCTACGAAGGGCTAGCCTTTCTAAACCTTCCAGCACCTGTTTTAAACAGCTTTTGTAGGGAATTTAAAGAAGGCATGTCCGCAGAACAAAGGAATAGCGTATTGGGAGATATAGGTGATAATGATCCTGAAAACTGGACCTGGGGCAATGACAGCATCCATTTTCTATTGATGGTGTATGCAAAAGACCAGGCCCAACTGGATAAAAGCATGCTCAGGATAAAAGAGCAAACGGACCGATGTGGCATTAAATTGATTCACACCCTTCCTACCGGCCTTTTACAGCATCAAAAGGAACATTTTGGTTTTAGAGATGATATTTCAAGGCCCGTCATTCGGGAACTATTAAAAGAAGCTCCTCCTGAAACTGCTACCACTTTTCCTGCCGGAGAATTCATCATGGGCTATAAAAACCTTTATGATGAATATGCTCCTGCCCCCTTTGTGCCTCAGGAATTGGACAAAAAAGAATTCTTGCCCTATCATCCTGATTATCCAGAAAGAAAGGACTTGGGGAAAAATGGCAGTTACTTGATATTCAGACAAATGCACCAAAACGTCCACGCCTTTTGGAAATACATGAAAGAACAAACGGATGAAAAGGCTGCAGCCATCAAATTAGCTAGTAAAATGGTTGGCAGATGGCCAGACGGTTCTCCCCTGTCGCTGTGTCCCATGCAGCCCGATTCCGCTTTATCCGAATCCAATGATTTTGGTTTTTGGGACGATGATCAGGCCGGACTCAAGTGCCCTATGGGTGCCCATATCAGAAGGACCAACCCCAGAGATCATCTGGTGACAGAAAAAAGCAAAATAGACTCCACTGAAATGGCGGCCAAGCATCAAATGCTGAGAAAAGGAAGGCCTTATGGCCCACCAATTACTCCAGCGTTGGATCCGAATGACATAATGGACGCAAGTGAGGATGAACAAGAAAGAGGGCTTCATTTTATATGCATGGTCACAGACATTAGAAGGCAGTTTGAATTTGTCCAAAACAACTGGGTTAGCTTTCATAAATTTGGAGGCTTGGAGAATGATGCAGATCCAATTATTGGCAACCATTACAACAATGGAAAATTCAACACGGATGAGTTCAGTGTTCCCAATTATCCTATTAGGAAAAAGTATAAAAATCTGCCCAATTTCACCTTGATTAAAGGGGGTGCCTATTTCTTTTTCCCCGGTATAAAAGCTTTACAATACATCGCAAGCCATGACTGAAGAACAAAACACCTTAGCCGAGGAAAAGGAAATCCAAGACCTGATCCAAACCATGAAGGAATACCTGGACAAGGAATACCTGGCTGGTGAAAAACTCAGGAATTTCCATCCTAAAATGCATGGTCTTCTAAAAGCGACCTTAACCATTCCAGTTGATTTGCCAGAGGAATTAAAGCAAGGGCTGTTTAAAAACCCGGGGATTTACCAAGCCTGGATAAGGCTCTCCAATGCGCCTCCTAAAGTAAAATCAGACAAGCCGGCCTCTGGAAGAGGGTTGGCGATCAAAGTGCTGGATATTCCCGGGGAAGTAATTGAGCCAGATCCCATAGGAGTGCCTACCCAAAATTTCCTACTCACCACCAGCCCTATTCTGTCCGCCTGGAATATTTCCTTGTACGCAAAAGCCATTAAAGCGGTATTGTTTGGGCTTTGGGAGCAACTTAAATTCGCGGTTAACCCCTCCCATTGGCGTAGTATATTCCTGACTTTTAAGTACAGTAAGAAACATGATAACCTGCTTTCACAAACCTATTTCTCAGGAGGGGCCTTTAAATTTGGTCCTGAGCTGTTTGTGAAATTTGTGCTGACTCCTGATGATCCTAACTTGGGCTACACCCTGGATCAAGCCAAAGGGGATGACTTTCTGAAATCACAATTGATCAAAGACTGCGAAACTACAGCCCATGGCTTTACGCTAAACGTACAAATTCATAAAAATGACAAGCTACAACCATTAGAAAACACCTCCATCGCTTGGGAAGCGGAGCTTATCCCAATTGCAGAACTGAACATCCCACAACAATCTTTTGACACTGCTGAGCGGGTAGAAATGGGAAAAGAGATGGAGTTTTCTCCCTGGATGGGACTAAAGGAGCATACTCCTGTGGGAGGAATCAACCGGGCTAGAAGAAGGGTCTATAAAGAACTGGCTGCTTATCGTAAAAAGTAATGCTGGGCTGATAATTTCATCCATTGCTAATCTATTAAATGCAAGAACACTCATTTTCAACTACTTGTAAATACAGATTTGTTTTGGTATTTTAGTAAAACACCTTTTTCAATTTACCTATTGCTGAAATTTTTATCGCCATCGTTTTATTTTGTGGCCTTGAATGAAAATTGAAACCTATTGAGAAAAAGCCTGGCTATGAAAGAGACTTGCATTTCCTTGATTTTGACAATAATGCTCGCTTTTTCTACTGTCGCGCAAGTGCCATCCATTGCTTTGCCATCAAGTCCTTCACCCACCCTTGCCAACCCTTCGATAGACGCACTCACTCCTTCAAAAGGGCTCCCCTACAAAGAAGAGATAAAACAAATTCATGCGCTAAAAGAAGCTTACGATTCACTGAATCAGCAGATCAAGGAATTAAAGACTACTAAATTAGACAGTGCTAAAAAGGACAGTCTGATAAATGCTGTGAAAACAGGTGGTCAAAAAGTACTGAGCCAGGAAAAGGAGATGCTACAAAACTTGGTATCCAGCCCAAATCCTTCAAGCGATAAATTAAAAAACAGCGCCAATTACCTTTCGAAGCAGGTTGAAATATCCCAGAAAGCCTTAAAACAAGCAGAAAACATTCCCGAAGTAGAAGCCATTCTCTTGCAAAATGAAGAGAACCTAAAGGCATTGAGCAACGAATGGCTAATGCCTGAAATTGAACAACAATTGAGCGGAAATTTGAACAATAAGATTGCCCCACAAAGCACCGAATTTGTAGATTTTTATGGGAAAGGAGCAATGAAAGAACTAAGCCGGGAGAACGTGGAAGGCTATCTTTCCATGGCACAAGCCAGGTCAATAACCAAAGAAAAGGCAAAAGATATCTCTAACGAATACTTGCAAAACATTGGCAATAATTACAGCAAAATAAACCTGGACTCCCTTGGGAATATCAAAGTTACCCCGCCAAATAAAGCTGTTGAGAAATTCAGTCTTAAAGCGCCTAACACCTTGAAAAAAGCGCCAATATTAGATAGAATGGGTTTGTACCTTTGGTATGATCCACTCACTTCATTTGGAGAAGGGGTATTTGGAGATCTTGGCATTAAATACAGCATTAGCAGTCAGTGGCACACCTTTGCTGGGTTAATAATCAAACGCCAATTTAAAAATCAATTGGGGCCAACGAGTACAGGTGAAGGAATAAAAGGAGGAATGCGCTTTAGCCTGGGAAATTGGTTGCTTCAGGGAGAGTTGGCAAGAAGTCGCATAAGCTTGGCGTATGCACCGGGTTATGAAAGCAAAAATTTTGATGGCGCCATCTGGTTATCAGGTTTAGGGGCAGGAAGAACCATTCCAATGGGGAAAAAGCTTCAATCGGTAGTTTTACTGAGCTGGGATCCTCTATTTAAAGAAAGTCGTGGCCTTTCAAGTTCCAGGTTTCAATTTAGAATTGGCTTTGAGTTAAAGCAATTGAAAAAAATCACAGAAAAAATTCCCGGAAACCTTATCCCCACAAATCCCCGCCCAAAGGCTACTTCCAAAATATTGGATTGACCAGACAGTCACAATTGATAAATTCCCGGATGTTAATAACAAACCACAAAGAGCCGGAAGCAAAGTTACAACACAGCTAGTAGGTGGGTGAACGTAAATTTAATTTTCTGCATCAAGGTTCAACCCCTTACAGGGTTGCGGGTGAGGGATGTAATGGCTTTTCCGTGAGTAAAACTCACGGTTATTATTGTTCAAGTCCTTCAGACTTGGGTCATAATACCCACCTTTCATAACAAACATTTATCAGAAATGTCAGGAAAAATTTTATTTAAAAATGTAATAGAGAGAAGCTTGTAGGTACAACTCAGCTAGTAAGTGTGTGAACGTAAATTTAATTTGCGCATCACGGTTCAACCCCTTACAGGGTTGCGGGTGAGGGATGTAATGGCTTTTCCGTGAGTAAAACTCACGGTTATTATTGTTCAAGTCCTTCAGACTTGGAATAGGAATACCCACCTATCTTAACAAACAATTATCAGAAATGTCAGGATCAATTTTATCTAAAAATGTAATAGAGAGAAGCTTGTAGGTAGGTACAACACACTTAGTAGGTGGGTGGACGTAAATTTAATTTGCGCATCGCGGTTCAACCCCTTACAGGATTGCGGGTGAGGGATGTAATGGCTTTCCGTGAGTAAAACTCACGGTTATTATTGTTCAAGTCCTTCAGACTTGGGGTAGTAATACCCACCTATCTTAACAAACATTTATCAGAAATGTCTGGAACAATTTTATTTAAAAAGTTAATCGAAAGAAGCCTGTAGGGCTTCAATAATAATAACCACGGGTGAAACCCGTGGACGGCCAATTCCACATCTATTCCTCAACCCCGATAGCGGGTTGAACAAGACTTCACATCACAAGCGTTACCCAATCATAGATTTCGGCTGTTAGGTTTTAAAGCTACTTTAAAGGTGCCCTGAAATTTGCAAACACTTATCAGAAACGTCAGGAACAGTTTATTTAAAAATGTAATAACCTGAGTTCGACCCAAGATGATGAAAAAATCGTCATTCCAAGACCTATCATTTCCGAAATGCAGAAATCCAGATGACAATATCCAATGCCGCACTCCAGCAGAGTGCAATCTTTGTGTTATATGTCCGATTTTCATATACATATTCAATTAAAAAGACAATTGTCACTTTTTTGCTGCAGGCCTGCCCTGAAGCGGAGCAACTCAGGGCCTGTCCTGACCCTAGTCAGTGGCCCAAAAAGTAACCAACCTGTCCAGAGACATCGGGAAAAAGCCCGCCGCTATGTATCTTTTTGGCTAAAATTTAAGGCCTCCCACACACAGGCAAACTCCTTGTTTTGGTTTCAATGTTGGCATTGCTTTTTTAATGTTAAACCAAAAACTTCGTCAAACAGTGCCTATGCCCTTGCCAATCGCTGCTTAAATTTCTTAACGCCAAAAAGCTACAAGGCGGAAATTAATATTTTTGTCATTCCGAGACTTTGCAGGGGCTTTACGTAAAGAAAGTCGAAGGAATCTTAAACGTTATGAGATTGCCACACCCTTTCCAACCTCCAACTACCCCTAAAAAGGGTTCGCAGTGATGGTGTATTCGTTTTTTTAGGACAATTTCAAATCGAACTGAAGTTAATCGAAAGAAGCCTGAAGGGCTTCAACAACAATAACCACGGTTGAAACCCGTGGACGGCCAATTCCATCTATTCCCCAACCCCGATAGCGGGTTGAACAATACTTCTCATCATAAGCCTTATCCAATCTTAGATTTCAGCTATTAGGTGTTAAAGCTACTTTAAAGGTGCCCTGAAATTTGCAAACACTTATCAGAAACGGCAGGAACAGTTTATTTAAAAATGTAATAACCTGAGTTCGACTCAGGACGATGAAAAAATCGTCATTCCGAGACCTATCATTTTCGAAATGCAGAAATCCAGATGACAATATCCAATGCCGCACTCCAGCGAAGTGCAATCTTTGTGTTATATGTCCGATTTTCATATACATATTCAATTAAAAAGACAATTGTCACTTTTTTGCTGCAGGCCTGCCCTGAAGCGGAGCAACTCAGGGCCTGCCCTGAGGTGATTCAGTGGTCAAAAAACTAACGAACCTGCCCTGAGACGTCAGGGAAAACCCCGCCGCTGAGTAGCTTTTCGGCTAAAATTTAAGGCTTCTCGCACACAGGCAAACTCCTTGTTTTTGGTTTTAATGTTTGCGTTGCTTTTTTAATGTTAACTAAACCAAAAACTTCGTCAAACAGTGCCTGTGCCCTTGCCAATCGCTGCTTAAATTTCTTAACGCCAAAAAGCTACAAGGCGGAAATTAATATATCTGTCATTCCGAGACTTTATTAGGGCTTGGTGTAGAGAAAGTCGAAGAAATCTCCAACGGTATGAGATTGCCACACCCTTTCCAACCTCAACTACCTCTAAAAAGGGTTCGCAGTGATGGTGAAGCCGTTTTTTTGGACAATTTTAAATCGAACTGAAGTTAATCGAAAGAAGCCTGTAGGGCTTCAATAATAATAAGCACGGGTAAATTCCATGGACGGCCAATTCCACATCTATTCCTCAACCCCGGTAGCGGGTTGAACAAGACTTCTTGTCACAAGCGTTACCCAATCATATATTTCGGCAGTTAAACTGAGTTCGATTATAAAATAGTGCCAATTACGGGATATAATCACTTCCGAAGCAAATCGATAATCGCATGCTAAAGCAAACCATTTTACAATCAACCCAAATCTCATTTTCAGCGACTCTCCCATAATCAAGAATGCAGAGCCTGTCCCGGCCAAAGTCGGGAGGGATTTTAATGGGAATAATAAAGCTATCACGAAATTGATATTAGTGACGGTTGCGAAAAAAATCCCCTTCCCCCCTTTAAAAGAAAGGGGGATTTACCAATCTGCTTTTTCTGTGTCTATTTCAGGGAGGGAACTGCTTGACTAAATAAACCCAATTTTACCAGCAAGTATTTAAATCGATCTGAAGTTAGAAGTTAATCGAAAGAAGCCTGTAGGGCTTCAACAATAATAACCACGGGTGAAACCCGTGGACGGCCAATTCCACATCAATTCCTCAACCCCGATAGCGGGTTGAACAATCCTTCTTGCCACAAGAGCCACCCAATCATAAATTCGGGCTGTTAGGTTTTAAAGCTATTTTAAAGTTGCCACAAAATTTGCAAACAGTGAAATCAAACAAAGGATTATGAATCCTGGATACGCGACAAAAAGGCATTTTTGAAAGTCTCCCCACCAAAAAAGGCTTGTTGGACTTCCCAATCTTTAAATCTTGGAAAGGCTTTCTCAACTCGCTCTCTGTACCAAGGCTCTACAGATAGCCCCCAATGTGGAATGGCACCAAAGTCCAGCAACTCTCTTTCTAAACGCTTAAACAAAGGCAAGCTACCAGTCACTCCTTTTACGCTCACCAACTCAATCATACAAATATCTTGTTGGTTCATCATGGATAAATGGGCATCACATTGTTTGACAAATCGCAAAGAAAAAGGTGCTGCCAACAGGTGTTGGTAAGCCTGGGCTTCTTCACAGACTTTAATGATTAGGTCTACCGCATCGAAAACCTTTTCCAATGGAAAGCCAAATTCTACTGCATAGCCATAGAATTTTAGTTCCCCCAACCCCTGATCCAGCACAAAACGAGACTCATCTTCAAAGCCTCCTCCTTCATCTCCACGATGGTCGATTAATCTGTGAATGGAATTGTTGGTCATTGCAGGAATGGCCTGGTGATTTTTATTGAACACCCAAGGGGAAAGCCTACCTGAAATTGCTATTCCTGAGATAAAGGAGGAAATATAATTCCTTTCTCTCCCCGCCTGTTCTGTATTTGGTTTTTCACTGTAATCTCGGGTAGTCACCAGGCATTTTCTTTGTTTGCCATCTTCAGTGGCGGCAGTCATGTCCCGATAAGGATTGATCAAAACTTCAAAATGTCGGTGCGCATTGATGAATGTGTACACATCCTCTTTCTGCATCTCTGCTTTAAGTTCTTCCCAATTGTAACTGATCCTTTCTTCGAAAAGTCTATAATTGGGTTGGGCTTCTAAAATCATAGAAAACACAATCCCTACAGAACCAATTCCAACCATTACTGCATTGAATTTTTCATCGTCCTGAATCAATTCAATCCCGTGTTTTTTCACTTCTTCATCCTTATTAAATTCAATAGGATTAGTTATTCCATCGCTAGGTTCTACCCTGAAAATCTTACCCCCTTTTCCTACAATGGTCATTGATTTGGCAAAAGCTGAAACAGGACCAATTCCAATTCCAGAACCATGAGTTGAGGTAGAAATGGCCCCAGTAATGGACTGAATGCTTGAGCCCCCCTGATTGATCAAGGCCAATTTATGATAAGTCAACGCTTGAATTAAATGCCTGATTTTTGTTCCTCCCCCTGTCTCAAAGAGGCAATGCTTTTCCAATGTTTTTTTATTGCCGAAATTCACGGCAACATCAAACCCATTTTTATATTCCTCTTTTATCCATTGTTTGGCAGGTCTCTGGGTCATGTTCATGTTTTGGGTGCAAACCAAAAAATCTTCACATTGGGCTACTGCCGTAAGCGCATGTCCAGAACCTACTGCCCTCACTTTTCTATTTTCTTTCTCAGCATTTTTCACCATTTCACTCACATCCAACAAGCCCTTAAAATCATACCATTGACAGGATTCATCCTCGGGAGAGAAATTTTCATAATCCCCATTGCCCGGCACAAAAAACTTCAAAGGCTCAGAAAAATGATTGCCATACCAATTGCTCCACATCCGCCTGAGAGGCTTGTCCTTCTCAAAAAAATCATCTCTGGTCAAATCCTTATCGAGGGATAAAATCACACACTCATGGGCTGCCATTTTCTTATTCAATTGGCCCTCGATGAGCCTTCTAATAAACCTTGGTGTAACCACAAAATTGATAATGTTTACCCAACGGTTTCTTTTCGTTCTCGAACAATGATGCGTAAGGGTATCGTCCAATACTTCAATATGCGAAGGAACATTCTTTCTATTAAAAACTACCTGAACCAATAATCCAAAAAGCACCCAAGAGACTACTGTATTACCTTTCTTCCAGGTAATAAATTTCGTTAATGCGGACATGTATCTAATCTTCTATTTTAAAAACCATTAAACAACTACCTAATTTATTGAAAATATTAAAAACACGCATGATTTACGCTTCATTAATTTCAATTTATTAACAGTCTAGGCGTTCCCTTAGAAATGACTGCTTGCTTTATATGGGTTATTCGATATCTTTGTGTCCATATACTATGCACGGGGTGCTTGACATTTGTCAGGCTGAGAAAATACCCGAAACCTGATTTGGATAATGCCAACGTAGGGATGCAAGCCAGATTTCCTTTTGTAATTTGAAGCTACATTCCACTGGTTTTTTCCGGTCGAATGTTTTTTTTATAAACGAATTACAAAATGGAAATAGAAAAGCAAAAAACTGGGCTGATTCCTCAGCAACAGAGAAACTGGCAAAACAGACCCGAATGGTTTTTCAACCGAGACCATACTGACACCTATGAACTTTGGTATGAAGGCCGCTACAAAAGAGCTGAAGTCTGGCAGAAAAAAATAATGGAACAGTTGGTGACCAAAGACAAAAGGGTGAAAACCTTATTGGAATTTGGCTGTGGCACGACCAGGTTCACTAGATGGTGGAAAGAAATTGGCATAGAATCCACTGGTGGAGACATCTCTCCTTTAATGCTTTCTCAGGCCATTCATTTGTTTGATGGTGACCTGGTAATGGCAGATTCACACCACATGCCCTTCAAGGACAACACATTTGATTCCCTCGCCTTTATCACCACTTTCGAATATTACAAAGATCCGGTAAAAGTGATCCGTGAAGCGGCAAGAGTTGGCAAATATGGCATTGCGATGGGAATGATGAACAAGAACTCCCCTAAAGTACTTCGCCGCAGGGTGCAACAACTTTTTGGCAAGAACCCATTTTATGTTACGGCAACATTTTACACCCCAAACCACCTGATCAAAATAATAGACGAGGCCTTGGAAGGGAGGGATTACACCATTAGCTGGTCTTGTACTGGTTTGCCTAGTTGGTTCCCTGTACAGCAATGGAACATGCCCTACGGAGATTTCTTTGGGCTATATGTGCAGTTTAACGACGTTAAATAGATGAGCGAACAAGTCGGAAAGGTAGATGAGCGATTATTGGGTGATTTTATCACCTCCCATTGTGGGAAACTCAATAAAAATGTAAGTGTAGGTCCTGGTTTTGGCATTGATGTGTCTATTGTTGAATTACCGGGAGGACAGGCCATGGCCCTCACCAGTGATCCTCTTTCCTTAATTCCAACCTTGGGATTACAGGAGTCCGCATGGTTGTCCGTTCATTTAATGGCCAACGACATGGCCACCACAGGTTTTGCGCCACAGTATGGACAATTTGTTTTGAACTTGCCAGCGACTTTGAGTCAGGCTGATTTCAAAATTTATTGGCAGTATATACATGAGTATTGTGCTGCTTTAGGTGTGGCCATCACCGGAGGCCATACCGGTTTTGTAGAAGGACAAAATTCCACCATTGCAGGAGGAGGTACCTTTATATGTGTAGGCCCCAAAGATCAAATGCTGGCGACTCCTAAAGCTCAGGAAGGTGACTGTATTTTGATCACCAAAGGAGCGGCAATCTCTTCGGCTGCTATTTTGGCCATGAGCTTTCCGAAAACGGTAACCAACAAGCTCGGAAAAGAAGTATTTCAAGAAGCTGAAGCTTCCTTTCAATTCACAAGTTCTATTAAGGATGCACTCATTGCTGCTGGAAACCCTGAGGAAAAGAATGTAACCGCCATGCATGATGTCACCGAAGGAGGAGTACTGGGAGCCATTTATGAATTGGCCAGTGCTGCCAATTGTGGAGCAGTTATCAATGAGGAGTTGATCCCCGTTGGAGCTGTTCAGGCAGCGGTTTGCCAGCTTTTCTCCTTAGATCCAAACCATTGCATTGGAGCAGGTGCCATGCTCATCACTTGTAAAATGGAGCAGGTAGAGAAAATAAAAAGCAGGTTGGCGAATGAAAATATTGACTGTACTGAAATAGGCCAGTTAACTTCAGCTGACAAGGGAATTTTAATTGATAAAGGTGGCATTAAAGCCCCTATGATTTATCAGTCGACAGACCCCTATTGGGAAGCTTTTTTTTGGAGCATATAAAAAAGGTTGGCAATGAAAAAACTAAATATACAAACGGGAAAAGGTATTTATCTGGTGATTGACCCATCGGACAAACCAGAGGAAATATTGTTCCCTACCCTTGAAAAACTATTTACTTTTCCTCTTTCCGCTGTACAAATATGGGATCATTTCGGAGAAGGACAAGATGCAGTAGCATTTACCAGTAAAGTCGTGGAATTGGCTGCTGCTTATGACTTTCCAATTTTGGTAAACAATAGATGGGATTTACTCAAAGTAAAAGAGGTAGACGGCATCCATTTGGACAGTATCCCTTCGGATTTATCCTCCATCAATGCGTTTTTGGACAAAAAACACTTGATAGGATTGACGGTCAACAATGACCTTGAATTGATCCGTCAGGCAGCCAATCTGGGATTTGATTATGTTTCCTTTTGTTCTGTATTCCCAACCAATACCACCCAACATTGTGACTTGGTAAGCTTCGATGTTATCAGAGAAGCTGGTAAAATCACAGACATGCCCCTATTCTTGGCTGGAGGGATCAAAACTGAAAATCTACCCGAACTCCAAACGCTGCCCCATTCAGGGATAGCTTTAATTTCAGGTGTGATGCAAAATCAAGACCCCGTCAGCGCCTTACAAAATTATTTTAATTCATTACAATCAAAATAACGATGAGATTATCCACAATTGATAAATTATGTTGCCCATTTGATAAAGCTGATCTGGAGTTGACCAGTATAACAGAAGATACAGAGAAACGAATTTTAGAAGGCTGGCTACACTGCAAAGAATGTAAAAGGATCTACCCTATCGTCAAAGGATTACCCATTATGAATCCGGATGAATACAGAGAGGTAGAATTGGAAAAACCATTATTGGAAAAATGGAGCAAACACCTCGAAGGAAAAACGGTCAGCAATTTCCGTTTAATCGAAGCCGGAAAAGATATTTAACCTTAAATAATTTTACCCAGATTGTGTAATGTACAATGCATTGCATGATCTGGTTTTATAAGTTTTTCCCAATCTACCTACCAGACCAATATTCCCCTCCTAGGATTACCAACTATTTCACCACTCGTATAGCATCCTTTTATACTTTCTACATTTTGAAAAAACCTTTTCAACAAGGTTAGCCTCCAGGAAAAGGCATATGTCGCAATGGTTATGTACAGACGCTAAACAACTTTGTCGTTTATTGTAACTTAATTTTTATATTGAAGGGCAGAAAAACTCCTGTTTAAAAATTGTATGCGATTAAAAAGACCTAGAATTCGGCGGAAAATTTTATTTACATTAGAAAGGCAGTTGGTAAAAGGTGCTCAGTATCAGCTTTTGGTAGTTGCAGCATTGATAGGCATGATTTCCATTTTTGGGGGATTATTAGTGATACCTACTGATACACCCAATCAATCCTTAGGCGAGGCTGTCTGGTGGGCATTCCTCCGACTTACCGACCCTGGTTATCTAGGAGATGACCAAGGCAATTGGCGCCGCTTTATCTCCACCTTGCTTACAATAGCAGGCTATGTGATATTCCTGGGTTCATTGGTGGCCATTATCACTACCTGGATGAACAGGAAAATTCGACATTTAGAGCAAGGGCTTACGCCAGTAACGGCCAATAACCATATCGTCATCCTGGGTTGGTCCAATAGAACAATCCATATCGCTGCCGAAATCTTCCAATCCTCTGGAAGGTTGAAAAGATTGTTTGAAAAGTTTAACATCAAGAAATTACAATTGATTATCCTATCTGAAGAGGTAAGTCCTTTTCAGATGCAGGAGTTAAAGGACAATCCAATGATTGGCCGCCGAGCCCACGAAATAATTTTGCGTACAGGAGTAGCGATTGACAGGGAGCATTTACGAAGGGTGGATGCGCTAAATGCCGCGGTCATTATTATTCCAAGTTTGGCCTATGACCGAAAAGAGCTGATTAATCCAGATGTGGAGACCATAAAATGTTTGCTTTCTTTAAATGCTGAAGCCAGGCAGTTTAACTTCACTACGCTTCCCTATGTCATCGCCGAAATTCAGGATGATCATAAGATAAATGCCGCCTACAGGTCCTATAGCGGACCTTTGGAAATCATTGGTAGTAATGCAATCATTAGCCGCTTAATGGCGCAAAACATCCGTCATCCAGGGCTTTCCCAAGTGTACAACGAGCTCTTGTCACAGTTGACTAAAAACAATATTTTTACCCAGGAATTTCCAGAAACGATTAATCTCCCATTAGAATCTGTTAAAAAGGCTTTCACTAAAGCGATTGTTTTGGGAATAGTTAGAGAGGAAAATGGTGCCTTTGTTCCTTACTTAAATATTGATGGCAATGAAATCATAAAAGAGAAGGACCAGTTGATACTAATCGCCAGAAATTTCTCAGACCTGGAATTGCATAAGGACCTAATTGAAAAAGAAGGAACCCATCTCCCTAAGAAAAAGGCCTTGTCTGTAGAGGAACAGACGGGAATAATTAGAATTTTGGTATTGGGCTGGAATGAGCATGTGCCCTCTTTAATCAAAGAATTGACCACCTATGAGGATGAATCCTATTACATTAGGATCGTCTCTTTAAAACCCCTTCAAGACAGGAGAAAGGATTTTGGGATCATAAATGAAGAGCATAAAAGGATAGAAATAGACCATATAGTCGCAGATTATTTAAGAGAGTCCGTCATCAAGAAAGTCGAAGCGGAAACATTTGATCATATCTTAATGGTAAGTAGTGACAGGATGGAGGAAGAAGAAGAGGCAGATGCCAGGACCATGGTGGGCTTTGTTTTGCTAGAAGAGGTATTGGAAAGGTCCATAAAAAACCCATCTATTTTATTGGAATTGGCTGACCCTAGTAACGAATCCTTGCTAAAATCATTTCAAAGCGAAGTAATCATCAGCCCAATGATTTTGAGTCATCTACTGGCAAGTATAGCCATGCAGAGAGAGCTTTATAGCATATACAATGAGTTATTTACGGTTGGGGGGCCTGAAATAATCTTTAGGAACATTGAAGAGTACGAAATAAATGTTGCCACAGCGACTTTTTCAGAATTAGAAGAACAGGCTTCGTCCTATGGTGAAACTGCTCTTGGGGTATTTATGCAGGGAGACAAAGGGAAACGTCTTGTGTTAAATCCACCAAAAGAGGTTACAATAAACTTGTCTGCCATTGACAGCCTTGTAATCCTAACGACCGTTTATTAAAGCTAAAATGGGCAATAGGCTTTCTACGAGAGTATAAATCCCATTGCAATATTCCATCTTACCCTAGATAGACTTAGAGTAATCATAGTAAAATTAAGTCATCCTCCCGATTTATCAGCCCTAAAGGGGCGAAATATAACAGCCACGGGTAAAGCCCGTGGTTCTGTGAATCCACATTAAATGATTTTAGCGGTATTGTTGCTTGTTTTCTGCAACAATGCTGACAAAATCTTGAGCCAAGTAAGCTAATATAATTATGGATATTAATTAACCCCTTAATATGATTTAAAGGCTTTAGCTATTGGTTACACTTATCACTTCTTGTTCATTTTTTCCCCTGAGTTGCTACGCTTCAGGGCAGGCCCTGAGTGAATTGTAATTCAGGGCAGGCTTAACACAAAAACGAACCAAAAAAATCAAGGCTCTATGTAAATCTTAACGCAAAATGAATACTCACTGGCTAAACAAAAAAAACTCAGCCGAAAAGGCGTCAGACAGCTTTTTTGTTCTTAACGCCATTGAGCAATCCATTTTTACTAATTTCCATAAGGCCGGAATAAAAAGAAATTGGTATTGATTTTTATTAACTGCCAAACGTTATTTATTACCGAGGTTTTAGAATTCCATCTAATTCTCCATTGATTTAAATTCCGTGCATGTCAATTTTACCGTTACCTAAAACTCCGGAGGAGTGATATTTTTGTAGCTAGGGGTGCAAACCCCTGGTAGAAATAACATACACAGCTTGATTTTGGCGGTATTGTTGCTTGTTTTTTGCAACAATACTGACAAAATCTCGAAGCAAGTAAGCAACCTAACATTAGATTTTTCCTTTTCTTCGAATCCAGGCGTAATAAAAACAGGTATTGGTTCGATAGAAGTAAGCTACCAAACCCTAATTTTAGCCAATGTCTTCGAATTCAGGTGAAAAAATAACATTTCATACCCCGAATAAATACATTTGGATACCCTATACCATACCCCTATTTGATATATTTGAACAATGTTAGGGACGTGTAATACAAACACTATATACCTTATCAAAACCTATTTTTCCGAACTACCGGTTTCTCATAGACCGGTAGTTTTTTTTGACTTTTCTCTAAAAAAATCCAATGCTAGCCTATTCCTATTCAGAGCTCGACTCTTTTCCTCGGCATGTTTGATAAAATCAAATTCTGCTCAATGGCGCCACGCTTACGTTTTTACAAATTTCCATTTTCCTTTTCTAAAAAACCACAAGGCAATCACCGCATGAAGAGAATGGCAAAAGGCAATGGTAATAAATATACCCGTTGTATTGAGCCCATAGACGATCGCTAAATAATAGGCCAAAGGAATTTCCAATAACCAGAAAACACTAATATTAATGTACGCAGGTGTGGTGGTATCCCCTGCACCATTGAAGGCTTGAACCATCACCATGCCTACCGCATAAAACACATAGCCCAGAACAGTCACCTTTAATCCTGTTGCCGCAATAGCCCTTACTTCTTCTTCCTGTGTAAATACCCCTACTAGCGCATCTGCGAAAAATAAATAGATTATTGTAACTCCTGCTAAAAACATAAAGTTATACCTGGCAGTAAGGTAAGTGGCAATTTCTGCACGGTATGCTTTGCCCGCCCCCAAATTTTGCCCAACAAGTGTCGCCGCGGCTGCCGATAAACCCCAGGCCGGCATTAGACTAAAAAGCAATATTCTAAAAGCAATGGTGTATCCCGCTACCGCTACACTACCAAATTCAGAAGCGATTCGCGTAAGCACTATCCATGCAGCAGAGTCGACCAAAAATTGCCCCATTCCTCCTATCGATATAATAATGATTTTCTTAAGCGTCCCCCAGCGGATCACAAGGTTAGAAGACCTTATAACCAAGCGGTGTTTGCCATTAAAGAGGTGGTACAATTGGTACAGCACACCTATACTTCTACCTATAGTAGTGGCCCAGGCAGCGCCAACCAAGCCAAGGCCTTCAATAGATCCAAGACCAAAAATTAACAATGGATCCAAAAAGATATTCAATCCATTGGAAATCCACAATGCCCGCATTGCCAAATGAGCAGACCCTGCACCTCTGAATATACCATTGATCAAAAACAATAGCATAACAGCCGTATTGCCCGCAAAAATTATTTTGGTGTAGGAGGTCCCTGTTTCTAAAACTTCTGATTCAGCTCCCATTAATCGGAGGATGTCTTCCGCAAAATGAAAACCAGCAATTCCCAAAGCCATAGACACCAATACGCCTACCAACAACAACTGGAAAGCCAATGTCCCAGCTTGCTTATAGTTTTTTTCACCGAATCTTCGCGCCACCAAAGCGGTGCCTGCCATACTAATGCCGACCCCAAGTGAATAAATTATTGATAACACGGCTTCAGTGAGACCTACGGTGGCTACGGCATGTTCGCCAAGCCTACCAACAAAAAATATATCCACTACTGCAAAAAGTGATTCCATGATCATTTCCAGGATCATCGGAATCGCCAAAAGAAATATACCTGTCTTTATGGGTAGTTTGGTAAAGTCCTGCTCACTCCCACGGATGGCAAGTAAAAATAATTGATAGGTAGAAACTAGCTTTTTCATAAGGGTAATCAATTGCCAAAGAGCTGTAGATTTATCTGGTATTGACCTACCATTATATACTTTCTATATTCGAAACTAAGGTTAATCCTATTGGAGGATTTCCTCAAGAACCCCACTATTTTTTGAAATATGCTCCCATTCTTCTACATAAAAGCTAATTCTTACCATCATCCCCGGAGAAAAGAGCAAATGATCCTCACCGGTGAGATAAGCGGCGAAATGACTCACTCCAGGATTATGCCCTACCATCATGACATGATTTGTTTCGCTACCAAAGCGATGTAATACCTGAAGTAATTCTCTGTGATCAGCCTGATAAATTTCATTGACAAGTGAAGATTTGTCAATCGCTATTTGAGAAGCCAAAATATCAGCAGTTTGCCTACATCGATTGGCTGGGCTGTAAACTTGATGATTACAGACCTGACCACTGACTTTCAACAGGTTGGATAATCTTTTCAATTGATCTATTCCAGGCATTGTGAGGTTCCTCTTAAGATCTTTGGTCTCAAAACTTGATGCCTCGGTGAGGCCATGTCGAACCAATAATAATTCCTTAGCCATTTGCTTAATTTTAACTACAAAATGAAAAATAAATATGTGTAAATTTTATCGGCAATAAAAATTGCTTTGAATGATTATTTGGAAGAGAATAATATGACATCTATTTTTAGGACTTGAATTGTGGAATTTTACCTGATCCCATTTACTTTTATCTATAAAGAAACCAACCATGCCAAAGAATTTAGTCATAGTCGAGTCACCTGCAAAGGCCAAGACAATAGAGGGATACCTGGGGAAAGACTTTAAAGTTGCTTCCAGCTACGGGCATGTTCGAGATCTCCCAAAGGGTGAAAATGCTATAGATGTAAAGAATAAGTTCAAACCTACTTATGAAGTCACCGCCGATAAAAAGGAGGTTATAAAAGAATTAAAAAAATTAGTGAAGGGTGCAGAAACTGTATTCCTAGCAAGTGATGATGACCGTGAAGGAGAGGCAATTTCTTGGCATTTAAAAGAGGTTCTTAATTTAAAAGATGAAAACACCAAAAGGATCGTTTTTAGGGAAATTACAAAATCTGCAATTACAAAAGCATTAGAATCCCCCAGAACCATCGATTATGACCTGGTAAATGCACAGCAAGCCAGAAGAATCCTGGACCGGTTGGTTGGATTTGAGCTCTCCCCTGTTTTATGGAAAAAAATTAAAGCAGGTCTTTCCGCAGGAAGGGTTCAGTCAGTAGCTGTTCGCTTTATTGTGGATAGGGAAAGGGAAATTGATAAATTTAATCCTACCGTTTCTTTTAAAATAACGGCTCTTTTCGATGTTGAAGGAAAGACACTTCAGGCTGAATTACCTAAAAAGTTTGAAACCAAAGAGGAAGCAGAGGCATTTTTAAAGAATTGTCTTGAGGCAGATTTTTCTATCAAATCCCTGGAAACCAAGCCAGCAAAGAAAAGTCCGGCACCCCCTTTTACTACTTCCACATTGCAACAAGAAGCAAGTAGGAAACTGTATTTCTCTGTAGCTCAGACAATGAACATTGCCCAGAAGCTATATGAATCGGGTAAAATTACCTACATGAGAACAGACAGTCTTAATTTGTCTGAGGATGCTTTAAAGGATGCTGAAAATGAAATAAAATCAGCTTATGGTAATGAATACCATAACAAAAGAAAATTTAAATCGAAATCTGAAGGTGCACAGGAAGCTCACGAAGCCATCAGGCCAACTTCCTTTTCAGAGTCAAATGCAGGCAAAGACAGGAACGAACAGCGTTTGTATGAATTGATTTGGAAAAGAGCAATTGCTTCTCAAATGGCAGATGCTCAATTAGAAAAACCAATGTTTCCATTGCCATTTCAAATGCCGATCAAACATTAAGTGCCAATGGTGAAGTGATCAAATTTCAAGGATTCCTAAAAGTATACCTTGAAAGTACAGATGAAGACGAAGAAGAAGAGACAACTGGAAAAGGATTATTACCTCCATTGACGGTAGGACAGCTTTTACAGCTTGTTGAGATGAAAGGGCGCCAATCTTATACCCGACCATCCGCAAGATATACAGAAGCATCCCTAGTGAAGAAACTTGAGGAGATGGGAATAGGAAGACCATCCACTTATGCTCCTACCATTTCTACAGTACAAAAGAGAAATTATGTAATAAAGGAGTCAAGGGATGGCACGCAAAGGAAGTACATTGAAATGATCATCCAAAATGGGTCGTTTACTGAAACAGAAAAAACAGAAACCACAGGGACAGAAAAAACAAACTCTTCCCAACCAATATTGCAATGGTGGTGAATGATTTTCTTGTTGAGCATTTCCCAAATGTGATTGACTTTTCCTTTACTGCTAAAGTGGAGAAGGAATTTGACCAAATTGCGCAAGGCTTACAACCTTGGGAGGAAATGATTCAGAATTTCTACGGCAATTTCCATACTAAGGTGGAATTGACCGAAAACATCAAAAGGACGGATGTTAATTCAAGCAAGGAATTGGGTATAGACCCCAAAACTGGCAAGGTTATTATCGCCAGACTGGGGAAATTCGGTCCTTTGGTCCAAATAGGTGATGCTGAAGATGAAGAAAAACAATTTGCCAGCTTACTTAAAGGGCAGTTCATTGAAAGCATTACGCTTGAGGATGCACTGGAACTGTTTAAGCTTCCAAGAGATGTTGGAATGTTTGAGGATAAAAAGATAGTTGCTGCTATTGGCCGCTTTGGACCTTATATCAGGCACGATAGCAAGTTTGTTTCTCTAGGGAAAGAATACGATCCTTTGTCAGTCTCTGAAGAAGTAGCCATACAACTGATAAAAGACAAGCGGGAAGCAGATGCCAAAAAGCACATCAAGTCATTTGATGAAAACCCTGACATACAGGTTCTGAATGGTAGATGGGGTCCATTTATAAAGATGGGAAAAAGCAACTTTAAAATTCCTAAAGACAAAGAAGCTGAATCTTTGACTTACGAAGAAGTCATGAAGATCATTGAAACCCAGGGAGACCCTAAAAAAGCCAAGCCAAAAAAGGCTCCGGCAAAGAAAGCTCCAGCAAAAAAGAAAACGGAAACGAAGAAGAAAGCGGAAACGAAAACTAAAAATAAAAAAAGGCAGGTTTATACCTGCCTTTTTTGTTTCATTAAACCTAAACTTAATAAACACCCTCACTTTTTGTAGTAAATCACTTGTCCTAGGGTTATAATCATTCACTCATCCTTCTAAACACTGCGCTCAAGTGGATTTTCTTGAATAGACTAATTTTTTCCCTGATAATGCTACTAATTATAAATACTATACCGGATTTTGGCATGATGTTTTCATAATATTTAGGAATAACTATTCATTTAAATAAAGAAACAAATGGAAGATAAATCCTCAATATTTAAAAAGCACAGTGATTTTAGACCGCAGTTAAAACCTTCAATTTGGGTATCTCTTTTATTAATGGCTATCGTTCCACATGGGCTAATGGCACAAATTCAAGAAGGCCTTCCAAAACCTTCTGATCCAATAGATCTTTCCGACACCAGTGATTTGGTAATATTTATTATTTTACCCATTCTGGTTTTTATTTTATACCTGTTTTGGAGAAAAGCCATAAAAAAAAGAAATGATAGACGGAAATAATTCTCACCTAAGCACTATTATTCTATAAGAGCAATCAGGCCCGAAATTGGGTTAGTCATAAGATTTCCTATGCTATTTTGGGTTCATCCTACTGATTGCTCTAAATAGATAATGGCTGATCGGTTCCAAATTGTAACCCCTCAAGGCATCTATTCTTTTCTTTCTACAAGAGAAATTGCTTAACAATTTAATCGAAAGGTTAAGCTGTGTGTATTAATGGCTCCTAATGACAAGGGTTGAACTCAAGTTAACTTTGGTAGAGCCATCAATGATTTCTTAACTTATCAATTAGCTCCCCTTTCTTCAGATGGCTTACCTTTTCCAAGCCAATTTCTTTTGTTTTGTTATATAGTTCTTCTCTTGTCCACTCCTCATATGGAGGTGCTTTTCCGCCTTTTTTTCCAGTTTCAGTATCTGGAGCGTTAGCGATTCTTGCAGATTTCTCTTTACTGTATCCTTTATCTCTAAGGGCCTCATATTGGGCCTCATTTTTAATACTTTTCATCTTTCCTTTTGGCATGATGATATCGTTTATGCATTATCCCTTCTGTATTTTTCACTTTCGGTAGTTACTTCTTTATCGGCATTTTTGGCGCGCATTAATTCATCTTTAGCTTTTGCTTTCGCTTCAGATTTTTCTTCTACCATCTTTGAAGATTTCTTGCCAGCTTTTCCATCTTCGGCCTCTTTCTGAGCTTCTATGAAACTATTGTTCTGGAAATCATCCTGTTTATTGTTTTGATTATTCTTTTCCATCTTTATTTATTTTGTTTTATTCTATGTAAATTATAACCAAAACCATTCCAAATTGTCTTTGTCACCTATTTTCACAGTAAAATTTCACCCTAAGTCCCTTTTTATTTGTTTATCCTTTCACAAGGAAATATATTCACGGATCAATAGTTCAGAAAAATTTTAATTAAATATGAGCAGTAACTTAAAAAATTCCAGAAGAACCTTCCTAAAAGGTAGTCTTTTGGCGCTAGGAGGTATAAGTATTGTACCCCGACACGTTTTGGGTAAAGGACATCTGGCACCCAGCGACCATTTAACAAAAGGTATAATTGGTGTTGGTGGAATGGGAAGAGGCCATTTCAATTATGCAGGAACTAAAACTGTAGCCATTTGTGATGTTGATACTCGCCACATTGGAATCGCTCAAGAAACTTTGGGTAAAACGTTAAAACTTTTGCTGATTATAGAGACCTCATACAACTTCCTGAGGTTGACATTGTACACATTGCTACACCCCCACATTGGCATGGTATAATGGCTGCTGATGCGGCAAGAGAAGGCAAAGACATTTGGTGCGAAAAACCAATGACAAGAACTATTGGTGAAGGAAAAAAAGTCATGGAAGCAGTAAAGCAGCATGGCAATATTTTTAGATTAAACACTTGGTTTCGCTTTGACAGTAACTTTTACGGTATGAATACCGAAGTCAAAAACATCAAGAAATTGGTGGATTCTGGAATGCTAGGTTGGCCACTCAAAGTAACTGTAGGTAAATTAACAGGCTTTGATTGGAAATTTTACTGGGTAGGAAAAACCGGTTTGAATGAAATGCCTATTCCCAAAGAGCTTGATTATGATCGTTGGTTAGGTCCAGCACCTTACAAACCTTATAATGAACACCGAACCCATGGTACCTTCAGAGGTTACTGGGATTATGATGGTGGTGGATTAGGAGACATGGGACAGCACTACCTGGACCCAGTACAATACTTCCTTGGAAAAGACAATACAAGTCCTGTGAAAGTAGAAGTAGATGCGCCACAGCAACACCCAGAAGCAGTAGGCACCTGGAGAAAAATCACTTACACCTATGAAGATGGCTGTCAGATTATATTGGATGGAGAAGGTACTACTGAAGCACCTTATATAGCCGGACCAAATGGTAAACTCTACAGAGGCTTTAAATCCGACATTCCTAATATGGAAAGAAAATTGGCACAATTCCCTGAGCCTACACCTCAGGTTACGGACTTTGTGGATGCGGTTAAAAACAGAAAGAAATTTGCGCTCAATGAGCAAAATGGTTTTCGTTCATGCACCTTGGTAAACATGGGATTAGCTGCCTTGAGAGTTAATAGGACTTTGAATTTTGACCCTGTTAAATTAGAATTCATAAATGATGAAGGAGCTAACAGACTCATTAATCAGCCTATGAGAGCACCTTATACCATTTGATCTAAAACATAAAAGGAATACCAGTATTATGGAAAAATATTTTATAAAAAAAGTGGCTATCCTACTTTGCCTTTTTATGGGGCAGGTGTTTTTAAGCCAGGCACAGAATCAACTTGATGCGGGAAGAACAACTGCCACTAAAATTGCAGATTTGCTTAACCGATTTCCGGCCGAAAATGCAAGCAGCTTAGAGACGGCTATGAAGCAAATGGAAAACCTTGGTGCGAGTGGCATTACAGAAATGACGCTTATGCAGCAACCGGGTGTCAACAATGAAAAAATAGAGTATGCTTTGGCCGGGTTTGCATTTTATGCCGGTAAAGATGGCAGAGAAGAGCAAGCGAATATGGCGGTAAATGCATATATCGATGCTTTGGGAAAACTTAATGATCCTGAAGCACAAAACTTTGTATTGAAGCAAATAAAATGGATTGCCAAAGACACAAATGTGGAAGGCATCCAACCTTATTTAACCAATGAAAGACTTTCCGGAACAGCTTCCAGGGTTTTGGCTAATATTGGTTCTTCCAATGCTCAGGCGGCATTAATGGCAGCTTTAGAAACAGCTAGCAATGACGATCAAAAGGCTAATTTTATAGAAGCTTTAGGAGATATTGGGTCAGTAGCCGCTACTGAAATGATTTCACCCTATGTTAGTTCTAGCAATCCATCGTTGAAAAGGGTAGCCATATATGCGCTTGCCAATATCGCCGAGCCTTCAAGTGCTGGGCTATTGTTTGCTTCCGCTGAGAGCGCAGGGTTTACTTTTGAACCAAGCAATGCTTCTGCACAATACCTAAGCTATATTGACAATATTGGTGCTAAAGGAAATAATAAGTTGGCGCTAAAACTGGCGAAAAAATTAGACAAATCCACCAACATCACACAGCATTACCACACCAAAGCCGGTGCCTTGGAATTATTGGTGAAATTTGCGCCTGAAAAAGCAAACAAACAAATAATCAAGGCTTCTCAATCCGATGAATACAGGTATAGAGGTACAGCTTTAAGCTACCTTAGCGATGATCAACTCATTCAGGGATTGGATGATTGGAAAAAAGCATTGAGCAAAGGCTCTGATGATACAGTTGTAGCCATACTCCAACGAATGGGTAGTGTTAAAAACAATGCCATCGCCCAAACCATTTTACCTTACCTGGGAAGTACCAATGACAAAATTCGTCAAACAGCCATTTCTTCCATTGTAACATCTGGAGATAATTTGGCCTTGACGGAAATATTGGATCTTTTTGCGGTTGTTGATGACGCCGATAAAAAGCAATTGGTAGCTGCTTTGCAAACCATGAAAGGAGACAATGTCACTTCTGAAATTGCAAAAAAGATTGCCAATGCATCCAATGAAAACAAAATAGCATTGTTGGGTCTCTTGGCTTCAAGAGCTGCAGAGGACCAAATTGATGTTGTTTTTGCTGCTACTTCCAGCAATGACCCTGAAGTCAAAACTGCTGCGCTAACGGCTCTTTCTTCAATGGCCACGCCAGATGATTTATCAAAATTGATAAGCCTTCTAAAAAGCGAAAGCGATATTGATGACCTGGAGAAAATTCAGGAGGCCATCATTGTTGCAAACGCCTTAAAAGGAAATATAGCTTCAGAAACCCAGTGGGCAATGGACCTATTGCCTCAATTGGCTTTGGATAAACAAATGTACTTATACAAAGTAATGGCCAAAACCGGTGGAGAATCGGCTTTGAAGAAGCTTCAGGACATATATGAAACAGGAAATACGGGACAAAGACAAGCTGTAGTAAGTGCCTTAAACCAGTCAGAAGATCCTGCAGCAACGGGTCCTTTATTACACATCGCTCGAAATGCAAGCACTGATAATTTGATGGACGAAGCATTGGCAGGTTATGTAAGGTTAGTACCAGCAACCGAAGGAGCTGACGTTCAGAAAGTATTGATGCTGAGAGACGCTTTGGAATTGGCAAAAAGTCAAGAGAATATCCAAGCGATATTAAACAAATTGGGCAACTACCCTACTTTCCAAGCATTACTTGTTGCTGGAAAATACCAGGAAAACCCAACTTATCAGCAAGCTGCAGCAAGAGCAGTGATGAACATTGTGCAGAACAATGATGCCATTTTCGGTGATAAAGTGAAGACTATTGTAGAACGCACAATCGAAGTAATCTCTGGGCAGGACAGCCAATATTATAAAACTTCTCTTAAGAAGTTCCTTGATGAGATGCCTACAACGGCAGGTTTTTATAGCTTATTCAACGAAGAAAACTTAGAAGGTTGGAAAGGTGTATTCAGCAATCCAATAAAAAGAGCTGAAATGACTGAAAGAACTTTCAAGCGTGAACAGGAAAAAGCCAATGAAACCATGGCCACTGGCTGGATTGCTGAGGACGGTTTACTTGTTTTCACAGGTAAAGGTCAGAACATTGCTGCGGAAAAAGACTTTGGTGATTTTGAAATGTTTGTAGATTGGAAGATCACTGCTGATGGAGATGCGGGTATCTATTTGAGAGGAACCCCTCAAGTTCAAATTTGGGATATTGCAAGAACAAATGTAGGTGCTGAAGTAGGATCAGGAGGATTGTACAACAACAAAAAACATCCTAGTAAGCCTATAAAAGTTGCGGATAACCCAGTAGGAGAATGGAATACTTTCCACATCGTTATGCAAGGCGAAAAGGTTACTGTTTATTTAAATGGTGAATTGGTAGTAGATGATGTAACACTTGAGAATTTTTGGGACAGAGAATTACCGATATTCCCAACTGGACAGATCGAACTACAAGCGCATGGCACTTACGTAGCCTACAGAGACATTTATATTCGTGAGCTAGTTGGAGCCCCAAAATTCGAGCTTAGCGAACAAGAGAAAAAAGATGGCTTTGAAGTATTGTTTGATGGAACAAATTTGGATAAATGGACGGGCAATAAAATAGACTATGTTGTTGAAAATGGGGTATTGGCTATATATCCTGATAAAGGCGGCAGTGGTAATTTGATGACCAGTGAAGAATATGGTGATTTTGAATTCAGATTTGAATTCAAACTTACTCCCGGAGCAAACAATGGCTTGGGTATTAGAGCACCATTAAAAGGAGATGCTGCTTATGAGGGCATGGAACTTCAAATTTTGGATGATACTGCAGAAATATACAGCAAGTTGAAGCCTTATCAATATCATGGCTCCTTATATGGTACTAGTGCTGCCAAAAAAGGACACCTTAAGCCTGTAGGTGAGTGGAACTATCAAGAAGTTATCGTAAAAGGTGATCGGATTCAGGTCATTTTAAATGGTACTAAAACCCTTGACGTGAATATTGCAGATGCCCGTAAAAATGGAACTTTGGACAAAAGAGAGCATCCTGGACTTTCCAATAAAAAAGGACATATTGGATTTCTTGGTCATGGCGACAACTTGTTTTTCAAAAACATCAGGATAAAAACACTTTAAAAAAAGCCAGGCAGTGAGGATTTAAATATTAAGAAATTTCTTTGAACCCTCCCAACTGATGCCTATTTGAAGTACAATTAGAATCATAAATTAAAAAAGGAGAGACAATCAAATTGTCTCTCCTTTTTTTGTGCCCTATATTTTTAGAAGGGGTTTACCCGAAAAATGAAATAGTAAAAAAAAAGTCTTCTAAAGCAAACATTTTGTATGAAAGAATGCTTACTCATACACCAATTATTGCTTCGGATGCCAATTATTTTGAACCAACTAAAAACTAAGCCATAATCTGGCATGATTATAGATTAATTTATAATATTCAATATTAAAAAACATTATTGTATAAAAATTAATTTTATAAAATATTTATCTACATTGACCCATTCCAATCTAATAATATGATGAAAAATTTATTAATCTTATGTTTAGTCTTGACCTTACCTATGGAGGTTATTGGTCAAATAAAGTCGGTAAGTTTCTCTCCTGAAAAAAATCAGATTAATTCAGGACTTCCCCTACCCTCAGAAGAAAGATTCCTAATAGACGGCCTTCTTCCTGAAGGCATACGGCGAGTAGAGGTAAAAATTCATAAAACCACAAAAAAAATCAATACTGCTGAAACTTATACATGGAAGGCCGCTTACCTAACAACCCCTTCCGTTTTTGAAATCTATGTTGCCTACCCACTTAGAAGTAGTGAAAATTATACTTTGAACTTCTATTATTACAACACCACAGACACCACGGAAATGGCAGCTGTAAAGGATGCTATCCATACCAATCTGGAAACTTACCTAAAGGCAAATTTTGAAGTCACCAAAAAAGAGGTGAAGGCCTTGGTCTCTCAAAAGGCCATGATCATTCAATTAAACGAAATAGTTAACCAAGGGCTTAGCAATTATACCCACCAATTGGATCAGGATTTCGCCGGTTTCAGTGACGTAGTAAAACAAAAATCGAACAGGTTCATGGTGTTAAGCTGAAAAATGCCAAGTTTAATTTATTAAAGAAAACAATGCCTCTGAAGGCACTGACAAAGCGTACTATGCCAATCAACTCATAGACCAACTTGTAGCTCTTACAAAGGCAGAATCAGATCAATACCTGCGTTCTAATCTGCTAATGCTTGTTGATATACGGGAAATCGACAACTATCCAACCGATAAGAAGCCCCATTATTTACCAATTAATATCGGATACGCTGGGACTTACTTTGGTGGAGGCTTCAATGATCTGGAATATGGAACCTCAGCATTTGCTGGTATCTCCTTGCCCTTAGGTAATAAAAATTTCACTAAGTTCTTAGGAAATGCTTCAATTTCAACTGGCGTATTCTTCTCAAATATGACTGACGGAAACCAAACAGAGATTAGTGGCCCGCTTATCGGTAGACCTTCCTACATTGGTTTAGGCTACAGTATTTTCAGAATATTGCGTTTTAATGCCGGAGCAGTATTGACCTCTTCTAGTGTTAATTCAAATCTTGAAAATGTAACCTTGTATCCATTTGTTGGCTTTAGTGCTGAATTCAATATTTGGTTAGGGCTAAAACAATAAAGCTATGTTTAGAACCATCTTTCTACTCTTAGGATTATTGATAGGCCAGGCAAGCGATCTATCGGCACAACTGAATCCATACAAGCTCCGCATAGGCGCAGGGATAGGGTATTCCAATTATTACGGTGATCTCAGTAATTACCGCCATGAACAATTTTTGGACTGGAATGCATTAGGCGAAGCCTACTCCTATAATGTAAATTATAACCAGACTCCTTCTCTGTCTTTGTCCATAGAACAAAGAATCAGTGCAAGTTGGGGACTTCTTTTAAGCGGAGGACAATACACTTTGTCTATGAGTGATAGGTTTTTAGACAAAGAGGATCGTTTACAATTAGAGATGCCGAACTTCAACAGGGCCTTAAATTTTGAAACCCAGGTTAGAGACTTGGGTTTAGGTTTTGTTTTCAGAACCGATAATGGAAAAATCTTATTGGAAAATTCATTGGTAGCCCCATACTTCACTGCGAGTGGTGGATGGATGCAATTCAAGCCGAAAGGTGACCTTTTAGATGCAAACGGAAACCAATACGATTATTCGCAAAACACATTAGAAACTGATGGGGTTTTCGAAACAGACCTGAGTAAACTACAAGCGTCCAGTGACAATGGCTATAAGGATAACACCTTTTATTTGGCTGCGGGAATTGGCTTGAGGCTAAGGTTAACAAAACAAATTGAATTGTATGTCCAATCAGATGTAAAAAGAACAAATACGGACTATATTGATGATGTCGATGGAGCGAGCAGAACAATATTTACCAACGATTTTCAAGAGTATGCCGCTTATCCAGGCATAGTCTTAAGTCCAGGTGAGCCCCCCTTTAGAGGTGACGCCCAAAACAACAAAGATTGGTTCTTCAATCACCATTTTGGAATAAAAATCAGTTTATTCCCTTCCAAAACTGCATTCAGAGCCAATCCTATAAGTCCGTCCTCGACAATAATTAGAACAATTACAGAGCTAAAAGCTGCTAATTCCGAAACGGATACTTTAGCACCTATCATGGCTTCTGTCAAGGTCAAAAACAGTAATGGCATCTATAAGGAAAACGAGGTTATTCCTGAAGGAATAGCAGTTTCTACTAAAAATAATGCAAGAGAAACCCCTACTGAAATAGGAGCCGTTACCAATACTGACAGTACCCTTACTTTTTCGGTACTTAATTCTCAAAGTATTGAAACCGCAGAAGGGACTGATTCGGTAGTGGTTTGGCAATATCCCTTTAGAAGAACGCAAGAGGAAATGATTTATCCTCAAGAAACAGAGAATGTTTACAGGAGGTACAATGAAAACACTGTGGTGGAAGCAAATGAGCCATACGTCGGTGGCTTATACTTAGAATCTTCAAAAGGCCAGGGTTCCAATTATAATATTCCTTATCCAATGCCTTATTACAGCCAATCTTCTACAGTAAACCGTCCTAATTATTCTAATAACATCGCCCCTCTTGATTCACTTGATTCAATGGCTATAGGAGACACAACTGCATTTGCTTATTTGGATAGCACTGAAATGGCTCCAGGCACAGGTTTTAAAGCTGTTCCGGGAAAAGCTGTAGGTGGACAAAAATACAAGTTTGCCCAACCAATACTATCAACTCGTGTCGCTGTTCCACTTCCATTGTCAAATCCTACTGAAAGCACTGCTGAATTAATAGAGAATGGCTTTTATGCTGAAATTTATTTTGAATCAAATAAGAGTACCTTATCGGAAAATGAAGTATTAAAGTTAGTCCCTTTGGTAAAAAGACTAAACCAAACCCCCAAAGCAAAAATATTGGTGAAAGGATTTGCTGACAATACTGGAAGTACCTCCTATAATTTGACACTGATAGAAAAGAGAGCAGCTGTAGTAGAGGAAAGTTTATTGAATCAGTTTGGGGTAGACAAGGACAAGATAGCACGCCAACCAGGTGCATTATTGATTCGGGGAAGTAAAAGGAGTTCAAGACCTGAAGACCGTAAGGTGGAAGTTCAGGTTCTATATTAGAATTATTTAAATATAATTAAAAGGAAATTTTAAATGAAGCATCTAGTAATTCTAACCGGTGCTGGTATTTCAGCGGAAAGTGGTTTGAAAACTTTCCGTGACGACAACGGGCTTTGGGAAGGCCATGATGTTATGGAAGTTGCCTCTCCCAAAGGCTGGGAAAATGACAAAGAGAAAGTACTGAATTTTTACAATTTACGAAGGAAAGCTTGCCTCAATGCCAAACCGAATAAGGCGCACCTTAAACTTGCAGCCTTAGAGGACACTTATAAAATAACCATAATCACCCAGAATGTCGACAACTTGCATGAGATAGCAGGCTCTTCCTCAGTCCTGCACCTACATGGAGAATTGTTTAAAGCGCAGAGCACTATTGATCCCAACCTGATTTATCCAATAGAAGGTTGGGAGTTAAATCTTGGTGACAAATGCGAGAAAGGAAGTCAACTAAGGCCTTATATTGTTTGGTTCGGTGAACCTGTCCCAAAAATGAGTCAAGCCATATTAGAAGTGGAAAGTGCAGATGCTTTGGCAGTGATAGGCACATCCATGCTTGTCTATCCCGCCGCCGGGCTGATAGACTTTGCTGCCAAAGGCATTCCAAAATTTATCATTGACCCTAAAATCCCAGTTTTAAATAGTCAAGAAAATATATTCGCAATCAAAGAAAAAGCCAGCACTGGAGTGAACAAGTTGGAAAACCTTTTGAAAAATTGGAATTTTAAGAACTAATAAAAATATATTTTATAGTTTTGCTTTTCACTTTTAAAACTGACTACTTGGATACGGAATACAGTAAAACAACAGCAACCGAAACCTGCAGCATAATTGCCAAAAACATCATTAAGCTTACCCTTGCAGGTTTTCTCATTGGTTTTTTTCATGCTTATGATTTTTGGATAGGTCTATTACTTGCTTGTTACCTTACCTACTCTCTGGTGAAAAGATGGAAGCGAGATGCTGAGGATAAAATGGTGTTCCTTACTGGCACTATATTAGGAGGTATTTTGGGTGTTTGTTGTGAACTATGGGGAATCTATTTTGGCTATTGGGAATACCATGACCTGTCTTTAGGCAGGTCTTTTCCATATTGGCTACCATTCGCCTGGGCATTGGCTTTTACATATATTTATCAGCTCGAAAAAGATTTATTTTCGTCCTTTAAAATCAGCAAAACCTCAACCAAGATTCTACTTTCAATCGTGGTGGCAATGATATTCCCTACCTATGGAGAGATCATAACCATTAACTTAGGAGTTTGGACTTATCACTGGCCTTTACAAATACTAGGGGTACCATTATTGGCCATTTTCTTACTTGTAGTCTTCCACACTGGTGTTAATTTTTTGATGGTGAAGATTTGTAAACATTTCGGCTGGAAAAACGCAGTTTTCAACCCTTAAGCCCGGATCATAAAACCGCTTCAGCTAACCTTTAAGAAAAGTGGGTTACCCTCAAGAAATTCGACCCAATAAAAAAATGAAGTGAACCCACAAAAATGATTAAACAGAAACAGCCACAATGTGGCTGTTTCTGTTTAATCATTGAAATGAAAAGGGCGTAATCTGCTTTGAAATTATCGTACAATGGATTGCAAGGTTGCCAAATAGACCCATTTTTGTTCTCTGGATTTCAAACCTTCAAGCATGGCTTCTTGCTCTTTATCCGTCATTTCCATGTCTTCGTACTCCATAGAATTGAAGAATTGAATATAATCCCTATAAATATTCATGGTTAAATGAGTAGACTTTGCTTCACTCCCTGTCGGAAGTGCAGTCCTTAAAAATCTCCAATCCTCCATTAAATCATTGTTGATTTTCTTCTGATGGAGAGGTAAGAAAATTTCCTCTTCTGCAGTTTCGTATTCTTGAAATTTCCCTTCTACCGCCTTCATTAGATCGAAAGTAGCCAATATCCCTGGTTTGTATTGAAAATCATCATCCGTTTTTGCTACCTCTAACATATAGCTTCTCACAGCTAAATCACGCATTTCTAACGAGGATGCGATTTTATCTTTTGCTTGTTCAGCACTCATTTCGGGAAAAGCCTGCACGGCACTATTGATCAAATGGTTCATGTTGTTCCCATTCATCATGGATACCGGATCATCGTAATAGGTGACTGTCACATATTGAAAATTCTCCCCTTCCAATTCAGAACCTGATTGAAGTGACCAGAAATCCCAACCTTTGATATGACCATCTTTTTTTTCTTGTTGATAAACTTCGGCTAAAAACTCTTTATACTCTAAATAATCCAAAACTTTATTAGGCTCGACTTTAATAAATTCCAAGACTAAAAATCTTTCATCCTGTCCATAAACATTGACTACTGCCATTACGGATATTAACCAAATAATTAGCTGCTTTTTCATATCTTCTTGCTTTTGGGTTCTAAGCCAATATACAAATTTAAAATAGAATATAAACCGATTATAAGTAATTTTTACCTTTAAAAATATAAATATTGGAAAATAAAAAGACCCTAAGTTTGAAAACAAACAGTTAGGGCCTTTTTTGTTAGTGTACGGTAAGATAAAGCACTTTTAATCGTTTAAAATAGCTTCTATCTTCATTAATTCTTCCTTCGAGAAACTTAAATTACTCAAACTATTTACATTGTCCTGTAGTTGAGACGCCTTACTTACACCCACTAATACTGAGGTGATTACCGGACTCTTCAAAAGCCAGGCAATGGCCATTTGCGCAAGGCTTTGTCCTCTCTCTTCTGCTAGAGTATTTAATTTTTTACTTGCCCCAACACTTCAGGTGTGATATTACTTGATTTAAGATATCTACCATCTTTTATTGCTCTTGAATCCTCAGGAAATCCGTTAAGGTATTTATTGGTTAGTACCCCTTGTTCCAATGGGGAAAAGGCAATTGCTCCTATACCCGAATCTCCCAATTCAGCTAGCAAATCTTTCTCAGCCCATCTATCCATCATGTTATATCTTGGCTGATGGATCAAACATGGAGTACCCAGTTCTTTAAGTATTTTAGAGGCCTTAGCAGTGTCCTCAGCATTGTATTGAGAAATACCTACATAGAGGGCCTTCCCCTGACGAACGATCAAATCCAGCGCTCCCATGGTCTCTTCTAGTGGTGTATCCGGATCTGGGCGATGGTGATAGAAAATATCCACATAATCCAGCCCCATTCTTTTTAAACTCTGATCCAGGCTAGACACCAGGTATTTCTTAGATCCAAAGTTCCCATATGGCCCTGGCCACATGTCCCAACCTGCTTTGGAGGAAATCAATAATTCGTCCCTATAGGGTAAAAAATCTTTTTTAAGAATTCTGCCAAAATTCTCTTCCGCAGCACCATATGGGGGACCATAGTTGTTTGCCAGGTCAAAATGTGTAATGCCCAAATCAAATGCCGTTCTTAAGATTTGCCTGCCTATTTTAAAGTCATCGCTATGACCGAAATTGTGCCAAAGGCCTAAGGAAATGGCAGGTAAATCAAGACCGCTTTTCCCACACCTTCTGTACTTCATACCTTCATACCTTGAAGGGCTCGGTACATACATCTCTAAAGGTTCTTTATCGTTAATTGTCATACTATATTTTTGTTTTATAGAAATTATAACTGTTGGAGAATTTCAACTATTTGCTAAATATATGATGTTATTTTCTGGTATCTTATCCCAAAAGGCCTTTAAAAGATAGCGGGTTTCTATCACTCTTTTAACAGGTTTTAGCGCGGACACCACTTCTTCGGATGAACTGTAAGAATTGCTTAAATCTAAAAAACCATAGGCAGACAGGAATCCATCTTCAAAGAATAAGGCCACTTCTTCTTCCGGATTTCTCCCCTTGTCTTTTATTAAAAACCTTTCTCCCTCCATCTTCACAGCAGCAAAAACTTCAGTTGCCCTTTGATTGTAATCCTCGGAAGTTTCCTTTCCACAACAAGCACCTTTGCACTCCCCTTCCTGAAAATCATAACAGGCCCCATTCTTTTTTTGTATCCCATTTAGTTTGGGGCATAGGTTAAATTCTTTGTTCTTCTCTACCAGGAATTTCCAAGCTGTAGCATGGCTGGTGAAAGTGGCCAATGGTTGAAAACCTGTTGCTATTTTATTGATTTGAAACCGCGTATAATCCTCCCTGTCTGAATAAGAAAAAATCCCCCAGGACATTGCCTTTACTTTAAGCGACCTGTTGTACTTTGGCCACAGTCTTTTGATCTCCATGGCCTCTAATAACAATGCCAACAATTCGCTACCTGTAACCTCATAGCTTACATCACAAATCTCACTTTTAAGGTTCAATTTAGCTTTGCCTGTAAAGTGACCATTGAAACGGCTTTGAATATTGATCGCCTTTCCCACATATATCACCTTTCCGTTAGAATCATGGAAATAATACACTCCAGTAGATTGCGGAATTTCATTAAACTGTTCCTTGCTAATATTCGGTGGCAATGTTAAGGCTTTGTTCTTGCCTTTTATTGCTTGATCGATAAGCCCATCCTGATCTGTCTCCAGAAGTTGCCCAAACAATATCGTAGTAGCCCAGGCATCTCCCATGGCACGGTGACGGTCATTTACTACAATCCCTCTGGACTCACACAATCGTCCTAAGCTGTAACTTCTAAGACCCGGAAAAAGCTTCCTACTTAACCTGACAGTACATAAGCGTTTGGGTTTGTATTCTTTGCCTTCTTTTTCAAATGCCTGTTTAACAAAACTATAATCAAAGCCTACATTATGAGCAACAAATATTTCACCTTCCAATAAGCCAAAAAGCTCCTCTGCTATTTGGCCAAATGTTGGTGCGCCTTCAAGCATCTGGGAATCTATACCTGTCAGGCCTGTTATAAAACCGGGTATCGGAATTCCCGGATCCAATAGCTTTTCGTATTGGCCAGTTATTTTCTCTCCATCATGGAAAACTACGGCGATTTCTATAATGCTATTGTTAGCAGTAAATCCCCCCGTAGTTTCAATATCTACAATTGCATACATAAATAGGTTATAAATAAAAACAATACTAAGCAGAAACAAAATTGATTCATTTAATTTCTACTTGAATAAAAGTTACCAAATGTGTAATATTAAATATTAAACTGAAGAATTAACCAAACAATTTCCTTCATGGCATCTTTTAATTCAATTACTTATTAAAACAGAGCGATAATGAAAGAAAAAGCAGATGCCTGGCAAATGGAATTGACCAAGATCACCTGGGACTTTGAGAAGCTTTTAGAGGAATATGACCTTACTACTTTAAACCTAAAGCCAAGCCCGGGAAAATGGAGTCCGATGGAGATCATTGACCATTTAATCAAAGTTAACGTTTCTTATTTCTCCATCTTTGATCGAATTATTGACCAAAACTTTAAGGAACCACTATTAGGTAAACTCCCTTTTTATGGTAAAAAAGATGGGAGAACAAATCCTTTCAGCCTTGAATAAAGAAGCCAGATTTAAAACTTTCAGGGCTTGGGAGCCAATAGAAAAAACACATAACAATGACCTAAAAGCTGATTTTCGCAATAAGCAAGATCAATTGTCCAATTATATACTACAGCTAGAACCTTACTTGGGCAATAATCTAATGATTACCTCTCCAGGCAATAAATGGATCGTATATCCTTTGGACACTGCAATAGAAATCATTTTGAGTCATGAAAAAAGACACCTTTCTCAAATCAAGAAACAACTAAACCTGGATTAATTTATGAAATCTGAAAAAGAAAAAATGCTCGCAGGAGAACTGTATCTAGCATCAGATGAAGAACTTGGCAAGGACCGGTTTCAGGCAAGACAATTACTTAAGGAGCTTAATCATGAGTTACCGGGCGATATTGCGCATACAAATAAAATTGTCCACAAACTTTTTAAAAGTGTAGGAAAGGATTTTGGTTTGGAACCTCCTTTTTTCTGTGATTACGGTTATAATATCAGTGTTGGCGATCAGGTTTTTTTTAATTTCAATTGTGTCCTTTTAGACATCACACCAATAAAAATCGGTAACCGAAGTATGTTTGGTCCGGGAGTTCATATTTATTCCGCCACTCATCCCTTAGACGCCAAGACCAGAGGTAGCTCACTAGAATTTGGCAAGCCAGTTACGGTTGGTGATGATGTATGGGTGGGAGGAGGAGCAATTATATGCCCTGGTGTAACCATCGGAGACAGAAGCATCGTAGCTGCTGGCGCAGTGGTTACTCGTGATGTACCAGCAGATGTAATCGTGGGTGGAAATCCAGCCAAAATCATTAAGAACATAGACCAGGGAGAGAAGATGGCTTAATCTGCCATCTTCTTTAAGTGATTTTCTTTAATTACCCGCCTTAGGATTTTTCCCACGTTAGACTTGGGAAGTTCATCTACAAAATAAATTTCTTTGGGTACTTTATAGCTTGTCAAGGTTTCTCTGGAGAAAGCAATCAAGTCTTCAGCCGTGAGTGACTTATCATTGAGGACAGCATAGGCAATTACACGCTCGGTTGATTTGTCGTCAGGAATACCTACGACCCCTACTTCGTTTACCATGTCATGAGCAGACAAGGCATCCTCCACTTCATTAGGATATACGTTAAAACCAGAAACCAAAATCATTTCTTTTTTCCGGTCAACAATCTTAAAAAAACCGTCGGCATCCATGACAGCAATGTCTCCAGTTTTAAACCATTCACCAATAAAACTATCTGCAGTTTCTTCAGGTCTCTCCCAATACCCAGGCATTACCTGAGGACCTTTTACGCATAATTCACCTCTTTCACCCAATGCCAGGTCATTTCCTGCATCGTCTACGATTTTCACATCTGTATTTGGCAAAGGAATACCAATTGTACCTAGCCTTTCAGTACCATCTATAGGATTACAAGAAACTACTGGAGAGGTTTCAGTAAGGCCGTACCCTTCAGAAATAGGAACACCGGTAACTTCTTTCCACCTCTTGGCTACGGATGATTGTAGAGCCATTCCTCCTGCAACTGAAATTTTCAAAGAGCTAAAATCCAAAGACCTAAAAGCTTCTTGATTTAGCAAACCATTGAAAAGTGTATTGACTCCTGTAAAGACACTAAAGGGGTGCTTCTTAAGGGTTTTACAAAATTCCGGCATGTCCCGAGGATTGGTAATTAAAACATTATGGGCACCGATTTTCATCATCGCAAGACAATTGACTGTCAAGGCAAAAATATGGTACAAAGGAAGGGCTGTAATTACTGTTTCTTCGCTTTCTATTAACTTTGGCTTCATCCATGCAGAAATCTGCTGCATATTCGCCACAATATTGGCATGGCTCAGCATGGCTCCTTTAGACACGCCAGTAGTACCTCCAGTATATTGCAAAAAGGCCAAATCCTCCCCTTTTAATTGCTGTTTTTCATAGGCTTTGTTTTCGCCTGCCGCCATGGCCTTTTTAAAACTCCAAGCTTCAGGGATATTATAAGCAGGCACCATTTTTTTAATGTACTTGACTACCAAATTGACTATGGTCCCTTTAAATCCGCCAAGTGAATCACCAATTCCGGTAACCACAATGTTCTTGACACCAATTTTTTCTCTGATTTTTTCAAGGTTATGTGCAAAATTGGCTACGATAACTATGGCTTTAACTTTAGCATCAGAAAATTGATGTTCCATTTCAGATGAAGTGTACAAAGGATTGGTATTGACCACAATCAAACCTGCTCTGAGCGCTCCAAACATCACTATAGGATACTGGAGTAAATTAGGCATTTGAATCCCTATTCTATCTCCTTTTTTTAATTTAAACTCATGCTGTAAAAAGGAGGCAAAAGTAGCAGATAACTTATCCAATTCATTAAAAGAAATGGTTTTATCCATGCATTCATAGGCGATTGCATCTCCATATTTTTTTATGCTTTCTTCAAAAAGGTCTACTGCACTACTGTATTGCTCCGGATCAATTTGCCTGGGAACGGCTTCCGGATAAAACTTGAACCATGGAAAATCCATCATAATTGTTAATTTGAGTGTATTGATTTGGGCTTTCGTACTAATATATTCAATGTATTTCTTTTATTAAAAGGTTTTTCCTATTAAAATTTTCCTACAATATTCTAAGTCCATCTGCTTTCAACTATTATTTTATAGGAAGGCAATCTATTTCTCCTTTCATTTGTTAGATTAATAAGGTCTTCCAGTTTATTATGCAAAATTATGTTTAGGTTTTTGGCAGGAATCATTACCGCAATAGCTGTTATTTGGTCGTTTCAGTATTTTATGGGCAAAAGCAATCAGCAAGAAGAAATACAACTCAATTCGGCATTATTGGAGCAACAAATAAAGCAAGTAGGCAAACTGATCGTAACTGAAGGGCAGTTTTCTCAAGTGTTGAGTTATAAAAACACGAAAAAAAATTACTTTGACATTTTCACTGCCAACAAAAAGGCACTGGTCATCGTGAATGCGAAAGTAACCATCGCGTATGACCTAAGGCAAATTAAAACAGAAATAGATCAAGAAGCCAAGCAAGTGAACATCCTATTTCTTCCCGAACCAGAAATAAGCATTTATCCTGACCTTCAGTATTACGATGTCAGCCAGGACTATTTCAATAAGTTTGATGCTGCTGACTATAACAAGATCAAAGGCAGTGTAGATAAAATGATCCAGGCAAAAATCAACCAGTCTGATTTGAAAGAGGATGCCAAAGAAAGGCTGATAAATGAGCTTTCTAAAATCTATATTTTGACCAATTCCTTGGGATGGAGTTTGCAATACCAGGAGACGACCATAAACTCTCCTACTGATTTAGACAATTTGAATTTTTAAACCAATAACCACTATTCGTAAATGTAAAATTAAAGCCAGTCAACGATATTGGTTACAATTAATTTGAACCGGTTTCCATTTTTTCCGATGAAATATTTCCCGTCATTAAAACGCCTATTCCATTCTCGATATTAGAAAAAACCTGTACTGGTTGGGCAAAAGGATCCCCTTCATTCCAGTCTTGTAAGCCGGAGGTAGATCGATAATAATAATAACTTGGAGACACTGCTTTCAATACAAAATGAACCTCTCCCCCATTGTCTAATTCCATATAATTCCCCCCGGTAAAAAAGTCAATCCTAGCCTCTTTTCCTTCAAAAAGTTTATCATCTACAGATACTGCACCATTTGAGAAAAAATCACTCTCGTAAGTGGGATTTTTAGGTTCCAGATAAATCGGCTGATTATCAGAATAATAAAACTCATTCCCATATTGATCTGTATAGGAATTAAGGCGGTAATAATAGGCGGAAATTTCATAGTGATTTTCACCTATCGGATCGTCAAAAATCAGTGTAATGTCGTCACTCGTGGAGTAAGCGTCTACTTGTGCCTTTCCATTGTAAACCAGGCCTTTAATTGGAACCTGATTTGGGACAATTTCAGTAGCACTAATTATGTCATAGCCCTCAACATTGGCTTCAACAGTATATTCTTTTCCTTCCATCACCATATAGTCCAAACTAATGTATTCCTCACTTTCCTCATTATAGTCCAGGTAAAAGGATTGACCATCAGCAGTTAACTTCACTTCCGCCGTTGTTATTGGTTCGAATTCCCAATTGTTGTCAAGAATATGTCTCGAATAAGTTAGCCTTACCTTTGGAAAGGTATTGTGAATGAGGGTTGCATTCAATGTCACCTGAGGTTTTACAAAAGGAATATCAATGTCCACTGTGTTTTCACAAGAACTCATGAACATGCCTCCTACTATAGGAATAAGCAGGAAATATCTACGAAAGCTAAGTAATGTATTCATCTTCATTTAAAATTTAAACCCGTAAGAAAACGAAGGAATAATAGGGAAAAGACTGTATTGTTTCACTTGTTTATTGCTCTGCTTATCATAACCAATATCCATAAAGAAAGGATTCATCCGGTTGTAAACATTGTAGATTCCAAGCGTCCATTTTCGTTCTCCCCACTTTTTGGTCTTCCACCAACTAAAACTCACGTCAAGTCTATGGTAGTCTCTGTTACGGAAGTTATTTCTACTTTCATAATATTCTATATCTGGTCGCCATGAACCACCATTTGAATTTACCGACGCTCCTTCGTAACGTTGTGTTGGAAGTGAAACAGCATTTCCTGTACCATATACCCACACCACAGAAAAATCTTTGTTCTCTTTCCACTCATGGGCAAGGGCAAGGCTCACGTCGTGCCTTCGATCGTATTTATAAGGAAACCATTCCCCGAAGTTAATCTCTTCAAATCTCCTTTCAGTTTTAGAAAGCGTATAACCTATCCATCCGGATATTTTGCCTACTTTCTTTTGAAGCAATAATTCAAGTCCATAACTCAACCCTTCTCCTGCAGCCACTTTATCCTGCCAGTCTTCATCCAGGTTGAGGTAGGTTGCCCCATCTTTGTATTCAATTAGCCCATCCATGGTCTTGTAATACGCCTCGGCACTCAGTTCGAAACTCTTGAAATTCTTAACCCCTCCAATGGCCACCTGCATCGCTTTTTGAGGTCCAATATTGGCAGTCGCTGGTACCCATAGATCTGTAGGCAAACCTAGGCCTGCATTGGTAAGTAAATGGATAAATTGTGCCATGGTGACGTAGGACGCTTTTACAGAGGTGCTGGAATTGACCAGGTACCTGGCTGCTATTCTGGGTTGAAGGGAATTGTAATTTTGACCTTCTGTGTTAAATCCTGAGTAATGCAGTCCTAAATTGGCTTTCAACCGGGAAGTAATGTTTATATCATCTTCGGCATAGACGGCATATTCTGTTGAATTTAATTCCTCTGCACCTAACTGTAGATCATTGTCTCCCACACTGCTTTTGCTAGCATATACACCAGGTGAGAACTTATGAAAAATCACATTTGTACCAAATCGGAAATAATGATCCGGATTAGGTATAAATTCAAAATCTGCTCTCCCCGCCCAATCCCTAATGCCAGAAAAATACCTGTCTGAATAGGTATTGGTCTCAGTGGCACCTAAACCAGTGATTTTCTCTTCATAATTGCTAAAGAGGTCAAAATTGTACTTGCTGTAGGTAAAAGTATAATTACTAAACAGTCGACTATTAATCACGTTATTCCATCGGAGTGCAGAGATGAAATTCCCCCACTTCAAGCCAAATTCCTCATCATATTCCGTCCTTTCGTTGTCATTGACATAAAAGTTTTTAAACTTGGAATAGGCCTTATCATCTCCAGAATAGACACTCAGGTACAACCTGTTTTTATCATTGACGATATGATTGACTTTGCCATTCAAGTCATAAAAATAATAACCTAAATTTTCATCTCCCTCAGTAGCAGCTTTGATAAGCGGTCTGGCCAAAATATCCAGGTAAGTCCGCCTGGCAGACAAAATAAAAGAGGTTTTGTCCTTCTTTATGGGCCCCTCCACAGTCACTTTTGAAGCAATTAATCCTATGGAACCTTCTCCTTTAAACTCCTGCATGTTCCCTTCTTTCATGCTTATATCAATCACAGAAGAAAGTCTGCCGCCATATCGCGAAGGAAAGCCACCTTTGATAAGTTCAACATTATTGATGGCATCCGCATTGAAAACTGAAAAGAACCAAAAAGGTGTGATGCATTGTATACAGGCACTCCATCTAATAATATGAGGTTTTGATCCGGTCCTCCTCCTCTTACATACAAACCGCTTCCTCCCTCTGTACCAGATTGCACGCCTGGCAGCAATTGTAAAACTTTAAAAACATCTACCTCACCCATTAATGCTGGCAATTCCTTGATTTGCTCAATTGGCACATTAATAGAACTCATTCTCGTAACCTCTTGGATTTGATCCATATCAGAAGCTGAAACCACCACCTCTTCAAGTGTCCCATCAGGGACCAGCGTTACGTTGATTACCGTGTCTGAATTTGCAACAAATCTTATCTGCTTCGCCTGAAACCCTACAAAGCTGAAAAACAAATCCAAACTATCGCTGGAAGTTGTATAACTGTAAAAACCAAACTGATTGGTAACAGCCCCTTTTTGGGAGATTTTATCGTAAATATTCGCACCAATCAGATTTTCTCCTGTCCCTTCTTCTTTTACTGTTCCACTAATGGTGATTTTTTGAGAAAACCCTGGGAAAGCAAAAAGTATTGATAATATACAAAATGTAAGGAATCTCATTTTTTATATATAATAAGTATAACACCAAAAATTATTTGGCAAATATAATTTAAAGCACTGACTTGGCAACTAATTTATTTAACCTTAAACCAAACATAACAGTAGTAGTTCAAATAAAGAACTGGTAAAGCTCCCACAGGAAACTATAAGTTATTTACTACATTAAATATTTGTAATTATTTGATTAGCAGGGTTAATTTCAAAAATTATGACTAGCCCAATCACAAGACGTAAAATAAATGTCTTTCGCTACACTATTTAATTATAAAACTTATTGAAATAAGGGTTCAGATTGCCGGATCCTAAACAGGGCCGAAAGAGTAGGTAAATTCGGATACGTCACCCTTTGGCTTCGACTCCACTCAGCCGCCGGAAGGTGGTCAAAACCAAGTTGGACCTTTACAATTCAGACACACTTTTTAGGGCAGTATGACCCTCTCCCTGCTCAGCCCCTCATAAAAAGGGTTCGCAATGACGATCCGATTACAATGACTATAGTAATACTATTGTCCACTTTTCTAAAAAACCCAGACCTGAAGGGTCTGAACTACAATAACCGTGGGTGGCAA
>NZ_ATNM01000034.1 GCF_000427295.1 Cyclobacterium qasimii M12-11B | reverse complement strand
CTTTCGTGTCACGGCATCCGCCGAACTGTGTTTTGTTAGACGCCCTGCGTAAATGAAACACATCACGAACTGTGAGGAGAACACGCATCAGCGATCCCCGTACCAACGACAGAATCCGAGTTCCGGAGGTCCGTCTTGTCGGACCCGGCGGTGAACAAGTCGGTGTCGTCTCTATCGACGTCGCCCTGAAGCTCGCGCAAGAGGCAGATCTAGATTTGGTCGAGGTCGCTCCCAAATTCCAAGCCTCCTGTTGCCAAGATCATGGATTACGGCAAGTTCAAGTACGAAGAGGCGCAGAAGGCGAAAGAAGCTCGTCGCAACCAGACAAACACGATTCTCAAAGAGGTTCGCTTTCGTCTGAAGATCGACACGCACGACTACGAAACCAAGCGCCGGCGTGCCGAGGGATTCCTCGCCGGTGGTGACAAGGTCAAAGCAATGATTTTGTTCCGCGGCCGTGAGCAGTCTCGCCCCGATCAGGGCGTGCGTCTCCTTCAGAAGTTTGCCGAAGATGTGTCGGAGTTCGGTGCAATCGAATCAACCCCGATGATCGACGGTCGAAACATGGTCATGATTATTGGCCCCCACAAGACCAAGGCAACAGCGAAAGCTGAAGCCGAGGCCCGCAAGATAGCTAACAAGCAGCCTCGTGAGGCAGAAGTTCCAGAGAAAGAGGAGAAAGATGCCTAAGCAGAAGACGCACTCAG
>NZ_ATNM01000033.1 GCF_000427295.1 Cyclobacterium qasimii M12-11B | reverse complement strand
TTATAGCACCAAGAAAAGTAATGATACTGACATAAAAAGTGCTTTTCTGCGTATCCCACTGGTATTTCATTAGTGCGGCAAATACAACCAAAAGGACCGTTAAGTTGATAATAATAAGCACTTTATTTCCTCCATACTCTTTCTGTAATTTAAGATGAGAAATTAGAACAAATATGTAAATAACCGTAAAAATTGTACTGGTAATGGAGGCAATTGCCTCTAAATTAAAGAATAAGGCAAATACAAGACCTAAGCCTGCTGTGATGTACAAACCTTCAGTAGATTTAAACCAAACCTTTCGCTCGAAAAAATCCGGTAGTTCTCCGTCTTTTGCTAATGAATAAGCAATGTTTGCACCACCAAAAATAGTTGCGTTAAGAGCAGATGATAGGGAAAACAATGCCCCTATTGTAATTAGAATAAAGCCGAAATCCCCTAGAAATGGTTTAGCTGCAATGGCCAAAGCATTTTCCTGTGCTTTAATAATTTCTGTTAGGGGAAGATTTCCAATGGTAACAAGGGATATCAAAATATAGAAAACCATCACAAATAAAATACTTATAAAAATGGCCAATGGAATGTTCTTTTTAGGGTCTTTTATATTTTCAGAGGTGTTGGTAATAAGTCCAAAACCCATATAAGAAAGGAAGAAGATTACAGAAGCATTAAGTAGCCCACTTGTGTGAGCTGCATCGATATTCGGTCTGGCCATGGCCCAATCAATAGTCATAAAGCCTCCCAAAATAAACACCAGTAAAATCGTTAATTTTATGAAGACAATATAAAATTCAACTTTTCCCACTGCCTTGCTACCGAAGAAATTCAATGCGGTGAAAAATGCAATAACAAGCACTTCAACAAATCCAATGGCCCATGTAGTGGATTCCATGTTTAAAAAAGGAAGTAGGTATCCAGCAAAACCTTTCACAAAAAGGGATATGGAAATGACATAGGATAGCCACATAAGTATGCTTAAAGCACCTGTCACCACACCATCTCCGAGTCCTTTTAATATGAATGCAATTGGTCCTGCATTTGAAATAATCTTTCCTCCTAATGTAGCATAGGAATAAGCCACCACCAATGCATAAATGCCTGAGAGAATAAATGCCTCTGGTAAATTTTTCCCCGCAATTTCAGCCCCTAAACCAAAAATTGAAAAAATACTGGCACCTATCATTGTGCCCACAGCCATTGAAATTACTTCAATTAAACTGAGTTTTTTGGTTTTTTTCATGGTTTATCTTTTTAAGCTATAAAGCTTTGGTTTTGATGAATTGGCTCTTTCATATCTCTATAATAGCGTATGAAAGTAATTTGAGATATTGGTCTTAACTCTGGTATCTTAGGGGGCTGCAAAGTATTAAAATTTGCACTATTTCTTCCATGATCAAATAGAATTGTATCTGAATGGAAGAAATAAATGCAATTTGGTAATCCATTTTAAAAGTTATAACCAAAATGAAGTCCTGGTTCACCGATCTGAAATTTCGACCATTTGTCATCCAGTTCTTTAAATGAATCTGGCATTTTGGTATGATAAGGCCGGTGAGTGACTGCTATGGACGGTTCTATGAAGAATTTGTCATTGAATAATTTAAAATGGTATCCAATTCGGTAGGTATTGAAAATTTGAAAACCATTTTTTATTTTCTTGTTCTCTTCATCTTTGAAAGTTTGGAGGGCATTCATTACATGTATGCCCGTATACAAACCCTTCCACCAAAAATGTTGATAGGCCAGCGCAATTCCAAATTCCCTTACGTAACCTGGAAACTTTTCTTCTGGTGCTTCAAAAGAATCACCGTAAGGAATGCCGAGTGACCAGGCATATTTCCAGGTTTTCAACTCCAAGGACAATGCATTTTTAGGGCCTAATCGGTAGCCCAGGTTCAACTGGGCAAAGTCAGGAGAATTATCATCAGGAATCAAATTGCTCAATACAAAGAAAGTGCTACCAATGAAGAACTTGCTGTGGGTAGTGTCATTTTTTGCATACTGTGCTTTGAGTTGCAAAGGGCTTACAAATAGTACAGCCATAACAATTACTAAGATCCATTTTTGCATATTTTTAAATTTTTAGGTTAAAAGATATTGCAAAGTTGCATGGACAGGCACCTAAAAAACGTTCACTTAAGGTAAGAAATGAAAAGTTTTATTTATTTGTCTTAAGGAGCCTCGCTTTTAGCCTGCTTAATGATTGGGGGGTAATTCCTAAAAAACTTGCCAATTGATGTTGTGGAATTCTTTGAATCAAATCAGGTCTAGTGGCCAATAAGTTTTCATATCGCTTGGAAGGTGATGAATTCTTAAAATCGTCAAGGGAGGATTGACTTTTTACGAGTAAATCTTCTGAGACAATGCGACATAAGGTTTCAAACCTCGGGAATTTAGCAAAAACTTCCTCATCCAAATCGGAAGTAGAAGCGGATATTATTGAATCTTCTATGCATGAAAGATAATAAGTTGATGGCTTATTATTGGTTACACATTCAGGCACTTCACCTTGGAGTTCTGTATAGAAATTTGTCGTTTTTTCTTCTCCATCAATGATGTAAAATTTCCTGATACAACCTTTGAGGACAAAATATCCTAGGTTGGATTTTTCTCCTTCCTTTAAAAGTAGGGTTCCTTTTTTCACCTCTCTGAAAAGATCCAAGTCAAGGATGACCTTTTTTTCGTCATCAGTCAATGGCATGTATTTAGAGATATAGTCAAAAAGTAATTGGTGCATGCGTTGTTCTTAATATGATTTTGGTGAAGAGGTACCAGAGAATTAGGCCGAACCGATTGCAGTTTACCTCTGATTTTTATGCTACTAATTTACTAGCTTTTCCTTAATCTTGGTTTTTTTCTTTTTTAAATTTTGGATTTTTAATGGGAAGAACTATGTTTGCATAACATATGCAAAATATCGCATATGTTTAAATCGTTCTTGATCTAATTATGTCAGACATAGACTAGCTTAATTTTAAGGTCAATCCTAAATTTTCAGAAAAATGAAACCTACCATACAAAACAGTATTGTTCTTTTTAAAGCCTTATCTGAAATCACCCGACTTAAAATAATCTGGTTGTTAATCAATATAGATTCCAAAATCTGTGTGTCTGAAATCATTGAAGTTTTAAACCAACCTCAATACAATGTTTCCAAACACCTTAGAATCCTGAGAAAAGCCGGTTTACTTGAAGAAAGTAAGGAGGGGAAATGGGTTTATTATTACATTAAAGAAACGGACAGTGAGTTCATTCTTCACCTGAAAAAAGCAATCAGTATCATTTCTGAAAAAAGACATGGTTGTTGAAATAGACCGTTGCAAAAAGAAACTTTTAGCGAGAGAAAAATAAATTAAACCTTCTATTTATAGGTTTAAGTGGACCTACTATGTTTTGTCATATGCGTAATAGTGCATATGTTATTCTTGTAAAATCGTATGTGTTTTGAAATTAAATATAAATAATTGATGATGAGTGAAAATTTAAAATTGGCATTGGACGAGTTTATACATGTTGGTGTAGCCTTGTTCTTTATTATTGCATTTGTTTCTATCCTTACAGGCTTTGTAAGGGCGTATATTCCGCAAGACAGGTTGCAGAGAAGGTTGAGTAAAACGGGTAAGTTTAGTGGGCTTATGGGTGCACTGTTAGGGATTCCTACACCATTCTGCAGTGCTTCAATGGTACCAGTTTCTATGGGGATGCTTGAAATGGGAGCGCCTTTGTCCATGGTTTTTTCATTTTTGTTGTCAGCACCATTGGCAAATTTTGTTGTTGTGGCTTTTGTTTTTGCAGTTTTTGGACTTAAGGTAGCAGTGGTTTATTTTCTAATTGTGTTTATTGGTGCGGTTATTTTTGGAACGCTAGTTGGTAATTCTTTTCTGGTCAATCATGTGAAAATCATAGGTTCCAAGCCAAAGTCAAATGATTGCTCTGATAAGAAATCAAACATTGAAAGTTGTGATAGTTCTCCTTGTAATGGAGGTCAGGCAGTAAGCCTATCTAAAACTACTGACTGTTCTAGTGCAATTCCATCACAAGGTACTTGTGGGGAAGCTCAAGTATCGTCCTGTTCGGCTACCCCAAATGATAAATTCCTGAATATTAAAAATGATAAAGTACGAGAGGCGCTTGTTTTTGCTTGGTCACTTTTTAAACGAATAATGCCTTACGTACTTATAGGAGCAGTGATTAGTGCTATATCTGTTGTTTTTGTCCCCGATACCTTTGTTGAAAAATATTTAGGGAACGATAATCCAATGGCAATATTCTTGGCGGCAGTTGTAGGAGTGCCACTCTATCTTCGCATAGAAATGGCCATTCCCTTATTGAATGTGTTGATAGGAAAAGGTATGAGCATGGGGGCTGCTATGGCATTGTTAATCGGTGGTACCGGAGCAAGCTTACCAGAAATTGCCATTGTTTCGTCTATGCTAAAACCCAAAGCTGTAATTGCTTTTGTGGCTTCTATAGTATCAATTGCCATTATTGGAGGTTTTATCTTCTATTATTTATTTTAATAGGGATAAAAGCCGATTATTAGTGAGGTTCAGTAATTGATTTAGGTTGAAATTAGGTCGTATTGTAGCTGTTAATTGGTAGTAATATGACGAAGATTAATGGAGATGATTGCTTAATCCATTGAATATTTATCAAAACTCCTTTGGAAGGTATAAGTCCATTGCTATTTAACCCATGAATAAGCTTTCTTAGCTTATTCATGGGTTTTGTACCCATCGATGACCTCAATATTTTAAAAGGTCATGGCTTCAAAAGCTTGCGCATACAACCAATGGCCAAAGTCATTAGGGTGATTGATATTATTGCCTAACAGTGAGGATTGGTCTTTTCTTTCTAGTACTTTCATCCAGGTACTATATACATCCACATAAGCACAATTGGCTTCTAATGCTGCTTCTTTTGCCGCATCTGCAAAAAGCTCCATGGAATTTGTCCCATAATGCCATTCATTGTTGGGTGGAAAGGTAGAGTAAATAATTACTTCAGCATTCTTTTTATCCCTAATCATTCCAACCAGCTTTATAAGGTTTTGCTTGTACTGTTCAGGACTGTTACTTCCAATATTGTGATCGTTCATGCCCCATCCCAATAATACAAGGTCAGGAGAAGTTTTCCCTATATAAGTGCTCCACCATTTAATTCCTTGAGAGGAGGTATAACCTGATATGGAAGTGTCTTCAATTTTCAGGTTTGATTTAGGGAATTTACTTTTTAAGAAATCTCCATATAAATATTGAAACCTTAATTCAGTAGAAGATGCCTCACCGCCAGCAGTAATGCTATTGCCGTAAGAAACGATAGTAACAGGAGTGCCCTCCTCTAGTTTTTTTCGGAAATTCGATAAGTATTTACTTTGGTCATTTGGCTGGGCAAAACTTGCACCGTTTTTGGTTACATAGTCAACCCATACAAAAAATGAATGGTTAGAGTAATCTGGGAATTTCCTATGATCAAAGTCTTTTAGTCCATAAAGAACATGGGTAGCATAATCAGGAATACTAGAGTCTTCAGTTCTTCTGATTTCTCCTGTATTGTAGTCAACCGTATAGTCAACACCTTCTTCATAAACCTTGCTCTCTTCGTTAAATCTTTGGTAAGTACTGCGAACGATTACGCTATTTGAAACCAAGGAATCAAATGACAATTTCCCCGGCTTCGTACCAGCAAGGACAAGGCTTTCCCCTTGAATATCCATGGTTATACCTTTGGTAGGAGTAGCAACTGTATTCTTATCTGTGGTTTTGTAAAGGGTGTTAATTTCGGCCCCTTCTGCACCTGCCGGTCCGTATAGATTGTAGGAGAGGGATTCATATCCAATTTTATTTACAAAATATACCGCAGCTATTATGAATAGGAGATTTAACAAAAGTGAAATTGGAAATAATATTTTACTTTTCATTGTCTTTAAATTACCTCGGATAAACGTTTTGAATTACAGCCATTGCTAAATCAAAACTATAAAAAAGATAGCCAGTTGCTATTGACCTTGTTTTCTAAGTCGGATTTAACATTTTAAGCTATGAAAAAAAACAAAACAAACATTGAAAATGCCTCTTAAAAGTTCTGTGCTTTACATTGCCATTCAAATGGCAGCCACGAACGGTATGCATTTTCGGTAAAAGCCAAATTTCCCGTGCTATTTAGGCTCGAAAGATTTTACTTTAATGATGATGGCTTGTCCTTATTGGATTTTTTAGTCTAAAGAATCTGCTTTTGGTTTTAATACAATTGAATAAAAACCATTCAGCACTCTGGTCTTCAAATTTCTTAAAATACTGCCATTTACCTTTTTTGGTAATGCGCTTCAGTAACTAATTCAGGATTAAACAAAGGATAAATATTTAGCATAAAAGCTAACTTGATCTGTAGCCATCAAGAAATAAAAACCATCAGTTCTTGGCGAGGGGGCTAAAAATTGAAGAACTTGCATTTTTTTTAGGAAATGCCTTTTTGGGTGGTTAATAGTATAGGGTAAATTAATTGAGAATATGGCGGATTTCTATCCAGATCAAAGATGGGCAAGTGAAGGTGAGCCTGAGTTGGGTGTAGGTATAATTGTTGAAGCAAATAAAAATCGTGTCAAGGTGCATTTTCCGGCAGCTGAAGAAACGCGACAATATGCTTTAGCCAATGCACCATTACGAAGAGTTGTCTTTAAGCCGGGTGATACGGTTGTGGATACCAATAAAAGCTCATTTGTTATTGAGCGGGTACAGGACAATGGAGCGTTAATTGTCTATATAGGGAAACATGGAACCTTGTCAGAAGCTGATTTGGGGGATGTAAGCGTTTCGCATGGGGTTAACGATCGACTTCTGATCGGGGATGTTGAGACACCTGATGTATTTGCATTAAGGCGCAATACCTTGGCCTATGATCATATGCGTAGAATTTCGCCCATTAATGGATTTGTTGGTGGACGGATTGATCTAATTCCACATCAGCTGTATATCGCTCATGAGGTGAGTTCTCGTTATGCACCCCGTGTATTGCTATCAGATCAGGTAGGACTTGGTAAAACCATAGAAGCATGTTTGATCATGCATCGTTTGTTATTGAGTGGGCAAGTGTCCCGTATATTAATATTGGTTCCTGATTCATTAATTCATCAGTGGTTTGTTGAAATGCTTAGGCGTTTTAATTTATGGTTCCACATTTTTGATGAAGAGAGATGTGCTTCCCTGGACGAAAGTGCGCCTGAAGGAAATCCTTTCTTAGATGATCAATTGATCATTTGCAGTACCACATTCCTCTCGGGTTCTAAGAAGAGAGCGCAACAAGCGATTACTGCAGATTGGGACATGCTAGTGGTGGATGAAGCGCATCATTTAGCCTGGTCCTTGGAAAAGGTAAGCCCGGAATATGCGATTGTTGAAATGTTGAGTAAAGTGGCGAAAGGTTTATTGCTATTGACAGCAACGCCAGAGCAATTGGGCGTAGAAAGTCATTTTGCACGACTGAGATTATTGGACCCAGAACGGTATGCTGACTACGGTGAATTCATTAAAGAATCCCAAGACCATTCAGCCATTGCCAATATTGTTGAAGCTTTGTCTTTAGGAAAAGCATTAAAGGTCAAAGACAAAAAATTATTGGTTAAGATATTTGGAGAACAAAGGATTGCCAAGCTTGAAGAAAAAGGAGCTATAGGTAAGAATCAATTGATTGAAGATTTATTGGACCAGCATGGTCCAGGTCGAGTGGTGTTTAGGAATACACGTGCTGCAATGAGTGGCTTTCCGAAACGAAAAGCACACTTAATTCCTTTAAGCGTAGAAGACAATAATGAGGAATGGTTAAAACGCTTGGCCAAAGAATACGCTATTGACAAAGAGCCACAAGTCGAAGCACCTTTAAAGCAACAGTTTTGGTTTTCGAAAGACCCACGAGTAAGTTGGTTGGTTGGCTTAATGGATCAACTGAATCCAGAAAAAGTCGTATTGATCTGTAGAAGTAAAGCCAAAGTATTGGCTTTAGAAAAGGCTTTGCAAAAGCTTAGCAGTGCAAAAGTAGGGGTGTTTCATGAAGACCTCACTATTGTGCAGCGGGATAGAAATGCCGCTTGGTTTGCTGAGTCAGATGGAGCACAAATTTTATTGTGCTCTGAAATAGGGAGTGAAGGCCGAAACTTTCAATTTGCGCATCATTTGGTGTTATTTGATTTACCCGTGCATCCTGAGTTATTGGAGCAACGGATAGGTCGTTTAGATCGCATAGGGCAGACGGAGGCCATTCAGATCCATGTCCCTTACTTGAAAGGTAGCCCGCAAGAGGTTTTGGTTCGTTGGTTTCACGAAGGCTTAAATGCTTTTGAAGAAAACATAGAAGGAGGAAATCAGATAGGGCAATTGTTTAGAGATCGCTTGATGGATACAGCATTGGCCGTTTCTACCGGAACTTCTGCTTCCAATTTAGAATCTTTAATTACCGATACTGCAGCCTATCAAAAAGAGTTAAAAGAAACATTGGCCAAAGGACGCGACAGGTTGCTCGAAATGAATTCGTTCAGACCAATGGTTGCCGATAAATTGGTGGAAGCGATAAAGGCTGCAGATCAGGACTTGGGACTTGAGATTTACATGACCAAAGTATTTGAACACTTTGGTATTGAAATGGAGGATTTAGCACCAAGGACCTATTTGCTACATCCGTCAAGAGCAAATGTGGCTGCATTTCCATCAATTCCTGATCAAGGAATATCCGTAACCTTTGACCGAAAACGTGCCTTAAGTAGAGAAGATGTAAGCTTCATTAGTTGGGATCATCCAATGGTGACTGGGGCTATCGATATGGTACTTAGTTTAGGTACTGGGGCAGCTAGTTTTGGTGTGTTGAGAGGCACAGAGGACACGGGCATTTTATTAGAAGTGATATTTGTGCTTGAAACAGCAGGCAAGCAAGGGGTTTTTGTCGACCGCTTTTTGCCCAATACTCCAATTCGTGTGGTGGTTGACCATGCTAGTGAAGAGGTAACTGAGGACTATCCTGCAGACTTGTTCTACAAGCAATTGATCCCTGGAAAAGTAAACGACATAATCGAAAACGAGATGTTCGTTGATGAAATACTTCCAGAGATGATTAAAACGGCTGTAGAGATAGCTGAACAATTGAAAAAGAAGGAAATTGAGATTGGTCTTAGTGCTATGAACCAAACATTGGATCATGAAATTGGACGTTTGGCTTCATTGTATAAACGAAACAAGTCAATTCGACCCGATGAAATTCGCACTGCATTGGAACATAAAAATGAGCTGACTATCCTGATAGAGGATGCCCGAATTCGAATGGATTCCCTTCAATTGATTCGAGAAGGAGATAGGTAGCTAGTTGATTTTACTGATAATATTGATGTTAAAATAAAAATAATAGTAGTAGAATGAATGTATACGAACAAATAGTAGCTGAAATTAAAGCAGCCTCAAACATAATAATCACCTCACATAAATCTCCGGATGGCGATTCAGTTGGAAGCTCATTGGGCTTGCTACATTTCATTGAAAAGCTTGGTAAAACGGCTACTGTTTGTCATCCAGATCCAGCACCTGGTTTTCTGTATTGGTTAGATACTTCTGATTTTCTATTAATGACAGATCAGGCAGAAGCCGTAGCTTCCGCTTTTGAGGCCGCGGACCTGGTGTTCTGTTTGGACTACAATGGGACAAATCGTGTTGGGTATGATATGCAGGCCTTGTTAGAGGCGGTGACATGTAAAACAATAATGATTGATCATCATCTAAACCCAGAAGATTTCCCAACAATTACAGTGTCTGAAACTACTGCTTCATCCACGTCAGAGTTGATTGTCGAGTTAATAGAACAATCTGGAAATGGTGCTTTACTTGACCCAAAAATTGGCACACCTTTGTACTTGGGAATATTGACGGATACAGGTAGTTTTCGGTTTCCATCCACCCGGCCACGAACACATGAGATACTGGCAAAATTGTTGACCGCAGGAGTAGCACATCATTTGGTTCATGAAATGTTGAGTGACAACAACACAGCGAGTCGTTTGCGTTTGCAAGGCTATGCAATGTGTGAGAAGTTGGAGATTTTGGAAGACTATATGGTGGCTGTTATTTCCCTTTCGAAAGAAGAATTGGCGAAATACAATTACCAAAAAGGGGATACTGATAGCTTAGCCAATCAGGCCTTGTCTATAAAGGGAATGAAGGCGGCAATTGTGTTCACTGAGAGAGATGGTATCATGAAGATATCTTTCCGTTCAAAAGGGGAGGAGAATCCCGTGAATGTGATGGCAGCAGAGAATTTTAATGGAGGTGGTCATGCAAATGCTTCAGGAGGCATGAGTGAATTACCAGTCGCTGAGACCTTAGCAAAAATAAAGGATTTGGTACCAAAGTACTTTTCGCTTAAATAATCATTTTTTCGGATTTATTTAGCGAAGACCATTACAAACAGTATTTCTTCATTTAGAATGCAAAGTGTCACCTTGAATAATTATTTTTCAAGGTGTATTTTTTCACTTCAGTTTTAATTTTGATGTGATTTTCTCCTTAGATCCAGATTCTAAGACCTCTGTAAAAGTAAGGTAGGGTAACTTACTCTGGTGGGGTTTTTCTCATTTTCGAGAGATGAACTCCTATTCGATTGGTTTTGGGTGGATTACATTGCCTACTAGCTTGTCTATTGCTTATTTAGGTTTAAACTTCGAAGTGCTGGTTTGATTTACAATTCTTTTGATATTAAATAGGTAGTATAAATCAAATAAAAACCAATTAATAGTAAGGCTTCCCACCTGTCGAGTTTTTTCCTTTTCCTGTAAACATGGCGATTATTAGGAAAACAGTTCCTCCAATCAATATAGCAAAATCTTGATTGAAAATTTGATTATATGCGACAGGATTTATCAATGAACTAATCCCAAGAATAAGAAGAATGTTAAATATGTTTGAGCCAATAACGTTGCCAATTGCAATGTCACTGTTCTTTTTAAGGGCAGCTACTATGGATGTAATTAATTCTGGAAGTGATGTACCAGCAGCAATTATAGTTAATCCGATTATTTTTTGACTAATCCCTAAATCCATGGCAATGCCTATACTATTATCAACCACAAGTTTCCCTCCAATAATAAGTCCACTAAAACCAAATAGCATTAAACTCCAAATCTTACTATTTGATTTTTGAATATAGGTAATGGCTTCAATTTTTCCGTTTTCATTTGTTTAAAAATATAGTACAGAAAAAACACAAAAGATAGGAGTAAAACAAATCCGTCAAGTCTTGATATTTCAGCGTTTTGATTGATGAAAAAATCATTTGCAAGTCCAAATAAAACAATAGTTATTATTAGGGAAATAGGGATCTCTCTCCAAGCGGTTGAGGATTGGACGGTTATTGGATAAATTAAGCCAGCTATTCCCAATATGATGAATAAATTAAAATTATTGCTGCCAATAACGTTTGCCAAAACGATATCTGAAAGCCCTTCCAATGAAGCCACTGAATTTACAACTAATTCAGGTGCGGAGGTTCCAAACGCAACGATGGTTAAACCAATAACCAAATCAGGAATATGGTGCTTTTTAGCCAAGGCCGATGCACCATCAACAAGCCAATTGGCGCCAAAAATTAGTCCTAAAAACCCAACTACTATTAAAAGTAAGGAAATAGCCATATCATTCAATATTTATCTTTATTGCTTTTAGTAAAAGATTTTGTTAGGAATCGTGATTTTAAATTTACTTTTGATTTCTTAATCTTTTGGATCAAATATAGTTCAAACAATTGGCCATTTGTATTGAATTCTTTGTTTAGACATAAATATATTTTCTGTATTTAGGAAAGTTTTGGTCACCCAATTGTTTTATGCCATATTATCAAAAAAGGCCAGAATACAATAAGGTTAATCAGTCTTAAAATCAGTTAGTTAGGTTAGGATACCCCTTTGCCAATACTTTTATATTGTCTAGGCAGGTATGGCATTTTCCTCGAAACTCTTTCTAATATTTGGTTTTCAGTCACAAGTTGATCCAAAATTTCCGGGATTTATAATTACTTGAAAATTGCTGTATAAACGGTAAGATACCTGAACTACGAAGCACTTCTACAACTGAGGTGTCGTAGAAGATGCTAAGTGAGGGTGGAAAATTTCCCTAAACGCTAAAATAGTTTGCAAATCTTTTCATTTAGAAACTTTGACCAGGGATTCTAGCATGGTTGGAATCAACTCTGAAATTGTGGGATGGGGAACTACAGAATCTCTAATTGTTTGGTAAGGCGCATCGGCGTACATAATATTTAGCAAACTGGTTATAATTTCATCCCCACCTGTGCCTAACACGCATGCACCCAAAATTTTATCTGTATCGGCATCTATAAGCGCACTCATAAAACCATTGGTTTCTCCTTTTTCTTTTGCCCTGGAAATGCGACTCATTTCTCTTTTTGCTTCCAATACATTATAGCCTTTTTCTATGGCCTCTTTTTTTGTTAATCCAACGCGCCCCATAGGTGGATCTACAAAAAGGTTATAGGTGGTAATTCGGTCACTTACTTTTCGTTTCTTTCCATCAAACATGTTTTCGGCTACAATTTCATAGTCATTGTATGCCGTATGGGTAAAGGCCCCTTTGCCATTGCAATCCCCTAAAGCGTAAATGCCCGGAACATTGGTTTTTAAAAAATCATCCACTTCTATAAAACCCCTTTTGTCAGTTTTGACACCTGTAGCATCTAAATTGAGTGTGTCCGTATTGGCCTTTCTGCCAACGGCCATTAAAATGTGCGTTCCTTTAATAGTAGGAGGGCCGTCCATTTTACAGTCAACTTGAACAGAAATATTCCCTTCAGGTTCATTTTTGGCGGTGATACATTCTGCTTGTAAGCGAAAATCTATTCCTTCGTCTTGTAAAAATTTGAGGATGGCCGCACTCGTTTCCGGATCTTCTCTTCCAATGATGGTGTCTTGCATTTCTACAATCGTCACCTGGCTTCCAAATCTTTTAAACATTTGCCCAAATTCCAATCCAATATAGCTACCACCTACAATGATTAAATGTGCAGGAATTTCTTCTAATTCCAGAATAGAGGTACTTGTTAAGTACGGAACATCATCATAGCCATTGGGTACAAATGGCCGACCTCCAACATTAATAAAAATTTGGTCTGCTGTTATTTCTTCCTTGCCGACTTTCACTTGTTTTTGTCCAGTAAAATGAGCTTCACCTTTAAAATAGGTGATGTTTTCATTCTTTTCAATTCCAGTTGCAATGCCACTTACTGATTTTTGAATGAGTGCATCTTTCCGTGCTTTTATTTTTTTCAGATCAGCATAAGTTCCTTCAGGGATTACGATGCCCAAGTCTTCTCCATGTTGTGCATCCCACATTCTTCTCGCACTGGCAACGTAGGTTTTGGTAGGTGTGCACCCTACGTTCAGGCAGGTGCCTCCTAAATGTTCTTTTTCTATAAAGGCCACTTTTTTGCCTTGGGAAGCCATTTTAAATACCAGGGGTGTACCTGCCTGGCCGGAGCCGATGATTATTGCGTCAAACTTTTTCATTGGATATATTTTTATGATTTTTAACTAAAAACTAGTTGTTATTTTGTTGAATTAAAAAACAGAGCAGCGATTATTAAAAATCCAACTCCCGTAAGTGCAGGAGGTAGCATACTTGCGATAATACCTATAATAATCATGCCTAAGGCCAGGATTACCAATAGAAGTAAGAGAATGTTTTTCATAATATTAATTATTGGGTTATTGTATAAAGCATAAAAACACCGATGGCAATAAATGCTATCGAGATGGCGACTTTCATTTTATCCTCAGGAATGATTTTCTGCAGTTTGGGCCCAATTTGACCGCCAATGATCACACCTGGAATTGTGAAAACAATAATATTAAGCACCTCATTCATTACTTCGTTTGGTTCCAATGCAAAGGCATAAAAATGACCTATCGAAGCCACAAGCACTGTTATAACCACCACGAATACAGAAGTGGCTACGGCAACGGGTGTGGGCACTTTGCACCTGGCTACTAAATGGTATTCTTGAAGCTCCGCCAAGCCCACAGAAATCATCCCTACAAAAGCTCCTCCCAACGCAGCAAAGCCTTTGCCCATACTGCGATTACAAACGGTGTAGCGGTAAACTTTGCCAGAGCTGTCCGTCAACTCGCTTTCAAAATTTTGGGCAAATTCCACCTTGTTTAAAGCTTCGTTTTTTTCTCTTTCTTCCTTGCGCCATGCAGCAAACAATTGATAGCCAATAAAAAGAAGACCCACAGCAAATATTGTTTTTAGAACGATAGCAGGAACTATGTCAGCATAATAACTCCCAACAATTGCGGCTGGAACAGAATAAATTAAGAGCGCTTTTGCTAGCTTAAAGTCAATTAATTTGGCTTTGTAATAGGCCACCAAACCACTTCCGAACCCAAAAAGTTCTGTTGCTAAGGCAGAACCAATGGCAATATTTGGCTCTAATTTTAAGGCGAGCATAAACAATGGTGAGAAAAAAACCGCTCCACCAATCCCACTGCTCATGGCAATGGACGCTATTAAAATTGAAATGGGAAGTAGGTACCAGAATTCAAAAGTTAGTTCCATAAATTATGTTGAATTTTAAAGCTATAGGCTGCACCAAAAAGAAAAATTCCCTCAACAGCGTATTATTAATTAATTCAAACCAGAAAAACCTAATTTACACCCTATGGGATGTGGGGATTAGGGCTTTTTAGGTAGGAGATTTTAACTACTACTAACAGACGCAAAAAATGGAAAAACCTGACAAGAATTGCAGATTATTATGTTTTTAGAATTTCATTTAACTCATTTATAGCTTCATTTAACTTTAAAAGTAGTTTTTGAATGTGATTTTATAAATAGGAAAAAAAGGAGGGAGTAAAAATATTGTAGCCACCCTAGTAAAACCAATCAGAACAATGTTGACAAAAGCTCCAACTAAGTAGGTTTCATTATTCCTGTTTACAATCTGACCTAAAGTGGCCAATAGACAACCAATAAAGACTGCAATAAAAAAATACAAGGAATGGAATAACCAGGTACCCCATCACATCTCTGGCTTGAATTTTGACTCCAGTCCCCATAATGGGTAAGATGATCAATAAATAGAACGGCTGTAACAAATTGCTTAAACTTTCGCCATAAGCCACTGACAAGGATGCTCTGGAAATCATGGCCGTTATTTCATTCTCAGGCAAACCTGTGCCAAGTTCTTTGATGGCATTAATTATACTCGGCCCAATGACAGCAAATTCCCCTCCTGCAGATGGAATGGCAAAATTGACAATTGCGCCAGTTAAATAGGCATAAAAAGGATAGGAGTCTAAGGTTGCAACTTCAGCCATTAATTGCCCTAGTTGATCCCCCAAACCTGTATACATCATGATTCCCATAATGCCTGCATAAAAGGGATATTGAAATAGAATTCCTGAGACATTACTACTGGAACGTTTCATGGCAATGACATAGCGGGAAGGGGTTTGGTGCAAAGCCATGCCTACAATTAAGAAAATGAAAATCATGATATTAAAATTCAAATCAAAACCTCTGGTACTGAAATGAAATACAATATAGGTAAGCCCCATAATTACAATGATCATTTGAAGGATGATGCTATTGTTCAATTTATCAGATAAGGCGTTAAAAGGCAATTTCAATTCTTTAGCCTCTTCTTGAATTGTCTTTGGCTCAGAAATGCCATTAGAAAGTGTCAAATCACTCAATTCTTTATTTTTAAATTGTTTTGGCCGCAATAGGAACATTAGCAATGAGCCACCAATCACTATTAAGCCCATCATTGCAATATTTAGTGAGGATTGTAAAGTATAGCTGGTTGGTATCACAGCAGATAAGAGACCAGTTTCAATCAAAAAATTGTTTTCAGAATTGAGGAGTAAAGGGATTGAGCTGGAAAAGCCTAAAACCCAACTGTTAAATGAAAAGTAAGCGCATGCAATTAAGAAAGGATAATTGATTCCCTTCACTCGCAAAGCTAACTCTCTGGCCAAAACACAGGTGATTACCACCCATCCAAAGCTTATCATGGACAAAAGCATACCTATAAAAACCACTAGAAAATAGACTTGCGCTGGCGTTTTAATATAAGTAGAGAGGGTGCCTATTCCACGTTTCACTAGGGGAGACAAGGCAATGCTAAAGCCTGTGATGACGATTAACACAATTTGCATGGAAAACCCCAATAAGTCAAAAAAGCCCGTATACCAGGATTTTATTATTTCCATTGGACTTGCTCCTAACCAGGCAATTGCACTAATTCCTGTGATTAAGGTTAAAATAATTGCGAAGACAAATGAATTAGGTAGGTATTTGAGAAATATTTGGGTGAATTTTTCTCCTAATTTTTCAAACATGATGTGGTTTCTTAGTAATGCCCATGATTTTGGCTTAAAGCCGTGGATCGGAGAGAATTGGGTTTGGGTTTATTGTAAGTCGAATGTTGAATATAGGATAAAAAGTTGATCGTTACAATGGGTAAAAAGTAGAAGATGGCCATCTTATGGCTTTAACCAGGTAATTGTAAATTACAGGACCATTGTTCTGAATCTAAGGTTTTTATCAATTCTACCATTGTTTTGTAGCCTTTTTTAAAACCATTGGGAGCAATTGTCTTTTTCGCAGGATCAGGAGATAGTAAACTTTAATGGCAGGTCGGTAGCCGGATAATTCCAGGTGGTTTTATCCAATAGCTGGTTTTCGGAAGGGAATTATACTGCTCTTGTCTATGGAGAGGAAAGAGAAAGTCTTACAATTTTACCCTTTGTTTCCCAATTCAGGTCAAACAAAGAGTTAAGTATAAATTTGAGTACATTAGAAGAAAGAGACATCAAAATTTTTCATCACTAAATTGTCGAGTTCCTCAATGTCCAATAATAATTCTTGTTGGCTTTGAGTTATTGTAACTTCATCCGTTTTTTCCTTAAAACCCTATTCAATTCGACCATTTTAAAATAGAAGGATTGGGATTGTAATTCGATGTTACTTAGGGCTAACTTTTCTTCTATGGCTACCTTTTTTGTTTTACTACCTTGACCATTTCTACAGCAGAATCAAATTCCAATTCTTTTTGGTCCACGGATTTTAAAAGTCCACATTCAAAACTGGCACATTGTCTGGGCCTTTTGGAATAAACAGTACAAGCATCACAAAATTTCTTACAAGGCTGAAGAAAAAAGCCATTGCCTTTTTCATCCTCTATATCCATAAACTCTTTCACTCTTGGCACCTCTTCAGGGTCAAGTTGCACAAAGCCAATTAAGGTACCATCACAACAGATTCCGCAGGACAAACAAATATTTAATGAATCGTTCATTTTTCTGAATTTAAACACTTTAGTAGTGTACGCTTTAAAGGGAGAGCTTTAATAGGTGTTAAGGCCCAAGGTAGGTCTTATGACGGCTTTAAAAGCAATTTTTTCACCGTCTAAACCCGCTTGACTTAAAGCCAAAAACCGTGAACATAGCGCTGATTTTGGCTATGGCTATGTCCATTGTGCGTGTCCAGAAGCGTAAATATAGGTCAAATAATTGATGGTTCCGACAGGTGAGAGGCTGGGCCTGATTTTAATCGGCTGGTTTTATAGTAGGGGTATGGATAGTGAGCGTATTTTTCAAGGGATTTCTAATCAAGGCTTGGAATAAGGAGAGCAAGCATTTGTGGCCGTTTCTGAGGAAGCAAAATGGTGTCCATATTGGGGATTAGATCTATAGCCCAAACGATTAACGCATTGGGTATTAAGGTGTCAGCTTTCTGAGAGAAAGGAATAAAAAATTTCAGCGCCATCACATCAATATTAAGCCATTGGGTAAAATATTAGCTTTGTGACCAATGTTACTGTAATGTGATTTTGAATACGGTACTTTTGATATCAAATTCTAACCATGTTAAAACAATATTTCCCCATTCTTCAATGGCTTTCGAGTTATAAAAAAGCCTACCTCTCAGGAGATGTAGGAGCTGGATTAACTGTAGGTATCATGCTAATTCCTCAGGGGATGGCTTATGCAATGATTGCAGGACTACCTCCGGTTTTCGGACTTTACGCCTCCTTGATTCCACAGGTAATCTATGCGATTATGGGCACATCCCGACAGCTAGCAGTAGGTCCTGTTGCTATGGATTCATTATTGGTAGCGTCCGGGCTGGGAGCACTGGCCCTTACTGGTATGGATGAATACATTGCCATGGCGATCTTCCTGGCTTTATTTATGGGGGTAATTCAGTTGGGATTGGGGCTGCTTCGTATGGGGTTTTTGGTAAATTTTTATCAAAACCGGTAATTAGTGGGTTCACTTCCGCAGCAGCCATCATCATAGCCTTAAGCCAGTTAAAGCATCTTTTGGGCACTACCATCCAAAGTAGTAATCAAATACATATCCTGTTGGGCAATGCATTTTCAACAATTTCGGACACCAATTGGATCACATTTGGAATTGGTATAGTTGCAATTGTTCTCATTAAGTCGATAAAGAGGTTCAACAGCCGTATTCCCGCCGCCTTGGTTGTGGTGGTTCTTGGTGTTTTGGGTATCTATATTTTTGGTCTAAACGATTTAGGTGTGAAAATTGTAGGTGAGGTGCCTAGTGGACTACCGTCCTTTCAAGTGCCTACCATTGCCTATTCAAGAATTTCTGAGCTACTACCTATAGCGCTGACTTTAGCCCTAATAGCATTTATGGAAGCGATCTCCGTAGCCAAGGCCATAGAGGAAAAACACTCCGATTATAAGGTTGATTCCAATCAAGAGCTAATAGCTTTAGGTACATCTAATATTTTCGGATCTCTTTTCCAATCGTACCCAACTACCGGTGGCTTTTCAAGAACTGCAGTCAATGACCAGGCTGGCGCAAAAACAGGGGTAGCACCTATGATAAGTGCTCTTGTGGTGGGGCTTACATTATTGTTTTTAACCCCTTTGTTCTATTATCTACCCAATGCAGTTTTAGCAGCGATTATTATGGTTGCTGTTTTTGGACTGATAGATTTCAAATATCCTGTGGAGCTTTTCAGAAACAGAAGAGATGAGTTTTTTCTATTAATCGCCACCTTTTTGATCACCCTCACTGTTGGTATCAAGGAAGGAATTTTACTTGGCGTTTTGATCTCTTTGCTTTTACTTGTTTATAGGACTTCAAGACCACATATAGCTGTCTTGGGTAGAATTCGTAATACAGACTACTTTAAGAATGTGGTGCGTTTTCCCGAGGATACAGAAACCTTTGAAGAATTTTTAATCATCCGCTTTGATGCGCAGCTCTTTTTTGGAAATAAAGATTATTTCAAAAATGAATTGCAAAATCAACTTGACAATAAAGGAACAGCAGTAAAATTCATCATCCTAAATGCGGAAGCCATTAATTATATTGACAGTAGTGCTGTGCACATGCTACGTCAAACCATTGCCGAATTGAAGCAAAAAGGAATTAAATTGGTTGTTGCAGGAGCGATTGGTCCAACTCGGGATATCTTTTATAGCAGTGGCCTGATTGATGCCATTGGTAAAGAGAATTTTTTCGTGAAAACAAATGAGGCCTTTGAGCATTGTAAGCCCTTGAGTCATAAAACCGCTATTGAGGAAAAGATTTCCCTGCAATCAAAAAATTATGATCCGATAAACTAATTATCTAAAATAATTAAAAGTCTGAATTAGGAGTATTGTTAAAGTATAATAAGTGTTGGGAAGCGATTGATAAAGCCAATATTTTAGCACTTAAGTAAACTTTTTGGAAGGATTAATAGGGTTCATTTAATGAATTTTTCAGAATAGTAAAGTGAAATGTACTCCCTTGATTTACTTTCGAATCTACCCATATTTCTCCCCCATGTAAATGAACAATTTTTTCGCAATGTGCAAGGCCAATACCCGTGCCATCATAATAACTGCGTTTATGGAGTCTTTTGAAAATGCCGAAAACATTGCGATTGTCTTTTTCTGGAATGCCAATGCCATTGTCTTTCACAGAGAATTTCCAATAGTAGTTATCCTCCAGCGCTGAAATATGGATTTTTGGCTGGCCATTTTCTTTTTGAAATTTTATAGCATTGCTTATTAAATTTTGAAACAAAAGTCTAATTTCTGTCTTGTAAGCCATTATTATTGGCAGGTCGTCAGCAGTAATTATAGCGTCATTTTTTTCAATTATAGTAGCCAGGTCTTTGGTGATTTCAAGAATAATTTCATTGGTGTTTACAGTTATGAGTTCTTTCCCACGGCCTATTCTAGAGTAGTCCAATAAACCCTTTATTAATTCGCTCATTCTATCAGTTGCCTCAGTCATGAAATTGAGAGACAATTGAGCATCGTCATCTAATTTACTGGAGTAATCTTCCTGTAAAATACTTATCATGCTTCTTACCGTTCTCAGCGGTTCTTGTAAATCATGAGAGGCTATATAGGTGAATTGTTCTAGTTCCTTGTTTTTCAGTTTAAGGTTCTTGTACTGCAAAGCCAATAGGGTATGTTTTGTGATATCTTGTCTAAGTGTTAAGAATTGATAAATTTCTCCAAATTCATTTTTAAATGGAATAATTGCCGTGTGAACCCAATAAAACTCTTCGTTCTTGTTTTTATTTTAATGTCCCCAATCCAGACTTTTCCGTTTTAATTTCATGCCAGAGGTCGGCATAGAATTCTTTTGAATGGTGGCCAGAATTGATGACTCTATGTGTTTTGCCGATTAGCTCTTTTCGGTCATATTTTGATATTTCACAGAATTTATCATTTACAGAAATAATAGTGCCATTCATATCTGTGATATCAACTAGGGAACAGCTATCTAGTGCTTCTTTGTATTGTTTTATCTCCTTTATCGAGGCATGCAATGCATTTTCATAGATGATTTTTTCCTGGTCCGACCGGTTCAATTGTATGGCCACTACAAAAATGTTAGTTAATGAAAAAACTACAGCAATGATGGAGTAAATGATTAAACCAACATTTACATCTACCTGTTCATTATTGATTAAATAAATCAAAACGAGCCCCATTATCATTATCATACCAAAAACAAAGGGGCCTGAAGATTTAATTAAATTGCTTCCTGTATAATTTCCGAAAATCAACTCATTTAAAGTCTTTGAATCATTTTTAAAGAGTAAAAACCCCGAATAAAAGAAGAAGATGAGGGATGAATGAATTGGTATTGGAATCAGAAAGTCTGCATTTTTACTTGGTATATTTAAAATAAAAATAATTATGGCAATAAAATTTATTACCCATGTTATGAATATTAAACCATTGATAATACTTTTTACTTTTTTCGATTTTGATTGTATACCCAAAATTGAAACCCCGATTAACAGGAAACAAATTGCTGTTGCTAAAGGCGTTTTTCTCTGAAAATTTGAAGCTAAAGTGTCAGGTTCAAATGTTGCATTAATATTCTGGAGGTTACTTAAAAAATACTGTCCAATTGTAAGTATTGATATTACTAAAACGCAAAAAATAGAAACCCTATACAGAATTAAAGAAGGCTTAGATTTGCCATGTGAGCCCAATAGCCCCAAGCTTAATAGAAAAAATAAAATGGCAGTAATAAATTCCATTCCAGATTCACTGGAAATCACCTCTAAAATTGGGGGTATATTAAATAACCGTAAACAAATAATTGTTGTACTTATCATCAATATTAAGAAGCTAAAAAATTTAAAAGTTCTTGACTTCTTCGCTTTTAATTGAATTGTCATATTAATTACAAGAACAAGTTTAGGACTTTCATTATCCTTTTTCTAGCGTAGAAAGAGGTGAATTATTAACTAATTTATGATTTGGAGGATATTAAAAAATGTATCTGATTTAGAGGTATAATTTACGTGTAAAATATGGAATTATATAAGCAATAAATTTATTTTCAACTACTTACTACAAAGTATTCTTCCACAATTTCCTCAATCATTTTTACGGTCAATGGCTTGTTTCGATATCCACTGATTGAAGAGAAACTTTCTGCCCTACCTACATCATCAGGGTTCAGGGAGGTGGTCAACATTATTAAAATAATATCGTTTCGTTTGTCATGGGTCAATTTTTCGTATTCCTCTAAAAATTCCCATCCATTCATTACAGGCATGTTAATATCTAAGAAAATGATATTGGGTTGGGTGGAGGATTCATTTTGTTTAGATTGGAGATATTCCAAAGCCTCAAGTCCATTTTCGGCAATGACTACATTATCTGAACAAGCTGATTTTTTTATTGTATAGTTGTTGACAAAATTAGTGGCCTTATCATCATCAACAAGAAGGATGGAATTAAGTTTTGATGTCATGTTTAGAAGTTTTTAGGTGAAAAAACCAATAAGTATTGTTCTTTAAAATTTTATCAAATATAAGATAAAAAAACATTACCTAATCAATGAATATATCATTTTAATCGATTTTTCTAAATAAAAAATTATAATATTATTTTCTGCGGAATAAAATATTGATAATTTGACATTTTATAGAAAGTTTAAATCAGCTCATAACCAATTATTAGCACTTAGAATACTAAAAATTGGTCTTTCAAACACAAACGCTATTTTCTGTTTTAAAAGTCTGCCTTGGTAAGCACTTCAAAATTTTTATACCATTTAATTTAGGGTCAGAAAAACACTTATTATTTAGAATTGGATAAAGCATGTATTTTTTCTTTTTTCTCGCAATTAATGTCACAAAATGACATTGAATAAATATCCCGAAAGGATAATACATAAGGTTACCACTCCAAAAAAGATAGTGATTAGTTTCAAAGACATTACTTTCTTGAGCAATGTGGCTTCTGGAATGGATAAGCCCACTGTTGCCATCATAAAAGCAATGGCTGTTCCAAGTGGAACACCTTTGGCTACAAAAACCTGGATTACAGGAACAATTCCTGCAGCATTGGCATACATTGGTACGGCAACAAATACGGCAAGAGGAACAGTCCACCATTCACCGCCTCCCAGATATTGGTTAAAAAAGTTTTCGGGAACATAGCCATGCATGGCTGCGCCTATAGCAATACCGATCACTACATAGAGCAGTACACCTCTTACGATGTCCCAAGCACTACGTGAAATTTCAGGTAATCGTTGGCTGAAAGTTTGACTTTCCTCTATGTATGCTGCTTGTTGCATTTTATTGGCTAAAATGCTTTTTACCCAATCTGATAGTAAAGGTTCTAGGTTAAATTTGCCCAATAGCCAGCCACCGATGGTTCCTAATAAAATTCCAGAAATAGCATAAATCAATGTTGCTTTGATGCCAAACATACCAAGAAACATGGCAACGGCTACTTCATTGACTAAAGGGGAAGTAATGAGAAACGAAAACGTGACACCTAAAGGAATTCCTCCTTGTACAAAGCCAATAAAAAGCGGTACCGATGAGCAGGAGCAAAAGGGTGTAATTGCTCCGAAAATGGAAGAAAAAAAATATTCCAGACCATAAAGCTTCTTTTTATTTAGGTAATCTTTAAGCTTTTCAATTGGGAAATAAGCATTCACAATTCCCATTATAAAAACAATGAAAAATAAAAGGATGAGAATTTTTAGGGTATCATACACAAAGAAATTCAGTGCAATTCCCAAATGTGTTTCTGCTCCAATTTCAAAAATGGTATAAATGAGCCAATCGGAAAAATGTTGTAACCAATCAAACATTCTCTCTTTTGTTTATTGTTCCGGAAATAGAACATGACAGTTTGAGTGTGTTGTATATAGTGCCAAACTTCTCAAGGTTCTTCCTTAACAAGGCGGGATTTAATTTTTGATCCTGGCTGTAAATGGTCAAATTGTATTCAATATTGTCCATTCTAGGTGGGTTTTCAAGACGTACTGCATTCACCTCAACAGTAGCTTTTGTGTAAGTGAATTTCATTAATGCTGAAAAACGTTCCACATTTTTTAGCATGCAAGCAGAGAATGATCCCAATAATAACTCGGCAGGATTAGGCAGGGTTTCAGCAGTTTTAGAAGTCGTGCCAAAAGCAATGGCTGACTCTTTTATCTGAATCTCTGCATCTTGGTTTGAAATGGATGAAGCATTGATTTGATAATCCATATTTATTTAATTTAAAAGATCCAAAACTTCTTTTTTTGATGGTACACGACCTTTAATTGTGATCACATTATCGACAACCAATGCTGGCGTGGTCATGACGTTGAATTTCATGATCTCCATGACATCCTCAACCTTTTCAATGCTTGCATCAATTCCATTTTCTGCAATCACCTCTTTTACAACTCCTGTCATTGATTGACATTTTGGACAACCTGTTCCTAAGATTTTAATTACTTTAGTCATAATAATTTGAGTTTGTTTATCGTCAATAGGCGATAGGATTAATAAATAATATCAGTCGAAAAATTGTTGAAACAAAGCTTTAGCAATCTTCCAGTTTTTTTGATTGATACAATATTTTATCTTGGGAGGTTTTAATTCCCCTTGAATTAAACCGGCGGTTTTTAACTCTTTTAGATGTTGAGAAATGGTAGATTGTGCCAAAGGAAATACCTCTACCAAATCGCCAGTGCAACAACAGGATTGGTTTTCAAGATGCTTTAGTATGGCAATACGTGTAGGATGCCCCAAAGCTTTTGCGAATTTCGCTAAAGCTTCGGTTTCTTTTGTGTAAGTGCTATGTTCTAAATTTCTTTTCACCTTTCTAATCGTAAATATACGATAGGTTTTTAAGGGCTTTTGTGACTTAAGTCATGTTTGCAGAAAAAATTAGTTCAAATAGTCTTTTTGTCCCGCAACTTAAGGGGTAGGATACTTAAATTATAACCTATTAAGGTTATAATTTAAGTATCATGGGTTTAGGACCTAAAAATAGTTAATAAGGTATGTAGGGGGAAGGGGGTATCCTTCATGAAGCAAGTAAGGGGTTCTATCAATTTTAATTGTTATTCAAAAGTCTTTTTTGAACCCCTTCATTAGTCATTTTAACTGGATTAATAAAACCCTCTTCATCAAAAGTCATTTCATCTATACAAGTTTCACGGTGGTTACCATTTGTAGTGCCCAAGGGGCGACGGTGGTAAACAATATAATACTCATCTGTATCTGGAATTTTGATTACTGAGTGATGACCAGCACCGGTGGCAATATTTGGATCCTGCTGTAATACTTTACCTATTCGTTCAAAAGGACCAAAAGGAGTATCCCCAATGGCATACGCAACACTGTAATCCGGTCCTCCCCAATTCCCTTCTGACCACATAAAGTAATATTTATCATTTCGTTTGAATACAAAAGGTCCTTCAACATATTCATCAGGAGTTACCTCCTTGAATGTTTCGCCGTCATCAAAAGGCACTATGCTCAATAAATCATCACTTAGTTGGATGATATTACAATGTCTCCAGCCCCCATAATACATGTAATGCTTTCCATCATCGTCTTTAAAAACAAATTGGTCTATGGGCTGAGCACCATTGTGAAATGAATTGATCAAGGGTTTTCCCAGGGCATCTACAAAAGGACCTTCAGGGCTATCGGCCACTGCTACTCCAATTCCCCCCATCTCATCGTCGCTCTGAATATCGTTGGCACCAAAAAATAAATAGTACTTATCATTGGCCTTTATGATGGAAGGAGCCCAAATGGAATAGGCTGCCCATGAAACATCTTTAATGTCCAACACCCGGGAATGCTTTTCCCAATTCACCAGGTCTTTTGAAGAAAAAGCATCAAGAAAAGTTTGCTTCAGGTATTGGGGATTGATCGTATTCTTCTGAAGTGCCAACTGCTGTTCAGTTAAATCTGTTGTATTGTCAGCATCTCCATAATCATCTGAAAAGGTAGGATAAATCCAATATTCATCTTTGAATACTATACCTTCCGGATCTGCATACCAGCCTGGAAATACAGGGTTTCCAGAATAGATTGTTTTTTTTTCTTCTTCCACTTTCTCCTTTTTTTGAGGCTGACACGAGGAAAGAATTGTTACTGCAAGTAAAAATGATAAGATAGGAGACTTCATTGGGTTTATAATCTTTTTTAAATTGGTTAGACCTTTCTTAGCTGGGTATTGGCAAACAAGGTGCTAGTAATTAAGTGTTTTGTAGTTACAAAAGTGAATATAAGTTAAAAAGTTGATCGTCCCAATGAGTTAAATACCTGGGTTGCCTACTTTGTGAAGCCCTCAAAAAAAGTGAGGGGCATTTTTAAAACCAGGACTATTTTAATGGCGAATTATTTTAGATATCTTTCGGTAAAAGAGGTTTTACCTGCGATGAAGAAAGTTTTGTAAACAGGGATTTTTTCGACCTTTTACTAATTCGCACATGGAGTTGCTCTGTTTCTGTGAATGAGTAGATTACAAATAAAGATAAACCAAGTCAAGGGACTTTTATCAGTGCCTTGACCTGGTAAAAAAATGATTATTCCGAAAACCTTAACCAGCCCATAGGGCTGTCAAGGTGAAAATTAAGCAAATTTTAGATGCGCTTAAATATAGTTGTTGCGTTATGGCCACCAAAACCAAAGGTATTGCTCATGGCAACATTCACTTCCCCTTCAGCCGCATCTTTTATCACGATAGGCATTGATTTGGGAATCTCAGGATCAATTTCTTCGGTGTTTATGGTTGGAGGAATGATGTTGTTTTGGATTGCCTTAATGGATAATATAGCTTCAATGGCTCCTGCAGCTCCCATTAAATGGCCAGTCATTGATTTTGTTGCACTAATTTTAAGGTTTTTGAAATTGCTTTTAAATGTTTTGTCTACTGCTTTCATCTCGCTTAAATCTCCTACAGGAGTAGACGTAGCATGCGCATTTAGATAGTTAATCTCTTCCGGATTAAGCTTGGCTTCTTCCATCGCCAATTCCATTGCTTTTATTGCACCTATACCTTCAGGGTGTGTTGCGGAGATATGGTAGGCATCGTCAGTCATTCCAGCACCAACTATTTCAGCATAAATTTTAGCCCCTCGTTTTTTTGCATGTTCATATTCCTCCAGAATCAATGCTCCAGCTCCTTCTCCCATTACGAAACCATCTCTTTGAACATCGAAAGGGCGGGATGCTTGTTGGGGATTATCATTTCGGGTAGACAATGCTTTCATGGCATTGAAGCCTCCTACAGAAGACTCGGTAATCGGCGCTTCTGACCCACCAGTAACCATTATTTTGGCTTTGTTTAAGCGGATATAATTGAAAGCATCCATAATAGCGGAGTTTGAAGAGGCACAAGCGGAAACGGCCGTATAGTTGATTCCCATCAATCCAAATTTCATAGCGATCATGCCTGAAGCCATATTTACTAGCAACTTTGGAATAAAAAATGGGTTGAAGCGAGGGTTTTTACCATTCTCAGCATAATTGATTACCTCATCTTCAAAAGTTTGCATACCCCCCTGTCCTGAGCCCCAAATTACCCCTACGTCAAAGGGAGAGAGCTTTTGCATATCAAACCCACTGTCCTCAATGGCCTCAGCAGCCGAAATAAGTGCGTACTGAGTAAACCGATCACCTCTTTTTATTTCGTTTCGATTAAGGTATTTCTCAGGACTGAATTCCTTCAATTCACTGGCAAAGGTTGTTTTGAATAGAGTAGGGTCAAATTTGGTGATTTTTGATACTCCACTTTTACCATTGATGGCACTTTGCCAAAATTCGTCTACTGAATTTCCAATTGGAGTCAAAGCTCCCAATCCTGTTATTACGACTCTTTTCATAGGTTCTATTTTTTACTGGAATAGGGTTAAGTAGATTTTAGAACTTAATTATCATTGAGAGGTGCATTTTTTAATAAAACACCCTTAATTTAAGATAAAACAAGCGCTTATCCTTTAAACGTCCATCCTTTTAATTAAATTTTAAACATCAAAAATAGCCTTACAAGCCATGATTGATTTATGTTAATTGATTACTTTTGAAGCAACTTCTTTCCTCAAAACATTGCTTCTTTAAGCTGCTTTTTTTTAAAGAGCGCAAAACTAACCACGCGTTTTGAAACAAAAAACTTTTTTACCAGTAATTTATCTTTGAGACAGAATTCACCATATGGGGATTTCCTGCACTTTACTTGATTTTGTAGGATTCCTGGATGAGGGTAGTTAAATACCCTTGTTGACTTAAGAAACGGCCGAATATTACAAATGTCTATTGCCTTTCCTGACAAATTGTTAAAAGTCAGCTTTATAAGGAGAAAATTACTTTACCCTTTCAAAACCTTTCCTATTAAACCATTTTGCTATTTTGGTTAAATAGTCTGTTTGGCGATTTAAATAAACAAAAAATTAGTCAGCTCCTTTTCATTTTATTATTTTAGCCTTGTATTCTTACGTATAACTTGCCCTCTATGACTATTCGGATTTTATTGCTTTCTCTAATAATTGTTTTGCCTTTTTACAGTTTTGCTCAAAGCCTACCAGTTGACTCCCTTAAAGGTTACGAGGTTGCAGGTAAGATTTGGCCCACTAGTTATGGCAGGAATTGGGAAGAGGCGAATGTGGGCGATTATTCCCTTCCAGACCCATTACTAGATAAAACGGGACAAAAAATAACAAGTTCAAAATCCTGGGAAGGAAGCAGGCGCAATGAGATTATGCAGGATTTTTCGGAACTCATGTATGGGCATACTCCAGAATTCAATTTCAAGCAAAATGCTGAAATAGTTTCTGTTCGCAAGGATGCCTTAGATGGTTTGGCTACCCGTACAATTATAAATCTTAGGTTTTTTGAAGACCCTTCTGCGCCAACTATCCAATTGATGCTTTACCTTCCCAATGCTGCTAAGGAGCCCGTGCCGGTCGTGATGAAAATGAATTGGTATGGCAACAGCAGTTTGGAGAAGGATCCTTCTATTCCACATTCTACCAAGTGGATGCGGCCTATTGCAGAAAAAGGGGTTGTTGACAATCGTGTCACCGAAGCCACACGAGGAATCAATGCCTATCGATTCCCCAATTTGAAGGAGTTGATGAAACGTGGTTACGGGCTTGCCACTTTTTATTATGGAGATGTGGAGCCTGATCATATTGATGGTTGGAAAGATGGTATCCGAGGATATGTCATGCGAACGTCAGGTAAATCACAATTGAAACCCAATGAATGGGGAGCTTTGGGTGCATGGGCTTGGGGAATGAGTCGTTCACTTGATTACCTGCAAACGGTTGCTGCTGTGGATTCAGACAGGGTAGCATTAATCGGTCATTCCCGTCATGGAAAAGCCGTTCTTTGGGCTGGTGCGCAAGATCAGCGATTCGCCGTGGTGATTGCCAACGATAGTGGTGAAGGTGGAGCTGCGCTAGCCAGGCGTAATTTTGGTGAAAACATTGCTTATAGCATTGGCCATGCCTCCTGGAGATATTGTGAGCAGTTTAGGAATTATATCGACAAGGCGGACGAACTACCTTTTGACCAACACATGTTGCTTTCCATGATTGCACCTCGTCCTCTATATGTTGCCAGCGCTACAGACGATCTTTTGGCTGATCCAAAAGGGGAGTTCCTAAGCACCGTTCATGCAGGGCCTGTTTACGAGCTTTATGGTCTTAAAGGTTTGGGGACAAATGAAATGCCTTTACCAGATACTTCAATTGGGAATGAAATTCGCTATCATATTCGAAGTGGAGATCATGACCTGACCCAGTTTGACTGGAAACAATACCTGCAGTTTCTAGACTTTCGTTTCAACAACTAATATCCTTTTAATGCATTGTGCTATCACAGTACCATTAGGACTTTTGATGGCCATAAATAATGGGATCATCTGGTACTGGATCGTGGTTTAGCGTATACAATTCGGTTCAACTCAAGAGTAAATATGAAATTAGCTTCGAAGTAGCTGATTCAAGGTGAATACTCGACAGTAAGAATATTATGATTTCGAATAACCTATCAATTCAGCAAATTATATGTAAAGCAAACTATTTCCTTACCCGTACAAATTCAATAGCTTTTCCAGATCATCCAATGTATTGGCTTCATTGGCAGGTTTGTCTTTCCGCCACCTGAACATCCTGGGAAATCGTAAAGCTACTCCTGACTTATGGCGGGAAGATCTGGCAATTCCCTCAAAAGCAATTTCAAAAACCAATTCAGCTTTTACACTTCTTACTGGCCCAAAACGGTCTACCGTATTTCGTTTTACAAAAGCATCCACTTGGTTGATTTCCTTATCTGTTAGCCCCGAATAAGCTTTGGTAAAGGGAACCAGCTCATCACCTTTCCATACTGCAAAAGTATAATCGGTATACAGGTTGGCCATTCTACCATGTCCTCTCATGGCATATATTAGGACAGCATCAATGGTAAGTGGATCGACTTTCCATTTCCACCAATCTCCTTTTTTACGGCCTACTTTGTAGGTTCCATTCTTGTGTTTTAGCATTAAACCTTCAGCATGGTGCTGTCGGGAATTGGCTCTTTCTTTTACCAAATCTTCCCAATTGCGAAATTCAACCAATTCAGAAATAAGTAATTTTTCAGAAGCACTCTCTTTCACCAATTTTTCCAATTCACTTCTTCTATAGTGCATTGGTTTTTCCCGGATATCTATTCCATTGATTTCCAATAGATCGTAGGCAATCATTAAAACAGGAGCCTTTTTCAGAATGGCCTTACTCACATTTTTCCGCCCTATTCGACTTTGTAAAACATTAAACCCTAATGGTTGGCCGTTTTCGTAGGCAATGATTTCTCCGTCAATTACTGTTCCGTTAGGAAGTGCTTTAGTAAGCATTTCAAATTCAGGGAATTTATCGGTTACCAATTCTTCCCCCCTCGACCATACAAACAATTGATTCTCCCGCACTATAAGCTGTCCTCTTATGCCATCCCATTTTCTTTCTGCCATCCAGGTATCAGTATTACCCAATTCCTGAGGATCCACCTCTATGGCATAGGCGAGATAAAAAGGGTAGGGCTGTGAGATTTTATCTGCCGGATCGGATGCTACAATTAATTGATGGTAGCTAGTGGTCTCAGCTCTCCAATTACCCATCAAACGATGGGAGAGGGTGTTTTCCTCTATGCCACTGTGTTTTGCCAAAGCACGGGTCATTAACTTTTGAGAAACACCAACACGCCAGCCCCCGGTCATTAGCTTGTTAAAAACAAAGCGTTCGGTTTCATCCAACTGATTCCAGGCCCAAAGCACTCGTTCCTTCTTGGTCTGAAGAGCATCACTTGATGAGGGAGAGACTTGCTCCTCAAGGTCTTTTAATTCAATGATAAAGTCAATCCATTCACTTAGGCTCTTATCGTGTTTGCTTTCCAGGTTGGGGTGCATTAAAGCCATGGTTTCAGCCAAGTCACCTACGATGTGATAGGACTCCTCAAATAACCACAAGGGGACATTGGCTGCAGCAGCTGACCATTCCCTTAGCAGAGCTGTTCTCACCGTTCTTTTGGGTTTTCGATGGCTTAGTATGGCAATCGTCCACAATTTATCCTCCTCACTTGTATCATTAAAGTAATCGACCAAAGCGGCTACCTTTTTCAAGGTTTTGGTGGTTTGGTCAAGCTGTGTAAAAAGATGGACAAAGTTTTTCATTCTGCATCTGTTTTTTCAGTGGCCTCCAATTGTTCTCCCTCAAATTCAGTTGCCTCAATTTGCGTTTCTATACCCTGGTCATTTAACCATTTACTGAAAATATTGGTATAGCCATGGGTTACAATTACTTTTTCGCATTCTGTGGCTTTAATGGCTGTATTCAATCCATCCCAATCGGCATGGTCAGACAAAACAAATCCCCTGTCTACCGACCGCCTTCTTCTGGGTCCTCTCATTTTCATCCAGCCGGAAGCAATGCCTACCTCAAAGGGTTGAAACTTTTTTTGCCAGGACGTTCCTAAGGCAGAAGGAGGTGCGATTACCAAAGCACCTTTAAAGTCCTTTTTATTTATTTCAGGAGTTACATAGGTTGTTTCATTCAATCCTACCCCCATGTTTCGGATAATCTCATTTGTTTTTTCTATGGCACCATGTGTGAAAATCTTGCCGATGGAAGGGTCAACACCTTGGATTAAACGCTGGGCTTTCCCTAAAGAATAGCCAGTTAGAATGGTGACTTTGTCCTCTTCTTTATTTTTTCTCCACCAATTGTTAATGTCCTCAAATACCTCTTTCTGGTCTTGCCATTTAAATACTGGTAAACCAAAGGTGCATTCTGTAATAAAAGTGTTGCATTTTATGGGTTCAAAAGGAGTTGAGAATCCATCATCTTCCAGTTTATAATCACCTGAAGCCACCCAAACCTCTCCTTTATAAGCTACACGCACCTGAGCAGAACCGATAATATGCCCGGCAGGGAAGAAGCTAAATTCCACGCCATTTATGGATTTTTTCTCCAGATATTCCATTGACTCTATATGAATGTCCCCACCCAGACGGTGTTGAATTATGGGTTTAGACAAGTGATGGCAGAGGTAAAATTTATTGCCCCAGCGAGAGTGGTCTGCATGGGCATGGGTTATAATGGCATAATTTACCGGCTTCCATGGGTCGATATAGACATTTGCTCTTTCGCAATAAATACCTTTTTCAGTGAATTGCAGTAAGGACATATTTCAATAACTGGAATTGGTAAAATAAGTTTGAATTTGTGTATTGGATTTTGAGTAAATTAGCCAAGGCTTTAATCATTGTCACTACTATTCTATTTGCTTAAACTAAAAATGAAAGTTATGCCCGATTTAGCATTCAAAATTTAGTTAGGGATAAATTGTCAATTGTGAATAAATAACTGCTAAAACCCATGTAATCAGCTGATATTTGTTAAATTCAAATTTAGTTTAAGAACAATATTTTGCATAAAACACAAAGGTCCATGAAATTGAAAACTAAATTTGGAGTAATAATTATTTTCCTAGCCTTTTTTGGTTGCAAGGAAGAAACGCCAGAGCCGATATTGGTAAAAGCAATATTCAGTCCAGAAGTAAGTACAATAAAAGAAAAGGAACAGGTAACCTTTACGGACCAGTCCACCAATAATCCAACCTCAAGGAACTGGAGTTTTGAAGGAGGTGTCCCTTCCAGTTCAACAGAAAAATCTCCAACAGTCACATTTGAAAGCCCAGGGCAGTATCAGGTAACCTTGACCGTAACGGGCCCAGACAATAGTGATAATGCAACAGGTACAGTTACGGTAGAAGAATTGGTTCAGGTGGTTCCGATTTTTGATGCTGATACGATGCTGATAAAAGTTGGGGGAAGTATCGTATTTGAGGATTTATCGGAAGGTAACCCTAATACTTGGAGCTGGGTTTTTGAAGGAGGCGATCCATCAAGTTCCTCCGAACAGCATCCCACGGTAACTTATGCAGAAGAAGGTTCTTATGCCGTAAGTCTCACTGTTTCTAATGAAGATACAGACGCCAGTGAAACGATAGAAGATTTTATTACTGTGGAAGTCGAGGTTGCTTCTGGTTTTGGGGATGATGCGGATGGGTGGACAATCGTTGGCGATGCCTCAGGAGGATCCAATATTGATGCAGCTTATTCGCCCTTTGCTGGTCTGGATGATTCCGGTTATATATATGCCGAAGATAAAGTAACTGGAGGAGTGTGGTACTTCAATGCTCCAAATAAATACCTTGGGGATAAAGTTGGCTTTTATGGAGGGGCACTTACTTTTTGGCTTATTCAAGATAGCAATATGCGTAATCAGTTTAACTCCAAGGATGTAATCATCAGAGGAAATGGGAAGGAAATGGTTTATTACCATGACGTTTATCCAAGTAAATCCTGGACTTCTTTCACTGTTCCAATAGACGTAGTTGGAGGATGGGTTGATACAGCTGGTGAAGCATTAACCAAGGAGGAAATGGAAGAAATCCTGGCGGAGGTTACCTCTATTTGGATCAGGGGAGAATTTGAGACAGGAGCTGATACCGGTGGATTGGATCAATTTGAAATGATCAAACCATAATGGTTTCCCGAATAGCGTTATTGACTTGATTACTATTCCAAAATTGAAAGTCAATATTGGAATGTAATTATAGCCCTGTGATTGAAGGGCTTAAAAAAAATATACACCAAATTTCACAACTTAACCAGCATCAATGGTGAATTCAAATCATTGATGCTGATTAGTTGTGAATCAAAAATAGGGAAAGATCTGCCCATCATTGAATGGGATTAAAAGTCTAAAGCGGTAATGGCTGGGTCATCTGAGTAAAATACGTAGGTACGCCATATTGTAGCATAGTTTGTTTTGTATAACCAGTCTACTTCTCCATCATCAGATACTTCCCATAATGTGCCATCCCTACCCTCAGCGATCAGCGTATTGCCATTCTTCATTCTCACAGCACTTGAAAGACCAGAAGAGTACAGGTCATTGTCAGTAAAGCTCCACACAACATTTGGTTCATTGTTTTGGCCGGCTACCAAATTATATGGGGGATTTAATTCATATTCAACTACTTCAGATTGGTTTCCATATACATCGTTGGCATAAGCCAACATGTTGCCAGTTTCCAAAAGGTTAGGGTAATGAACATTACTCAACGTAGCTTCACCTATATTGTCATAGGTTTCAGGGTTGCCAAAACGATAAATAAGATCACCACCAAGGCCATAATTTCCTCCGGAATTGGTGCTGGCTTCAGCTTTAGAGGTACTGTGGTCCAATACCCAAATTTCGCTGTAATTATTTACGGTTAAATAGAGCAGGTCATTTTCTTCATCCAAGGTCAGCCCGTTGATGTGCATAATGTCCCCATTACTCCTTGTTTGATAGTTATAATTTACATCAATTTTATTTGGATTTTCTGCTACTGTTCCGTAGTTAGGTTTTGAATCGTCTATGTCCTGTACAATATGATCCATGGCATGCCATTCCCATACAATTTCCTGTGTAAGAGGATTCATCTCAATAATGGATTCAGGGTTAAGACTGTAACTCCCTCCAAAGCCTTGTTCGGCCGCTTCTGTCTGACTCAATTCTTCCCAGGCGGGAAAGATTATATTTCCATTGGATAAGTATTCAACATCGTGATGGGCAGTGTAATCTGAAGAAGAATAGCTGACTTCCCAATCGATAGATTGATCGGCATTGATTTTTCGAAAGATACCTCCATAACCTCCATAGGTGATGGCTGCATTGTTGTCTTTAAGGCAAACCAACATACTTCCATCTGAGAGCAAGTTTATGTCATTGCCCAGACTACTGTTAAAGTCCCAATTGAAAAAGTTCGTCTCCTGCATAGTTAATTAGATGGGCCTCATTGTTCTGTTGATCGGCAATCAAGAAATAAGTTTCCTCATCAGGAGTTTCCTCCATTTCAAAATCGTTTTCTTCCGACATATCCTCAGTACAAGAACCCAGGAGTGTTAATCCAATAAGGGCGGTATTAATCCAAAGCTTTCTCATATTTTATAATTAATTCAAATTCAACATATGACTCAATTTAAGAAGAGCGCCAATCTGATTAAATAGACGCGGTTTATTCAAAAATCCCTTGGTTGAGGTAGTTATTTTTTTATTTCCTTGATTGTTTTAGTCATGATACGCTCATAAAAGTCCTTTTAATAAGGTTTAAAGAGGGCTTTCGGATTTTAGAGATGCATGTAAATCATTCCATGGGGTTTTCGGAGCATTCACAAGTACTGATTCCATTGCTTAAAAAATGGTCGTGGTTGGTGGACGGTTTTTAATAAAGTTCTGATCAGATAGCAATTAAAGGAAAATTAAGCCGTACTTTTGTGGCCGAAAATAAAAAGTCCGATGAAGCGCATAAATGAATACAAAAAACTCTTTGGAGTTGAAAAGGAAATCGAATTGACGACCTTGAAAAAGAAATACCGTGATTTAGTTAAGGAATGGCATCCTGATAAATTTCAAGAAGGAGATGACTTAAAAGCTGAAGCTGAAATACAAAGCCGAAAGGTTATAGATGGATATCATTTTTTAGTGAGCATAGCGCCTGAAACGATAGCGGCTAACTTAGAAAGCTATACAGAAACGATTAACGTAGCTGGGATTGCAGATTATAAACACAAAGGTTTATTACTTGAAATCATCTTTGTTGATGGATCTACTTACGAATACTTTGGTGTGACCAAACAAGTCTATCAAAAAATGATTAATAGCGATAAGCTAAATCGTTTTGCCAAACGAAATATATATCCGAAGTATGTTTATAGAAAAACCAAGAAGAGTTTAGAAACAGCATAAAGCTTTCGAATAAAAGAAGCTCAATATTTTATTGAAGTTTGACTGTTTGGTGACGCTTTTGTCACTCTTTGAGCGCAGCAAATCTGAATCATCTTGATCAGGTTTGCTGCGCTCTTTTTTATATTGTATGTGCTTAAGACTTGCCTATAATCATAATGGGCAAATCGCAATACAAATCATTTTTGGTATGTGGTGGTGTTTTTTAAAACCTTACCCATTATTAATCATGACAACTGAATAACCTTACCTTCTTCTGCAGACTGGTAGGCCGCATAAATTACATTGACGACATCAACTGCCAAATCAATACCTGAACGTGGCTCTCGGTTTTCATGGATAGAATGAATAAAATCCTCGATTTCTAGCGAAAACCCTCGGAACCAGTCTTCGTCACAACTTGGGCGGTTCCAACCTGCTTTGGTCTCTAATTTTTCTGTAAAATTTTCACTTTCAAACGTTCTTGGATCTACGGCATAGGTTTCAATAACGTCATTGGCAGTCATATTGGCTTTGATAACCCCATCCGTCATGTAGGCCGTTACTCTTGTGTTGAGGCCTCCCAATCCTACATCACTTACGATGACGGTTGCCCGGGATCCATCATCAAAACGGATCACAACATTGGCCCAGTCTTCTACGTCAACAGGGTCTGAGCTAATCCATTGATGAGCATTGGCCTTTCGCGCGTTTTCGGAGGCATCAGTATGAATAAGGTCCGCTGTATCTGCCATTACGGAAACTGGTAGAATACTTTTTCCTCTACGTTGTTGTCCTTCCCATTGTTTTAGGTAAAGACAAGCACCTACAGCGTGAGCTCCCATTCTTAGTAAGGCTCCTCCGCCCATGTATTTCCATTCTTTGGAAAAACAGAATTGGAACCGGAATGATTTTCTTCTGCCCTTAGTTCCAGCACTGAGCCCTTGGAAGCTGCAATCAAATTACGCATTTTAACAATAGGAGGAGCGTAAACCCAATTCTCAGCATAGCAAAATAGCACCTTGTTCGCTCTTACCGCCTCTCTAACGGCCTCTGCATTTTTACTTGCCCCAGCTCTCATTTTTGATCGCGCTACGTGGAGCCCAATAGGCTCAGGATCACCAGGATCTCCAAAGTATCCCGTAAGTGGTTTCTCCATTATAATGTGTTTGCCTGCCTCTGCTGCCTTTATGGCAATCTCATGGTGTGATGCTGGAGGCGTACAGATATCAATGACATCAATGTCTTCTCGGGCAAGCAATTCGTCCAGATTGGTCGTCACAAATGAAACGCCAATATCTTTGGCATATGCAGCAGCACTTTCCTGCGTCAATGAGCAGACACCTCTAATTTCTACCAGACCGGGAGTTAAACTCATGTAATTTGCATGATGCATTCGCGCACCATACCGTGCACCTACCATCCCTATACCCAGTGTTTTTTTAGTCATTTGATCCAAAGGTTTTTTATTATTTTTTAATTTATTAGCAAGTAGGAGTATTCCTACTACTACGAAAAGTATCACAGTGATTGTAATACTAAACTAATGGATTTTTGCTTGTTTTAAAAGGGGCTTAGGTATAAAAAGGTTGTTTTACGGGCAATAGGAGTGAGTCTAGCAGAAGGTATAGGCTCATAAATTTTGACCTAAATTAGTTTGGAAAGGGACTTGGATCGATGGGTAGGTTTAATCCAGGGAGACCGACTAATGTATTGTGATCTCCTTGCTCATTAGGTCTCCTATCAGTATTTATCGAGCTCCTTACTCAATGAGATGTACTCAGAAAGTGTGGCGATATTTTCATTGAAAACGGCGCTGCTTATTCGATCCATTGTTAAATACTGACCATTCCAACGTTCTCCACTCGGCATTCTCTTCTTAAAGCTATCATTTTTGCTTATCCAGGCACCAGATTTTTCCTGAGCTTCAAGTATTGCCATAATGTCCCCAGTGATTTCCTCTAAACGCAGGGAGAGTTGGTCTTTTGAAAGAAAATGATGCTCCGATTTCCACAGGTCTTTGCTTCCTAACTTTAGTGCTTTCTCATAGCGTAAGGAACTTTTATCAAGCCGAGATTGCAAATCAGACTGATATCCATATCCTGTACGACGCTCAGGATGAAGGTCCTCAATATTTTCTACCCGAATCCTAGGTCTATCATAGTAAAGCGGCTTGCCAGTTCCTAGTTCTACAAAACGTGCCCATTTACCATTTTCCATTCTTGTCTCCCGAAGCCATCTTAAAGCATCAGGAATTGGCTCTAATATCGTTTTTTTATCCAATACAATGTACAAATCAATTAGGGTATTGATATTATTGACCGTTACCAAAGGACAAACAGCTGCTGGTTCAAAAGTACGCGCCCAGGCAGGCTGGAGAAACTCGTTGTATTGTTGTGCCCAACCTGGTTGTGGGGGAGGAAGTTGGGAAATATTCATGAATCTAGCAGCTTTTCGAAGGCTTTTCTCAATGGCTTCATCATTGGGGTAATATTGATAAGCCTCTATCATTACACGAATACAATCATTGATTCCTCCATCGTTAAAAGTTGCGTAATCATGGTAATCTCCTTGTTCAGGGTACTTATGAGGCCAACCTCCATTGCTTAGTTGCGTGTGCATCATCATTTTCAATGCCCTTTGGGTGGCAGCATTGATAAGACTGTCTTCAAGTTGCTGGTCCAAGGCCATTAAGAAACTGACAGCAGATTGCGTTTGATTGTCATCGAAGCTTACTTTATCATTGTCCAATTTATTGAAGTTGATGGTATGGTCCCAACCACCATTTATGTTTTGACCACGAATCAAAGCATAGGCTGCTTCTTTGGCAAATTCAAGGGCTTGTTCATCACCCGTTGCCTTATAGACACGTAAAAAAGATTGACCTACTGCGGGCGTTCCGGGAGGCTGAACTTCAATAGTTTGATTGTCCAAGGGCACCTCTCCCCATTTCAAAGACAAATCGGGCGTTACAAAGTAAACATAACCGCCTTCGGTGTTTATAGTCTGAAAAAAGGCCACCCCTTTTCTCATTGATGCTTTCACTTTTTCATTTAAATCAACCCTTTCTGCTTGGCTCAAGCTATTGTTTTGCGCAAATATTGTCGAAATATTAAACACGGCCATTAGCCCAAAAAGTGTACAATAGCTAAGCAATTTTCTTCCTTGGAAAGTCATATATGGGTTTATTTATTTTTAATAATTTGTCTAATAAACGAAAAATGCTGTGTTTTATCAAATAGGAATAAAGGAAGCAAAGAATTTTATTTGGCAATGTTAAATTCATGGATTGAACTGTTGCTTTGTATATTTGATAAAATAGTTTGGGATTAATAGCCTATATCCATTATGAGAAGTTCTCGGGTCAATGATTTGGCTAAAGTCATTGATGGGTATATCTTTTATGAGACCTCCAGCTAAAGCAGAAGGCTATTTATGAATTAAATTCTATTTCAAATTTCATTATTTTATGCAATTATCCAAAAGTCAAAATCTTAATAGGAATGGGCTTAAGCCCATTTTAAATTAAAATGTCCGAACTCGGGCTTTAGCCAAAATTTGATTTTTTTACTTAAAAAATCACTGCCTATTGTTTTAATTAATTTTTTAATCTTAATGAATAAAACACTCTTCAATACCTCCAACTTGCATTACCTGGAGGGCAAGGCAGAATGGTTTGCATAAATTTCTTCTTTCGAAGGTCTGTGAAGTAGATAGATACTTCATGGGAAACGTGAGCAGGGTTGCTAAACTTATTGAGCATATAATCATAGCTGTAGGCCATGGTAATGCCACTTAATAGACTAAAACCTAAAACAGCATTGATGGAGTTTTGATCTGGCAATTCATTGAATCGGGTAACGTTTCTGAAGCCAAGTCCTCCAATGAAATTCTCTACCTGTATTTGAGGAATCACTTCTATCTGTTGGAAGGTTCCCTGTCTTTTGTAATTGAAGGAAACAGAAAATACCTTCCGGATATTACCCGTTTTAAACAACCTTCTGTCTAAATTTTTAACATAGCCTCCATGGAAACCCCATTTTATGGGTAGATTATTTCCTATGCCGTCATCCAGAAAGCCAATATTGGGGCGGGAGAGGTGACTACTGCTTACCCCAAACCAAAAGTCAGGCACTTGTAGCAAAGCTCCAAAAGCAATGTCAGGGTACCATTTGCTGTCTTCCCCTGGTAACAGGTCCATGCTGCCAGGATTGACGGTTCGGTTAAGCAAGTCAATTTGATCTCCAAATACCATTTCCTGTAGGGTAATACTTCTGTTAACTAGCCCGAGTTGTCCGCCAAAGCGAAGGAAGCTTTGATTGTTCAACATCAGTTTATAGGAGAGGTATCCGGCTATATCAGTTGATCTTATATTCAATACAGACTCTGAAAATTGAGAAGCAGAAAAGCCAAATCCTACTTTGGTCTCATCAATATAGCTGTCAAAATACAGCCCATAAGCATTAAAGTCATAGCCTAACCCTGGCCATTGTTTTCTATAGTTGATGCCAACTCTGGTGACTTCCATAGCACCTGTAAAGGCAGGGCTTAGGTTAAGCGGTGCCGCGTAGAACTGCGTAAATTGAAAATCCTGTGCCATTAAGCCCAATGGACTGGATAACATACAGGTAATGTACAGCAAAATAATTTTTATCTCTCTCATTCCAAAAGCATAAATGCACCGGTTTCACTAAAATTTCTTCCGTCTGTGGTGGTATAACTCAATTTGTAAATGTAATTGCCTGGACTTGCCTTTTGTCCCCGAAAGCTTCCATCCCATCCTGCATCGTTCGGATCTTCAGAATGGAATAATATCTCTCCCCATTTATCCATAATGGTGAAAGCAAGGCTTTCTACATGCACAAACTTGGGGAAATAAGTATCATTCATACCATCTCCATTCGGCGTAAATACATTCGGTGTTTTAAGAAAATAATCAGTGATTACAATCTCGAAAGTATCGTAGGTTTCACAACCCCAGTTATCAGTGACCATCAGTGTTACTGTATAAGTCCCAGGGACCTGATAATTATAAATTGGATTCTCCTCTAATGCATTGTTTCCATCTCCAAAATCCCAGTAATACAAAACTATATTCCCGCTACTTTTATTGATGAATTGCACCTCAAAATTAACCAGGTTTTCACCGTATATCGGGAAGGCAGCTGATAAATAGTCTCCTTCGGCCAACACAACATTGTTTTCAACAACAAAGCTTTTGGTCTGAATACAGCCAATACCATCTGTAACAGTCACCTGGTAATTGCCAGGTGCATTGGTTTCCATTCGGTAGCCATTATTGGAGACTTCTCCGCTGCTCCAATCGATGGTGTAAGGGGCAACACCACCATCGATATTGAGGTCTATGGTCTCAAGAATTTCCCTTGGCTCACATTGTGTAGAAGTAGTATTGGCAACATTGATGAGGATTGGGTCAGGCCTTCGAACTTCAAAAGTTTGGCTTACAAAACAGCCTGACTGATCAGAAACTTCTACCGAATAATTGCCATTGGTCAGGTTGAAAATGGAGGGGCTTGTTTCTCCAGTACTCCAGCTATAGTTATAAGGTGGCCTTCCTCCAGAAACGGTAAGGTTAATGGCGCCACTATTGCCGTCTTGGCAAACCAAAGCATCATCGACCTGTCCCACAGCAATCAGTAAGTCGGGTTCCAAAAGGTTGAAAGTTCTCTCAATGGTACAACCTTTGGCATCTTCCAGGTAGACTGAATAAACACCTGGTGCTAAATTATACAAGGAAGACTGCTCTGGTCCATGGGCCCAGGTGGCCTTCACCGGTGCTGAGCCTCCGTTTAGATTTAGTAGGATGCTTCCATCCATAGCACCAAAGCAGGAAATAGGATTAACAACCGGGGTTATTTCGAATACAGGTACTTCAGCAATGGTTGCTTCTTTCACCACCGAGCAGCCATTGGCATCTGTCACTGTAACCTGATAAAATCCAGGACCAATTCCTATAAATGAACTTTGAGTAGAGCCTATGTTCCAGCTTATGTTGTAGGGTTCAACACCTCCTTGTATGTCTATAGAAAGATCAGCATCATTGGCATTGTAACAAGATACTTCTGTATGTATCATTGTTACCTCGAGAGGGGCATCTGGTTGCGAAATTTCAATATTCGAGCTTCCTATTTGACAACCATTGGCATCTGTTACGAGCACACTGTAAACGCCTGCCAATTGCGCATCTATATTTGGAGTGTTTGCCGCTATTGGAAGTCCATCTTTGGTCCATTCGTAAATATAGGTACCCACAATTCCTCCTTCAATTAGTAATGAAATGCTACCGGTAGGTTCTCCATAACACAATACATCTACTTTCTCGATTATATCCAATGACAAAGGTTCTGGAGCTGTAATGGTATATTCCTCTGTCACCACACAATCGTTTTCATCCATAATGGTAACTTCATAATCACCTGGTGAAAGATTACTCACTGTCAATGCATCAGAGGTGAACCCGTTAGGTCCGGTCCAGGACATGGTATAATTCCCTGTTCCACCTGAGGGGTTTAATTCAATGCTTCCATCATCAGCACCATAACAGCTGATTTCATACCCGTTTTGTAAGGCTACTTCTGAATTGGCGAGTAATGGATTTGGTTCGATAATGTTGATTATATCTGTAACGACTTCACATCCGTTTTGGTCGGTAATTGTGAGCTGGTAGTCACCAGGCTTTAAATTGCTAATGGAAGGTTTGTTACCAATAAAACTATCAGGACCTGTCCATTCGTATTGGTAATTTCCAGACCCTCCGGAAGTAGTGACGTCTATCCAGGCGTTATCAGCACCAAAGCAAGAACTATTGAAGCCAGTGAAATTAGATACGGAAACATCTTCAATCTGTAAACCTGTAGCCGGTTGAGTGATTTCCAGGTTTTCAATTTCTTGTAAGCAATTATTTACGTCAGTTACCATTAAAGAATACCTGTCAGCAATTAGCCCCGTGAAATACCAAGTGGTTTCAGTAGTGGGAGGAGAGGTACTTACCACGTCATCCGCTTCATTCAATAAGGTATAAATATAAGGCCCGGCAGAAGTTCTGTTGATGATTGCAGCCAAAACCCCAGTGGCCTGGCCAAAGCAATATACATTTACTTTTTCATCTGCCAATTCTCCTATTTCTAATCCTTCTGGTTCAGTAAGGGTATAGCTCTTGTTGATTTCGCAACCGTTAAGGTCAGTTATGGTAAGATTGTAAGTCCCTTGGAATAACTCTTCCAAATTTTCACTTTGGGAAACAAAACCATCTGGGCCTGTCCATTGTATGGTGGTACCACCTGAACCTCCGGAAATATCCAGGTAGATATATCCTTCGTTGCCACCATTGCATTGTACCCCAAATCCATTGTAATCAGATACTTCATCGATCAGGTTTAAAGGGTCAGGCTCTTCAATGTCAAAATCTCTGCTTAAAGTACATCCAGATTCATCGGCAACTATGAGCTCATATTTCCCTGCTTCTAATCCTACAAGGTTTGCTTCTTCAGAAGTAAAGCCATTTGGACCAGTCCAATTGTAAGACAAAAGGCCCTGGTTTCCAATGATATTAAATGAAATGGAGCCATCACTTTCTCCTGCACAGGAAATCTCATAGTCATTGTAGTCAGACAACAGAAGGTCTGTTAATTGAAGCCCTGAGGCTGGTTGATCGACCAATATGTTATCTAAAATGGTAAGGCATCCATTGGCATCTTCGACAGTTACTTTATAAAGGTCACCAGGAAGGTTTATAAAAGCATAAGATTCTCCTGTGAAATTGGATATACTCTGAATGGTAGTTGACTCATCCATAAGCTCCAAAGTAATGGCATATGGAGGCAAAGAGGATTGGTCGATGTTGATTGTAAAAGCCCCGTTGCTCTCACCAAAACAAGCCACTGGAACGCGTGAAGATAGGTCTTCAGAGACGATTAATTCATTGGGTTCGGTAATCTCAAAGGTCCTTTCGATAAGGCATCCATTTTCGTCAGTAAGCTCAAGCGAATAAGTACCCGCCGAAAGGTTTTGGAGGCTGCTTTCAACAGAACTGAAGCTATCAGGTCCTGTCCAGGAATAAGTATAATTGCCTGTCCCTCCTGAAGGATTAGGGTCAATGCTTGCATCTGCAGCACCAAAACAACTTATCTGAAAACCGTTGTTTTCAGGAATATTTTCATTCAATAATAGAGGGGCTGGTTCCTCTAAAATAATGCTGGCAATACTCGCTGTACAAATATTTTCATCGGTTACTATAAACTGGTATTCCCCTGGTTCAAGATTACTAATGTCTTTGCTGGTGGATTCGAAACCATTTGGCCCTGTCCAGAAATAGTCCAGGGTTCCAACACCTCCTGTAATGTCTAAAGTTATACTTCCATCTGCAGCTCCTGCACAAGATATCTGAAAGCCATTGAAATCGGATACAATATTGTCTTGAATAAGTAAGCCGGTCGGAGGTTCATCTACTAATATTCCTTCCAAAAGGGAATTACAGCCATTTTTATCTTCAATCCTAAAATCGTATAAGCCACCTTTTAATTCTGTAAAAAGCAATGGTTCTGATGAAATGGTATTTATAGGCCCTAATACATCGACTAAATCACCATCTAAAAATACTTCGATTGAAAATGGGGTAGGAGTGTCTTCTTGAATTTCAATAGCAATGGTTCCGGTTTCTTCGCCAAAGCACCTTACATCTTCCCTAAGGTCACTTAATTCAGTTAGCGTTAAAGGTGATGGTTCAGAAATGATGAAATTTTCTGCCACAATACAGCCATTCTCATCCGTTAATAAAACTGCGTATTCACCTGGTTCTAATTGTTGACGTGTAAATACATCATCTTCTGAACTTGGTGGCAAAACATCCAAATCATCGGAATTAGGAACGCTTAAATTGTCAAATTTCCCTTTATACCAGGCAATGGTATAACCGGGTACTCCTCCAGATGGATTGATGGTTAATGATCCATCATCGGCCCCATTACAAGTAATGTCTTGCATGGTATCGGAAAGAAGGAGGGCATCTGGTCCTTCTACCGTTATCCAGGAGGTAGTGAATTCACAAACGAGTGGATCTGCCCCTGCGATATCAAACAATCTACCTCGGTCAGTTATTTTGGCATAATAATCTCCAGCAGGTAAGTTTTCGAGTTTGCTTTCCATCCCTATAATTTCGCCCCCATCAGAGATAAATGTACTGATGTCACCTTCAACCTCTTCACCACCTTCATCAAACCAGGTGACGCCATATTTAATCCAGTTTTCTCTAGGATTTCCGGTAAATGGTTGAGACCAGCCCCCGCTTATCAATAGACTGATTTCTCCATCCATATCGCCATAGCAGGCCAGGTGTTCAACAGTTTCAATTATTTCAACAGGCTCAGGAATTATTATTTCAAAACTTTCCCTTCCATTACATTGGAATCTGTCTTCGATTTCCAGGGTATAAGCCCCAACTTCTAAGTTCTGAACCTGAATGACAGCAAACCCATCATCATCGGAAACCACGTCAAAATTAGTAGGTGTCTCATTTCCATCGCTGTCAATGATTACAAAATTATTTACAGGAAGTGCTGCATTGAAGATAATAAATTCTACTACTCCAGTATCGTCATCCGGGCAAAGGTATCCAGCAAAGTTTAATTCAAAATCCAGAGAATAGGCTTGGCCTAGTGGTCCTGCATTTCTGAAATACTCCCTTCCAATATTATCTATAGCGAAAATTTTATATTGTGCTTCTCTATCCAGATCATTATCTAAGCCAAAAACAACTGAAGCAGAGCTTTCAAATGGGGCAGTATTGTCTACAGTAATTTCTGATATTACATTGTCTGTTTCATCTACCAATTGAAAGGTAAAAGGAAAGGATTCTTCATATCTTTGATCTGGTTTGTAGGCACTCACAGTTAAAGTAATAGTGCCTTGGCAACTATTTTCAAAATAATTGAGTGGCAAAATAGGAGGAATGACAAGAACTGTCATAGGATAAATGGCACTTACATCTACTCCATCGGATACCTGGATATTGACAATTATCTCCTTGCCTTTTGCTTCCCAGGTGTCATCGTAAATAATAGTTGTACTTATGGTGTTTCCTATAAAAGTATAACCTTCACCCGCCAGTACTTCGAGGGTTAGATTTGATTTATCTCCTGAATAATCAATGGTTAGCATGTCCAGAGATAGTTCTAAATCTCCTTTATAATGAACCAGCTCATCTGTCTGGTCGGTAATTGTGACTGGAGCAAAAAAGGTGAATATTTCTCCTTTTGTTTCGAAAACCTGATAGGTGATTAATAAAGCAATAACAATCCCTGGAAATATAATTTTTCCATATTTTTTTATATACTTTAGTAGACTTTTTGTAAAAACAATCAATATCTAAATGGTCATTAAAAATTAGACTTACTTAAAGCTGAACCCAGATCAACGATTAAAATTAGACAATACATATTAAATAATTACTTATATTTTTATATAAATATAAAAATTTTAAAACCGGTTTAAATATTGAGTATAATTCGCAAGAAAGAATACTTTAAGTAAATAATAGGAATGGTCTTTAAACCAGAAATTTGTGATATCCAAGTAAAACCTTGCCATTATAGGTATATATCAACTTCTTGAAAAGTGTTTACCCAATTTTACGGTAAGCATTTATAAACCTTCTAATGAAGTAATATCATCAAAAAAAATACCCCGATTTAATAATTTGTCTTAGAATCCCCTGCTATTACTGGTAGGACAGGGAAGGATAGTTTGCATAAACTTTTTCCTTCTAAGGTCTGTGAAATAAATCGATACTTCATGCGAAACATGGGCAGGACTACTAAATTTATTAAGCATATAATCATAACTATACGCCATTGTAATCCCACTTAATAAGCTAAAGCCCAAAACAGCATTGATGGAGTTTTGATCAGGCAATTCGTTGAATCGGGTAATATTTCTGAACCCAATCCCTCCGATAAAATTTTCAATTTGTACTTGAGGAATTACTTCAATTTGTTGGAAGGTTCCCTGTTTTTTGTAATTAAAGGAAACAGAAAATACTTTGCGGACCTCACCTGATTTAAACATTCTCCTATCCAGGTTTTTAACATAGCCTCCATGTATGTCCCACTTTATTGGAAGGTTATTACCAATGCCCTGATCCAGGAAACCGATATTAGGACGGGAGACATGGCTACTGCTTATGCCAAACCAAAAGTCCGGCACCTGAAGCAATGCTCCAAAAGCTATGTCAGGATACCATTTGCTGTCTTCACCAGGCAATACATCAAAAGTGTTTGGATTAATCGTTTGGTTCAATAGGTCTATCTGATCACCAAAAACCAATTCCTGTAAAGTTAGGCTTCTGTTTACCAGTCCTAGCTGGCCACCAAAACGCAAGAAACTTTCACTGTTAAGCAAAAGCTTGTAAGAAATATATCCAGCAATATCTGTAGACCTAATATTGAGTAATGATTCTGAAAACTGGGAAGCGGATAATCCAAATCCAACGTTTGTTTCTTCTATGAAATTGTCATAATAAACGCCTGATGCCGTAAAATCGTAACCTAATCCTGGCCATTGTTTCCTGTAGTTAATCCCTACTCTTGTTGTTTCCATGGCTCCAGCAAAAGCAGGGCTTAAGTTAAGTGGCGCAGCATAGAACTGAGTAAACTGGAAATCCTGCGCTTTTAAGCCTACTGGGTAGGATAAAAAACAGATTATAAAAAGCATTAAGGATTTTATATTTTTCATTCCAAAAGCATAAATGCACCGGTGTCACTAAAATTTCTTCCGTCTGCTGTAGTATAATTCAATTTATAAACGTAATTGCCAGGGCTTGCTTTCTGCCCACGAAAAGTGCCGTCCCAACCGGGATCTTCCAGGTCTGCAGATTGGTACAGGATTTCTCCCCAGGTGTTCATAATGATGATTACAAGACTATTGATATTTAAGAACTTGGGGAAGAAATAATCATTAAGTCCATCACCATTTGGGCTGAATACATTAGGTGTTTTCAGGAAAAAGTCGGTTATCTTTATCGGAAACGATGTGCTCGTTTCACATCCCCAAATATCAGTAACGGTTAATGTAACTGTGTACGTTCCTGGAATCTTGTAACGATAGGTTGGATTCGTTTCCAGGGAATTGTTTCCATCACCGAAATCCCAATAGTATAAGCCTATGTTTCCATTGCTCTTATTAGTAAACTGAACATCAAAGTTTACCAGGTTTTCACCGTACAAAGGAAATGCATCAGAAAGGTAATCCCCTTTAACAAGGATGATGTTGTTTTGAACTGCAAAGCTTTTAGTCTGTATACAACCACTGGCATCAGTGACAGTCACCTGGTAATTTCCTGGTGCATTTGCTTCCATTCGGTATCCTTCCTCAAATACTTCACCACTGCTCCAGGCTATGGTATAAGGGGCTACTCCACCATCGATATTTAAGGAGTAATTTTCTATTATCTTCCTGGGGCTGCATTGCGCAGTTGTTGTGTTTGTTAGATTTATAGAGATAGGATCAGGTCTGCTGACTTCAAATGTTTGGCTGACAAAACATCCCGATTGATCCGTAACTTCCACAGAATAGGAACCATTGGTAAGGTTGGATATAGAAGGACTGCTTTTGCCATTGCTCCAGTTATAGCTATAGGGTGGCCTTCCACCGGATACAGTAAGTGAAATTTCTCCACTTTGACCATTGAAACAGGAAGAAGCATTTTGCACATGCCCTACCGCTACCAGCAATTCAGGTTCAAGCAAATTAAAAGTTCTTTCAATGGTACAGCCACTGCCATCTTCAAGATAGACCGTGTAAACTCCCGGACCCAGGTTGTATATGGAAGATTGTTCTGGGCCATGCGCCCAGGTAGCTGTAACAGGGGCCTTTCCTCCATCAAGGTTAAGCAAAATGCTTGCATCTGTTTCTCCAAAGCAAGAAATTGGGTTGATTACTGGGTCTATTTTAAAAACAGGCACTTCTTCTATGGTGGTTACCTTTATAATCTTACAACCATTTGCATCAGTAACTGTAACTTGGTAAAATCCTGGGCCAATCCCTTCAAAAGAACTTTGGGTAGCTCCTATGTTCCAACTGATCTGGTAGGGCTTGACTCCTCCTTTAATGGCTATGGAAAGGTTGGCATCATTGGCATTATAGCAAGATACTTCCGTTTGTTCCATTACTACTTCCAAAGGTGCTGTCGGTTGTTTGATAACAATAGGAGCACTGTTGATTTGACAGCCATTGGCGTCAGTGACTGTTACTTCGTAGGTGCCGGAAGAAAGTCCCTCAGGCTTAGGGGAATTAAGTGCTATTGGAACCCCATCCTTGGTCCAATCGTAGCTATAAGTGTTAATTATTCCTCCTTCTAGAAGCAAAGAAATACTGCCAGTTGCTTCGCCATAGCATAAAATATCGGTCTTTTCAACAAGTGTGATTGACAGCGGGGCAGGTTCTGTAATAGTAAATTGTTCACTTACTTCGCAGCCGTTTTCATCCCCAACATTTACGGTGTAAATTCCTGGGGAAAGGTTGTTTAAGCTCAAAGCATCAGAGGTAAATCCTTTAGGGCCTGTCCAGTCAATGGTATGAACGTCAGTCCCTCCAGAAGGGCTCAATTCAATATAGCCGTCATTCGCTCCATTGCAACTGATCCCATATCCATTTGAGATACCCATTTCTGAATTGATCAGCAAGGGTTCAGGTTCGATTAAACTTATAATTTCAGTAAGTACCTCACAACCGTTTTGATCTACGACAGTAAGGTGGTAATCACCTGGAATTAAATTTTTGATTGAAGGTGTGTCTGCTGAGAAATTATCTGGACCGGACCACTTGTAAAGGTTGTTTCCTGATCCACCTGAGGTAGTTATGTCTATCCATCCGTCAGCAGCTTCAAAGCAACTGATATTAAATTTGTTAAAAGAAGAGATGCTTACTTCATCAATTTGTAAGCCTGTAAGAGGCTGTGTAATCTCTAGGTTATTAATTTCTTTAAAACAATTGTTGGCATCGATTATCGTAATGGAATACTTTTCTGCAGGCAAATCAGTGAAAAACCAATTGGTTTCATTAGTGGGAGGGGAGGCATTGATCAATTCATTTGCTTCATTTCTAAGTTCATACCGATACGGACCAGCTGAGGTCCGGTTGATAACAGCTGCCAAAACCCCTGTTTCCTGGCCATAGCAAGAAACATTTACTTTTTCATCTGACAATTCTGCTATTTCCAGACCCTGAGGTTCTGTCAAGGTGTAGGTTTTATTGATTTCACAGCCATTGGTATCAGTTATGCTAACATGGTATGTACCGGGGAAAATATCCTCCAAACGAGAAGCTTCAGAAATAAAACCGTCTGGTCCGCTCCATTCAATTTTGGTGGTTCCTGATCCTCCTGTAATGTCCAGGTAAATAAAACCTTCATTTCCACCATTGCAATGGACTCCAAATCCATTGTAGTCAGAAACTTCATCTAATAGAACCAAAGGACTAGGTTCATTAATATCAAAATTGCTGCTAAGGGTACATCCATTTTCATCAAGAACAAGGACTTCATAATTCCCTGATGCCAGTCCATCTAGATTTGGTTCGTTGGAAGTAAATCCATTTGGTCCTGTCCAGCTATAGGATAATGGCCCCTGATTTCCCGAAACATTAAATAAAATCGAGCCATCAAATGCTCCGGCACATGAAATCTCATAGCCATTATATCCTGATAGTTCGATATCAGTGAGCTGAAGACCAGTTTCAGGTTGGTCAACCAAAATGTCGTCCAACCTTTTAATACAGCCATTGGCATCTTCTACTGTTACCCAATACTGGTTTCCGGATAGGTTCTCAAAAGTGAAGGCATCACTGGTAAAATCTGAAATTGTACGGATTGTTTGGTTTGTACCCATTAACCCTAAAGAAAGGGTAAATGGAGCAATTGAAGCTTGATCTATATTAATGGTGAAAGCACCATTACTTTCTCCATAACAGGCTACCGGTACCTGAAGATCGATGGCTTCAGATAGGATTAACTCATTTGGTTCAGTGATTTTGTAAGTAGCCTCGACTAAGGCTCCATTTTCGTCAGCTACTTCTAGTGAATAAAAGCCGGCAGAAAGGTTTTGAAGGTTGCTTTCTATAGAAGAAAAGCCCTCTGGTCCAGTCCATTTAAAGCTGTAATTTCCGGTTCCTCCGGAAGGATTTGGTTTAATTTCCCCTCCAGCATAACCAAAACAACTTATCTGAAAACCATTGACTTCAGGAATGTTGGGGGTCAAGGTTAAAGGCTCTGGAGCATTTAAGATTACGGATGCCAAACTGGCGGTACAATAGTTTTCATCAGTTACAATAAACTGGTATTCCCCAGGACCAAGATTGTTGATGTCTTTTGTAGTCGCTTCAAAGCCATTAGGACCTGTCCAGTAATAATCATACGTACCTTGTCCACCGTTAATGTCAAGGGAAATGTTGCCATCATTTGCCCCTGGAAATGATATTTGATAACCATTATATTCGGAAATAATAGTATCCTGAATTAGTAAGCCTGTTTCAGGTTGAGCTACAAGTATTCCTTCCAGAAGAAAATCACAACCTGTACTGGAAACAATCCTGAAGTCATACAACCCTCCTTTTAAGTTGGAAAAATAGAGCGTGTTTGAGGTAATACTATTTACGGGGCCCATTACATTTAATAGCTCTCCGTCTTTGAATACCTCTATTGAAAATGGAGTAGGAGTATCCTTGTACAGTTCGATAGCGATGGACCCTGTCGCTTCACCAAAACACCTGACATCTTTTCTGAGATCACTCAGTTCCACTAAGGTTAAGGGAGTGGGCTCGGTAATGGTAAAGTTCTTTGCAATGATACAGCCGTTTTGATCTGTAATCAATACCGCATACTCACCTGGGGTCAATTGTTGCTTTGAATATTCATCCCCACTTGAATTGGCAGGTAAAGCAAGCAGTTCTCCACTTACAGGTGAATTGGGGTTTTCAAAATTACCTGCATACCATTCAATTTTGTATTCAGGAGTACCTCCAGCTGGGTTAACTGTAATACTTCCATCCGCTACCCCATTACAGGAGATGTTTTGCGTGGTCTCAGTTAACGTTAAAGGTTCTGGCCCCTCAATGGTTATCCAGGCAGTTGAATTTTCGCAAACTAGTGGTGCTGCACCTGATATTTCAAACAACCTTCCTTCGTCTATTATTTTGGCAAAATATTCACCTGGAGGTAAGTTTTGAAGCTTACTTTCCATCCCAATAATTTGTCCTCCCAAAGTGACAAATGAATTTACCACATCCGACATTTCATTGCCGGCATCATCGTACCAAGTAACATCGTATTGTATCCATTCCTTTCGATGACTTCCAGGAAAAGGCGATGACCAGCCTCCATTTATTAACAGACTGACTTCCCCATTATTGTCTCCATAGCAAGTCACATGGTTCACTGTTTCAACTGTTTCAACAGGTTCTGGGATTACAATTTCAAAGCTTTCCCTCCCGTTGCACTGAAACCTGTCTTCAATTTCCAAAGTATAAGTGCCTGGATCCATTTCTTTGGTCTGAATAACCACGAATCCATCGGCTTCTGAAACAATTTCAAAATCCGTAGGTTTTTCCTTGCCATTACTGTCTATAATAATAAAGTTGTTTACTGGAAGTGTTGCATTAAAGATTATAAACTCTACTATTCCTGTCTTGTCTTCAGGGCAAAGAAGGCCAGCAAAGTTCAATTCAAAATCCAACGAATAAGCCACACCTAATGGTCCTGCATTTCGTAAGTATTCCCTTCCCAAATTATCTACCGCATATATTTTATACTCTATATCCCTATTTAGTTCAAAATCTTGACCGAAGGTAGCCGTTGCGGAACTTTGAAAGGGGGCAGCATTATTTATAGTAACTACCTTTAAGGTATCTCCAATATCATCTATCAATTTAAAGGTAAATGGAAAAGATTCCTCATGTCGCTGATTGGGTTTGTAAGCACTTAATGTAAGTGATATTATGCCTTTACAACTGTTCTCCGAATAAGCCAAAGGAAGAATAGGGGGAATGACAAGTACTTTAAAGGGATATACTTCGCTGAGATCCACTCCATCGGAAACCTGTATATTAACAAATATCTCTTTGCCTTTGGCTTCCCAATTTTCATTGTATAGTATGTTCGGGAATATTGTTTGGCCTGTAAAGCTATATCCCTCTCCTGGTTGTACTTCAAGTTGGAGCTTGGAGTAGTCACCCGAATAGGTAATGGATAACATTTCTGGAGAGATGGTTAACTCACCATTGAATTTAACCAAAGCATCAATTTGATCTTCGATAACTATAGTTGCAAAAGGGGAGCTTATGTCGCCTTTAATTTCAAAAATTTGAGATGCAAATATTAAAGATAAAATGATACTCGTTAATAAAAATTTACTATTTCCTTTCAACTGTTCCAACAAATGATTTTATAAAAAAAACCGTTATAAAAATGCCTTAACCAATTAAGAATTAACCTTCGGATAATTCAAATCGATAGGTAAAAATAGGTATTACAAATTTAATAAGTACCTGAATCATAAATTATTATGAATGGAAGACAATGCCTTGGTCTTTACTAAAAATTCAAATATTTGCCATAAAACTTAGAAGATCCATTATTCATATTTTCAATACCTTTTTTACCAGTATCAAATGAAAATAGCAAGTAAGAGAAATGAATGGATCCGTGTTATTTTATTTTTTGGATTTCAATTAAATTTTAACCTATTTGATTTAATTTTTTAATATTTTCGCTTAATTCCTTTTATTTAATGTCAATTGGAAATCACATTTCCTGAAACAATTACAACCCATGATTCAAAAAATAACCTGTTGGATTGCCTTATTTTTCATTGGATTTCCTGCTTTTTGTCAGCAAGAAAATTGGCAACCAGTACAAGACAAAATTTTATCGGAATGGTCAGCGGATATTGATCCTGGTGCACCACTTCCAGAATACCCAAGACCACAGATGACCAGAGAAAATTGGTCCAACCTAAATGGAATATGGCAATACGCAATATTGAAGAAAGGAGAAAATAAACCTTCCGATTTTCAGGGAGATATTCTGGTTCCTTACGCAGTTGAATCTGCCCTATCAGGAGTGGGTAAAACGGTAGGCAAGGACAATGAGCTTTGGTACCAAAGAGAATTCGATGTGGAGCGCAGCATGAAGAAAGGAAAGCTATTGCTTCATTTTGGAGCAGTGGACTGGGAAGCGGAAATATTTGTCAATGGAAAAAGTGTGGGCATGCATCAGGGAGGCTACGATCCCTTCTCTTTTGAAATTAGCGATGCTTTGGTCACTGGAAAGACACAACAATTGACCGTAAGGGTTTGGGATCCTACTGACGAAGGACCACAGCCAAGAGGGAAACAGGTCAATAAACCCCATGGAATATGGTACACCCCAGTGACGGGTATTTGGCAAACGGTATGGTTAGAGGCGGTTCCTGATCAATACATTGCATCCATAAGGAATACTCCGGATTTGGATAATAAGCAAATTATTATAAAGCCTCAGGTGATGCATGCAGCGCCAGGACAGGTGGTTAGTATAAGCCTAATGGCTAAGGGTACGCTTGTGGCAGAAAAGAAAGTTGCTGCTGGCGAGCAGGCTGTTTTCACATTAGATGAGCCTAATATTTGGGAACCGAACAATCCATTTCTCTATGATGTAGACGTGAGTCTGATGAGTGGGAGAAAGGTGCTGGATGAGGTGAAGAGTTATACGGCCATGAGAAAAATAAGCATGTTGCCAGATGAGAATGGCAATCAACGATTGCTTTTGAATGACAAGTTTTTGTTTCAATACGGTCCTTTGGATCAAGGATGGTGGCCTGATGGATTGTACACTGCCCCAACGGAAGAAGCCTTGGTATTTGATATTGATAAAACCAAGGAAATGGGATTCAACATGATTAGAAAGCATGTGAAGGTAGAACCTGCCCGATGGTATTACCATTGTGATCAGGTTGGCATGTTGGTTTGGCAGGACATGCCTAGTGGAGACATGGGCAATAGATGGGAATCAAGACCAGGTGTAGTAGGAAAAGGAACAGAAAAAGAAAGAACCCCAGAATCCATTGCCATTTTCAAAAAAGAATGGAAAGCCATTATGGATGCCAATTATAATTTTCCTTCCATAGTCGTCTGGGTTCCTTTCAATGAGGCCTGGGGACAATTCAATACCGAAGAAATTGTAAAATGGACTGTGGCATACGATCCATCCAGAATGGTAAATGGTGCAAGTGGAGGAAATTATACCTTGGAAGGTCAGATTATGGACATGCACAATTATCCAGATCCGGTCATGCCTGATCCAAAGATTTGGGGAACCAAGCAAATTATCGTTTTAGGAGAATATGGAGGTTTGGGATTGCCGATTGAAGGACATACCTGGCAGGAGAAGGACAATTGGGGATACCAAAGCTTTGAGGACAAAGCGGCTTTAAAAGAAAGGTACAGCAAATTGATTAAAGACCTGAAGCCTCTTTTACCAATGGGACTATCGGCTGCCATTTATACTCAGACCACAGATGTAGAAATAGAAACGAATGGTTTGATGACCTATGATAGAAAAGTGATTAAATTAGATCCTCAGTTTTTAAGACAATTGCATGAGGAATTGTACACGATTAAAATCCCAATGAAATGAAAGCATCACCCTTAATGGCCTTTTTAATATCCGGTTTGTTAATGGCCTGTGGCCAGAATAATAAAGAGCAAACTGATAACGAACAAAAATCAGAACCCAAATATTTAACAGCAATGGAAGATTCAGCATTTGAAAAAACCTTAAATGGTAAAACAATAAAATTATACCATCTCACCAATAAAAATGGCATGGAAATGACCGTCACCAATTTTGGTGCAAGGGTAGTAGAGCTTTTTGCTCCTGACAAAAACGGGAAGTTTGAAGATGTCGTTTTGGGTTATGACAACCTAGACGAGTATATCAATAATCCGGGTGGTTATTATGGGGCACCTATTGGCCGATATGGCAACCGAATTGCAAATGCAAAGTTCAGCCTGGATGGTAAAGAATATGCTTTAGAAGCAAACAACGGTCCCAACAACCTTCATGGGGCACCCGATGGCTACCACAAAGTTGTTTGGGAAGTATTGGAAGCGACAGATCAAAAATTGGAGATGAAATATGTGTCTCCGGATGGGGAAGGCGGTTTTCCTGGAGAACTAACTGTTTTCATGAATTACTACTTGACAGATGACAATGAATTCAAAATCACCTACAAGGCGACTACAGACAAACCAACCATCGTAAACCTCACACAGCATTCATTCTTCAACCTCAATGGCCAGGGGGAGGGTAATGTGAGAAATCACATGCTTCAACTTAACGCAGACAATTTCACACCTGTTGATGATACCTTAATTCCGCTAGGTGAAATCAGGTCGGTAAAAGGAACTCCATTTGATTTTAGTGAGCCGCACCTTATAGGAGAACGAATAGACGACGACAATGAACAACTTAAAAAAGGTGGAGGATATGATCACAATTGGGTGATTAACCGTGAAGAAGGAAACAAGGAGACAATAAAGACAGCAACTGTTTGGGTGCCTGAAAATGGTAGGAAAATGGAGGTTTTCACTGATCAGCCAGGTGTTCAGGTGTATACAGGTAACTTCATGTCAAGTGGAGGAGCTTCCAAACATGGTAAAGACTATGTGAAACAAGGTGCCATATGCTTGGAAACACAACATTACCCAGATTCTCCTAATCAGCCTTCGTTCCCATCTGTTACTGTAAGACCTGGAGACACCTACACCCATGAATGCATTTATAAGTTTTCAGTGATAAAATAACATGAAAGCGCTTCATATTTCAAGTATCATTTTTCTATCTGCTGTAGGGGTGTTTTCCTGTAGCGAAAAGAAAATAGCGGATAAGGAACAAGATTACCTTCCCATTACAATCGTTGAGGAAAATGATGGACTTCAGAACATTTTTGCATCAGGGATTGAGGCAAGAATTATAGGAGCTGACTATGAATGGACAGAGGGTCCTCTTTGGGTAGAAAAAGAGCAGATGCTGTTGTTTTCTGAAATACCTACGAATAAAGTTTATGCATGGAAGGAGGGAGCTCTGCCTGAGGTTTACCTTAATCCTGCAGGTCTCACTTCTGCTGAGACAAGAGGAGGGGAAGTTGGTTCTAATGGCTTGCTCCTGGACCCAAGTGGGAAGCTGGTATTGTGCCAGCATGGGGAGAGGCGTTTGGCCAGAATGATGGCCGAATTGGATGCTCCCGCTCCCAAATATGAAAGTGTCATAGCTGAATTTGAGGGAAAACGCTTCAATAGTCCCAATGATGCCATCTATGATTCCAAGGGTAACCTATATTTTACTGATCCTGCTTATGGATTGGAATTTAGAATGGAAGACCCCAAAAAAGAGATCGATTTTCAAGGTGTTTATAGGTACAATAAGAATGGTCAATTACAATTGTTGTTGGATAGTATTAGCCGGCCAAATGGCATTGCTTTATTACCGGATGAAAAACACCTGCTGATAGCCAATTCTGATCCCGAAAAACCTTATTGGTATTTGTATGAATTGGATGGGGACAAAGGTTTAAAAAATGGTAAGGTGTTTTATGATGCCAGTGCTGTTTTAGCCAATGAACCTGGGCTTCCAGATGGATTGAAAATAAAAAGGATGGAACCATCATTGCTTCTGGTCCTGGAGGCATTTGGGTTTTGGTTCGAATGGGGATCTGTTAGGCAGGTTGAAATTAGGCGAACTGGTATCTAATGTTGCTTTAAATGCGAAAGAGGATTTAATGTTTGTTACTGCCGATAGCTATGTGCTTAGCATTCCTTTGAAATAAGCCGTGTTGAGTTTAAAAAATAAGGCCATGTTTCTTTGCTTTTAGATAAATTTCAGCAAGGGAACATGGCTTTTTATTTTCTTTTAAGATCGTCAGGGAAAGCTTTTTTCCCCATGAAAATATCAGTTAATATTTCACAACCTTTCTGGCCAAACTTTTTAAGTAACATATTGCGAATAGCTGGTTGGGCATAACAAATAAAAGCAATGATAGCAGAACTGCCTAGATCAGCTAAAATTTGTTTTTCTAGTAATTCCTGGTAGGCATTTGAGGCAGCAACTTCATCGTAAAAGTTGTCTATAATGGCCGAAGCTGCCAATTCCCCTGAAAGTAATGCATTGGAAATACCTTCGGCTGTCAAAGGATCTGCGAAACCAGCAGCATCTCCAGTAAGGAAAACCCTGTTTTTAGAAAAACCATCCTTTCTTTTTCCTACCGGTATTTGAAAGCCATGTGCTTCAGAGGAAATAATTTCTTTAATGTCTAACTTTTCTAGGTAAGCATTGTAGTATTTTCTAAGATCAATTTTTTGCTTTTTCAAAGTGCAAACGCCTAATGAAAGATGGCCGTTTTTTGGGAAACACCATGCATAGCCATCAGGTACTGCATCCACATCAAATCGAACCTTACTGGATAACCTATTATAATCTTCACTTGAAACAACGACCTCAAATTCCAAAGCAGGAATAAGGGTTCTGCTTTCTTTCCAACCTCCCATTTTTGCAGTATTGCTAAGTACTCCATCTGCACCTATAAGGTATTGACAATGAACATCACCTTCAGTAGTTTTCAGGATTAAGGCTTGTTCTGACCTTTCAATACTTAGGGCTGTTGTTTCTTCCATTAAAACAGCTCCTTTTTTCAAGGCCTTATTGACTAAGAATTGATCAAAACTATCCCTCATGACCATTGAGATAATGGGTTCGTTTCTTTTGGCAGTAAAGAATTGGGGAGAATTTTCAAAAAAGACTACTAGCTCGTGGTATTCTTTTTCTATGACTTCATCTATAGAGAAAGGCAAACGTACCCGGCCCCGGTGAACGAGACCACCCCCACAGGTTTTGTATCGGGGAAGTTTTTCTTTTTCAATTATTACTACACTTTTACCCTTCTCTGCAGCTTTATAGGCAGCCATGGCTCCAGCTGGTCCAGATCCAATGATCACAATGTCAAATTTCTTCATAGGTATTTCTTAAAGATCATCTGGCTCTCTTTCTGGAATATCGGGTCCAGTTAAAATGAGCTGTCCTTCGTCAACATTAAAATTATAGGCTAATTTTATTTTGTCGAGATCCGCTTCATTGATATTTAAGCAGGCATTGTAAAAACTCTTGTTAAACCCCAAAGAGATGAAACCTGATGCCTGAAGTGGTGCTTTCAATGGCTCCAAAAGGTGGATGTTCTCAGCCAATGCTCCATCAAGTTTTGTGTAGAGACTTAAGAATATCTCAAGTTCATTCATGTTCTCTTTTAAAACGCTAGAAAAAGCTGACTCAAAATCTTCCGCCTTTTTTATGTTCTCACTTTTAAAAACCCACTTCTCCTGCATTATTGCATTATTTTTATGTGATAAATGTAAATGGAAAACCTTTAATTTATAGAATAGCCCATTCATGATAAATTGACGTAATTCTATTGAAAATAACAGACAAGATCAAAAATAAATAATTAAATTGAAACAGAATAAAAATCTTAATCCCCAAAATTCAATTAAGCTAGATATAGCATTTTTATCTCAGATTATAAAAATATATTTTAAGTTTTAGAATTAAAATTACTTGAAAATCAGGTGTTTTTTACAAATGTAATTAGATTATAAAGATAAAAATACGCTCTACGACTGGTCGGTTTTTAATCTATTGTTGTTTATTTAAATAGCCTATGGCCAAAACCAGGTGTATATGGCATGTTTCAACTCCCTTTAAAAATCGATTTACTTTAATAATTTAGCAAATAATTCAATTAATATTTATTACAAAATAACCTTAAGCAAATGAAACCAATTGTACAAATTAGTTTAGACCTAACCAATATAGATGAAGCCTTGGAAACAGCTGCGCTTGCAATGAGAGCAGGAGTTGATTGGCTGGAAGCAGGTACGCCATTAATTCTTGCTGAGGGTCTTCACGGAGTCAGAAAGCTTAGAGAAGCATTTCCTGGAGTGCCAATAGTCGCAGATCTTAAAACCATGGATGGTGGATACCTTGAGGCAGAAATGATGGCCAAAGCAGGAGCTACACATGTGGTGGTAATGGCAAGAGCCCATGAAGAAACCATTAAGTGTGTTGTTCAGGCAGGTAAAGACCATGGTGTAAAAGTGATGGGAGATAACTTGGGTTGCCCTGACATGGTTGCTGGCGCCAAATTTCTTGAAGACCTGGGATGTGATTACATTGTGCATCATATTGGGTATGACGAGAGACGTGGTATAGCTGCCCAAGGCAAAAGAATGCCAAGTCCATTGGATCAATTGAAAGAAATCGTTGCAGCGGTAAATGTACCAGTGCAGGCTGTTGGAGGGTTAAGCCTTGAGCAAGCCATTTCTACTCCAAAATATGGTGCTCCTCTAGTAGTTCTTGGTGCTCCATTGACCATTGATGCGGATGCTTTTAAAACTGCAGATGGCAATTTAGAAGATTCATTAAGGAAGATTTGTGAGGCCATCCATGCCTACGGAGATATCAAAATATAACAAAATAATAATAGCGAAATGAAAGCAGCAGCTGTAGTAAACTATGCGGAAACCAAAGGTTCCGTAGAAATAAGAGAAATTGAACAACCAGAGATTGGTGAGGGAGAAGTATTATTAGAAGTGGCCAATGTCGGCGTTTGTGGCAGTGATTTGCACCAATGGACTTCTGATCACAGTTGGCCGGTAAATTATCCTGTCGTGTTAGGTCATGAATTTGGAGGAAAGATATTAGAAGTTGGACCAAGAGTAGAAGGTTGGAAAGTAGGTGATAGGGTAGTAAGCGAAACGGCTGCCGTGATTGATCCTTTGAATCCTATGAGCCGAATTGGACTTTATAACCTTGATCCTACAAGAAAGGGTTTTGGATATGGGGTAAATGGAGCCATGACCAAATATGTGAAAGTTCCTGCCCGTTGTCTACACACTGTTCCTGATCAAGTGCCATTTGAGGAAGCTTGTTTGACAGAGCCTTGTTGTGTGGCTTATAGTGCAGTGGTCGTTAATTCTAATATCAAACCTGGTGACAGAGTTTTGGTAATTGGACCTGGAACTATAGGTGTATTGTGCGCTGTAATGGCCAAGATCAGTGGAGCGGAAGTAGCGATCGTAGGTTTGGAAGGCGATAGAGGTAGATTAGAAATTGCTAAAGGTTATGGCTGTGAAGCGATCATTGGTGATGCTACTGGCTGGGCCAGAGAAAGAGATGGCTTAGGTGCAGATTTAATTATTGATGCTGCTGGAGCAAGTGCAACCCTTAAAATTGCAATGAACTTGGTACGACCTAATGGTCAAATAACCAAAGTAGGTTGGGGACCTCAACCATGTAATTTTTCTTTGGATCCTATCGTACAGAAAAATGTACGTTTACAAGGTAGTTTCAGTCATAACTGGCCTATATGGGAAAAGGTTATTGGCATGATGGGTGCTGGTATTTTAGACGTGAAACCAATAATAGGAGGCGTTTGGCCTGTAACTTCATGGTTAGAAGCTTTTGAGAAAATGCACCATGGTGAGGTGATTAAAAGTGTATTGAAACCAGTATAACCATGCGCTTAAAGGATAAAGTAATTATCGTTACTGGTAGTACTACCGGTATAGGTAAGGCCATTGCCCTCAGAAGTGCAAAAGAGGGTGCCAAATTGGTGATTCATGGCCTGGAAGAAAAATGGGGCCAGGAAGTAGTTGAAATCATAGGCGCTGAAAACGCTGTCCTTCATATTGAAGATTTACAGGAGAATGGCTGTGCAGAGCGATTAGTAGCACTGGCTGTAAGTAGCTTTGGTAAATTGGATGCAGTGGTTAACAATGCTGCCTGGGTGGTTTCTTCTGATATTGAGGAAGTAGACCGTCCATTTATGGAAAAGGTGCTTTCTATCAATACCATCGCTCCTTTGCTTTTAATCAAAGCAGCTCTAAAGCAACTTGAAGCAAATAGGGGCAATGTTTTGAACATTGGTTCTGTCAATGCCTGGAGTGGTGAGCCCAATTTGTTGGCTTATAGTATTTCTAAAGGTGGTCTAATGACCATGACCAGAAACCTTGGCGACAGTCTTTTCCGTGACAATGGCGTAAGAATCAATCAAATTAACCCAGGATGGGTATTGACTGAGACTGAGAAGCAACGTAAAAAGGAACATGGACTTTCAGACAAGTGGTTTGAAGACCTTCCTAAAATGTATGCGCCAGCAGGAAGAATTTTAGCGCCTGAAGAAATAGCAGCAGCTGCTATTTTCTGGTTATCTGACGAGTCTGGCCCTGTGAGTGGACAGGTTATGGAATTGGAGCAGTATCCATTGATTGGAAGAAACGCACCAAAAGACACGAGTACAATTAATTAATACAAAATATTGAAATTATAAATATGCCTAAATTAGCAGCATTTCCTAAAGCCTTTATGCAAGCCCTCTGTAAGGATGGAACAATGAAACTAGAAGAGTGGATCCAATTGGCCTCTACTTTAGAGGTTGAGGGTTTGGAATGGTACGCAGGTTTTCTGGACATGGAAGATCAGTCCAAATGGTCAACTTATAGAAAAATGGTGGAGGATACTGGTAAAAGTATTCCAATGATGTGTTGTTCACCAGATTTCACGCATCCTGACAAAGCTTTCCGTGACAATGAAATAGCCAAGCAAAAGCATTGGATCGACATGACCCATACCCTTGGTGGGAATTATTGTAGGGTCCTTTCCGGTCAAAAAAGACCTGAATTGACCTTGGATGAAGGAGTGAAACTCGCAGCAGATTCAATTATGGCTTGTATTCCTTATGCTGAGGAAAGAGGCATTACCCTGATCCTTGAAAACCACTACAAAGATGATTTCTGGGAATATCCTGAATTTGCACAACAAATGGATGTTTTCTGTAAATTGGTAGACAGCATTGACCATCCAAATTTTGGAGTCAATTATGACCCTAGCAACACTTTTCTAGCAGGAGAAGATCCTATTGAATTGTTGAAAAGAGTTTCTGATAGAGTAGTTACCATGCACGCAAGTGACAGGTACTTGAAATCAGGTACAATTGAAGACCTAAGAAAAGAAGAAGGTGGAGCAGTAGGCTATGCCAAAAGGTTGAGCCATGGAGAGATTGGAAAAGGCTTGAATGATTACGATGCGATCTTTACGGAATTGAAACGCGTTGGTTTCGATAGTTGGATCAGTATTGAAGATGGAGTTGATGGCATGGATCAATTGGAGAGAAGTGTAACTTTTCTTCAGAAAAAAATAGCTATTTACTGGCCGTAATAAATAATTTAGTATGAAAAACCGTGCAAATTCTGAATTTGCGCGGTTTTTAAACCTCTTGTGATTTGGAAGCGATATTATTATTGAATGCACAATGTGTTTTAGCTGAAAGTCCAACATGGCTGGCTGATCAGGGATGTTACCTTTGGGTAGACATAGAAAAGGGGCATTTGTACCAACTGAAACCGGAAGTAAGTGGGGTAAAGAAATGGTCTTTTCCGCATAGGCTTACATTAGTAGTTCCCGATGGTAATGGGAAGCTTGTTTTGGCTTTGGATGCAAAACTTGCCCTTTTTGACCCAAACACAGAGAAGTTTGACTGGCTTTGTGACATTGAGAAAGACAAACCTGAAAACCGTTGTAATGACGGGGCCTGTGACAGTGAAGGAAGGCTTTGGGTAGGTACCATGAGCACCAAATTCACAGACCATGCAGGGGCACTCTATTGTGTTGAAAAAGACCTAACGGTTACCAGAAAAATTGAGGATGTATCCATTTCCAATGGGATTTGCTGGTCACTTGACCACAAAACCATGTACTTTATAGACAGCCCAACACGAGAAGTCAAAGCCTATGATTATGACGGGAGCACAGGTAATATCAGTTTCAAAAAGGTAGCCGTTGAGATTCCGGAATCTCTTGGGACACCTGATGGGATGTGCATGGATCAAAATGGAAAACTATGGGTAGCTCACTATGGTGGCTTCGGTGTTTACCAGTGGGATCCTGAAACAGGAGAACAATTGGACAAAATCAATGTTCCTGCACCCAATGTGACTTCCTGTGCTTTTGGTGGAAAAGAAATGAATGAGTTATTGATTACTACTGCTCAGGAAAACATGACTCCTGAAATGCTGGAAAAATACCCTTTGAGTGGAGGCGTTTTTACTTGCGCCATGCCTGTTAAAGGTGCTGAAGTTTTTGGTGTGCGTTTTTAAAAGCAACCCAAAAGTTAATTAAGAATGCTACCGTTTATTCGGGGTTATAAAGAGTTTTAAAAAAGATGTTCAAGAGGTGTTTCCCACTTGAACATCTTTTTTTTACCTTAGTCCCTTGTTTCATTAGCTTAATTTAATCCGAAATATGCCTAATAAGAGGTTGTGTTATCCCTTCTTTAGCAGGTGCATTAGCATTGGCCTTATTATATAAAGTAAGGTTTATAATTGATCCAACTCAACGGGTAATTTCCATCCATCCCTGTATTCGTGACGGATGTACTGTTTAGCGGCTTCCAATGCCTTTGTTTCCATGAATTTACTTTCGAATACTGGCCTTCCATTTCTCATGGAAAAATGCTTGCTCTCAATTACTTTTATTTCATCTCTTGAATTGATATTGGTAAACTTCATGGAAGGGCCATCCCAATGTAACGTCTTGTGAAGACTTTGCAGCCTAACAGCCAAAACGCCTAGAAGTACCATTTCATTGAATGGGCCTGCATAGGCAAAATTGGATGTACTTTCAACCCTGGATTCAGGTGATTCCTTACAGGCTCTTATCCAGTCTTGTTCATGAGGGCCATCCTTGTATCCTTTGGCTTTTGGGATTCGCCTTAAGTGGGAGCTTACTTTCGGTTCCCTTCCCGATAACAATCTCCTGCCCACTCCTCCAGAACCACAAAAGAGCGTATCCTTGGTCCCTAAAAATATACATCCCCCAAGTCTATCTTCCATTAGGTCAATTCCTTCAGGCAATAAGTCTGGTCTGTAAGGCAATAACCCACCATCGTACCAATAAACAGCCACTTCAGGGAGGTTAAAACCATTTATTGGAGACCTCTCAGGGAAATGAAATTTAACTTGCTCAGATTGTGGAGGACTTTCAGTATTAAAAGGGGAGGAATTGCCTTCGATTTGGTCTGGGTAGCCAAGGTTCAGTGCCGCATAAACGGGGTCCAACACATGGCAGGCCATGTCTCCAAAAGCACCAGTGCCAAAATCCCACCAGCCCCGCCAATTCCAGGGAGTGTATATTTCATTATAGGGCCTGTAGGCAGCAGGGCCTAAAAACAAATCCCAGTCTAAAGTTTCAGAAGGAGTCATGGCTTCCTTCGGTCTTTCCAGTCCCTGAGGCCAAATGGGGCGGTTTGTCCAGGTATGCACTTCTTTTACTTCGCCTATTTCGCCATTTTGAATCCATTCGATAACCTCCTTGGCATCGATTCCTGAATTCCCTTGGTTTCCCATTTGTGTAGCTACAGGGTGAATCTTGGCCAATTGCGTGAGTAAACGGGATTCATAAATGGAATGGGTCAGTGGTTTTTGGCAATAAACATGCTTGTCCATTGTTAATGCAGTTGCGGCCACTATTGCATGGGTATGGTCTGGAGTGGCAATCATGACGGCATCAATATCATTCCCCATATCATCAAACATTTCCCTCCAATCATAGTACTTTTTGGCCCTGGGAAAATCCTCAAAACATGGCTTTGAATAAGACCAGTCGGTATCACAGAGGGCCACTATGTTTTCTGATTTCATGGCATTCAGGTTGAGCCTGCCCTTACCACCAATTCCAACTCCAGCAATATTTAATTTGTCACTGGGGGCTTTATGTCCCAAGCCACTTACGACATGAGAAGGCACTATGTAGAAACTGGCAGCACTTGCTGTGGCCTGTTTGACGAATTTTCTCCTGCTATTGTCTTTCATGATGGGATTTTGGCTTATTGTTAGTTATTAGGGTTGATGTAAATTCAAGGTTATTGTTATCCGATTGGTACTGATCAAAAGGTGTAGCCCTTGCTGTTTTATACTTTAGGTTTAATGACCTCGACACAGGAAACCCAGTGCTTGGTTTTTACACCTGTAAAATGACCAATTTGATGGCGGCATGAAAAGCCACATGCTGTAACTGATGTGTTTTCTGGTAATTTCTTAACCGAAGGGAATAATATTTCATCACCTATTTTCTCCGACAAATCGTAATGTTCCTTTTCATAACCAAAAGACCCCGCCATTCCACAGCATCCGGAAGGTATTTCGTCAAATTCTTCGGGGTTGGCTAAAGTTTGTTTCATCGCTTGGGTGCCATAAAGTGCTTTTTGATGGCAATGACCATGTACATGCAATTTCCCTTCTTTGGCTTGAAGTTTAACGTTTATCACACCATTTTTCATCTCCTGGTGTAGAAAGACATCGATCATTAACACGTTGGTTTTTAATTTAGATGCCAGCCCTTCATCAGGTAATAAATCAGGGAAATCATCATTCAAGGCAGAGGCACAACTTGGCTCACAAACCACTACTTTCAGCCCTTTGTCTATGAATTTAACCAATTCCTTGATGGTTACATATCCAGCATCCTTTGCCTCTCTTAAAAACCCATGTGAGATTTTTGGTCTTTGACAACAGCCTACATTGGCCAAAATCACTTCATAACCACAATCATTTAGGAGTTTTACAGCATCTTTTCCAATTTCAGGTTCATGATAATTCAAATAAGTGTCCGCAAAAAAGCACCACCTTTTTTTCGGCCTTTAATAAAAGTTTCTCATTTTGAACGAACCATTTATAGAAAGGTGTTTTTGCATATTGAGGGAGTGTTCGCCGCTTATCAAAACCTGCAATTTTTTCAAGCCCTGATTTGAATGAAGGGCTGGATTGAATTTTATTTATGGTTGAGGACAGAGGACCTGCAAAGCGCCTGGCCATCTTTGGGGCATCGCGGATCATTTTATCTCTTATTGAAGGTCCATGCTTGTCAAAATACAATTGTTGGACCTCACTTTTCATTTTAGCCATGTCCACATTGCTAGGGCACTCAGATTTACATGCCTTGCAACTTAAACATAGGCTTAACGTTTCCTGGAGCCTTTTGCTGGTTAAACCCTCTTCATCCAATTGACCGGACATGGCCATTCTTAATGCGTTGGCCCTTCCTCGGGTGGAATGTTCTTCGTCTCTTGTTGCCTTGAAACTTGGACACATGGTGCCACCCAACAATTTTCGGCATTCACCAACTCCTGTGCACATGTGCACTGATTCTTGAAAGCTTTGTTCTGTTTTGTAAAGGAACTCAGTCTTGTTGGTTTTGTCGGCATAATTTGCCCCATAGCGCAGGTTTTCAGAAATGGTTTGGTTGGAAATTATTTTTCCAGGATTCATCAGGTTTGCTGGGTCGAACAATTGCTTAATTTGTTTAAATGCCTGATAAAGCTCTTTCCCGAAAAACCGTTCGTTAAATGAGCTCCTTACGAGCCCGTCACCATGTTCACCACTCCATGAGCCTCCATACTCCATGACAAGGTTAAAAGTGTCCTCGGCAATGTCTTCTAGTCTCTGGATGTCTATTTGTTGCCTGAGGTCAAGGATAGGTCTCACATGGATAACGCCAACACTCACATGCGCATACATGGCAACGGCTGTGTTGTGTTTTTTGCAAATCTGGAGTGTCCTGTCTATATAATCTTTTAAGTATTGGGTAGGGATACCTGCATCCTCTATAAATGCTAAGGGTTTCTTTTGCCCTTTTATTCCCAACATTAGCCCGAGCCCTTTTTTTCTTACTACCCAGACATCTTCGTATTCAGGTCCTTGAGGGAAGAGGGGATAGGCATATCCCAATCTTTTTTCCTGGAGATCCTTGACCATTGCCATAGGCCTGTCCATTACGTCTTCCATTGTGTCTCCATAAAATTCCACAATTAGAATGGCTTCCGGGTTTCCGCTGATAAAATGACAGTGACGTTGAGTGGTAAGGTTTTCCCGGCTTAGGTCTACTACAATTTTGTCCAATATTTCCACAGCTGAAGGCTTAAATTTCAGTATGGGTGTAACTGCACCTACCGCATCTAGCAAGGCATCAAAGTGAACAACACAAACTGACTTAAACTTTGGCAGAGGAGCAAGATTAAGTTTTAATTCAAGTGTGATGGCTAAAGTGCCCTCACTCCCTGTAATTAGTTTTGATAGGTTCCAATTGTCATCATGGAGGAATTCATCCATGTTATAGCCACCAACTCTCCGCATTACTTTCGGGAATTTGGTCTCGATTAATGCCTTGTTTTTTTCTATGATTTCGGCGAAAGAACGGTAAATTTTCCCTTCCCGATTGTCTTGTTTGGCAACTGTTTTATACTCTTCCCTGGTTTTGTTCTTCAGGTGGAGCAGGGTGCCATCAGCCAAAAGCACTTTTGCCTCAAGGACATGGTCTACGGTTTTTCCGTAAATTATGCTTTTCGTTCCAGAAGAATTATTGCCTACCATACCTCCTACATTGGCCCTACTAGAAGTGGCAGGATCTACTGGGAAATGTAAACCTAAAGGAGCAAGTTCATCATTGAGAACATCTCTGACCTTTCCAGGCTGAACCCTTACCCAACCCTCTTCTCGATTTATTTCAAGCGTTTGGTTCATGTACTTGGAAAAATCAAGAACAATAGAAGCGCCAACGGTCTGTCCCGCTAAACTGGTGCCTCCTCCTCGAGGTAAAATAGAAATTTTGTTTTTATTTGCCCAGGAAATGACTTTCTGTACGTCTGATTCATCCTCCGGAAGGACTACAGCCAAGGGTGTAATTTGGTAAATACTGGCATCTGTAGCATAAATAGCCAAAGAATAGGGGTCATTTAAGACCTCTCCTTTAATTAGGAAAGTAAGCTCATCTGTATTTTCAACAGAACGTTGTAGTGGCATGGGTGTAGTGGGTTTATTGTCAGTCTAGTCAAATATATTATTTTTTACCGAAACAGAACAACTGCAAATATTAAATTGCGAAATGCCATACCTTTTGACATAAAAATTGTTTGAAGTTGATAAGACATATCGTATTTTACGGATTATTCATTTATTCTATAAGACCAATAGGTCTCTAAACAGTTATAAACTATGGATCAAAATAATAAAAACCGCCGATCATTTTTAAAATCTACTGGAACAGCTATTGTAGCCGGATCGGTATTGCCTTTTGGGTTCAATATCAGAGAAGGATTTGCGGCTCAGAAATCCACCCTTAAGGTAGGCCTTATTGGATGTGGTGGTAGAGGAACTGGAGCAGCTGCGCAAGCACTAAAAGCAGATAAGGATGCAGAACTTACTGCAATGGGAGATATTTTCGAAGATTACCTTGACGAATCTTACCAATCGCTTAAAAAAATGAACCCTGAACAGGTAAAAGTTGAGGAAGCAAATAAGTTTGTTGGCTTTGATGCTATTCAGAAGGTGCTCGCCTCAGATGTAGATGTTGTTATATTGACAACTCCACCAGCTTTTAGACCAGCGCACTTTAAAGCAGCTGTAGAAGCAGGAAAGCATGTCTTTTGTGAAAAACCTGTAGCCGTTGATGCCCCTGGAATTAGGAGTGTTTTGGAATCTGCCAGACTGGCTAAAGAAAAAGGGCTTTCCGTGGTTTCTGGATTTACTTATAGGTTTGATAACCCTAAAAGAGCCGTATTTGATCGTATCAAGAATGGAGAAATAGGTGACATTACCAATGTTTTGACTGTCAGAAATGGGGGAGGATTGTGGTACAAAGAGCGTCAGGAAAGTTGGACTGAGATGGAATATCAATTGAGAAACTGGTATTATTATGATTGGTTATCAGGAGATTATATTGTAGAGATGATGGTGCATAGTTTAGACCTTATGTCCTGGGCATTAGGAGATCGTGTTCCAATAAGTGCTACTGGAACGGGAGGAAGACAAGCAAGAACTGAAGAGAAATGGGGTAATATCTATGACCATTTTGCCATAGAGTATCAATATGAGAACAATATTAAGGGTATACATTTTAGTAGGCAGCAAAAAGGTTGCTCTAATATCAACCAAGCAGATTTCACGGGAACTAAAGGGTCTGCAACTATAAATACCGGTAAAAGAATTCATACTACAATGGGGGAAACCAGATGGGATTATGAAGGTGAGTCCAATAACCCATATGATACACAGCATGTGGAATTATTTGCATCCATAAGGGCAGGAGAACCTATGAACCAAGGCGAATTAATGGCTAACAGTACCATGCTGGCAATAATTGGGAGAATGGTTGGTTACAGTGGACAAACCATTACATGGGAAGAAGCGATGAAAAGTGACGTTAAGTTGGGGCCTGATGCGGCAGATTACCGCTGGGATTTAGTTGTTGATGTTCCACAGGTAGCTATTCCGGGCATTACCAAAGCGGTTTAAAAACTTAATATTTTAAAAGATTAAATATGAAGACAATGTATAAGTTTATAACTGCTTTTGTCCTTTTTGGGCTGTTCTCAGAGGTAGTAGAGGCACAAGAAAAGTTGTTTAAATTTGGGACTGAGCAGGACTTAAGTGCTTTGGTTCAAGGTAAAAAAGCCAAGGGCGAATCAATTAATTGGATAGATGTGAACACCGGTAAAGATACCTGGCGTTTTGATGGCGACGAATTGGTTTGTGAAGGATTGCCAATTGGAGTGATTCGTTCTGAAAAGCAATATGAAAATTTCATCATGTATGTAGAATGGAAACACATGTCAGATGGAGGAAATTCTGGCACCTTCGTTTGGTCAGATGCTACTCCGGGACCAAATGAACTTCCTAATGGCCTGGAAGTTCAGATGCTTGAATTGGACTGGGTAAACCAACATAAAAATGACAAAGGTGAGTTGCCTCCAATCGCTTATGTTCATGGTGAATTATTTGGTGTTGGTGGTGTAGAAACGGTACCGGACACGCCTAGAGGAACACGTAGTAAATCCATAGAAAACCGTTGTTTAGGCAAAGGTCAGTGGAATACTTATGTGGTCGTAGCCGTGGATGGTGTAGTTAAACTTTCTGTCAACGGTAAATTCGTAAATGGTATCAGTAAGGCCACCCAAAAAAAGGGCTATATCTGTCTTGAATCAGAAGGTGCTCCGATTCATTTCCGTAACCTCACAGTAACAGAACTGCCAGCAGGAGTTACCTCTCCTGAACAAATCGCTCCTTTATTGCCAAACCCTTAATTGTCATAACAAATGGTTAATGATTTATCAAAAGTTCATGAACTGCTGTCCGAACTTTTCAAATGGCCAAAAAATGAAAAAGAATGGGAGCAATATCGGCTGACAGATGAGCAGGTAACGTTTTTCCATACCAATGGTTATTTACCCAATATTAAATTATTGGAACATTGGCAGGTAGCTCAGCTTAATGAAGAACTGGAAAGTCTAACTGATCCCAATCAGGCAGGTATGGAATTGTTCTACGATTTCGCTTCCAATGAATCTTCAAATCCTGAGACTGTTCTTTTTCATTCCCTGGGACATTGGCGGATTAAGGAAGGGTTTCATGATATATTGTGGAATCCGGCATTTGTCATGGCGGCCAGTCAGTTGCTGGGAGATAATTCAGTTCGCTTCTGGCATGACCAATTGTTTTGCAAGCCTGCCAAGCATGGTGGGGTGGTGGCCTGGCATCAGGATTATTCCTATTGGACCAGATCTGTGCCCATGCAGCATTTAACCTGCTGGGTAGGCTTAGATGATGTGGATGTAGAGAATGGCTGTCTTTATTATGTGCCCAAAAGTCACCAATGGGGTTTGCTAGACAAGCCGGAACTTGCGGGAGATATGGAAGGGCTAATGGAATACCTTACAGAAGACCAAAAGAAGGAGTTTAAGCCCATTCCTATTGAAATGGAAAGAGGCTATGGCGCTTTCCATCATCCGCTTATGGTTCATGGATCCTACGAAAACAAATCAGAAAGATCCAGAAGAGCTTTTGTGTTGAATGTTTTTGCTGACGGCACAAAATCAAACACTGACAAAGAATTGTTGAAAGGTGTTCCGATTTTTGCTCCAGGTCAGAAGTTAGAAGGTCAATTTTTCCCGATGTTATTTGATAGGCAGAAGCCTGCGTAAATTCTTGTTATTCATGCAAAAAGAGAGAAGTAATAGGAATAAATTATTGTTGGGGTTTACCGCGATTGTCGTTCTCTTAGTTATTTGGGCAACTTTAGGTATCTGGGGAGATTCTTCTAAACAAGTAGCAGGAATTGAGGTTCCTGAAGGCTTTGTGATAGAGGAGGCCATTGTGCCTGGTCTTGTTAAATACCCAATGTTTGCGGTTTTTGATGATAAGGGCGGTCTCTTTGTGATGGAATCTAGTGGGCATACTGAAGGAACCGAGGAAATAGTAGCTGAACCAGACTTTCAAATTTTACTTTTGACAGACTCGGATGCGGATGGCATTTTTGACCATAAAACCGTTTACGTTGACAAAATCCCATTTCCTATGGGTGGTGCCTTTGTAGATGGAAGTTTAATTGTCACAGCTTCCCCTGACTTGATCAAGTATACTGACCATGATGGGGATGGGGTGGCTGAAGAAAAGGAAGTGCTAATTACTGGGTGGACTTTGCATCACAATGCAGCTATTCTAAGTGGCCCATTTATGGGGCCAGATGGCTATTTGTACATGGCTGATGCCAGGCGTGGCTTTGATATTCAAAGTCAGGAATTTGTAAATTTCAAAGGTAAAGGAGCCAGAATTTGGCGTTGTTTACCAAATGGCTCTCAATTACAAAGTTTTGCTGGCGGTGGTTTTGATAACGCTATTGAGCTGGTTTTTACCCCTACAGGAGATGTAATGGGGACCATGACGTATTTTACTGATCCTCAAGGAGGTTATAGAGATGCACTTATGCATTGGGTAGAAGACGGGGTGTACCCTAAAGCCAATCCAGTAATTGGAGAAGATAAATTGGTTCGCACAGGTGATTTGATGCCTGTCATGCATAAAATGGCAAGAGTTTCTCCTGCAGGGCTTATGCGTTATGTTGGGAATAAATGGGATGATGCCTACCTGGGCAATTTATTTCATGCAGAATTCAATACCGGTAGAATTGTAAGAACGGTACTTACTCCAAATGGGGCAACTTATGATGCCGGGAGCCAGCATTTTATGACTTCCAGTCTTTCTGATTTTCATCCTACAGATGTTCTTCAAGAGCCGAATGGCAACTTGTTGGTAGTTAATACTGGAGGCTGGTTTATTGCAGGTTGTCCATTAAGTAGAACTGCTAAGCCAGAGGTTTCTGGTGGAATTTTCAGGATTAGGAAAACAAGTAAGCAATCGGATGAGGACGATCTTTGGGGAAATAGTATTGCCTGGGAAAATCTAACTGTTCCGGAATTGGTGGGTCTATTGGACGATTCCAGATTGAAAGTAGCTGAAAAAGCTGGTGAATACCTGCTAAAGCAGCCACTTGTTGCTATTCCCTATTTAGTGGAACTATTAAAAACGCATCCCGATGAAGCAGTAAGGACCAAGTCAGTTTTCTTGTTGTTCAGAACCCAAAATCCAAGAGCCTGGAGTCAGGTAATTGTAGGTTTACAAGACAAAAGTGACCAGGTGAAAATTGCTACTGCCAGGGTATTGGGCTTGGCAGAAGTTATTTCGGCTAAAGGAGAACTGATTAGTTTATTGGAAAATCAAACAAATTTGGCTTTGGCAAGGCAGGTAGCTATAGCTCTTGGACAAATTGGAGACCCTCAAGCCACAAAACCTTTGCTTAACTTATTAAATTCAAGTCCTTCGGATAGGTTTTTAGAGCATGCCGTCATTTTTGCATTGATTCAAATGGAAAATGAAGAAATGCTTTTGGAGGAAATCCAAGAAGGGAAGTTTAATAAAGCAGCCATAATTGCCCTTGATCAAAAGCAAAGTGGAGCATTAAACGAAGGGTTAATTCAGCCTTATCTTAATAACGCTGACAGTACCATAAGAGGAACAGCCCTTTGGGTTTTGAGAAACCATACCGAATGGGAAAATGCTTTTACTAGCTATTTGAAGTATTACTTTACTCAGGACAATGGAGATATCAATGAGCTTACGGCCATTTTACCCTCCTTTGTGAATGCTGATCCAGTTCAGGCTTTTCTTGCTGATGAATTACGAAGTGCCAATAAATCTGCTGAGGAGAAATTCCAGGTATTAAATTTACTGGAAGAAAATCCGCCTAGGGAGATATCTCCCAAATTGAAAAACAGTTTGTTGGCATTACTGAACAACCCCGATGAACGGATACAGAAAGCGGTTATTAATTTGGCAGTACAATTAAAGGCCGATGACTTTCTTGGTAAGTTCAGAAGCATGTTGGCTGCCAACGAAGACAACCCGTCTCTTAAATTAGCCATTTATAAAGGCTTAGCCTCTTTGGGAGAGCCAATAGGAACGGAAGATTTTGAATGGATAGCCAGTCAATTGCTTGTCGAAGGACAACAACCGATGCATGGTGTGTCTTTAAATATCCTTAGAAACTTAAGTTTAGAAGCCTCAGAATTGTCTTGGCTTCTTGATAATGTTTTCTCAGCCGCTCCAAATGGAGATATTTCTTACCTATTGGAATTGTTTGAGGGGGTTAATGAGCCCGATTTACTTCAAAGGCTGGAAGTGAAATTATTGGAACGTAAAAGCGTTTGGGACAATTTGTCTACAGGTCAATTGACCAAGGTCTTCGATAAAAGCACTTCAGGAAAGGTAATTTTAGACAGTCTTGAGACGAGACAAGAAGGTCGCTTGTCACAATTAGAAGAAATGGCTTCAGGTCTGGTAAAAGGTGATGTGGATAGAGGTAGAACCATCTTCTTTGGAAAAGGTGCTTGCAGCACTTGTCATGCGGTAGCTGGAAATGGCCAAACATTTGGACCTGACCTTACCAATATAGGGGAGATTCGATCTAAACATGATATTTTAGAAGCCATGCTCTTCCCCGGTGCAAGTTTTGCACGGGAATATGAAACGGTCTCTTTACAAACCAAGACCCAGAATTACATGGGAATTGTCAAAAAGTATGAAAGTGGAAGGTATGAACTGGCCATAGGACCAGGAAGTACAGTGCAAGTAGATGAGCAGGATATTGTGTCTTTAGAAGAGTCCAATCAATCTTTGATGCCTGCAGGTTTGCTTTCCAATCTAAACAATCAAGAGGTTAGTGATTTGATGCACTACCTACAGTCATTACCGGATGGTATTTATACCAGAGATAAATAATTTAATTAATTTGAACCAATGAAAAAATGCAATTATGCTTAGAAAGTCAAGTTTCTGTTTAGTGTTGTTTTTTGCCCTATGTATGGTGAATTTTTCTGCCATGGCCCAAAGTTTTCCTATTGACCTACCGGAAAGCTGGCAAAAAGGGGAGGCAATTGAGTTATTTAATGGTAAAAATCTAGATCACTGGTACACCTTTATCAAGGATAGAGGAAGAGATGAAGATCCTAAGAATGTTTTTCAAGTAGCTGATGGTTTACTAACAATTACTGGAGAAGAGTGGGGTTGTATCACTACTAACAATCCTTATGACAATTACATATTGAAAACCTCTTTCCGCTGGGAAGGTGAAACCTATGGAGACCGAAAAGAAAAGGCCAGAGACAGTGGTTTTTTAATACACTCTAAAGGTGAAGATGGAGGATACAGTGGCATTTGGATGCATGGCATAGAAGTACAAATCATCGAAGGTGGTACAGGAGACTTTTTAGCGGTTGGAGATGGCACTGAAACTTTCGGCTTAAGTGCTCCCGTTGCTAAGGAAAAACAGGGAAGTTCACATCTTTTTGAACCAGGAGGAGATTTAGTACGCATTAATAAGGGAAGGATTAACTGGTATGGAAGGTCTCCTAAATGGACTGATACCATTAACTTCAGGGGAAAGAAAGAAGTAGAGAAAAAAGCAGGCAAATGGAATGACCTGGAAATCCAAACCTGGGATGGTAATATTGCTGTCTTTTTAAATGGTAAACTGGTAAATTTCGCCACAAATGTACAGCCTGAATTTGGTAGAATTCAAGTACAATCTGAAGGCGCAACAATAGAATTTAAGGAGATTACACTTTATCCACTAATTAAATAATTCGGAAGGGAGTATTTTAATCAACAACCAAAAAACATAAAAGTTAATTTTAATCAACTAAAAAAATACCATGACCCAAAAATCAGTAAAAATATTAGTAGTAGGATGTGGCAATATGGGGGCCTCCCATGCACTGGCTTATCACCAGTTGGATGGATATGAAATCGTAGGCCTTGTTTCAGGCGGTAAAACCAAGGAAGTATTAAATGAAAAACTTGGAGGTGGTTATGCGCTTTATGATGATTTTTATAAAGCAATGGATGCCACTAAACCCGATGCTGTAAGTATATCAACCTATCCGGATACACATGAAACTTTTGCCATTGAAGCAATTGAAAGAGGCTGTGATATATTCGTGGAAAAACCTCTTGCCGATACTGTAGAAGGAGCAAGAAGAGTGGTTAATGCAGCGGCAAAACACAAGAAAAAACTTGTTGTAGGCTATATTTTAAGGCATCACCCTTCATGGGAAAATTTCATTTCTGTAAGCCATAAACTAGGCAAACCGTTGGTAATGCGTATGAACCTTAACCAACAAAGTGAAGGTAAAATGTGGACCCTCCATAGAAACTTGATGAAGAGCCTAAGTCCAATAGTGGATTGTGGTGTTCATTATATCGATGTGATGTGCCAGATGACTCGTTCCAAGCCAGTACAAGTATATGCAATAGGAGCAAGGCTTACTGAAGAGATTCCAGAAGGAAATTATAATTATGGAAATCTTCAGATCAGGTTTGAAGATGGTTCAGTAGGATGGTATGAAGCAGGTTGGGGACCTATGGTCAGTGAGACTGCCTTTTTCATTAAAGATGTGTTTGGCCCTGAAGGATCCGTTTCTATAGTTGCCAAAGAAGCGGGTGGATCAGGAAAATCTGACAGTATAGAAGCCCATACCAAGACAGAGTCTCTTCTTTACCATAGATCTGAGCTTGATGAAAATGAAAAATTTGCTCACGAAGACGAGTGGATTGATCTAACAGACGAGCCAGATCACAATGGCCTATGTAAGCGTGAGCAGGAATATTTCTTGAAAGCCATCCGTGAGGACATTGACTTGACTGATCATATGGAAGATGCCGTAAACAGTCTAAGAATAGCTTTTGCTTGTGACGAATCTGTGAGAACAGGAAAAGTTGTACATTTATAAAATAAATCAATTGAGTAAAGGCTGGCTAATTTAGCCAGCCTTTTTATCCCTTAATCTATAAATATGTCGAGTGAATTTGATCCTAAAAAATTTCCTGTAGGAATAATTGGTTTGGGAATGATGGGTAGTAGTATTGCTGTATGTATGCTAATAGCCGGACATCCTGTAACAGGTGTAGAGTTGGTAGAAGGTGCTCTTGAGGATGCGCGACTTCGGATCAATAACCATTTCAAATTGGCTGAAGAAAAAGGGCTGCTGAATGGCACAACTGAGGATTATCTTAATAAGCTTCATATATCTTCTGACCTGGGCAGCCTTAAGGATTGTCAATTAGTGATTGAGTCAATCAAAGAAGATATAAATATAAAAGGGGAAGTTTTCAAGGCCGTGGATAAAATTGTATCTAAGGATGCTTATATCACAAGCAATACTTCTGCAATTCCCATTACTGATTTACAGGTTTTTGTAAGTCATCCAGAAAGATTTTTTGGATTGCACTGGATGGAACCGGCATTTACCACTCGATTCTTAGAAGTTATTTGTGGAGAAAAAAGTGATTTGGATAAAGCACAATTTCTTTATGGGCTTGGAGAATTGTGGCAAAAAGAAACAGTTTTACTTAAGAAAGATATCCCTGGCTTTATTGCCAATAGGCTTATGTATGCCATGTACAGAGAAGCCATGCACTTAGTAGATGAGGATTATGCTTCTGTGGAAGATGTAGACAGGGCTTGTCGCAATGTGGCAGGTTATTTTATACCAATGATGGGCGTATTTCGTTGGATGGATTTTACAGGAATTGCTTCTTACAGAAAAGTAATGAAAGACCTTTTTCCAACATTGGATAATTCGGATGCACCAGGCAAACTCATCAATAAAATTGTGGATGAGGGAGGTCTAGGGATCACCAATGGGAAAGGTTTTTATGAATATACGGAAGAGGAAAAAGAGGTTTGGCAAAAACTTTACAGTGACTTCTCCTTTGAGATCAGAGACCTTACCTTAAAGTATCCAGCAGATATTGTTCAGCAAAAATTGAAAGAAAAGAAAGAGGAGAAGTGAAAAAACGGCTAATTGTTCGTTTTCTAATTTTAAATATATATTAGAGTCTTTATAGGGGATTTTTAATACAGGGTTTCAAGCATTTCAGAATTCATTGTGAAACGATTGAAACCCTTTTTTTTATCTTGTTACTATTAAAAGCTTGGTATAAGCTAACACCATAGCGTTTAATTCTCTATTCAATTACTGAAAAATAAGACTTAAATCATTTTTCCAATGGTACAACAATTAGGGATATCTGTTGTCCTTTTTCAAGACTAATCTCAATTCCATCTACAAGTTCTTCACCACGGTAAGTATGTGCTGTTCCCCCTTTTGAAAACGTGACCTTGTACTTTTGGCCTTCAGTGACGGTAAACCACTCAGGAAGTTGATTGATTCTGGGATAGTCCATAGGCAATTTGAAAATGGTTTTGTGCCTCGGTCGGTCAAATTGAATTTTACCTTCCCAGTCTGAATCACTCACCATGCTGATTAAAATGCCTTTGTCCATAGGAGTAGCTCCGAGATAAAGTTGCTCTTTCCATGGAGAAGCTGTTACTCCCTGACTTTTCCATAAGGAATACATGATGCTGGTACGTGCAAAATTCCCATCCCCATGCCATCCTTCAATGACGCCTGTGTTTCTAAAATCCTCAGTATTTCTTCTGTGAGAGGAATCCTGAAGTGACCACATGTGCTGAATTTCACTGTCAATCCATTCCTTGGTCCCAGTTAAGGATTCTCTATTGTATAAATTTAAAGCACTTTCAATTGCATCGGCATAACCATCTGCACTTCCTTCTTCCCAGTCAAAATTGGTGTATTTATGGAGGTTTCCCATGGCCTTAAGAACTGCTTTTTGATAGGGCTGATAATTGTCTTGCAGAAAAACACTGTAATAGGCATTGTACGTGTATCCATAGGTGTCTGCGATTTCTTCGTCTAAGATTTCTCCCGTTTGAGGGTTAATTTGGTTGTAAAATAGTCCGTCTTCGTTTGTGCCAACTTCCAGTATTCTATCCAACATTCTGTAAATAGGTGCCTTATAAGCAGCACTTTTCTCAGGATCACTATTGGCTACCGCAACATACAGTTCGCACAACCCTGATACGATTTCACAACCATGGTCTCTAAGTCTAAGTACTTCAACATCGTCTGTAGGATGGTGCCCACCCAGAAGGTAATAATCTCCCAATCGTTTGGCCCAGTCCAGGTATTTCTCCTCTCCGGTCATCCAATACACCCGAGACAAAGCCTGTAGCAATTCACCATTAACTTCTACATTCAAAGAAGGGATGAGGCCATAGGGCGTTTCATAAGAGGCATTTTTCCAAATATCATCAATCAAGCCGATCATTCGCTCTGACCAAGGCGTTTCCCCTATGTATTCTGTTAAAGGCAAGAGGCCATCCTTGATGTATTCAGAGGAACCGAAAATAATTTCCGTTTTATCAATCTCCTCATTCTCAAATCCTTCTTTCGAAAATGAATAAGTATCTGGAAGTCTGTCCAATCTGGAAGTCAGTTTAATTTCGGTTTGCAGGATTTCAGACATTTTCCCCTCATATAGCTCTTTGTCTAAAATAGCCGAAGTAAGTACCATGAAAGGATAGTTGTCTGCCGCTGCATCTCTGGCGTTCCAAATGTCTTTGCTTTCCCTAAGGTTTTTTGGAATCAATCCGGATTTTTTGTCTGCATATTCTAGCCATGCGTGCACAAAATAAATGCTTCTTCGGTATCCTTCATGGGCAAGATAGCCATTTTCTAGTGCTGCTTTTTGATCTGCTTCACTCGCTATCGGTACGGCTTGTTGGCAGGAGCTTAAATAGAAGGTTGAAGCTATAAAAAGGAAACTAAAAGTCTGGAGAATTTGGGTTTTAAATTGATGTAGCATTGATTATTTTATTATTCTAAAACGATCCCTTCCTCGAAGGTGGCTTTTAATAGTTGATGTGGTTGGGACTTACTTAGGTAGTAAATACCAGCATTTTCAACATGGTAACTTTCGATAAATAAACTGTTTTTCAGGCCTTGAAACTTTACATTTATTTTATATGCCGGTTGATTTTCTATGATTACTTCTTCGGTTACCTTTATGGAGGCATGAATATAATCAGGAATTATCAATTGTCTTTCGGTTTGTTCGGTTTTTGTTGTTATTATTTGGTTTTGGACCGAGAGGTCGAAAAACCCAAGATTGGTTTCAAAACCCAAAGAAAAAGGGAGTTGTTTTAATACACCATAAAACTGGTAAATATCGTATAGTCCAGGATTAGCGGGGATGGAAAGTTGTTGTTCGCCCTGAAGAGGATTGTTCGCTATTAGGGTAATTGTATCCCCATAATGGATTTGAATGTTCGTATTATTAATTTTATACTGCCTTAATAGTGGAAACAAGGCTTTTTCATCCAATAATAGTTCATAGGAGGACTTTTCCATCCGATTGAATTTCTTTGCGTCAGTGGTACTATGGGTATTTTCCATAGCCTCTTTTTCTTGTTCACGAAATTCTGTTACCGTAGTGATTAGAAATGCTTCAAAATCGTCATTTTCAGCTGCGGTGGTCTGTAGCTTATTTTCCATAAAAAGCTGCAAAACAGCTTTTTTTAACTGTATAGTGTCACTGTCTTCGTCAAAGGATTTGAAGATTTCGGTGAAGCCCCCATTTATGGCATTAACCTGATCCATGCTAAGTGTTGGGTCATCTTCCTTTCCTACAGGTTCAGCAGAGATTACATTTCGTATAACAAGTTTTTTGGGTTTGGATTCCTCTATTATTTCTTCAATTTGAAACTTCCAAATTGGGTCGGACCTGAATTTTACGGTTAAATTCTCTTTCCATGTTGAAGGGCTTTCTACCGAATTACTCGTCCCTATTCCAAGATTCATACCATTGAGAGCAGAGTTATGCATACCTACTATTACAGGCATGGGTTTGGGATCAATGGCTATGGAATTACTCGATAGGCTTGATTTTAAC
>NZ_ATNM01000032.1 GCF_000427295.1 Cyclobacterium qasimii M12-11B | reverse complement strand
CTTCAGCGCTTTACCTGCCTGAAGGACTTCTTCGTGGCTGAGGGGCGTGGTCTGGATGCCGGCCGCCAGATTGGTGATGAGTGACATTCCTAAGATTTCCATACCCGCCTGGCGTGCGGCAATGGCCTCGAGTGCGGTGGACATTCCCACAATGTGGCCACCCATGATTTTCGCCATCTGCACTTCGGCGGGGGTTTCGTAGTGTGGGCCGCGGAACTGGGTGTAGACACCCTCATCGAGACTCGGATCGATCGACTGAGCGATCGCGCGCAGGCGCTTGCTGTAAAGATCGGTGAGGTCGATGAAAGTCGCGCCTTCCAGTGGCGAGTCGGCGGTGAGGTTGAGGTGGTCACTGATCAGCACGGGGGTTCCCGGTGTCCAGGTGTCTTTGATGCCTCCGGCCCCGTTGGTGAGAATCATCGTCTTGGCGCCGGTTGCAGCGGCGGTGCGCACCGAGTGAACCACGCGGCGAACGCCATGGTTCTCGTAGTAGTGCGTGCGGGCACCGATAACGAGGGCACGCTTGTTGTTGGGCAGTAGTACGGATCGGATAGTGCCAACGTGGCCTTCAAGCGCAGGCTTGGAGAACCCGGGGACGTCAGCGGCAGCAATGGTCGCCGTGGTTTCTCCGATGATATCGGCGGCCTTGCCCCAGCCGCTGCCCAGAGTGAGAGCGATG
>NZ_ATNM01000031.1 GCF_000427295.1 Cyclobacterium qasimii M12-11B | reverse complement strand
AAAGGTGTGAATAGAGTTGTTTACGATATCAGTTCAAAACCACCTGCGACTATTGAGTGGGAATAAAAATAAGAACTGATTGCTAATTATAATCAAAGTGCAGTTTATAGTAAAATAGAATTCATGAAAAATATCTTAACCATCATTTTAATTGCTTTTACAATTGGTCTAAGTGCTCAAGACTACATTGAGCATACTGTTAAGCCAGGTGAAACAGTTGAAAGTATAGCCAAGGGTTATTTAGTGACTCCGTTTGATATTTATGCACTAAATCCGGATGCTAAACGTAAGTTTCAGCCTAATACAGTTTTAATTATTCCGAACTCTAAAGTTAAGAATAATGCTATTGTAGAAGATAGTAGAGAACTTATTGGTTATAAAAATCATAAAGTAAAACGTAAAGAAACCTTATACGGATTAACAAAAGAATACAATGTTTCTGAAGAAGAAATAAAAAAAGCAAACCGTTTTTTGTATTCTGAAAATCTTAAAAAAGGCGATAAAATTAGAATACCAAAATACAGAACGGTAGTATCTAAGCAAACATTAAATAATACAGTA
>NZ_ATNM01000030.1 GCF_000427295.1 Cyclobacterium qasimii M12-11B | reverse complement strand
TTCCTTACGGATAAGGGTGCTTAACTGCTTTAGATCCACTACAAAGCCTGTATCTTCATCTGGTCGACCTTTGATTGTGACTATAAGTTCAAAGTTATGCCCATGCCAATTTGCATTGGAACAAGGTCCAAACACTTCTTTGTTTTTTCTTCTGACCATTTCGGATTCCATAACTTATGGGCTGCATTAAAATGCTCCTTCCGACAAACGTGTACCATTTTTTCTATTAAATTGAGGCCACAAAGTTACATAAAAAAGATGCAAAATTCACTGCTTTGTAATTTGGATACCTATTTCTTCTGTCTTTCTTAACCTGCTTCCTTATAAACAGGTTATTTTTATACTAAGCCCTGCATCTAATTACCGCCTAACAATGAATCTATTGTAACCAAAAGCGTATAATAATTCAAACAAACCCTAGATAAACAAGCAATTCTCCCTGATAAAACTGAAAAAAATCAACTTCAATGCTGTCTATAACCAGCACTCTAAATGTCTTGTGAATGATTCATTAACGAATGAAAGGCCTTACTCTTTCAAAACTCTAAAGGAATGTAATTCCTTTCCCGCCTGTATTTGAAGCAGGTAAAGTCCTTTAGGGAAATCAAAATCCATAAGGTATTCTATTCCTTGTTTGTTTTTCAAAAAGACATCTTGAAGTTTTTTGCTACCTGTGCCATCGTATAAACTTACTCCTATTTCTCCTAAGTAGTCATTGTTGACGAAGAGTGAAAGCTCATCTGACACAGGGTTCGGGCCTATTGCATAACCTGCCCTGCTATTAGGTGTCAGGTCATCCGATCCGGAAACTACTACCACATCAGAAATTCTGTTGCATTGTTCATCTATTACCGCGACCTGGTAGGTTCCTTCATCGTCTACGATGTAAGACCTGGATACGGCACCTTCAATCGGCATTCCATTTCTATACCATTGATAGATAGATGCTGGCAATTGGGAGCTTAATTGAGAACCATTCACTACGATCAGCGGGCGATTTAAGGTATTCCTAATGACCGAAACATCCCTTTGAAAGGTCTTTGTGCCTGAAGGCCCTTTGACTTCTAAACTAACCTGATAAGTCCTTGTAAGGTTGAATACATAGGTTGGGTTTTCTATCGATGAAGTGCCAAGTCCGGCAAAATCCCAGCTATAAGAAGTAATGTTCCCTTCACTTAAGTTTATAAACTCTGAAATTCCTCCGGCACAGTTAAAGCGCACCTCAAAATTCACAAATATTACGTCTTCACAGGATATATTACTCCAGTTGGCCGCATTTAATACAGTTGATTGCGGATCCAAATTAATTACTGCTTCACCAAGAAGGTCCACATTTTCTACACTCAGTCCTTCAAAGCAATATTTGTTATAGCGATCGTGAAAAACATAGGCCTTTCCTGACGAACGAATCAAACCAGCTCCACCAAGACTATTCTCATTGACAATCGTTTCTTCCACAAATAAGGTACTGCCATCGGTCAAAATCAATTGGCCATCCTCAGATAAGACCAGGTTTTTAACTGACGTCTGTAGCGCTAAAAGATTGGTTTCACCAGATAGGTCAAGTGTTTCAAAAGCACCAGAAGATTGAATATTTAAATTCACTCCCCTATTGAAAAGTGAAAATCCCTCCACCTCTTGCAAATCCTGATAAACGCCGTTCGTTCCTGAGAAAACCAAATCTAGAGAATTGCTAATGGTTGCGTTTTCTTCAATTAAGAACTGACCACTAAATAGGATGGTCTTCAACGCACCATTCAACAAAGCTTCTGGGGACATTATAAAATCCTTTAATAGGAGACTGTCCATTTGGACCTCCACTTCGGCTGTATTAATGTTTAACCTATCCAATTCCGGCATGGACAATACTTGCCAACGACCACTGTTAAATTGGATATCTACCCCTGTGAAACTCACTTTACCAAAATCAAGAATGCTCTCTTTTTGTTCCTCACCTTCCAAAAGGATGCTTCCATTTTTAATCTTCATGTTTTGATTTCCAGCGCGGAAACCATTCTGAACGATTAGATTTTGCTGATTTAAATCTAAATCAAAGTTCTCGTCCCCAAAAACATTAAGACTAAACGCATTTGCAGCCCCATTCAATCGGATTGCTTGCCCGGTAACGGGTTGGTCAATGACCACCCGGGTGCCTCCATCAGGAATCCTTCCTGCACTTTGTCCATTTGACTCAAGGGACCAGTTTACAGGATTTTCCCAATCCCCATCTCCTCCGATCCAATACAAGGTACTGGATTGTCCGTCAGAAACGCCAGCTGAAAAAACCAGACTGAAAGGCTGCTGTCCATTTTCGAGGCTTCCCTTATGCGTGATTTGCAGGGTGTATTTTTGAGGGCTGGGAGTATCGATTAGGATTTGTTCTATGTTGTCTCTAAAATTATCAGCAGTTCTAACAGCGACTGCACCAGAACCTTGAGAAGGATTGAGTGTCCAAGGGTAAAAAACTGTCCCACTTTCATCTATGATCCTCATGTCAAGGTCATTGACCAACATCAAGTTACTTGGGTTTAATTGAGCAGGAGGTGGAGCTCCAGCCGGGTCTGTCCACACTATGGTTGCTTTAATGGGGTCTACCCCATTAGAAACAAATTCAAATTGATAGGTATCATTGTTCATCAATTGCAACTCCCTCATCACTTTAGAACTACCGTCTTCATCAATGATCATTTGAGCAGCTGCTTTTGAATCCAAAAGCCCCCAACCATACATATAGTCTGGCCCGGCACTGATGCCCGCTTCCTTGGTTGTTTGAATGGCAAGTGCTTTTAAAGTGGCAGCCCGCATGTACCTTCCTGAATTCCTTCCGTGGTACAATTCCTGTAAAAGCAATAAGCTTCCAGTGACATTAGGCGATGCCATAGAAGTTCCACTCAAGGTAGCATAGCCATCTCCAGCCCCGTCATTGACAATAGAGGTACTAAATACATTGACCCCCATACCAACAAAATCTGGCTTTATTCGACCATCATCTACAGGTCCCCAGCTAGAAAAACTACTCATAAAGACATCTGAAGGCACTTCATAGTCTGCAAGTAAACTAACCGCTCCTACTGTAATGTTATTTTTAGCAGCTCCTTCGGGTCCGATAGAATCTTCAGGTCCATCGGATTGTTTTGATCCATCACCTATGTCCGATCTGTCATTCCCTGCTGCCCAAACAATTGTATAGTAGGGCTTCGCAAATGCCAACTCATCCAATTGTCTGGACTTATTGGAATAATATCCAAAACGGTAATCTTCCTGATTATTCACGCCTTCATTTCCAGCCCAACTCCAATTTTGGTTGCTGTCTCTGTACCAGCCAATAAGGTTACCATAGGAATGGTTTGAGACCAAATGCCCTCCTGCGTTCAGGTCTGGATCATAACTATTTTGTGTCATCTTGGAGATGTCAGCATCCCAATTAAAGGCCCATCCAGTTGCCTCAGTGGCCATTCCTTTTGCATTGGAATTGTTCCCAGCGGCAAGGATTGTACCTGTCACATGGGTAGCATGGTTACTGATCTCCTCTGTGGATCCATCTATCTGGGTCACTCGGTTTCCAAACTCATTGTGATTAGCTCGGGGACGGGTTTGGTCATAAATACCAACAATCATATTGCGACCCGTCAATCCAAGATTTAAACTCCCTCCTACTTGCAAAGCATCTGTTGAAGTGGCCTTAGCCGCTTTCAAATTATACGTTGTAAAATAGACAGGATGGTTCTCATCATCTAGATATTGAAATGTGGCAGAATTGGCATCGGCAAGCCTGATTTTTAAGGGAATACCTAAAGATTCGGAAATGGAAATTTTCTCCTCTTGGGTAAGACTGTACCTACTGACGCTCAGTTTCAATTTCTGATATACTTCAGACCTGACTTTTTGCATGCCGTCACCCTGAATCCCAGAATTCTGTGCGGAAGAAAGCCCCGATAATAAAAGAAAAATGACTAAAACGATACCTTTTCTCATCCGATTTACTTTGTTTTATTGGTCAGAATACTTAAAAAAGAGTCCCAACCCTAACTTTTCAGAATGCATTACCATCACCATTTTTTAGCAAAACATTTGGGTGAATTATTTAAACTTCTTGCTACCTGAAGTTTCTGCACCAATTTATATCACTCATTTAAAGGCATCAATTTCCTGTTGGAGTTAGCGTAGTAACAGCACTTAGTTCAGCGACTTCATTCTCCCAACTTATAATAATGGTTCCATTTGCATTCAGCTTACCTGATCCCTTAATGAAAGCCCTATCAAATACATTGTCTGCCTGATCTGCCATGGTAATAACACCACACAACTCAGAAAAAACAGCCGGGTTATCGTCCTCTCCATACAATTCTGAATAAACCCCACCAGTTATGTCTGAAATCCTATAAGTAAATGGTTCCAATTCTGTAATGGTCACCTGATAATTAACCGTGCCAAATGAACCAACAGTTACTGTTGTATAGGTTCCTGCCAAATCAGATGGGCAAGAAAGCCTTATTTCTATGGTCACCTGGTGATAATTGGTGCTTATCTTAGTTTCACCTGCATCTATAATTTTGAGAATAAGATCTGGTAACTCTTCGCTTGCCAGATTCCCAGTTAGAATTTCTAAGGGGACATCTACAAAGCTGCTATTGGCAGGAATTGTCACCTTATTATTTTCTAGCCTATAATGAACCCCAGCAATCGCGGAAGAATTAGGATCTACACCTAATTCCACTTCTACAGGTGCATTGACCTGCCTACCCACTAAATTAATCCGTACTTTGTCTTGGTCTATTTGATTGTTACTGGTCTTGGTTACAATTTTTTGGATGGTACCGTTCGGTAAGGAAGCTTCCTCGAACTCTACCTCCAAACCTTCCCATACGATGGTGAATCCAGACTCTTCCATACAGGAAGTAGTGCCAAGTAATAAACCCAGCACTAATGCGAAACCAAATACTTTATGTTGCATATCTTTTATCATCAGTATCCGGGATTTTGTTCTAGTTGCTCATTCAATTGGACTTCCTCTAAAGGGAGGTTGGCCAATATCCGGTAATCCGTATAGGGTACTTCAAGAAAATTACCATGCTTGCTGATATTTTTCCCATTCCTTTTCAAGTCAAACCATCGATGTCCTTCAAGTGCAAATTCCACCCGCCTTTCTTGCAAAATTCGGTTGAGTAAAAATTCTCCAGACAACAAATTGTCTATGGCTCCAAGTCCTCTTCGAAATCGCAATGCATTGATATCAGCCCTTGCTCCTGCAGGATTAGTCTGATACCTGGCTTCTGCTCTGATCAGGTAAAGCTCTGAGGCCCTAATGATAGGAAGGTTTTCTAAAAAATCTCCTTTATAACCTGTCCATTTTCTACTGGCATAAACATCGCCTTCAATTCCTTCTCTGGTAGTGACTGTCCAACAGTCTTTTCTCACATCTCCTTCTTCGTAGGCAGCCATCAAATCGTCTGAAGCTCCTATAATAAACTGAGCAGCAGGCTCATTGTCTGAAACCAATGAGTTGAGAGAATTATTGACTCCATCTGCACCATCCCAGTCAACCTGCCTTAACTCCAATTCAAACAATGATTCAGGATGAGGTGCACGCGAAAAGCTTTGAACGTATTCAGCAGCCTCCACTAAACCTTCGCCATTGGTTCGTAAATTTAAAATTTCCATGGCAAAGGTAGCTGCTGCTTCTGCTTCTTCCATGCGACCCCAATACAAGTAAAGTCTGGCAAGTAAAGTATAGACAGCCCCAGTATTGCCATAATACACCCATTCAGAACCCACTGGTGCATAACCTACCAGCTCACTGGCTGCCAGTAAATCACTTTCTATTTGCGAATATACCTCCTCCACTGTTGACCTAGGCCGGTAATCCGCATCTGAAGCTACTAAAGTAGGCGTCAACCTTAAGATAGGCCCCAAATCAAAACCATTTATTTCCCTGCCTGGCTCATAGCCATATACCCTACATAAGTCAAAATAAAATAAGGCACGCATAAAATAAGCCTCCCCTTTAATGAAAGATTTTTCATCTTCAGTACCTGTAACATCCTCGTTATCGATCCCTTCTATGATCAAATTCGCATCATTAATCCCGCCAAAGACATCCAAACCCCAGATATTGATATGGTCTCTATCGCTGTTGGCCTCTTCACCTTGATACCTTCCAGTATTGGCAATTAGTTTTAAGTTGTCTGCCAAAATTTCTGGTGCGATCATCATTGTTTGTCCATAATAGTCAAAACTAGTGGCCCTATTGTACATAGAGTTAGCTACTGACTGGTATCCCGACACATCATTTAAAGCAACCTCAGGGGTAAGACTTTGCCGGGGTGTTGTCGTTAGATCGGTACAAGCGACCATTAATGCCATCACACCTGTATAAAATATCCTATTTTTGATCCTATTTATCATCTCAATTTCAAAAGGTAAGGTTGATACCAGCGGTGATTTGTCTTGAACTTGGGTAAGTCCCATATGTATCCCCTAAAGAATTCACTTCAGGGTCCAATCCATTGTATTTTGTCAATGTCCAAAGGTTTATTCCTTGAACAAATACATTTACTTCTTCAATCTTGGCTTTATTAAGTAAGGATTTAGGCAAGTTATAATTAAGAGACACTTGTTTTAACCTAATATAGCTTCCATCAGAAATTAGCCTGGTAGACATCTGCTGATAGCCAGAGTGCCCGGGAATCCTACCTCCCTCATATGGAATTGGTACATTGGTGATCTGACCAGGTTCTCTCCAAAAGTACAACTGATCCACCGTTTGGTTGTCCTGACCGATAGATCCGGCTTGGGCCATATTGTATAAATCCTGATTAAAAGCTTTGTTCCCATATTGATATTGAAAGAACACCTCTAGACTAACCCCACCATACTTAAAAGTATTGGCCAAACCACCGAAAGCCCAAGGAAGGGCACTACCGAGGTACCTCTGGTCATCATCTGTCAACAGATAAGTGTACTCTCCTTGCTCGTCATAGTACATTGGAGAACCATTGGCAGGATTAACTCCAGCATAATCGTATCCATAGAAAAAGTCTATGGGCTTTCCGACGATCAAATCATTCCCTATCCTCTCAAGGCCTTCATAAAGTTCCAATAATTCATTGGAAAAGACTGAGGTATTAAAAGACGTCGACCAGCGAAATTTGCCAATGATCAGATTTGTGGTTTGTAAGTCAAAATCTATTCCCTGGTTTCTTAGCTTCCCAGCGTTCCTTAAAATACTTCCAAATCCTGAGTCCATGGGCAATCTGGTTTCAAATAGCAATTGCCTTGAATCTTTTCTCCATGCGTCCAATGTTACTATAATCCGTCCATTGAACAAGGTGGCATCTACTCCGATATTTGTTGAGGCAGACTCTTCCCAGGTGAGCAGGTCGTTTCCAAGCTGCACAAACCTTAAAGCACCTCCACCGAGGTATTGTCCGGCAGACCCTACAAGGGTACGGGATTCAAAATTATCGATATCTGAATTCCCTGTAATACCATAAGACGCCCTTAGTCTTAAATTATCTACCCAGTTAACATTGGCCATGAAAGATTCTGAAGAAAGCCTCCATCCTGCAGAAATGGCTCCAAATGTCCCCCACCTGGAATTAATACCAAACCTGGAGGATCCATCCCTTCTAACCGTCAAGTCAACGTTATACTTGTCATCATAATCATACTTGGCTTGCCCAAAAAACCCTGACCTTATGTACTCGGTGTAAAAGCCACTCACATCATAAGGCTGCGCAGCATTTTGGAGGTATCTCAGGGTAGGGTTCGGAAAGCCTCGGCCCGTAGCCGAATTGGTTTCCTGAGTTTCCATTTTATATTCGTAACCTAAAATCCCACTAATGGTATGAACGTCTAAAAACTCCTTATTGACATTGAAATTCGCGTTTGCATTGGTATTGACTATTCTTCTATCCGAAAAGGAAGAGGAACCCCCATAACTGGCAAAAACAGGAATAGTGGATGGCCTGTTGTTTTCGTCCCTGTTGTCTGAAAAATCCAAACCAGTAAATCCTGTAAAACCCAACCATGGTAAAATTTTATAGTTTAACTGAAGGTTGGAGACGGATTGGTAACTGGTACCTCTCATCAACTCCTGGTTAACCCCTTGCACAATATTGTAACCGAAAAGGTGCTCTGAAGGATACTCTGCATAACTTCCATCCTCATTGTAAATGGGCACATTCGGTCTGGAGACGAAACCTGCCACAAATGGACTATTGACATAATTTCCTCTGTCAATAGAGCCGTTGGTAACTTGTTTGGCAAGGGAAAGATTGGCCCCAATGGTAAGCTTTTCTGTTACGCGGTGCGAAAGGTTCATTCTGCCTGTCGTTCTGGAATAATCTGATTGGATAATCTGCCCTTCATGGTAGGTATGAGATCCTGATAGGAAAAACTGGGTGCGCTCATCTCCTCCCGACAAGGATATGTCATATACGCGCATTCTACCATCTCTGTACAGCGCATCTATCCAATCCGAATTCTGAAGATCGGTATCACTCGGACTACCAAAAATATTTTCAGCAGCTCTAGAAGTAAGTCCTGCATTGAGATAGGCCTGACGCTTAATAGAAGCAAGTTGCGAAGCATCCATAACATCATAGAATCCTATTGGCTGGACCAAGCCTTCTTGTGCTGAAACCCGGATCCTTGTTTTGCCTTGCGTCCCTTTTTTGGTGGTGATCAGTACCACTCCATTGGCTGCTTGAGCACCATATATAGCAGCCGCAGCGGCATCTTTAAAAACCTCTATGGATTCTATATCGTTTGGGTTGATGGAGGCCAGTGCATTTTGTGATCCCTGATTAGATAACTCACCTGAGGCAATTTGCACACCATCCACGATATAAAGAGGTGAAGTGCCGGCATTTATAGATCCAACCCCTCTAATTTTCACATTTAATGTGCCTCCAGGCTGGCCTGAATCAGAAGTAACTTGCACACCTGCAACCCTACCCTGCATGGCCCTATCAAAAGACTGCATTGGCAGATCCTGAAAAATTTCTCCTTTTACTGAGGCTATGGCACCGGTGACTTCTCTTCTCGTTTGATCTCCATAGGAGGTGACCACCACCTCATCCAGAGAAGTTATATCTGGATTCAAGGCCACATCTATATTGTTTCTATTTCCTATGACTACTTCCTGAAATTCAAGTCCTACAAATCGAAATACCAGAACTTTATCGCTTTCTTTTATTTCTATTTGATAATTCCCTTCAATGTCTGAAATTGTTCCATTCGTAGATCCTTTTACCATCACTGTTACTCCGGGAATAGGCAAGCCATCTTCAGAGGAAGTGACCTTACCTCTAACCATTCTGGTTTGAGACTGTACCAAAAAATTTATGGAAAGAAGTGTAATAACTAATAGTATGGCTTTCCTCATATAATAATATTGAAATGAACAATCAATCAATTTTATACAAATTCGCTGAATATTCCAATCAGTTAGCTGAAGTATAAACAGTGATGTTACTAAGTTGGTGAAATAATAACAACATAAACGTGGTTGAGTTCAAAAAATTAGGTACTTATTCAGGCATTATTACAATACAAACACCTCTATTCGCCTGTTAAAAGCCCTATTTTCTTCTGAATCGTTAGACCTAATGGGCTCAGCTGCACCTCTACCCTCTATTTGTAATCTTTGCGAATCAATTCCCGCCTCCTTTAAAAATTCTTTAACACTTTCTGCCCTTTTGAGGCTTAACTCCAAATTATAGCTGTTTTTCCCAACATTGTCTGTATGCCCTGTGATTAATAGGCTCACCTTGGGATGATCCAGTAAAAATTTATGCAGTTTTTTAAGAGAACTTAAGGAGGTATTTTTTAGAACCGTCTGATCAAAATCAAAGAAAATATTTTCGAAAATAAAATGCTTGCCTTTTGCTATAGGTTCCAGGACAATCTGAAAGCCTTCTTTATTCCTTAAACTGTCCCTATCTACATTGAAAATTTTAGGCATATAACCTTGCTTCTCTACATAGAGTCCTGAATTTTTTATGTCTGGGTAAATCATCGTAAAGGTGCCATCTTTACCGTCAGACTTAAAATTGTACATCGTACTGTCTTGATCGAGATCTATCAGTGAGAGCAATGCCTCCACGGCTTCTCCTGTTTCTTCATTAATCACCTTGCCACGGGTCACAATCAATTCATGTCCTAAGTCAATCTCTTTAGGGAAATCAAAACGGTACAAAAAGGAACTGTCTACTTTTCCATGTTCATAATTATTCTCCGTATAATATGCGAAATCCTTTTGCGCCGTAATAAACAAAGCCAATTGGTCTTTTTCATCATTTATTGGAAAACCCATGTTAATTGGTTTTCCAAATCCGTTGCGCTCGATGGTACTTTTAAAAATGTCTTTTGCACCAAAACCAGGATGTCCATCGGATGCAAAAAACAGGATGGTATTGTTGAAAAATATGAATGGGGAAACCTCGTCCTTTTTGGTATTTATATTGGGACCAAGATTTTTCGCTTTGGACCAACTGCCATCCTGAAGTCGCTCAGATACCCAAATGTCAATGCCTCCTTCTCCTTCAGGCCTGTTTGAAGAAAAAAACAATAAACTACCATCCGCTGAAAGTGAGGGTTGGGACTCCCAATGTCTTGTATTGACATTTGTCCCCATATTGACTGGGCTTTGCCAATCCCCATTTAACCTGGCCGTGATGTACAGGTCACAGCTTCCGTAAGCGGCAGGAGTATTACAAGAGGTGAAAATCAATAAATTCCCATCGGCAGAAATGGTGCATGTTCCTTCATTATAAGAAGTGTTGATCAGGGTCGAGATTGTTTCTGGTTCAGACCATACTTCCCCTTCCAAATCGGAAAAATAGATGTCCTCATTTTGCTTGGCAGACACGCCATCTCTTTTTGTAAAAAACAAACGTTTGCCATCTGCTGTAAGTACGGGGAAATATTGAAGCTTAAACTGGTTTAAAGGAAAGGCAAGCTTCTTTTTACTAATATCAATTGGATTCTTTATACCCGTTGCTATGATCTCTAGTTGCTGAAGTTTTTTCAGGTATTCATCTGATTTCAAAAAATTATCATCAAAATACGGTTGGTTGTCTTCAAAGGTATTTAGGGCCTTTTGAAAAGCTCCTTGAGACAGATAAATCTCCCCTTCCAGCCAAGCTAACTTCCCTTTAAAGAAATCATTATTTTTGATGGGAAGTCTGGACTGCCCTTTCAGTGTCACAGCTAAGGCTTCCTCTGTCAAGCCGCTACTCAGCAAAACTTGTCCGTGTTTTAAGTAGGCCTCGTAAAAATCACTGCTTCTTTCGTATGCTGCCTGGTACTTCCCTTGGGCTTCAGGAAGTTGTTTTCTGTGCAAAAAAGCGTTGCCCTCTTCAAAGTATTTAATCGCCCTTTTATCAATTATAGAATACTCCTGTCCCATTGCCTGAAAGCACATTCCCACAAACGATATGACAATAAGGAGTTTCTTAAGCATGGTTTCTTTAGGGTATTTCCATGTATTTATGTGTCTGAAGTGAAACCCTCCAAGAAGGATTTTCCTTCACAAAATCAATGATTAAAGGTGTCATGATTTCGGCTTTTGACCATTCCGGCTGTAAGAGTAAATGACATTTTTCATTCACCAACAGGGCATGTTTAAGCGCAAAATCAAAATCACTTTTATTAAATACAACTACTTTTAATTCATCAGCATGTGCATAGACTTCTGGCACTGGCTGTTTGAACTTTTTGGGTGACAAGCAAGTCCAATCAATCTGCCCACTAAATGGGTGAGCACCTGAAGTTTCCATGTTTATTTGAAAACCTTTTTCTTTCAACAAGCTAGTAAGTGGCCCCAAATTGTGCATAAGAGGCTCTCCTCCCGTGATCACGACCAAGCGCGCAGGAAAAGATTCCGCTTCAGCTACCATTTGCTGTATTGGAACAATAGGCCATCTCTCAGCTTCCCAAGAGTCTTTCACATCGCACCACACACAACCAACATCACATCCACCTAAACGAATGAAATAAGCAGGCTGTCCAGAAAACATCCCTTCACCCTGAATTGTATAGAAAGCTTCCATCAATGGCAGTGATTGACCACTGAGAAGCGCATTTTTATTCTCTTCCATAATTTTTGGTTTAGCGGGTAATTGAACCGCTTCATTTAAAATAGTTTAATCCACCTCTATTTGTAAACTTCCCCTTTGGCAGCCAAAAGAGTGTTGTACAATAACGAGGCAATGGTCATTGGGCCTACACCGCCGGGTACAGGTGTAATGGCAGATGCCTTGAGCGATACTTCTTCGAAGTTTACATCACCAACCAGGCGGAAACCACTCTTCTTGCTAGCATCAGGAATACGGTGAATTCCTACATCTATTACAACAGCTCCCTCTTTCACCATATCTCCTGTCACAAACCCTTCTCTTCCGATGGCTACAATCAGAATGTCTGCACTCTGTGCAATTTCCTTCAAATTTTTTGTTCTGCTATGCGTGATGGTAACCGTACAGTTTCCAGGATAAGCGTTCCTGGCCATCAAAATACTCATAGGTGATCCTACAATATGGCTTCTACCAATCACCACACAGTGTTTGCCAGAAGTCTCTATTTCATATCTTTTCAACAACTCTACAATTCCATAGGGCGTTGCCGCTATATAAGCTGGCCAGCCTAAAGTCATCCTACCAACATTCGCAGGGGTAAAGCCATCCACATCCTTTTCAGGTTTTATCTTAGCAGTAACTTTCTCCACAGAGATATGACCAGGAAGTGGCAATTGAACGATCAATCCGTCAATGTCTGGATTATCATTTATTTTCTCTACTTCTTTTAGTAAATCTTCTTCAGACACCGTTTCATCAAGACGAACCAAAGTAGAGCCAAACCCAACCTGTTCGCAGGCCTTTACCTTTGCATTAACATAGGTTTGACTTGCTCCATCACTCCCTACAAGTATAGCTGCAAGGTGAGGTGTCTTTTTATTACTGCTTTTAAGTAAAACAACTTCTGCCGCTATTTCATCCTTGATAATTGCAGCGGTTTTTTTACCATCTATTCTAACTAACTCTTCTCTTTGTTGCATAGGTATTTCCTCTTACAAAATCGCCTAAAATAGCAGATAACGATAAGTTATCCGATTTGTTTATTCTTACAATATATACTAAATATTTTCCCGCTCTCCTCAAGCGAAATGGAACTTAATCCAGCTTAAGTACTGCCATAAATGCCTCCTGAGGCACTTCTACATTACCTACCTGACGCATCCGTTTTTTACCTTTTTTCTGTTTGTCCAGAAGTTTTCTTTTCCTGGAAATATCACCACCATAACATTTTGCCAGTACATTTTTCCTCAATGCTTTGACAGTTTCTCTGGCGATAACTTTAGTTCCGATGGCTGCCTGAATGGCAATTTCGAACATTTGCCTAGGCACTAATTCTTTTAGTTTCTCACAAAGTCTCTTGCCCCATTCGTAAGCTTTGTCTCTGTGGACAATTGCAGATAGCGCATCCACAGGCTCTCCATTAAGCATGACATCAAGTCGCACCATATGCGATTGCTTGAAGTCAATTAATTCATAATCTAAAGATGCATAGCCACGAGAGATGGTTTTGAGTTTATCAAAAAAGTCAAAAACAATCTCCACCAAAGGCATATCAAAGGTCAATTCCACTCTATCTGATGTCAAATAAACCTGATTCTTTATCTGCCCTCTTTTATCCATGCAAAGTTGGATTACTGGCCCCACATAATCAGCAGCAGTGATAATGGCCGCTTTTACATAGGGTTCTTCAATATGCTTGAAAAGATTAGGGTCAGGCATATCTGAAGGAGCATTCACTAACTTGTAGTTGTCATCATTCATCAATGCCCTAAACTGTACTGAGGGAACGGTGGTGATCACCGTCATGTCGAATTCTCTTTCAAGGCGTTCCTGAATGATCTCCATGTGAAGCATTCCCAAGAAACCACACCTAAATCCAAAGCCAAGGGCTGCAGATGTTTCAGGTTCCCAAACCAAAGAAGCGTCATTAAGTTGCAACTTCTCCATAGAAGCCCTAAGTTCTTCGAAATCGGTGGTTTCTACAGGGTAAATACCCGCAAAAACCATTGGTTTAACATTCTCAAAACCTTGAACAGTAGCACTACATGGTCTTTTGACGTGCGTAATGGTATCCCCTACTTTTACCTCTTTGGCAACTTTAATACCTGAAATCAGATAGCCTACATTTCCTGCTTGTAATTGCTTTTGGGGTTTTTGTTGAAATCCCAAAACACCAATTTCGTCAGCCTCATATTCTTTTCCTGTATTGACAAATTTGATTTTGTCTCCTTTATTTATGGTACCATTAAATATCCGGAACAAAACCTCTACTCCTCTGAAAGGATTATACACAGAATCAAAGATCATGGCTTGCAAAGGAGCTTCTTCATCGCCCTTTGGGGCAGGCACTCTATTTACCACTGCATTAAGAATATCTTCTATTCCAATACCTTCTTTTCCTGAAGCCAAAATGATGTCCTCTCTAGAACAACCGATCATTTCCATCACCTCTTCAGCCACAACCTCTGGCTGTGCACCTGGAAGGTCTATTTTATTCAAAACCGGAATAATTTCCAAGTCATGACCAATTGCCAGGTAAAGGTTTGATATGGTTTGTGCTTCAATTCCCTGAGAAGCGTCAACTATCAAAAGTGCTCCTTCGCAGGCAGCTATGGAACGAGATACTTCATAGGAGAAATCCACATGACCAGGAGTATCAATAAGGTTCAATGTATACTCCTCTCCCTTGTAAGGGAACTTCATTTGGATGGCATGCGATTTAATCGTAATCCCTCTCTCCCGCTCTAAATCCATACTATCCAATAGCTGGTTCTGCATTTCCCGCTCCGTCACAGTGTTTGTGAATTGTAAAAGTCGGTCTGCTAGTGTACTTTTGCCATGGTCAATATGGGCAATTATACAGAAATTTCTTATTTTTTGCATGTTCATACTAAGAGCAAAAGTAGTAAATAGTTAGTGTTTTAATATGTTTTGTCCATATAAATTAGAAGTTTACCAATAGTGGCCGTGTAAATCGCGTTTACTAGATGGTTTGATAATGCTTAAATTCAAAAATAACTGAAAATAATGCTTCAAATGAGACTTTATCTTCTCCTGCTTTTTGGTTTTCAGATGTTATTTTCTGAAATCGGCCTGAAGATCAACAATCCTACTAAAAATGAGGGTAAGGTATTGATTCATCCAAACCGCCCCCTCAATTGGGATGATTTCAAAAGGGTAGATTTAATAGGCGATAGATCGACTATAAATGCCATCACTCAAAGCACCTGTGAAATAGATATTCTAAAAATTACTCAAAAGAAAGAGTATGTTACCCTAGTTGTAAACGTCAAAATCAATCTCCAAAAAGAGCTTAGTCAGGTTAAAAACAACTTTTTTAACACCAGAGATGAGCAAACAAAAAAAGAGTCCTTCATCATGAAAACGGGCATTTTCTAATCGCTCAAATAATAGGACACCGGATACTTAAAGAAGTAAACAATTTTCAATTTGATAAAAAAGCGCATAAAGCACAATTAAATAATATCATCCAAGACAATTTTAAAGATTGGAAACGACTTGATTCACAATATGACGCCCAATCTACTAAGCCACATCACCCTGAGATGCAAGCCCGATGGGATCGTTTTTTTCAATCAGAGCTTGAATCATTACAAAAAGAATAAAACAAAAGCACATGAAATCAATTGCCGAAAAAAAGAAAAAGAGAACATAATAGAATACGTATTGTACATGTACAGAATGGAAGACTTGCTCAGGGCTTACCAATTCGAGATGGAGGAGATCAACGCTTATGTGTTGGGACATGAAAAAATTGGCGCTAAGGACAAGGAGGAAACCAAGGCATGGCTATCAGATATGGCAAATCAAATGCTTGAAGAAGGTGTTCAGGAAAAGGGACATTTGCAGCAAACCCAGGAATTGGTAGGTGAATTGGCTAAAATTCATTGGCAACTTCTTAAGGAAGAGCCAGAGTACATCGCCATAAATCGAAAAACCCAAACCCATTTACTTCAAATGATTTCCGACACAAAGGAGAATTTCCCTGAGCATGAAATTCAGGTTTTTATCAATACCCTTTATGGAATATTGCTCAGCAAATTAAATGGAAAGAAAATACCTATTGAAATAATGGATGCTGCTACAAGTTTTGGAGATGCCCTGGCTTGTATAAACCATGCCTATATGAGCAATTACCTTGGACAGAAAGCCTGACAAACAAGCATTACTCCATAAACTCATAAACACTATGGTATGCTCCTTCCTGTTGCACGAAATCCAGGAATGATTGGTAAAAATCATTGTTACCAATTGTAGCGCTATCTCCCAGTACAATTAATTTCCTTTTTGCTCTGGTCAGCGCTACATTCATTCTTCTGGTATCTGCCAGAAACCCAATTTCTCCCTGCGGATTAGACCTGGTGAGACTGATAAGCATAATGTCTCTCTCCTGACCTTGAAAACCATCTACGGTGCTTATGGTCAGGTCTTGCTCCATTTGTTTGAAGAACGACCACTCTGTTTCTGTTGCTATCATTTCCTTTAATAACCGAACTTGAGCACTATAAGGTGCAATAAGCCCCACTTTCCAGGGCTTGTTGTCACTGTCTTTTGTTCCTACCCTTTTCAAAAGATTTTTTAATAAAGTCAGGGCCATTTTCCCTTCGTCCTTATTGCTTACACTTAATGTCTCCCTGTCTTTAAACTCCATAAATCCGCTTCCTGCAGTATCTATGAATGCCAGGGTCGGTTCATCTTCATTTAAATAATGTGTTTCCGTGTTGAGCGCGGCTTTTAGCTGGTTGTCATAGAAGGCGGCATTAGAAAAACCCATAATTGCAGCTGCCATCCTATACTGTAATGACAACAATTGAGCCGCTTCAGGTTGATTGGAAATGGCCTTTTCAAATAGGGTCTTCTGAAGCCCTTTGGCTGCTTCTCTGGACTTAATGGTAGGTGGAAGTTGGAAATGATCACCTGCCAAAACCACCTTATTGGCTTTCAAAATTGGAATCCAAGTAGCTGGCTCCAAGCCCTGAGCCGCTTCATCCAAGAACACCACCTCGAAAAACTTTCCTTTGAGTAAAGATGATGCAGCCCCCACAAGTGTACAAGCGATCACTTGGCAAGAAGCCAAAATTGATTGGGTCATGTAATCATACAATTGTCTGGCTTCTGCCTGGCAACGGCCTGCTTCATAATAATGCATCTTGCGACTTTCTCTTTCTGCGTGCCCAAAACTCCTTTTAAACTTATTGGCCTTTCTTCGGAATTCGTCAGCAGCTTTTTTTAATTTTTTATACTCTTTATAGGAAGGATGCGCCAATACCCTCGCATCTAATGTTCGCTGGATAATGTTTTCATCCACTCTTGCAGGATGTCCCAGCCTGAGCACATCCACCTCTGCTTCCACCATTCTTTCAACCAACAAGTCCACTGCTGCATTGCTTGGTGCGCATACCATTACCTGATCGAACTTTTGTGTGGCTGAGACAATCGCCTGGATAAGCGTGGTAGTCTTCCCTGTACCTGGAGGTCCATGGACTATGGCTAAATCTTTGGCATTGTTAATTAACTCCAAGGCCTTGTTTTGCCCTTCATTCAAGCGGGAACTTGGGTTGCTTTCCTGAATCTCAAATCCAGGTTTTCTAAATCCCAATAGCACTTCTTTCAAATAGGCATTTCTGTCATTTTCTGATGCTAAAAGTGTATTCATGGTGCTTGTCATGACTTTGTAAGAAGTGTCATCAAACATCAAATTAACACCAATTCTCCCTTCGCTGACCCAGTCAGGAAGGCTTTCAGTGTTTAGGCTTAGGGTCATTACATTGCCCTTTACATTATTCACCACACCATTCAAATAAGTGGATTGAATATCATTCTCTTGCGCATTTGAAAATAGACTAATGGATTTGCCCGAGTGAAATCCGTGGTTTGATAAGGTTTCTTTAACAGAGATTTCAATTACCAACTGATCTGAGAATGTCCACTTTATCTTATTTAATTGTACTGGATACCAGCAAACTCCAGCCTGTACTTTGTCTTTTATCGATTTTCTAAAAGTCAAATTTCTGAATTGAGCAAGATCTTCCACCCATTCCATTTGTAAAAGTTTTATAGTATATAATAAATCTTCAGTTATATTTACCATTTGTATTTTCTTGTTTGAGTACCCAAGATTAAGGAAATCATTCCTAAAAATAATCAATCAGTCCTTCTTTAATCGATGAATTTCTTAGCACACGCATATTTATCTTTTGACCAGCCCAAAGTATTAGTCGGCAATTTCATCGGTGATTTTGTCAGGGGGAATTTAGAGGTGCAATTTGAAAGAGATATTGTCACAGGAATAATGCTACATAGGGAAATTGACAGTTATACAGATAAACATCCTTTGGTAAAAGAGGCGCAAAAAGTTTTAAAGCCGAAATTCGCAAGGTATTCCTCTGTAATTACAGACATGTATTTTGATTATTTTCTTTCTAAAAACTGGGAAAATTACAGTTCTGAATCGATAGACGATTATGCACAATCAGTCTATGAGTTGATAGAGTCTGAAAGGGACATTCTGCCTGTCAAATTCCTTCGGCCTTTTAAATATATGCGTGACGAAAACTGGCTAAAGTCTTATGGCACCATGTACGGTATTCAACGGTCGTTTACAGGAATGTCTTACCGCACTTCCTTCGATTCAAAAATGGAATTGGCACCAAAATTCCTTCAAGAAAACCACGATTTATTCGAGTCCTATTTTGAACGTTTTTTTATTGATTTGATAAATTTTTCGAAAAACAAACTGAAACAATTACACAAGAGAGATGGTAAGTTGTAAACCTAAAAAAAGCACCTTCCTATCATTGGGAATAGTCGTCATACTATTATTTGTAGGGCTAAGTTATCTTCTATATGATTTTAACAATACCCGTGAATTCCCCTTCCTTTTTACCTGATTGGCTGCAGTATCATTACGGTGGTATTGTTGCTTATATTGGTTAAGATGATGGCTGGTTACAAGTTTTTAGCTGCAGGAAATGAAAAAATAGAAATTTGGTTGCCTCTCAAAGGCCAACGAAGAAAATACAAGTTAGAAGATCTGTTGGCTTGGCAAGAGGAAGAAGTAATTGCCAATAAAAAAGTTTTTAAGCAGCTGATTTTAGTGTTTGCCGATAAATATTCTTTTGCAATCAGCAACCACGAACATTTAGGCTATGATGACCTTAAACGTTACTTGTCAAAAAAAGCGGGGAAAAAGAAAGTGAAAAATTAAATCCTGAATTCACAATGGCTATTGCAAATTCAGGATTTCAAAGTCATTAGTGAGACCAATCAAAACCATCAATCTCTTCCAAACTGGCTTTAAGCAGTTGGATACTAGCCAATACATCATTTTTATTTGCCATCTCAATTACCTGATGCAAGTGTCTGGTAGGGATAGAAATAGCGCCTGCTATAGCTCCTCTTCTACCCATTCGCTGTACGCCAGCAGTATCAGTTCCTCCAGCAGTCAGTATTTCTGTCTGGAATGGAATATTGTTTTTAGTAGCTGTCTCTTTCATAAACGCCACCATTCGGTAGTCACATATGGCTGAAGAATCCATGATTTTTATGGCTGTACCTTTTCCAAGTTCTGTTATTTTCTCATGGGCAGCTGCGCCAGGAAGATCAAAAGCGATAGTAGTATCCAAAGCTATTCCAAAGTCGGGATCAATAGTGTGCGCTGAAACTTGTGCGCCTCGTATTCCTACTTCTTCCTGAACAGTAAATGTAGCATAGACATCATAAGCTGGTGCTTCCAAAGTCCTCAACGTTTCCAAAAGGATAAAAACAGAAATTCTATTGTCAATGGATTTACAATTGACGCAATTCCCCATTTCTACCAAATCCCTTTCTCGTGTAATAGGGTCGCCCACTTGAATCCACTGCTCCACTTCGGCTTTATCCATACCCAGATCAATGAAATAATCTGAAATTTTTGGAAGCTTTGACTTTTCCTCTGTAGTCATCACGTGGATGGGCTTGGTCCCCATCACTCCCATGATGTCCTTTTCCTTTCCATGGATGATGACACGCTGGGCTGTGAGTGTCTTGGGATCAAATCCTCCCAATGTATGAAATCTTATAAAGCCATTGTCATCAATATGGGTAACAATGAAACCTATCTCATCCATATGAGCGGCTACCATTACCCGTTTATTATCAGGATTTCTAACTCCTTTTTTTATGGCAATAACATTCCCAATATTATCTATAGAGATTTCATCCACCAATTTCCCGGCTTTTTCTACAATGAAATCCCTTATTTTCTTCTCGAAACCTGGAGCTCCAGGTAATTCACAAATTTCTTTTAGTAGCGCAACATCAATCATTTGTTTCCCTGGTTAATAAGCCCTTACTTCTTTTCCTTCCATGTAATTGACAAAAGCCTTTTTCACCACACGAATACCTCCATCCGTTGGGAAGTCACCAGTAAAATACCAATCTCCGGTATGTGCTGGGCAGGATAAGTGTAGATTTTGTACGGTCTGATAAATCACATGCACTTCTGCCTCAATTTTTTCAGAGGTAACGATTTTGGCTATTTTATCAGAAACTTCCTGATCAGTAAAAGGCTCATAAATCTCCTTAACAAAATTCTCTTGCCCATTTGGCTCATCAATACACTTTTTATAGACCCTTTGAAGTAGGTCATCCATTCCTCCTCTATCATTTATGAGTTCTACTGCTGCTCTGAAAGCAATAAAATCCTTCATCATTGACATATCTATTCCATAACAATCAGGGAATCTAATCTGAGGAGCAGAGGAAACGATGATTATTCGCTTTGGTTTAAGCTTGTCTAAGGTGGTTAGTACACTCTTTTCTATCGTAGTACCTCTGACAATACTGTCATCGATAAGCACTATTGTATCTATTCCTGAACGAATTACTTCATAGGTTGTGTCATATACATTAGACACCATCACATCCCTATCAGAATCATTGGTAATAAAGGTTCTTAATTTGACGTCTTTGGTTACCAACTTCTCTACCCGAGGCCTAAAATTAAGCAACTCCTCTAAATCGTCAAGGTGGGGTTTCCCCTCTATAAGGATTTCCTTTCTTTTTTCACTAAGGTAATCCTCAAGCCCTTCGATCATCCCATAATAGGCGATCTCCGCTGTATTAGGAATATAGGAAAAAACAGTATTTTTAAGGTCAAAATCAATGGACTTTAATATCTGAGGCACCAGGGCCCGTCCTAGATTTTTACGTTC
>NZ_ATNM01000029.1 GCF_000427295.1 Cyclobacterium qasimii M12-11B | reverse complement strand
AGTGCAATAGACAATCTATTGCACTTTTTGCGTTAAAACATATTGAGTACTATCAAATACGAATGGTGAAGCGATATTTCTTATTCACCAATTATAATATAACTTCCATTTGAACCTGAAAACCTGACTTCAGTATTAGAAATATTTTCGGTATCCACAGATAAATCCCCTGAACATATTACCAATGGTCTGGTTTTAAAAGGTCGCGTAAATTCCAGCGTTTCACCACCCACAGCCAATCCTGTAAGCCTTCGCTCTGAACTGAGATTTGAACGGGAATCATAGCTAAAAAGACTTAAAACATCTACTGCCGCATCTTTTGCCTGTACCCGGATTTTATGTAAACCAAAGCCTAAATTTAATATACCCTTCCGATTTTCCAGGTAATTAACCTTTTTGTCAGTATCGGTAAAGCCAATATTACAAGCCTGGGACTTCATAAGTTGGTCATCCACGAATATTTCAAGGGTACCGGCATCCGGATCATCTACCCATGCCACCGAAATGTCTGTACATACCACTTCAATTTCAATGTATTTCCCAGGTTTAAGGGTAATTTTCTCTTTACCGTAAGGAGCTCCCCATTCTGAATGGAACGGCACTATTGTTTGCCCCATTAAGTTCCAGTTTGGATTTGAAACAGGAAAAAAGCGTCTGTTTGGGTTTATTTTGGAATCTACGTACGTTAATTTGGCATTCTCTCCCGCTATTTCAAGAATATGCCTGTCTCCTAAACTGGTTCGCCCATGTCGGAACATTGAATTGCGTAGGTTGTAGGATGGACTTGATCTTCTTGATTCGAACTTAACTCCATCAACATAAGGTACGGGAGGCTCACTGTCTGTTTTGCCCCAGCTATTAATCGCATTGTCTTCAAATATGAATCTATTGTTTTTTATTCTTGAGCTGGTGGAATCAAAAGTTACCATCTTTCCTTCCCAACCGTAGGTATTTGCATGAAGCCGTTCAGGCAATTGAAGCTGAGCTTGTCCGGCGAAAATCGGATTCCAGCACTCAAAAGCCTTCTCTAGTTGTTTGAACCATAAATAATGGCTCGCTGCTTGTGGATGACCATCTGAGGGCACAAGGGAATACTTGTTTCCCCAGCGGGTAAGATCATCAGCTACTTTTGGATAATCCATATATGGGATCTGGTATCTTAGGGATAGCGCCTGAAGGTCTACTGTATTTGGCGTATATTTGCCCTGATTCTGATAAGGGCTAAACAAGAATTCCGTATTGGGATAATTTTGCTGAATCCATCGTATTGCCCCCTCAAAAACAGCAACTTCATCTGGTGTATCTGTTTTCTCATTGGCTCCACTCCCGAAAATCACAAGGTCGGGCCTCGCTCCCTCATTGCGTTTAAAAAGATCAGGATATAAATCTTCCCAGCTTTCCCCTTCTTTATGGCCATTCAATCCTGGATCGGGTGGTAATGACAATGAAAAATACTGTTGAAGTCCTGAGTGTGATTCACCTATACTTGATCCATCAGCGGCCATGAAATTAAGACATATTTTATCAGCGCTTAGGTTGAATTTTCTCATAAGTTCAAGCTTTAGCCTTCCCGCATAACTGTAATAATGCCTCCACTGTCCATAATACCCATCCAGATCAGGACGTCCCGCTTTATCGGCATCAAAAATATCTCCCGAAAGAGGTTGTTTATAGGTTTCAGAATCAGGATCTTCATCATATAAATACATTGGAGGATTGGCACTTCCCCGATCAATGCTTGACCCCATTACAACAATATGAATGGCTTCTCCTTTCCACAGTTTTTGAATCGTTCTTGGAATGTACCTGTAGTTTGCAGTCATATCCCTTGAAGGAGGCGTTATATTTTCATTCGTATTTTTCACGCTTAGCTTTGGAGCGTAAATCCAGACTGTATCGGAGGAGCTTAAATTCTCAAATTCAACTTGAATCCCAAACGTATTGATATCTTCTGAACTTGACTTGTTTCCAACGCTTGATTTTCCAATGATCGTAGCATTCTCTACCAAGATGTTAATGGTACCAGATTTTTCCATCGATGCGCTATATTCTTTAGCGACAACCAGCTCGCCTCTTGCATGTTTTGGAAAACTACGGCTGTCTTTCATTCCAAAGTCCTTTGGACTCCACTCTCCATCTTCACTATCTGCCTTCATCACTTTAATCGCAGACTTCAGCTGATTTGCCTCTTTTTGATAGCCATTTACGGATAAACTCAATTCGTCTCCATAAGCCAGACCTGCCTCGGGAAGTGTGAAAAATTGCCATATCTTTTTACCAGGACTTATTGCTACCAAGTTCTGCGTTGAAAAATCAGGCCTTATGGGTTTGGAGACATGTGATTCGCGCATCACTTCAATATCACCCCATGCCTCAGTGTTCCAGAAAGCTACATTATGTGATTGAAAATCCGAAGCTTTTCCTGTTCGGTGACTCATAAATGAATGGAACTCAAAAGATGGATTTATAAGCAGATTGGGCACCTCTTCTGTGATTCCTGAAGCCGAGGGCTTTACGTCTTTAGTAGTCAGCGCACTTAGGCTAAGGCAAAGGATCAGTATTGTTATCTTCAGTGTATTCTTCATTAGTTACTTGCTAAATATCAGTTAATAAGACCATATATATCACCATCTTCGCCAGTAAAAGCCCTTACATAGAGCTTGCTGTCAAAGACTTTATTTCAAAATATTATTGCATTAAAAGCAATAAAAATACAAATTAAAGCCGATTTATACTAAAAAAATCAAAATATACAAAAGGACTTATTCAAAGAAATGTGAGGAGATTTAAGATATTTCCCTTTGAGTCCTTACATCTACGCTAAAAACAGTGCTCATGGTTATCCAGGAAGAAAGGTAAAATCCATCCATCCCCTCACAAGGTTCATCAAGATCATGTTTGGTTTAAATTACAAATGAAACAGCAATCAAGAATTGATTAGAAGGCTACCGATTCCTCGGTCATGGCGGTATTGCTTTATCAGCAACATCGCTAGCAGGTATATCATGTAGCCTCCCTTCTTAAAAGGCGGGTAATTGGATAAATGTGTCCACCCGGTCGAAGTCAATGAGTGCTACCATAGATTGTTCCAAACCACGAATCACAAAGTATTAATGCGTCATTTGGCTGGTTCAATTAGAACGACTGGAAGACAAGGCAGTTAAGAGATATAGAAATGTAAAATACCTTCCAGAAAAAAATCTGAATTGTCATATAAATTCTATTCTTTACAACAAAAGCAACTTATCTTTATAGGATAGCCACTTTATCATTGGTGTTTTGAAAAAGGGAAATGATCAGGAACTCGCTGAAGTTGATTCTACAAATGATTCATACCCCCAAAACTATGGTGTCAGGCTTTAAAGTTTTATTAACAATTCGGGAAATTCGTTCCGCCTTTCCCCTAATAATCTGGAACATACACTCCTGCGACATTAGCATTTAGAAATGAGTAAAAACACAAATCAAACAACACCATTGAAAAGGACAAGGTATATTTTTTTAATTAGTCTGGTATTTCTGCTTCTTAACTTTCCGAACCTGGTTAAGGCACAAGCCCAAAACGCACCTGGTTCCTTCACTGATATACTCTCCTCATCAGTCAATCCCCGCAACAGTGAAGGTGATTTTATCACGCTTAAAGATGGTAAAATCCTATTTGCCTATACTCGCTTTATGAATTCATTCAGTGACCATGCCCCGGCTCAGATTATGGGTAGGTATAGTGATGATGGTGGCAAAACCTGGTCTGAAAAAGACAAACTGATCGTTGAAAGGGAAGGCGATCAGAATGTGATGTCTGTATCCTTTTTAAGATTACAGAATGGTGATATTGCATTGTTTTACGCACGAAAAAACTCACTTGAGGATTGCATACCTATGGTGCGTATTTCAAAGGATGAAGCACAGACCTGGAGTAAGCCAACACCAATCATCACGGATCAAAAAGGTTATTTTGTCCTGAATAATGACAGGGTTATCCAACTAAAGAGCGGAAGAATCTTAGCTCCAGTTTCTCTGCACAAAACGCCAAATTCTGAATGGCGCAACAGAGGGGAAATCAGGTGTTTTTATTCCGATGATATGGGTTTCACCTGGAAAATGGGACAGGTTCTGCCGGTTCCCACAAATGTGATCAGCCAAGAACCCGGTGTTGTTGAAATGGATGACGGACGCATTATGATGAATATCCGGACGAATCAAGGAACGCAATACAGTTCATTTTCACTTGATGAAGGAATCACCTGGAGCCTTGCAAAGGAGACCATTATCCCATCCCCTATCGCTCCCGCTTCACTGGCAAGGTTGAACGGAACTGGCGACCTAATTCTAGCCTGGAACAACAATGGCAAATCAGGACCGGGGTATTTCAAATCAAAAAGGACACCTCTCACGGTAGCTATTTCCAGAGACGAAGGTCAGTCCTGGGGGAATATTCAGAATATTGAAGGAAGTATTCATGCTTCATACGCCTATGCCGCCATTCACGAAGTGGAGGATCATATCCTCTTCGGTTATTATGTAAAGCATGATGACAAACCGGGCTATGACCTTCGCATAAGACGGATGTCTCTAAAAGAAATATACGACTTCGATAAACCAGACCCTGTTTTGATCATCGCCAATAAACATTCCAATACCTTGTCGTATCTGGATCCAGTCAAAATGGAAGTGTTGGAAACCATTAATATAGGCAACAATCCCCATGAAATTGCAATATCACCAGATCAGCGGTTTGCTTACCTCAGTAGTTATGAAGCGCCTGGGGATAAGATTTTTGTAGTCGATTTGATGAAAAGGCAACAGGTGGATACAATCCACACCGGAGAGTATGTCCGGATACACGGAGCCGCTTTCTCTCCTGAAGGAAAACATGCCTATTTTACAGCAGGCCAAACTGGATATGTAGTAGAGGTGGAAACTGCTAATAATACCGTGACACGAGCCATTCCTACTGGAGGTAAGATTTCACACATGGTATACCTGTCGCCAGATGGAAAAGACCTTTTGACTGCCAATATTTCTTCTGAAAATATTTCTGTCATAAACAGGGAATCAGGAGCGTTGGAAACCTTAATCCCAGCCGGCAAAGGAGTGGAGGGAATGGCTTTTACGCCAGACGGGAAATTTTTATGGGCATTAAACCAAACAGGAGGCAGTATAACAGTGATAGATTGGCTTTCCAGAACTGTTGTGGCCGAATTTGAATGCCTGGGAATGCCTGTTCGTGTCAAATTTTCTAAGGATGGCAGCCGGGCTTATGTAGCAGGCTGGGAAAAGAATGGAACATTGACGGTGATTGATGTTGCATCCAAAAAAGAAATTAAAAGAATTCCGGTTGGCAGCTTTGCCATAGGAATTGAAATCTCAGCCGATGGGAAATTTGCTTTTGTTGGCTGTGAAGATGCGGGAAAAACAAGCATTGGAGAGGATGGGGAAGAAAATCTTGAGAAGATAAAAGCCAAGTCGGATGGTGTGCATGTAGTAGACCTTCACAAACTGGAGGTTGTAAAGGTAATTGAAACTGGTTTAGGGCCGGACCCCATGCAAATGTGGTGGCCTCCACATAAACTGGTTGAAAATTGATTAACATGACCGAAAACAGCATTGCAAAGACCATAATGCCTCGCTCAAAAGATATGCGATAATTCGGTACAGTTAAAAAAAATCGTTAAATTTTCAAGTATGAAAACTGGAATAAAAGGCTCCCCCTTCCCTTCCATTGATAATTGGATAAGAGACAGTTACCTCTTTAAGACAAGCATTTCAATATTCGTCTTCTTATTGGAAGCAGGAATCTGTTTTTCTCAGAGAATAGACGAAAAATGGTTTTCAGATAATTACAGCAAAATGGAAGGACTAATCCCTATTAGAGGTGGAATGAAATAAGAAGCGATGTGGATCAAAATCAATTTGCCGCTACAATCGCTAATTTACTGGGTTTAAACTTTGCTGCAGAACAAGACATTGAGGAACCAATAAAATTAGACCATTGAGTAAACGTCAAGCTTAACACTGAATGGTCATGAATTGCCATCAATATTAAAAAACATTTAACATGAAAAACACACCTTACAAAAGACTGATTTATACTACTTTATTATTTTTTCTCTGCTCTTCCTTCTTCGCAACAGCTACTGTAAAACCGAGAGTGTTTGTATTGACAGACATAGAGAATGAGCCCGATGATGCCCAATCGCTTGTCCGCTTTCTCTTGTACAGCAATCAATTTGATGTTGAGGGATTGGTAGCCACAACGTCAACACATCAGCGTGATAAAACAGCGGCATGGAGATTAAAAGAGATTGTAGAAGCTTATGGAAAAGTACAGGCTAATTTAATGAAACATGAAGATGGATTCCCAACAGCTGAATATCTTTTGTCTCGTATTAAAACTGGATTGCCTAAGTATGGAATGACCGCTGTAGGAAAAGGAAATGATTCTGAAGGAAGTGAATGGTTGATCAAAGTGGTGGACAAGGAAGATGAAAGGCCAGTTTGGGTTCCTGTATGGGGTGGTGCCAACGTTTTGGGCCAAGCCCTTTGGAAAGTTAGGCAAACGAGAACAAAAGAAGAACTAGATAGATTTGTTTCCAAACTTCGGATCTATGCCATTTCTGATCAGGATGATTCTGGCGTATGGATCAGGAATGAATTCCCTGGACTTTTTTATATTGTTAGTCCGGGTGAGGATTATATTCATTCTACCTGGAATGGTATAGGAGGAGAATCCTATAGGAAATATGCTTCTGGAGCAGATGCCTCCCTGGCAGAAAACCCTTGGCTGCGAAAAAACATCATGCAAGATCACGGTCCTTTAGGGGCTCAATATCCAGAAGTAGAATACATTATGGAAGGAGACACTCCTAGTTTTCTAGGCTTGATAAACAATGGCTTGAATGTTTCAGAGCGTCCAGATTATGGAGGATGGGGTGGTCGGTACGAATTGTACAAGCCCGACTTCAAACCCTATCGAAATTTTGACCACCAAGAACCAGAGCAAAGAGCCATTTGGACCAATGCTATAGATGAAGTAATAGGGAATGATGATCGAATATACATTAACAATCAAGCAACCATTTGGAGGTGGCGGGAAGCTTTCCAAAATGACTTTGCTGCCAGAATGGACTGGTGTGTTAAATCCTATAATGAGGCAAATCACCCTCCCTTGGTCAAGGTGGATAAAACAACAAACATTACCATTCACCCTGGAGAAGAAATTCAGTTTGATGCCAGTGGGAGTACAGACCCAGATGGTGACTCATTGTCTTATCACTGGTTTAACTACAAAGAAGCGGGGACCTTTTGGGCCTTTAATTGGTACAAACCACTCACTATTACTAACCCAAATAGTGCTAAAGTCACATTAGGAATAGGTGAACGTATTGAACTGACAAAAGCGCAAACTACTCATTTGATATTGGCCGTGACAGACAATGGAACTCCTGCCATAACAAGGTACGAGCGGATCGTCATTAACATTCTCCCAAAAATTGAATAATCCCATCCAGAATGGTTTCGCCTCATACTATTGATGGAATTGCTTTTGAAAAATCAGCTTCTGCCAGATTAACCCAGAACATTAAAAAAGTAACAAACCATATGTAATACGCATTTTTCTTAAAAATATCTTTCGCAAAACATTTATGCAATGAAAAACAACCGAAGAAATTTTATCAAATGGTCTGGATTATCTGGATTTGGAATAGGCTTAGCGCCTTCACTGGTTTTAAAAGCGAAGGCTGAAAAGCAATCTTCTCACCTGATGGTAGAAGGAGAGGCCAATAAGCCGCCCCATCGTCTCCCTTCCATGATTCAAAATTACTATATCGATAAAGTGCGGGAGATATCGAAAAAACATAGTGACAGAATCTATGGGCTTAAAACAAAAAAAGATGCGCTGGAATACCAGGCTGAGATCAAAAATAAAATCAAGGATTGCCTCGGTCCTTTTCCGGAAAAAATCCCATTGAACCCTGTCATTACCGGGAAGCTGGAGCGAGAAGGTTTCACAGTGGAGAAGGTAATTTATGAAAGTCGGCCTGGCTTCAAAGTGACCGCCAATCTGTACATCCCAAAAAATAACGGCCAGCCTATGCCAGCTGTGCTTGGAACTTGTGGCCATACCAGAGAAGCCAAATCAAGTGCATACCAGTATTTTGCCCAAAGCCTGGCAAGAAAGGGATATGTTGTTTTGATTATTGATTGTATTGGCCAAGGTGAGCGCTTGCAATACCCTACACCAGGTCGGGAAAGTGCTACTAAATGGGGAGTAACAGAACACATTTATGCAGGAAACCCATTAACCTTAGTTGGGGATTCAATGGCTGGATGGTTTGTATGGGATGCCATCCGTGGGATTGATTACTTGTGTTCGCGTCCGGAAGTCGATCACAAATATATTGGGGTTACAGGGAATTCAGGAGGTGGTACCCAAACCACCTGGCTATGTGGCGTTGAACCACGATTGACGATGGCTGCTCCAAGTTGTTTTGTCACCACCATCCGCAGAAACCTGGAGAATCAGGAAGTCCAGGATGCAGAACAGTACGCACCAAAAGGCCTAGCTAAGGGGTTGGATCATTTTGATTTCATCGCAGCCATGGCACCAAAACCTGTAATTCTAATTACCCAGGAAAAAGACTTTTTTGACACTCGCGGCACGCAAGAGACTTTTGAAATGCTACAACATTATTACAAGTTATTGGGTGCGGAAGAGAATATCCAGTTGTTTAGAGGTGACGACTATCATGGTTATCACCAACCCGCAAGAGAGGCCATGTATGGATTCTTTAATCAGGTGACTAAGATTAGTAATGACGGCAAAGAACCTGAATTTGAATTGGAAAAAGACGAAGACCTGTGGTGTACTCCGGCAGGACAGTTGTCCAAGGATGAGTCCAAAACAATACCTGAAATCCTCAAGAAGCAATCCATAGAGATTGGAAAGAAAAGGGGTACAGTTTCCTCATCCAACTTAAAAAAGCCTTGGTTGAAGCTTTACGCTTGCCAGAAAAGTTTGAAGTATCGGATTACCGAATATACAGAGCAAGAAAGGAACCATTGTTTCCTCGACCTTTTGTAACGGATATGTTTGTGGAAACGGAGCGGGGCATTCACAATGCGGTTTATAAGCTTACAGAAGAAAACATATACTCCAGACCACATGGTAGTCCTCAAAAAGTCATACTTTATGTATCTCATTTGGAAATGGATGATGAGTTAATCAATGATGAAAAGATAAGAGAAATCCTTTCTGATCATTCTGATCATGCGATTTACACCTGTGACTTGAGGGGTATTGGGCAGACTGAGTCTAATACACATGTCAGCTACTCTATTCCTTACAACAAGGAGTATTTTTATGGCATGCTTTCAAATATGATGGGGGAACCACTTATTGGAAAACGAACATATGATTTACTATGCATTTTAAATTGGTTGGAATCCTTAGGCCATACGGAAATCACCATTCTGGGCAATGGCTGGGGGTGCCAGCCCGCTACTTTTGCTTCTGTATTGAATGAGAATGTCAAAAAAGTTATCCTGAAAAATGCTTTAAGCAGTTACAGTGATATAGCAGAATCCACTTTCTACAATTGGCCCGTTTCAGCCTTTCCTATGAATGTGTTGAATCATTTTGACCTGCCGGATTGTTACCTTGACCTCAAACGAAAAAACCTTGAAATACTTGGTATGTGGGATGCTCAGGCCGGTGAAGAAAAATAGAAAAATACGTTGAATTCTATTGTGAATTTAAAAATGCCTGCCACTCCTTTGGGACTGGCGGGCATTTTTTTTGACAAACAATCCTATAGATTCAGTATGAATAACTGATCCCTTTATATGCATAATTTTTGAAGAAAGTCTAACTATGTAGATTAAACAACCCTACCTAATTTCTTCGCTTCAGCATCCTTTCTTGCGCCATAAAGCATCCCGAAGAGCATTCCCAAACTTGTTCCCATAGACAAGCCCATACTTGACCCTAAAATGGAATCAATAAAAGTTCCATACAACATGCCTATGCCCGTACCGATAATCAGACCGTAAACCATTCCTATTTCAGTATAATGCTTTTCCGTAGTGAAATAAAACTCCTCTTTTAAAAAGGCTTTAAATTCAGACAGTTTTTGTTTATAGTATTTTTTCGAGTTTTCCGTTGATGCCTCTAACAGCAAGGAGCCAAGTGCTTCTTGTATCATTGGCGACTGCCTTTCAGACAAATCTTTGTTTCTCAAATTCTCCAGAATTTTAAGAAATGATTTATAAATCTTAGTTTCTCGTTTACTGTTCGTTGTTTTCAATAATTCATTAAAAACTTCAATTGCTTCTGAAATGCTCATGCTTTTGTTGTTTTTGGTTTGTCTTTAAAATGCTCGTTTGCAATACTTTAATTTATTCAGCTCTTAAGTCTTCCATGTCTGAAATCAACTCATCAAGTTTTCTAATTACCCTTCCATAAACGATATTTAAATCCCAATTGTAAATTTTCCCTCCGAAGAATGCCAATACAGTAAGCATTAATACCACAGCCAATATTCCTATTAATGGCATTCCAAAAACCACATAAAGATCAGGGTATTTGACAGTAAGCTCATTCATTATCGTCTTGCTTAATTGCTGCCCATTCCTGCTTGAATACCAAAACCCCATTATGGTAGATAGAAAAATTAGAGGATAATAAATCCTCGCCATTTTTTTGTTGACTGATATTTGATCATCCAGCCAGCTTCTGAAAGACTTGAGATATTGATAGCTGTTAACATTTTCATCAATGCGATCCAATCCCTTTGAAAGCTTTTTATTCACTAGAAATACCCCCGTCGAAACCAGAAATAACCCTATTCCCATAATGGGAATTCCTATAAAAAAGGAAAATCCTAAAACCGCTATTGAACCAATTGCAATGGCATTCAAATTAATTTTAAACATCCTTTTATATTTATCGATGAAATGAATCGATTTTTGATTGTATAGGTTGGTAATCTTTGGGCCTACCAATGCCTCATTTCTCAAAAACCCTTCTTTCCAGATTGCTTCAATTGACTTTTCCATCTAATCGTTTTTTTAACCGTTCTTTGATTCGTTTAATGCGTACCCCAATATTGTTCGGGTTGGTACCAATAATGTCTGCTATTTCCTGGTAAGATTTTTCTTCCAGGTAAAGTAAAATCACTCCCCTGTCAATCTCCGACAGTTGCCTTATGGCATCATACAAATGATTTAGCGCTTCATCCGAAAATGCATGGCTATCTTCAATGACTTCTTCAGGCAAGGCATCGGAGGCAAAATGCTGGTAATTGTTTTTCTTCTTTTTCAACAAAGTCAGACATACATTCAAAGACAATCTGTAAACCCAGGTAGACCACTCAGACTGTTGGCGGAAATTCTCTCTGCTTTTCCAAATTTGTAAACATACTTCCTGATAGTAATCTTCAAAATCTTCTTGCGTATTGGTATATGCCCGGCATATCTTTATGACAATTGCTGCATAAGGTAAAATTGAAGATCTGTAGAAGTCGCTGCTCACTGTTTTTTATTGGTTAGTGGCGTAAATCAAATTTTATTACACCTAATTGAAAATATTTGTGAAAAAAAAATTGGGTGCAGGTAAATTGGCCCCATCAAATGAAGAGAAATATCCTTGCCCTTGAATAAAACCAAATCATTCAAAAGTCTTTGAATTCGGTGATGAAATCACTTTTCGAAAAAAGATCGGAACAGGCCCTTAATAGGATGGGCATGCATTATGAATCTGAGATAAACTTAGTTCAGGACCTTCGGCATTTCTCCAATATTATACCTAATGTCTGTAATTTTAAGTTTTAACCAAGTCCAATTTCCCTTCGCTAATTTCCATTCTGCCTTCGATTCAACAGGGATTTTTATACCATTTCGTTCTTCGGTTTTTGTAGCGGTAACAGTCCATTCAGTAGGCAAGACATCAACTGCATCCTTATAACGCATGGCTACAAATTTTTTAAAATCACCATTTTCTTCAAAGTGAAATTCGCCTGAACCTACTGTCCCATTATATTCCATTGTGGCTTTCGCAGAATAGTCATCAATGGCTTCCCAACTTATATAAGGGCTCAAGGCAAAAGATGGAAACCAAACTATTTCTGCCAAATACCGCTGTAAGGTTGCTTGATTTACCTTTTCATTACTTTTTGCATCTACAATAGAAAAGAAGGAAAGCAACTTAATCATCATTTCACCATGACCATTTTCAAATTTATCCCTCCCAACCACAGCTAAAAATGGATTCATTTTAAGATTGACTGACCAATTAAAAGCTGGAGGTTCAATGGTGAAATATTGCCGGGCTTTTGCTTTGTTCCATTCTTTTTGCTCAGGTTTCATCAACATTTGTAAGTCTTGCTCCAAATAAACATTGTAAACCAATGCTTTCCCGATTGCCCCATTATTCAGTAACCATTTTTGAATTATTGCAGGCAAGTCTGAAATCATGTGCTCTGATAAAATGGTGTTTTCTAAAGTATTTGAATTCTCAAACATTTTCACTGTTTCATCCGTCACCATTTTCTTAAAGCTGCCCGTTGAATAAAGGAGAAAAATTAAAACTAGAACGATCAAATTTATAATTGTCCCGAACTTGGCATCACTCCAATAGTTTAGAATTAATAACTGTGAAAGGATAACACCCACAATTCCAATTACCCACCAATAACTGGACTGAATGGACAATAGGAATACAGTTACAGCAAATAAAACAAAGGTCAACAACCATAATAATCCATACACTTTGGAAATGGGTTGGGTAATGGCATTAAATTCAGAAAGGCCAAAGGCCTTTAAAAATCCAAACAGATGGATAACTCCATGTATTACAAAGACTATTATTAAAGCTACTCGCATGATTTTTCTATTTTTAATGTAGAATAATGCTTGACAACTTAGTTCCCTTTTACTACTCTAAAATAGTAAAAAATAAACGCCTAGCACTTCAGGCACTTCAAATCTCCCTTCAGGCTACTTAAGAGAAGCAAGTATCTTCTATTGGTTCACGAGTTCATTGCGAAGTTTGTCGATACAAGAGAAAATTTCAATGTTTTCATAGTTCATTAATATCATGCTATGTACCTTAGTTATTCTCTGTTAATGGTTTTATTATAGCAAAAAACCATCCTTCAATTTCAAAAACAAATACCAACAATGATGGCACACTATACATGCAATGGTTACTCTAAAATCTTTGGATTTAATTGGGGTAAAAATGCAGGATTATCCCTCTTCCTTACACTTTTCACCTTTTTCCCCCTTCTCATTCAGGCGCAAGACCAAAAAGGACTAAATGTCTTGTTTATGATCTCTGACGATCTTACGACCACAGCAATATCCAGTTATGAGAATAGGGCCAGTCATACCCCAAATATTGACCTTTTGGCTTCGGAAGGGACACGCTTCACAAAAGCATACTGCCAATATCCAGTCTGTGGCCCATCCAGGGCGTCCATGATGTTTGGTTACTATCCCAATGCGACAACGACTTATGGATATGTAAGTGGACGAGAGAATGTGGGGCCAGACCGGCAGTCATGGGCTCAGTTATTCAAAGACAATGGCTATTATACAGCCAGGGTTGGAAAGATATTCCATATGGGCTCTGTAGATATTATGGAAGGAAGAAATGGACAGGATGACCCAGCCTCATGGACAGAGAGATTTAACAGTCCAGCCCCTGAGGTTCATGCTAAAGGTGAACATGAGTTGGTTCAAAACAACCCTTTTGGTTTGCTTACCTTACCTAAGGATAGCCTTTGGAATGGAGGCAATCAAATTCATATTGTCAAGACAGAGGAAAACCAAATACAAACAGATGCCGTAACAGCCAATAAAGTATCGGAACTTCTGAGAGAGCATAAAAACGAGCCATTTTTTATCGCCGCAGGCTTTTTTCGCCCACATGTACCATTTGTAGCTCCTAAATCTTCATTTGAGAACTATCCCCACGAGCAAGTTGTAATGCCTCCCAAGGTTGATAATGACTGGGATGACATTCCTGAGCAAGGGATAAATTATGTAAACAGTTTAAATGGAGAGATGACAGTCGAACAAGAAAAAAAGGCTGTCGCTGCTTACTATGCCTCCACCTCCTTTTTAGATGATCAGGTCGGCAAGGTATTGCAAACATTAAAAGAAGAAGGGCTGGAAGAAAACACAATTGTCATTTTCACATCTGACCATGGATTTTTTTTAGGGGAACATCGGTTTTGGATGAAAGTCGGACTGATGGAAGAGTCTGCCAGGGTTCCTTTGATCATCAAAGTCCCCGGACAAGCTCCTGCAGTCTGCCATTCGTTTGCAGAATTAATTGACCTCTACCCAACCATTTCAGAATTAGCAGGCTTACAAGCTCCGATTGCTTTACAGGGGAAAAGTTTGGCCCCGCTGATTGATAATCCCAAGTTAGAAGTTAGAGACTTTGCTTTTTCCGTTTCTCAGCGAAATGGTAGAATGGGATACCTCATTCGCTCATCTGACTGGGCCTACATTCAATATGGGGAGCAGGCTGAAGGCGGCATGGAATTGTACGACATGAATTATGATAAGGGACAATACAATAACCTGGCTTTGTATCCAAAATACGAAGAGGTGGTCTCAGAAATGCAGGGCCTCCTACAGGGTAAATTAGCTGAAGTACGGACCAATGATTTGGGTATTGTTTATTAATCCCATTTAATCCAAAACAGGCAATAGAACTATTTTAAAATGAGTGAATCCCTTTCCATTCAGGAAGCCCAAAAACTGGTTTTGCTGTCACACAATCTACCGCCTTCCCATCAGAAAGGAAAAGCGATAGACTACACCCTGTCCAGCATAGAGAATCTTGGCTATATCCAAATCGACACCATCTCTACCGTTCAACGTGCACACCATCATACTTTGTGGAGCAGAAACCCACAGTATCAAAATTCGCACCTTGAGGAATTGGTAGCAAAGAAAAAAGTATTTGAGTATTGGTCGCATGCAGCAGCTTACCTGCCAATGAGAGACTATAAATATAGCTTACCCCGAAAAAATGCCCTTTTAACTGGAGAGCAAAAGCATTGGTTTAAGAAAGATTTTGGGCTAATGAATACGGTATTGAATCGTATAGAGAAAGAGGGGCCTTTAATGGCTAAAGACTTTGTGCATGACGAAAAAATAAAAGAATGGGGAAGTAAACCTTCCAAACAAGCATTGGAGAATTTGTACATGCAGGGTGAATTGATGATTTCTTCGCGAAAAAACTTTCACAAGGTATATGACCTCACCGAACGGGTGTTACCAAAAGATATTGATCTTAGTGTTCCCACTAGAAAGGAATACCTGCGTTTTTTGATAAAAAGTTACCTTAGAGCAAATGGTATAGGACAGGCAGCTGAGATATCCTATTTGCTTAAAAACACAAAAGCACATGTCACCGCAGCATTGAACGAGATGCATTCAAGTGGTGAATTGGTATTGGTAACCGTAAATGGCAATGGTTACTATACTTTCCCTGAATCCTTAGCATTATTAAACAAGCCCCTGAATAAAGCGAAATTGAAAATACTTTCGCCTTTTGATAATTTACTTATTCAACGCAAGCGCATGCAAAGCTTGTTTGATTTTGACTATCAAATTGAATGCTATATCCCTGAAAAGAAACGCAAATATGGTTACTTCTCCTTGCCTATATTGTGGAACGCCAGGTTAGTGGCCCGAATGGATTGTAAAGCCGATAGAAAAACTTCGATTTTGCACATCAATCATTTGGCATTGGAGGAAGGGATAAAGGATAGGAATGCCTTTTCCATTGCTTTTTGTAAAGAACTAGAAGCCTTTAAGCAATTTAACAACTGCACGGAAATTCAAGTACACAAAACAAGCCCCTCCGATTTTAAAGCTGTTCTGCAAGGCCTATTGTAGATATATTTAGTTGCCTCCTAGCCTATCATTAGGTTCCTCAAAAGACTTGGTTAACATCCTTAAAAGAGACTATTTAGAATAACTTGCTCCATTTCACAACACAAAAGTATAAAACAGTGAATTTCTGAAAGGCAAATCAGAGGCTTGCAGAAAAACTTTCCTCGTTTTCAGAAAAAAAACTATAGAGAATAGACCATCGACTGGGTTGGAGGGTAATAATTCAAGGTTTTTCATTGGAAGAGGCAATTGTAATTGTGCCAAACAGTTTTACTGTTTTAAAGCCCAACCTTGATCAGCGCTGGTTTTCTTAATTAAAAAATCATTCCCCTTATTCTATCTTCCTATAATTCTCATTGTTATCACTTATGAAATCGTTTTTAATCTTTTTTTGCACTTCTCCTTTTTTACATGCACAGCTCAGTCCCAACAACTAGCCAACCTAAAATTTAACAAGGACAAGAAATTTAAAGTTGTCCAGTTTACCGACACCCATGTCAACGTAGAGGAAGGTAAGAATATGGAAGTTTTTACCACTATAAAAAAGATCCTTGAGATTGAAAAGCCTGATCTGGTCGTGTTGACAGGGGATATAGCCACAGACGGCAACCCAAAAAAAACCTATCAAGCTTTTGAAAAGGTTTTTAAAGAGGCAAAAATGCCCTGGATAGTAACCCTGGGAAATCATGATTCTCAAGCCGATCTCTCCAGAAAGGAAGTTGCTGACCTACTTCAAGGATTAAGTTATTGCTTGAATAATGACAAGGGAGAAACCTATGGTAATTCCAATTTTATATTTCCCGTCAAAAGTCAAGAAAACAATGCCGAAGCACTTGTTTACATCATGGATTCCAATGCTTATAGCACTTTAAAACCTGAAGTGGACGGTTGGGGCTGGTTTGATCAATCTCAAGTCAATTGGTACAAAGAAAAGAGCCAGGACTACACCAAGGCAAACAATAACGAACCTCTACCTGCTATTGCTTTTTTCCACATTCCTTTGCCGGAATATTACCAGGCCTGGAGTAATAAAGAAGTGAAAGCCATCGGCCAAAGAAAAGAGGACGAATGTGGACCGGAAATCAATACGGGCATGTTTGCTGCCATGTTGGAATCCAAAGACATCATGGGGACTTTTGTTGGTCACGACCACAACAACGATTACATAGGCGTCCATCACAATGTGGCCCTGGCCTATGGAAGGGTTACCAAAACGAAAACTTATAGAAAAGCACCTGTCGAAGGAGCAAGAATCATCGTTTTGATGGAAGGAGAAAGAAAATTCGATTCCTGGATCCGTGAAGTAAACGGGAAAAAAGTTTATCCATGCACCTGGCCAGGTTCTTTTGTTAAATAGGCTTAGTTATAAAAGAAAGGCTACCCTTTAATTGGGTAGCCTTTCTTTTGAAAACAATAGAGGATGTCATAACTCCGCTTTAAAAATTAAATCTTGTCAGCCAAAAATTTAAAACCTCAAAAACTTAAAATGAAACCTGCGGATGAAAAAAATCACCTTTTAAAACCCTAAGCCAATCGACATGGATACCACGTCAAAATTAAAATCAGCAACTTTGGTTATATTACCCGTAAGCAGGTTTACTGTATAAATGCCATTCGCCCCTTCAGCTTTGACAAGTGCATAAGCCATTCCTGAGGCACCACCAATGTCAAAACCATTACCTGATTCGATACTATTTCCCAAATCCCCAATTTCTACCAATACACCATCATTTGGAGGATCTTGCTTGAACAATTTGTTGACTTCACTGTCCAAAACAAATAGTTCAGTAGTGCTTGCGTTTGGAATATTATTGGTATAAGCCGCTCCATTTACACTAGGATCTCCCGGCTTCAGGTCTCCATCAATCGCAACAACGGTTCCTAAATCAGGATGTAATCTGAAATTTTGACCTGAATTGGTAACCAATCTGATTCTATCAACCGTTGGATTAAAATCAAAACCGACACTCTCATGAGATTGGAACATTGGATCTAACTGTGAGCCTACCTGAGACAAAGCACCATTAGAGGTATTGACTGTATACAACTTGCTGTGATTACTAATTGCAAGGAGAGAGCCATTCATTGCACGAAAGTCCAATCCTATAATGTGTTCTCCGTCCATTAATCCAGTGAGGGCTACTTTATCATCCCCAGGATTCATCGGATTAAACCTGTAAAGGTCGTCATCTAAAGACGTTGCATAAGCTACTGGATCCGTCTTAAAAGCGATACCAAAAACGGGAATGGAAAAATCACCTAACCAATCCGCACTCCCTTCATCCAGGTCAATTGTGTATAACTTCGATTCTCCATCGTTCAAAGTAACTGCAAAGGCACTACTGTTATCAGAATTGATATCAAAATCTCCCATACCCATAAAATCTTCTCCGAGATCCCCTACCTCTTCAAGACCGCCATCATTGGGTGGAATCTGTAAAAAAAGTTTATTGGAAGAAAAATCTATGTCATAAAGTTTAGTACTGCTTGCTCCGGCCATAGAGTTGGTATAGGCCACTGCTCCTATTAGAGGCTGGTCACCTCCATTGATGCTGCCGTCTTCGGCCACTACTGTTCCAAGTTCTGGGTGCAGCCTGAGGTTCTGACCACTTTCTGTTACCAACCTAACCCTGTCCACTGTTGGGTTGAAATCGATGGAAGCATTGTCTCCCATTATTCCTGGAGAGAAAGAATCCGTTCCTAATGGAGTGGCTATACCTGATTGCTCGTTGATAATGTAAAGCCTACTGGAAATGCCTAGTCCATAAAGTTGGCCAGTAGCGGGTCGGTAATCAATACTAATCACCTGTTCACCAGAAGGCAAACCAGTAATGGAAAGGGTTTTTTCGGGATTATTCAGGTTTTGAGCATTAAACCAAGCGATTTTATTGTCATCTGTCAAGGCTGTAAATGATACATCTGGAACCATTGCTGAAGGGTTTTTGACTGGATCTTTGTCAAATAGCTCATCACAAGAAATTAAAAATACTGATGTAAAAGCATAGAATAATGCTATGAATAAGGAATTCCGCGTATATTTTTTCATAAAAATATTTGTTTAGGTTATATTTTTATGGAATTACGAAACAAGCAGGATGACTGGATTGAGCAAAATAAAAAAAAAATAATTACCACTGCATTTGTTATTCAAGACCCAATTTAGACATAAGTAATTATGCTAATAATGAACCATTTGAACGATTAAAATTTACCATGAAAAGCATACAAAAAAAATCAGACACATAACAAAATGTAGCTTCAATGTATGTTTTAGATTAGAGATGAATGTGGGTTTAAAAATTAATTTTCAACCTCTTTCAACAACGAAAGTTTTGGTCAACTTATCATATAGGTTTTGGTTATTCTTGTCCCAAAGCAACCATATTATTGGAATTATAAGAAAACTTGAAGCGTATTTTAAAAACTCACGAATGGCCCCTTCAGAAGCTTTCTTATAATCACCTCCAGATTCAGCGCATATGACTTTTAACTTGAAAATCTTGTGACCTAGATTACCTGAGAAAACCGGATACAATACGCCTCCAACCAAAAGAGAAAAAAAGACCAGGTGTTCAATTTTTACAAATGCACCTACATTGGGGTCCATGTCTTTGGTAAGTATTTTATATAGCAAAATAGGCCCTATAAAAATTACAAAAAAGATAAAAAATTCTGTCAAATTAGCTAGAAGTCTGATTCGTTTGGGCGCTAGTTTGTATCCATGTACCAAATCTGATTTTACCCTATTTTTATTGTGCTGTTTCTCACTATTCAGCACCTCTTCTATGTTTAACTCAAGGGCTTCACAAATTAAACTTAAAGTTTTACCACGAGGGTCACTTTCTTTGTTTTCAATCCGCTGAATTGTTCTTAAATTCACTTTAGACATTTCTGCCAATCCCTCTTGAGTTAACCCTTTAGCCTTTCTTGATTCACAAATTATTTCACCAATCACACCCATTTTTTATTATTAATTTCCTTTAAAGTTATTGAAGAAATTATATTTTGATAACGGTTAGCTTACGGCATTCTTACGGCATTTTCAAAAAACCGGTTTAACCATAGCTTTTAAGTGATTAATCAGAGACAATAGACTAATCAGCAGGCATATTATTGCCTGCTGATTTTAAATATTTATCGTCCTATTGGAAATGAGAAAAACAGGTTGGCCAATTGCCTTAAAAACAAAAACACTGCCTTGCACCTTTTAAGTGCATTTTTGATCTTTTTAAAATAGCCTGATCAATTAGGAACACATACTGCCATCGCAGCATCTGATATAGACAAAATTTACGCTTGAGGAATATAAATATCAAACGTAGCCCCTTTATTTAATTCACCGGTTGCCATAATAAAACCTTCATGATTTTCAATTATTCTTTTTACAATAGCCAATCCAATACCTGTTCCTGTATAGACATCTTTACTGTGTAAGCGTTGAAAAACTTCAAATATTTTTTCCGAATACTTCTGATCAAAACCAATCCCATTATCGGCAAACCGTATATGGCAATAGTGTTCGTCATCATTTAATGATTCGATTCCAGTTTTCTTTCCTTCTACTGTTTCACAATTAATCCTTATATGGGAAGCATGGCCCGCTCTGGAAAATTTAATAGCGTTACTTACCAAATTAACTATGACCTGCCTGAATTGGACAAGGACAACTTTGACATTGCATAGGTTTTCGAGCTCAAATGTTACATTGTTTTGTTCCAGTTCTTCACTTAAAACTTCTTTCGTGTCTTCAATAATTTCTAGCAGCTCAACAACTTCATAATTTAATTCTTGGTCATTGGTCCTGGAATAGGCAATGAGATCTCGAATTAAATTTTGCATCCGGAAGGCCGACTTATGCATTTTTGTGAAATATTTCTGCGCATTTTGGGATAAGGCATCATATTCCGTTTCTAAAATTCTAGAAGCAAATATTTGGATTTTTCGCAATGGTTCCTGCAAATCATGGCTGGAGATATACACAAATGATTGCAACTCCTTATTCATTTTCTCAAGTGCCACATTCTTTTGTTGCAATTCATTTGTACGCAGCTGAACCATCTTTTCCAGTTCATTTGTGAACATTTTTTGCTCTTGAATATCTGTACTTGTACCCACCCACATCTTTATGGCTCCATCTGCATCCTTTTGAGGTATTGCCCTGCTCAACTGCCAGCGATATTCACCATCGTACTTGCGAAAACGATGTTCCATCAAAAAGTCTTTTCCTGATCGTACTGCCTGGATCCACTGTTTTATGTTTCTCTCCCTTTCATCGGGATGCACGATCTGTATCCATTGATCGTTATACAATTGTTCCGATGTTAATCCTGAAAAATCAAAAACGGATTGATTGAAATAGTTGATGTTTCCATCGGGATCTGATGTCCATATAAATTGCGGCATAGAATCCGCCAATAAGCGGAATTTTTCCTCTCGCTCTAATAGTTGTTGATGAAAAGTCCTTTCTTCCGTAATGTCCCGCACGGTTCCAAGCATTCGTTCAGGCTTATTGTGTTCATCATAATAAACCTTGCCTTTTACATCTTTCCAATGCAAAGATTGGTCTTCCCAAACAATTCTAATCTGATAATGTAGTAAACCAACTTCATATGCTTTTTCAAATGCTTCCGCCCTAAGTTTAACATCATCGGGATGCACATGTGCGATAACTTCTTGCTGGGTTAAATTCTTCGTGTTCGGAAAGCCTAAAATATTATAGCATCGTTCAGAGCCAACCATAACCTGTGTCTTAAGATTTAAATCCCAAATACCGAGCTCACTGGCCTCAATGATAAGTTTGAGTTTGTCCTCATTCTCCTCTATAATATGTTTTGCTGTTACAGTAGCCGTTACCTCGGTAACCACTACCATTATACCCGTTATTACATTTTTTTCCTTTAAAGGATGGTAAACAAAATTATAATAACCGGATTCTGTTTTGCCATGACGATTTATAGTCACTGGGAATTCATATCCGTAAAAAGCATTTCCTGTCCTATAGATATCGGCAATTATGGGTGCTATGGTTTTTTTAACTTCTGGCAGTGTTTCAAAAAGCGGTTTACCCACAAATTGATTTTCGGTTTTGTCTATTAACTGTAAATAACTTTCATTTGCTATTTCAATCACATTTTCAGGTCCCCGGAAAATAACAATACCAAGTGGTGCCTGCTTTACTGAATCCCGGAATCTTTTTTCACTTTCCTCTACTTTCTGAAATGCTTCTATGACATCTTGCTCGGCTTTTTTACGTTCCGTAATATCACGTGCTATAGCAAATAACATGGTTTTTTTATCCACCTCAACACCACCCATATTAATCTCTACAGGATATATATGCCCTTGCTTATTTTTATGCATCGTTTCAAAAGGTGGAATTATTTCCCTTTGTGCACGCTTAAATACCTCCTTGAATTTTTTGTCGTGAAAAATGATATCGACATCAGGCACTTTTAGCAAGCTCATTTCCTGTTCCGTATAGCCCCATTTCTCCAATGCCGAATTATTTAGATAAGCAAAACTCCCATCTTCCTCTATAAGGATAAAAGGATCAGCGGCAGTGTCTGCCATAAACTTAAACAGCTTGATTTCTGAAAGCGCTTCTTCTACCTTCTGCTTTGCTTCATGCAGTTCTGTAACTTCAGCTGCAGTATTCATTACAGCGTAGACCTTACCAGAAGCATCCAGCAGCGGAGTGAAACTATAATTATAATAATAAGGTTTTAATTTCCCATCTTTTACGATATCAACCTTTTGATTTCTGGCATGAAAAGGAATGCCCGTTTGTAACACCTTACGTATCTGCCCAAAAATTTGCTGGTTCCCAAATTCTGGAAGGATATCAGAATATAATTTACCTACAACATCATTCCCTTTTCCCCATGCATCCATAATGGATTGGTTGGCAAGAGATATACTCATGTCTTCCCCCACAAAAACACCTATTGGAAAAGGAGCACTTTCTACCAAAGCCCGTATGTTTTGTTCGCTTTCTTTTATTTTGTTGTTAAATATGGCTTGTGAAGTCACCTCTGTAGCAATGATACCAAGACCATCAATGTTTCCGTCCAGATCACGCTGTGGATACACATTGACATTGAAATATTTCAATGTCATTTCCCCATGTTGCATGATGCTAACAGGCGTTTCAATGGACGTAAAAGGAGTACCTGTTTTATATACAGTTTCATAAACTTCAATGTATCCTTGCTCTGCCATTTCTGGTAATACCTCAAAATAGGGTTTCCCAATAACCTCTTTTCCTTTACCCCAATATTCTATAATGATATCATTGGCAATCGTAATCACTAAATCTTTTCCGGATAAAATAGCAATAGAAGATGGAGAAGAATGGATGAGGTTATGGTAACGCTTTTCACTTTCTTCTATCGTTTTTCTTGCTGCTACCTGAGGCGTCACATCATAACCAATGGCCATGATACCGTTGATTTTTCCATCTATATCATACAAAGCTTCGTATGAAAAATGAACATAAACAGTTTCCAAAATACCATTTCTTAAAAGTTGCAATGGCCTTTCGGACGTGGCGAATCGGTTACCAGTGCCGAAGACACCGTCCAGCAATTCTTTTATACCCTGAGAGGAGATTTCGGGCAATGCTTCAAGAAGCGGAATATTAAGCACTTCTTCCTCTTTTCTACCCCAAAGTTCCAAGGCATATTTATTGGCAATCTCTACTGTATAATCGGCACCCCTGAATATTGATATGGCAAAAGGGGCCTGGAGAATCATAAGCCGAAGATTTCTTTCGTTTTCTTCTATCTTTTTACTTGCCAATACCCGATCGGTAACGTCCTCTAAGGTGCCGTTTAAACGATAAGCAATTTTTTCTTCATTGAATCTGGTTTTACCTGTGGCGTGGACGATGATTTCTTTCTGGGTTACCGCATTTACAATGGTATATTCAATGTCAAAATTACCGCCAGAAGAATATTTCAGGACTTCATTTATGGCTTGAGAAACACGATCCCTATCTGTTTCCGAAATAGCAGCAATGGCCTGTTCATATTCGATCTGTTCTTCGAGAGGAAGGCCAAACCATTCCTTTAATCTGGCATTACCGGAAAAAGTGTTGGTCAATGGATTATAGTCATACGTTCCTAACTGAGCTGCCTCAATTACGAATTCTAAATCATTTTTATTTTCTATAAGGTCATTTTCCGCTATTTTTTTTGAGGTGGTTTCTACGACTGTTACCAGAACACCTCCCACTTCACCAGTCGCTAGTCTTATTGGACTATAGGAGAAATCGAAATAACAATTTTCCAGGTATCCACTTCTGTTCAAGGGCAACATCAAATCCTGAAACCTGAAAGCTTCTCCCTCCATTACACTATCCAACATCGGCCCAATGATTGACCAAATTTCGGGAAATGTTTCTCGGGTACTCGATCCTAGTGCCTGGGGGTGCTTGTTAGCGCCTAATATGGGCCTATAACCGTCGTTGTAGATTTGAGTATATTCTTTTCCCCATGCGATGTACATGCCAAAGGGATTCTCAAGCAAAACACCCACCATTGTTTTTAAAGGCTGCGCCCAACTATTTGGTTCCCCTAGTGGTGTATTCTCCCAATCTCTGGCTCTGATGAGCTCCCCCATTTCTCCGCCAGCTCTTAAAAAAACATTGTCTTCCGTTTCAGTACCCATTTAATCCATCATGGTTTAATAATAAAACTTTCTCTTGAACGCTGAAGCGAGGTTTGATAGCTAAGCATGTTATCGCATTTCCTTTGGCATATTAATCCTTGCCAATTGTTCCAGTTCTTGAATGTTAAAATGATTCCAATATTCCCAAGCAAAATCCTAAATCCATTTTAAATCTAAAATAGAAGCCAGCTTGACAAAGGTTGTTCAAATTAACACCATTAAAATTAGCAATAAAAAGTAAACTACAAGCGCACGTCTCATTAAATTGAGACAGAAGTCTTGTCTCCTAAACTTGGTTCTTGGCTTTTCCTTTGATTAAAAATACAGGCATTCGGTAGAAAAAATAATATTCTTTTCTCTAACCTTTGAAATCTGAGCACAACAAAAACTGATAAACACAAAAAGGGGATGATTATCCCCTTTTTGTGTTTATCAAATTACCTAAGTTCATTTCTACTAACAGCCTAGGTAATCCTTCCTAGGTAGTGGAACTCTTGGTCAATACATTATCTCTCTTTTTTAGATTTAAAATATCCTTTTTCAATAGCTCCCTTTTATTAATACGAAAACACCATCATATATTTACCCTGATTTTTTAACTGCCTCTTATAATAAGCTGCATAATGCGCATTCGTCATTAGATTTACTTGATAAAAATGTTTACCATAATTTTTAGCATTCTTTTCAAGTTTACTTATATGTAGATGGGCAAAATCAGTATTGGTGTATTTATCCAATTCGGTATTGCTTATTTGTTTCTCGTCTATCCATACTCCATACATTTTAGCATCCTTCCAGGACTGAATTTGCTGTTCAGTAGGAATAGATTTTTCCATGGGTGCTAAGAAAAGCATAAACATCACCATTTGTTGGGACTGTTGCTCTCTACTCATCAATAAATACAAGTACTGTAATCTTTCCTTATCCTCTTCAGAAATTTTGCTGCGGGTAGGACGTCCTTTGTCATTTTTTGCCTTGTTCACAATCTCACTGTACTCAGCAAGTTGGGCAGGGGTTGCCCCTTCTGTAGTAGATTGAACTGCAATTTGTTTTGGCTGAACATCGTCGGTTTCCTCTTGTGCAATTGTTATTGTGCTGAAAAACAACACGGCCATACCCAAAAGGGGAACAACAGCCATTTGCTTGCACAAACTGTTTCGGAATGATTTGGTTTTGGTCATCATGAGCAATCGTTTTTTGGTTATAGAATGGTTAAATTGACTTGTAATAAATGATCCTGCTTGCGCACTTATTTTTTCTAGCAGCAACACCTGATAGGCTTTTACATCTGTATATTCTTTGATTACTGCCTCATCAGCTAAGAACTCATGGTTTAGCATTATGGCTTTCCGGTAAAGAAAAATAAATGGGTTAAACCAAAATAGGATTTGGACGATTTCTATGAATAAGATATCCCATGAATGTTTTTGTTCAACATGAACCAATTCATGAAATAGGATTTCTTGTTCAATATTCCCTCTCCTGTAATCCTCCGCATTGAGGAATATATAGCCTAAAAAACTATGTGGCCTTATGCTTTGGTCTAAAAGAATGAGCTTCACGTTCTTAAATGGAATTGTAGCATTTGCCCATGCTTTATTTAATATTGTTTTAAGGTTGATTGAAAACCTGAGAAACAATAGCGTTGTAATGGTCACATAGATGGTTAAGAGAATAACTAGTAAATAATTGGTCTCATTAGCTACCACAATTTGATGTGCATTCCCGGCTTCAGAAAAAAACACCGATTCAGTGATTACATTCTCCATTATTGGTAGCGTTTGCAGCTCCTGGGTAAAAGTAAGGGAGGGGACAATGGATGAGAATATCAAACTTCCCAGTAGGTAAAACCTATTGAATCGGTGCATTCTTTCTTTCTCTAAAATCACTTTGTAGAAAGCCGCAAACAATGCAGAACAAACAATTATTTTAATGAGGTAAACTGTCATTTTTCCTTTCTTTTAATTTCTTGATCTACAATTTTTTTAAGGTCTTCCAATTCAGCTGTTGTAAGATTTGTGGCTGTCGTAAAAAACGAAGCAAACTGCAGTGGTGAATTGTCAAAGTAATTTTTTATCATTCCCTTCACATGCTTTGAAAAATAATCCCCCTTCTCCACCAAGGGATAATACTCTCGGGAATTCCCAAACACCTTATAGGCAACAAAATCTTTGTCTTGCAACCTTTTTAACAAAGTAGCAATCGTTGTAGTGGCAGGTTTTGGATCAGGGTAAGATTCAATAAGGTCTTTCATGAAAACTTTTTCCTGCTTCCAAATAAACTCCATCAATTGCTCTTCTTTTTTCGGTAATTGCATTGCTCTATATTTAAATACCTTACTCTACAAATGTAGAGTTAATTTTCATAACTACAAACTTATAACTAAATATTTAAAATAAATTTTCGATTTTATTAAACTGACAGTGATACATCATTCTTGAAAAAAAACAGGCCGGGCAAGGTTATTTGCACACTTGAATTGATTGTTAACGCTCAAAAATATAGCCATTAGGCCTGGGTTAGCATCAGCCCATCAATTGCGTGACGAAATTGTATCATCAAAAAAGTTATAAAATCCTGTTGAATTAATTACGGAATCGGGCTTCTTCCCTCCGCTTTCCTCCGGTAATTCTAGTTTATAGCGTGTAACGGATTGGCCAAAAAATAGGTCGTAGAGCTAAGTCCATTAAGAGGAACCATTTTGCGTGAATGAATAGGCACCAACTATAGTGACAATAGTAAAGGAAAGAATTCTTCTAATCATATTAGAGAATTTAATCACTGAAAAATCAAAATCAGCTATTTTAATACAAAAAGAGGTGCTAAATAATGATCAATTTTTAGTTGTATCTCCTTTTTGCTGGTCATTAAAGCTCATCATCCAGGCAATACCAAATTTGTCTTTCAGCATCCCAAAGTAGTCTCCCCAAAATGAATTATGAAGCGGCGTTGTAATTTGGCCTTCTTCTCCAAGTGCATTAAAAAGCCTGTCTGCTTCTTCCTTACTGTCTGCGTTTATAGATACTAAAAAGTTATTTCCTTGCTTAAATGAGGTTGCCCAATCACCACCTACATCACTGCCCATTAAAATGGAGGTACCGATAGGAAGTGACACATGCATGATCTTATTTTTATCTGCTTCTGGAATGCTATAATCATCACTTTCTGGCATCTCTTCGAAGCGACCTATAAATGTGAATTCTCCTCCAAATACGGTTTTATAGAAATTGAATGCTTCTTCACAATTCCCATTGAAGTTCAGGTAAGTGCTTATTTTAGCCATGGTTATGGTATTTTTGGGTTTAAATCGAAACATGCAACCGATAATTCATTAGTTGATAGAACCTTTTAAAACATGCCAATTGTTGCTGATCTCTATGTCTACACAACTTAATGAAAACCTATGCATTCTACCCCATTGATCTAATTTATTTTCATCAAATACCTGTCCAATTTCAAAGACCTACCTTATTTAAAATTTCATTCGCCCCTCCCATTCACCTAAGCATTCATTATATAAACTACAAAAATCAAGGCTGTAGGGGAGGTTTAGAATTATATAAACCAACTGACTTTTTTGGGTAAAATATCAATAATTAATTATTCCCTCACCTGTAAAAGAGATAAACGCAAAAACCACGGACATAAGCCCGTGGTCTGTGGTAAGATGGATGAATCCGATTAGATTCAATACAACTTGTTGCATTAATCTTCTAAAAGAATACCCGCCAACTGTTTAAGTTTTAGCTCCTCATACTTAGCATTGTATTTGGCAATGCTTTGATTGTTTTGTGCGTTTAGCAAGTTTAACTGTGCTTGTCTAAATTCTATGGAATTGATTTGCCCTTGTTTGTACAAATCATCGCTGCGTTCAAAGTTTTTAGTGGCTGTTTCCAGGTTGGCTTTTTCAGCATAATAAACAAACAACGAATTCTGGTAGGAACCGTAGGCATTGAGCACATCACGCTTCACGGAAAATTCGGTCTCCTCTTTTAATATTTGTTGCCGCTTTATTTCCAAACGTGCATTTTGGCTCTTTATGCGGGTGCTTCCTCCATCGAAAACATTCCAGGCCAAAGAAAGTCCGGCTTGAGGGCCTAAATTGTAACTCCCTGTAACGAAAGCCCCAGCAGGGTTTTGGTTGCCTGAATAATTGTAACCCGCATTTAAAGACAATGCCGGAAACCAGCCTGCTTGACTTGCTTTCAATGCAAACTCGCTGTTACGCAATTGGCTATTGGTTTGCTGGATCAATACATTGCGGTTATAGGCCTGATCAATCAAATCCTCCTTAGTTCCAGGCATAGCAAAATTAATAGTGGTATCTACTGCAAATTCCATTTCAATTTCTCTGCCCATTATAAGGTTTAGATTGCGGCGGGAGTTTTCTAAATCCTGAATAGTATTGAGCAGATTGATACTGTCGTTGTTTACATCCACCTGCGCATTTAGTAAATCTATCTGAGTGGTTTGCCCATACTCAAAACTATATTGGGCACGTAGCATTCTTGTGGTTGAAATACTTAGGGCATTTTTCAAAATGCTAACACTCTCCGTTAATTGTGCGGTTAAGAAATAGGAATTAGACAATTCTAAAAGTGTATTCTCAATAATTTGCCTGGCTTGCAGTTCAGAGATATTGTACAATTCTTTAAGTTGTTTGTAATTGTACATTCTGCCATAGCCATTGAACAATACATAATCTACACCCACTGAAGCACTGTAATTATAGGCATCGGTAGGATCGTAATTTATATCCCCATTGACGGTTTGGTTTTGCCCCTGGTAACCAGAAATGCCAGCATTTCCATTGGCAAATACGGTAGGTAGAAAACCGGTGTTCAAAATACTCTGATTGTTATCCGCTACTTCTAAAGATTTTTCGGCTACTTTAATATCGTAATTGTGATTAAGGGTTAAACCCATGGCCTCTTCTCTAGAAAGCATTTCCTGACCATTCACTACTGTGCTGGAAGCCGTAAATACCAGCATTGCAGTCAGGGCAAACAGTTGCAAGCCATGATGCTTTAATACGCTATTTTTTCTTTGTAAGCTCATTATTTTATGCATTCTGAGTTAATTCATCATTTTCGTGTAGCTCTTCTAGCTCTTCAATTGCAGGTTCTACAGATTCTTTCGAAGGCTTTTTACCTTCCCAAAGCCAAATTGTATACACCTTCAACCCATTGCCAACAGACAATAACATTGGCAGCATGATCAAGGTAAGTACGGTGGCAATGGCAATTCCATAAGCAATGGCAATGGCCATGGGAATTAAAAACTGAGCCTGTCTACTTTTTTCTAAAATAAGGGGTGACAAACCAGCTATGGTTGTAATGGATGTTAAAAAGATGGCCCTGAACCTGGATTTACCTGCTTGAATAAGGGCATCATCAAAACTAAAGCCCTCTTGCAAATAGCTGTTGAATTTACTGATAAGCACCAATCCATCATTTACCACAATACCTATGAGGGCAATAATGCCGAGTAGGGAAAGCATGTTGATAGGGAAGTCGTGCAACCAGTGACCCCAAGCCACACCGATTAAACTAAATGGAATCATCACCAGCAATAAAATCGGCTGCAAGTAAGAGCGGAAAGTAAACCCGATAATAATTAAAATCAAGAAGATGATAATTGGAAAAACCTTGCTCGCAGAAGCGCTAATCTTTCCAGCCTCACGATTTTGACCTTCGTACAATGCTGATACCGTTGGGTATTTGGACATGATTTCAGGCATGATGTTTTCACGAACATCTGTAATAATATCCGATGAGCTTTCTTTTGGATCTTTTAAATCAGCTTCAACCTTTATTTCACGTTTCCCATCCAGGTGATTAATGGTAATTTCCCCACGTTCAATAAAATACGTTGCAATTTCGCTAAGCGGAACACGATTGCCAGACGCACTTACAATGTGCATATTGTCCAGGTTCAAAATTGATGAACGGCCTGCTCTATCGTAGCGCACCCAAACAATTATTTCGTCTTGTCCCCGCTGAAAACGCTGTACCTGCAACCCATTAAAGCCAGCACGTACTTGGCCAATTACATCACTTAGGGTAAAGCCTAACAAATAGGCTTTGTCTTTCAACTCAACATTAATTTCGTTAATCCCCGCTGGGTCATTGTCACTGATATCACGTAAAAGCGTGTTTTCCTTCAGTTTTTCCTTGAGCTCTAATTTGGCCGCTTTAAGTTCCTCGATATTGTACCCCAATAAAGAAACCGAAACTGGCTTACCACCAAAGCTTGAACCCGCATCAAAAGTCAAACTCTCTGCAGAAGGGTATTCGCCCGAAGCTTGTGCGATGGATCCCGCAATTTCGGAAGCTGTAAAATCACGTTCCTCACCTGGCAACAAATTGATTTTTAATGAGGCGTTGGCGGTTCCCGGACCGGTTCTTTTAATAATACTTTGAAATACCTCTTTTCCGCCCTCTTGCTTAGCCGTGTATTCTTTATTCACTTCAATGGCCACTTGTTCGATTTCAGATATAATAGATTCTGTCACCAATGGGTTAATTCCCTGCGGCATTTTTAGCGTAACGTTTACCTGATCCGAAGCAACTACTGGAAAAAAGGTGGTACGAATAATTCCGCCTTCCATCGCCCCTGTGGTAATTACAAACAAGGCGATCAGAATTGAAAATCCAAGAATTTTAAACTCCATAAAGAAATGCAAAACCGGACTATAAAGCTTGTCACGTAAATAGTCTAAGAAAGTAGTGGCTCTTTCATTAAACCAATACATTTTTTGATCCTTCGAAAGTGCTTTGGAGTGGGCAATGTGTGCCGGAAGAATAACCAGTGCTTCAAAGAGTGAAAAAGACAAGGTCAAAATAACTACAATAGACACTTCTCCAAAAAACTCTCCTAGCCTTCCGTCCAGGTAAAAGAAAGTTGAAAATGCTACCAGGGTAGTCAGAATAGCTGATGTAATGGCCGGCAAAACTTCCATGGTTCCATCAATAGCAGCTTGAACGCGGGACTTCCCCTTTTCATAGTGGTGGAAAATATTTTCAGCAATTACGATACCGTCATCTACCAAAATCCCAATTACGATAATCATCCCGAATAGGGAAAGTACATTTATAGTAATGTCAAAATAAGAGGCCATCATAAACATTCCCAAAAAGGAAATGGGTATACCAAAGGCCACCCAAGCCGCCAATCTAGGACGTAGAAACAAGGAAAGGAAAAACAATACCAAGGCTATTCCCTGTGCACCATTTACCATTAAAAGTTTTGTACGCTCAACAATTATTTGAGACCTATCATTGGTCACATTCAACTGAATATTGTTATGCGTTTCGTTAAATGCCTCAGAATAAATGGTGGCATTTTCAGCTGCTTCAATTAAATCTTCATTGTTGGTGGTGCTAATTTGAAAAGAGATAGAAGATTGATTGTTGTAGTAACTTCGATCTGGGGTTTCAGACCAGGCATCTTCCGTGACAGCCACATCTTCCAAGGTCACAATGGCACCGTTGTCTTCGGTTTTTAAAATAATATTGTTGAGTTCCTTGCCGTAGTAAGAACGGTTGTTTACCCGTATTAGGTAATCTTCCGCTTCGGTTTTAATGGCTCCACCAGTTACCAAAATATTGTTATTGGCAACTGCATTGGCTACATCGCTAAAAGTTAAATTGTAGGAACGTAAAACCTCTTCGTTTACTGATACTGTGATTTCTTCATCTGGAAAACCAGTGATGGTTATCTGAGAAATACCATCAATACTACGCAGGTCATTTTCTATTTCTCTGCCAATGGTTTTTAGCGTTTTTAATGGGATGTCTTTCCCACTCAATTCCAGCTCAATGGCAACATTTAAGTTCTCGTTTTTGGCCACAACTGGTGGCTCCATCTCTGCTGGAAACGATGGGACTTTATCGACCGCGTTTTTGACATCTGCCAATAAAATATCGATGTCATAACCTTTTATAGCCTCCACATTAATGGCTGCTGTATTTTCTGAGGAGGCAGAAGTAAAACGGTCAATCCCTACGATCCCTCGTAAATTGTCCTCAATTTTTTAAAACCACGCCTTCCTCCATTTCTTCTGGAGAAGCACCTGGGTAACTTATGGTTATGTCTATAAATTTAGAATCTTGTAGCGGGAAGAAACTAGATTTTAACGATAACATCCCGAAGGCGCCAAGTACCACTATTGCTAGAATAATGACATTTACGGCAACCGGGAATTTTATAAAATGCGTTATTATTGACTTCATTGCTTAACTCGTGATTAATGAAAAATTGTACAAATAATGCAAAACAGAAATCACCGTTATTGCTCGTTGTAAATGGAAACTTTCATCCCCGGATAAGCCCCCGTTGGCAACTTGGAAAGTGTTTTTTCGCCATCGGCTAGCCCTCTTATCACTACAGATTCTTCATTGTAATAAACAGGCTCAATTGTTTTTTGAACAAGCACAGAATCTTCTACTACAAAAACCTGGTTCTTGTCAAAAATCACACTTCTACTCAACTCATAGGCATTTTCCATTTCGGTAGCCATAATATTGGTCTTCACAAACATACCTTCTTCTAATCCATCACCGCGAAGTTGAATATATACATTGGTAGTTTGTGTTTCACTATTCACCAACCTGTTGATTCGTGTAATTTCCCCAACCCATTTTTGAGAAACATTGTTGGTTGAGGTTACGTCTACTTTTTGGCCAATTTTAAGGAGGTTAATCATGCTGGCATTAACAGGTGCTTCAATTTCAAAAATCGAAGGCTGAATAAATACACCCAATTTTTGCCCAGGTCTGATCAGCGAACCTGGCGTAACCAAAGCCTCTACGAGCACACCATCAAAAGGTGCCGTAATGTTGTATTTGGCCAGCGTCAATTCCAAATTGCGTACATTATAATAGGTACTGTAAATATTCCTTCCCGTAATAAACATCTTTTCCTTATCAGAAGCCGCTTCTGGTAAAGGAGGTAAGGGACTACTTACCTCAATTTGCATAAGAAAGTCATTCCACTTTGAAAATGATGAAGGATAATCCAGACGAAGATCTGCCAAGGCAGCAGTTACCAAATTTTGCAGGCTACTTTTTTGTGACATTAATCCAGCCCGGTAAACATCAGACTCTACGGCAACCAAGGCACTGCCTTTCTTATAAGCAGCACCTTCTTTGAAACTGCCCACTGGGGAGGTCATTATGCCTTGTACCTCAGCATATATCTCTACCCTATTTTTGGCTTCCAAACTACCGGTTGCTGTCAATTCTAAAGGCAATGTTGAATTTTTAATGGTTTCTGTAAACACAGTTGCCGTATAAATACCTTTGTTCTTTAAAGGTATTTTTTACTTTCCTTCAGGAGATTAGAAACAAAAAAGCCAACAACCAAGATTAAAACACTTACTCCAATTATTATTATTTTTCTTTTCATACGTATTAGTTGCTATTACAACCACTATTTAGATTCTCTATATTTTCTTTTATTTTATCAAGAGTTCTCGCCGTTTGCGCTAGCTCCTGTTCTGGAATATTTTCTTGGATTTGTAATACTAACTTTCTAAACAATGGAATGGTATTCTGAAAGACCTTTTCACCATGCTTGGTAAGGTGCACCATATTGATCCTTTTATCGGTAACTGAAGGTATTCTCGCCACAAGATTCTTCTTTTCTAAGGTATTGATAAACCTTGCCAAAGAAGCTTTATCTCTTTCCGTTATAAAGGCCAAATCATTCTGTGGCAATGGGCCTTTCATGGTCAACGCCTTAAGCACAAGCATTTGCTTTTTTGTCAAATCAATACCTGCCTGCTTCAGGTTGTTATTGATGAAAATATCAATGTGTTTTACAGTTTTACCGAGCCATGGTAAAATACCATACTCTGAAATGTAACCGGTACATTCGTCTTTCATTTTATTGGAATTTGCTGCAAATATAAGAACGATAGTTGCACATGCAACTATTTAAATGTTAATATTATCTAAAACCCTATAATGAATTCATTGGCCTGACAGCCTGAGACTAATGACAAATTATAAAAAAAGGCAGGAGCAGTAGGTGGGGAATATTTGTATTTTATTTAAAGCTAAAGGTAAAAAACACCTATTGTGCATAATAATTCACCATAGCAAGCCATGGATTTTCTTACAATGACAACCACAATAAATCAGGCTGGCTTTGCCTACACCTTCAATACACTGAGCTTGCCGAAGGTTAAACATTTGTTTTCAATCCTGACTGGTACAGCTGATAGTATACTTGCCTATTGGGAGCTTGTTTTTATTCTGTGATAACAATTCCGTCCACCATTTCATTATCGTCTGGTTTCTCGAACCAACTTTCCATAAAAGAAAAATCTTCTTCACTTACCTCAAATTCGAAAGTGGCACCTTTATCACTATTCCTTTTCATTACCCTGCTAAGCCGTATTTCTTTAGGAATGTCCAAAAAATGAATTTTTAATTCATATCCTCTTTCACGCGCAAATTCCCTGAATTTTTCCCTATGTTCAAATTTTGATAGGCCCAGATCAAGAATAGAATCAGTTTTTGCGTTTTCCAACTGTTCCACCAATTCCATTATCATTCTTTCAGCTCTATCAATTCTTTCAAGAAACCAACTCAGACCATCGCTGGATTTTTTATCAGCAAGAAACAGTGTGTTATTCCACTTGTCTATTGAAAAAACTATTCCGGTTGTTTTTCTTTTTAATTCCGATGAGTAGGTTGTTTTACCAGAACCCGTATTTCCGACTATTAGGTGTATCATTTACTATTCTAAAAGGTAAAGTCCCCGCTATAGTATGCCCATATCTATTATTGATTTGGTATACTGTTTGCAGTTTGCTTTTTAAATGCTTGTATTCGTTTATTCAGTTTCTTGGTTATCAAGCATCGCTTTTTAACTTATATAACCCACTGTGCTAAATTTGTAATCCTACCCGCTAAGGCCAACAATGAATTTTATGGAATGGGCAATAGTAATGATTTATTTTCTTGCGGCTTTAAATTCACTGCTATCATACCATTTGGGGAAATAATTCTCATTAGCCAATCTCAATCCCACATTAAAAAATAGCTGTAGGTCTAATCTTATACCACTTAATTCAAAGGTCTTGGCATCGTAATTATCTGCAACCTGATGGTATTTAAATTCTTCATAGGAGCCATTGAAGGCCTTAATTTCTTCGATGCTGTTGTCGAATCCTTCATAACCACCGCTCGCATACAAAGCAGGGATGCCAATTTTAGCAAAATTAAAATGGTCTGACCTGAAGAAATATCCTTTTTCTGCCACTGGATCTGGAATGATATACCTGTTTTGTTCCTCCGCTGCTGTTTTGGCATATTCATCCATTTCGGACTGACCATACCCGGTAATGGTTAAATCTTTCATTTCCCCAGGACTGAAAAGTGCATCCATATTAATATTGGCAACTGTTTTATTTGGATCGAAAATAGGGTATGCAGCATAATAGGCCGAACCTAATAAGCCCTGTTCCTCCCCGGTTAATGCGATAAACACAACCGATCGCTTTGTAGGTTTACTCTTCTTAAATGCTTCTGCTATGGCCAATAAACCAGCTGTACCTGTAGCATTGTCCACCGCTCCATTGTAAATGGAGTCACCATCTACGGGTTTGCCTACGCCTAAATGATCCCAATGTGCAGAATAGATAATGAATTCATCCTTTTGGCTAGTGCCTGGTAACATCGCCACTACATTTTTAGATACATCTTTTTTAATTTCATTCTCAATACCAACTGAAACACTTAAATTTAGTGGAATAGGTTGAAAACTTTTATCGTGGGCAATGGCTTTATAATCCTGCTCTTTCATGGCTGATGCAGCAAATAATTTTTGAGTACTTTCAGCACTTATCCAGGATTCTACTTCCAAAAGGGGCAAATCACTTTCAATTACCAATCTAGCGCCACTCCAACTAGATTCTATCACATTCCAGCCATAAGAAGCCGGTTCCGTTTCATGAATAATAATTACTCCAGCAGCACCTTGTCTTGCCGCTTCTTCATATTTATAAGTCCAACGACCATAATAAGTCATTGCATTGCCTTTGAACAATGTTGAATCTGCCGATTTAAAGCCAGGATCATTGATTAAAACAACAGCTGTTTTTCCTTTCCAGTCAATGCCCTCATAATCATTCCACCCATATTCGGGAGCAACAATCCCATAACCAGCAAACACAAGTTCTGAGTTTTCAAGGCTCACTTTTGGTACTGTTTTATTTGTGGTGGCTACAAAATCTTTTAAGTAGGCTAAATCAAAACTGATGTTTTCGCCACTAATCTTCATGTTATCAGAGGGCTTACCTGAGATTTCTACCATTGGAACATCTTGAAAATAACTCCCTCCATTTCCTGGCAAAAGCCCCAATTCCTCAAACTCATTCTTTAAATAAGTAACGGTTTTTACTTCCCCTTCAGTAAATGGTTTTCTGCCTAGAAATTCATCTGAAGCTAACCTTTCCATGTGATTGCCGATAGTTGTTTGGTCTACTTCAACGCTATTTGTGTTTAACGTTTTGTTGTTTTCACAACTGCTAAAGAGTAATGCGACTATTAAAATTTTTAAATAATTTTGCATCCTTTTGACTTAAATTAATTATACAATTTACTATTCCCAGCTACTAACGCCACACTTAAAGCACCTCTAGGCCTTGCTGGCTGTGCCTTGCGCAAAAGGCAAAGCCAGCAAGCTGTTCAGGAATGAACTCTTTTCTTTGTCAACTTTAAATCATCGAGTAGTCCAGTTATCCCCAACCACTTTGCCGTCTGAATCGACAATGGTATTTCCATCATATCGATAAGCCCCATCAGCACCAAACCAAATGCTTCCATCGTTTGCTTCTAAAATCCCAAAAAGCATTTTGCCTTTATTGGGATTAATTTCTTTTACTATGGGTTTATTATTGAGCAAGGATTTTTCTTCATAATTGGAAAGCATCCAACCCCGGTCAGTTGATGAACTCGTCCAAATGTCACCATCTTTACCTTTGTAGACGTAACTTACGCCATTCTGAGTGATGTTGGTAAATGTACTGCCATCATAGCGCCAAAGGCCAAATTGGCTACCCAGCCAGACATTACCTTTATTGTCTTCAATTATGGATCGAACATTGATAAACGGCTCGCCCTTATCCCTTAAAACTGTAAATATTTCCCCATCATAAACGAAGGTATTCCCTCTTGTACCAAACCAGAATTTTCCTGACCTGTCTTCAATTATAGAAGTGACTTCATTAGGGTTTCGCTTAAGGTCTGGAAAGGTTTTTCCTGGCTCCACTTCATTCATAGAATCTCCTTTCATCATATAATTTCTAAATGATTCCCCATCAAAGCGGCTTGCTCCACCATTGGCACCGAACCAAATATCCCCTTTCCTGTCTTCATAAATACTGCCAATTTCATTATTAACAAGGCCCTCCTTGGTAGTGAAATTTTGAAAGGTTTTACCATCGTAAAAGTAAACACCTGATCCAATAGTGCCGAACCACAAATTGCCCTTACTATCTTCTAAAGCAGAAAAGAAGCGAGCCGAACTTACCTCACTGGTAATATTGGTAAAAGACTTTCCATCGAACCGAAAAACTCCATCAAATGCAGCTATCCAAATATCACCCTTTCTGTCTTGAATGATCGTACGCGTGATACCTTGAGGGCCTTGCGAAGTGATTACCTCTTTTTTGGTTTCGGACTTGACATCATTTTTCAGGGACTCCGTTTTGTCTTGATTTTGACAGGAAGTGCAAAAAACAAATAGGAAGAAGAAACCAAATAGGTATTTCATAATTTTCTCATTTTTAACACCCTATTGACTTGCCTGGTGGGTGTATAGGAAGGTAAAGTAACACGCTTCTATCTCTTCACTGGCGTGACACTCAACTTATTGGTAAAATGCACCTTGTATTTTATCCATCCTACAACAATACTATAATCCAATTGAGTTTTTATGATTTTTAAAAGAATCTTTTACCTTATGCGCGTAAATTTCTTAGTCTCAATGGATTATTGACTTGACTAGAGTAATCCCGCTGATCCTACTATTTAAAAATACCGGTATAAAACCACTAGGGCTAAAGCAACAAAAAAATAGAATTTATGGAGGGATTTAGGTGAGTAATAATTCATCTATTGCAAGTTTCCGTCTAAATCTCCCTGAAAAAATCTTTATACTTCTCAAATGCTATTGACAGCTTTGAGTGTCTTGAGGCTTTTGATTGCCCTCTCCTCCTGAATTGGCTTGCATTTTTTCTTGTGGAAAAACCTCATTCAACTTTTCACCGCCCTTGATTCCAAAATCCAATGTTCGGATTGGGAATGGAATCATGATGTCTTCTTTATCAAACGCTTTTTTGATGGCTATAATCGCCTCGCTTTGACTTTTCAAGAATTCCAGTTGACTTTTAAATGCTACCCAAATCATAATTCTAAAATCAATAGAGCTACTACCAAAGGCTAAATAGACCAAATCAATGTCTTTGTCTTTATTAATATTTGGAAGGTTTTTTACAGATTCAATAGCGATATCCCTTACACGTTCCAAATCCTCGCCATAAGACACCCCTACATTCAGGTCTATTCTTTTATAGGTGTTTTCCGAATCATTTACCAAAGGGTTTTGAAAAAGCATTTTATTGGGAATGATCACTTCTTGCCCCTGAAATGAGGCCAGCTCTGTCGTACGTATGCCAATATGTTTAATTATACCGCTGTATCCCTCACAATGAATCACTTGCCCAATTTTAAATGGGCGTTTGATGGCCATAAAAAAACCTGCTATAAAATTGGTAGCAATATCCTGAAAGGCAAAACCCAGTGCCAAACCAATAATACCTGCACCGGCAAGTAAGGAAGAAACTGTCTTATCAAGGTCTAATAATGTTAAAGCCGCAAAAGCACCGATGGTCAGTACTATTATGTAGATGACTTTTGAAATTATAGAAGAAAGAGATTTATTCTTTATTGCCCTATCCAGCAGTTTAACGCTAAGATTTCTAACTAATCTGCCAGCAAAAAAAAAGGCTATGAGTACCACAACTGCTAACACAAAGTTGGGTAGCATTTTAACCAACAACTCCGACCAACCAATTAATTTCTGAACAACAATATCATAGTATTTATTAATTTCCATGGTCTTTCTATGTGTAACTCTAAAATGATTTTAAATCTTCATCCCCTCACTTCCCTAATTTTAATGTATTTAATCAGAATCTACTTATTCCTAACTGCTTTTGCTAAATATTGTTTCAAGCCCTTCCATGGCTAAACCATGCTCATTACTAAGACCCTGAAGTATTCATTCTACTTGTTATGTTCAATCCAAAGCAGTTCGGATGTATTGTAACCAATCTCTTCGGCAATTTTGAGATATTCATTCTTTACCTTTTCCGGGATTTGGGTCTCCCTGGATAGGATCCAAAGGTAATCCAAGCTTTTCCCAGCAACCAAAGCGTACTTGTAGTCTTTGTCAATGGCGACCACATTGTATCCAGAATAAAATGGACCAAAGAATGAGACTTTGAGCTTGGCGACATCATCATCATCATCTACAAATTTAGCTTTACCTATCGCTTGGGTCCACTCTTCTTTTTTGGTATTGTATCCTTGATTGTCCACCTTAATGGTCCCATTGTCATTCAAGGAATAGGTCGCCGTGGTGTTATTCAAATTTCTCTCAAACTTAAAATCGAAGCGGGCTATCTCATACCACTTACCCAGGTATTTTTCTTTATCAAAAGGTTTAACTGCTTCTGCTCCTTTAGGTATTGTAGCACAAGAGAAAAGTCCCATCATAATAAGGCCGGTTGATAGTATGTACATCAATGCTCTAATTTTCATATTTGTATAATTATTGGGTCAGTACGTTTTTTTCATGAAGTTAAATGCAATTGTCGTGCCTGTTCCTACACTAAAATTAACCTCATCTCCTTTTGTACTGCCAATTTTCATCTCCATTAAAAACCCCTGATTCAGTTTTCATAAACAGGGTTAAAAAATTATAATTTATTACTATTCAAAGTTTGAAGTTTATTAGAGTTGCTTTTAACCTCATTTTTTTGAATATAAAATCACTTGCTGTCAACATTTTTAGATAAACTTTATATATTCGCACAAACTTTTGAAAGCCAGGTTTTATGAAGAAAAAGGCGGCAGTCATCGACATGGGTACCAATACCTTTCATTTGCTAATGATAGCATTTGACAGCAATGGTTTTGAGGTTATTTACCAGGAAAAAGTACCTGTGAAAATCGGCCAGGGAGGAATCAACCAAAATATCATCCTCCCAGAAGCAGAAAAAAGAGGGCTTCATACCCTTCAGCATTTTCAAAACCTCATAAAAGGAGAAGACATTTCCCGAATTTTCACCTTTGCCACAAGTGCCGTCAGGAATGCAGACAATGGGCTTGACTTTATCAAGAAGATAAAACAACAAATCGGAATTGAAGCCCAGATCATAGATGGTGAAAGGGAAGCAGAGTTGATTTACAAGGGCATTCGCCTAAGTGGCTGCCTAAATCCCGAAAATGCCCTGATGATGGACATTGGAGGAGGCTCTGTAGAATTCATAATTGGCAATGAAGAAGAAATACTCTGGAAAGGTAGTTTTGAAATAGGTGGCCAAAGACTGCTGGACCTGTTTCATTATCACGACCCCATTTTACCAGAAGAAGTGGAGAAGCTTTATGCCTATTTATCCCAAAAACTTCTCCCCCTTACCAAGGCCATAAAAGAACATGCACCCCAACAACTTATAGGCGCTTCGGGTACATTTGACACCTTGACAGACATGTACCTGGCCACAGAAGGAAAGAAAAAAGATAGAAAAATAATCAAACATTTTTTACCTGTTACAGCTTTTGAAGCAATTGCTACAGACCTGTTGCTCCTGGACAAAGCAAAAAGACTCAAAATTCCTGGCATGATCCCAATGAGAGTGGACATGATAGTGGTGGCCTCCTGCCTGATTCGCTTTATAACCCAACATGTTCAAACTGATCAACTGATTTGTTCTACCTACTCTTTAAAGGAAGGTGCCGTTTCAGAAGCCATGTTAAAAGTGGCTGAGAAAAAGAATTCCAGCTTCGCCACTTCGCAATAAATTAAAGAAGTACTTCCAATACGCATTAACTTTTTGCATTTTTGTACCATCGATCACCCAATTCCTTGTCCAAAAATGAATTTCACACACCATCAATTAGAAACATTTACTATTGCCGTTTTACAAAAAATAGGCTGCCCTGAAGCTGATGCGAAAACGGCTGCTTCGGTACTGCTCTCCGCAGATCTTCGCGGAGTTGACTCCCATGGTGTAGCCCGATTATCGGGTTATGTCAGATTATGGGAAGCCGGAAGGATAAATCCGACGCCTAATGTTCGGGTAGTGCATGAAACACCAAGTACCGCTGTGGTAGACGGTGATGCTGGATTAGGCTTGGTAGTTGCTCCCTTTGCCATGAAAGTGGCCATCGAGAAAGCCAAAATAGCAGGAACCGGATGGGTGTCAGTCAAAAATTCAAATCATTATGGTATTGCGGGAGTCCATGCCATGCAGGCATTGCAACATGACATGATCGGCATTTCGCTTACTAATGCAAGTCCTTTGGTAAGCCCTACTTTTTCAAAAGAGCGCCTTCTGGGCACCAACCCAATTTCGGTGGCCATTCCTGCTAAAGACCAGCCGCCATTTGTGCTGGACATGGCAACCACCACTGCGGCCAATGGCAAATTGGAAATCTTGCAAAGAAAAAAGAACAGGCTCCTGCCGGTTGGATCCAGGACAAGGATGGAAAATCGACGACAGATCCATTGGGCGTAAAAGACGGGGGTGCACTTTTACCCTTAGGAGGTGACAGGGAACACGGCTCACAGAAAGGCTATGGCCTGGGTGCTGTTGTAGATATATTTTCGGCAGTGCTATCCGGAGCCAATTATGGTCCTTGGGTACCTCCTTTCGTTGCATTTTTAGAACCACATCCTAATCCTGTAGGAGAAGGTTTAGGACATTTCTTTGGTGCAATGCGTGTAGATGCTTTCAGACCTGCAGATGAATTCAAAGCACACATGGACAACTGGATAGGCAGATTTAGAGAAGCAACGCCTATAGAGGGACATGAAAAAGTATTGATTCCAGGAGATCCTGAACGTGAACTTGAAGCAGAAAGAAGAGCCAATGGCATTCCTTTACTTACAGCAGTTGTAGATGATCTACGTGCCCTGGGTGATAAACTGGGTGTTGACTGGGAATAATCCATCGAATTTCAATTGAACATAAAACACTTTTTACAGACATTAGGCCCGGGCATTCTCTTTGCCAGCACAGCCATTGGCGTTTCTCATTTGGTGCAAAGCACCAGAGCAGGTGCTGAATATGGCTTTGGCTTGGTGGGTTTTATTATTGCTGCCAATCTCTTCAAGTGGCCGTTCTTTGAGTTTGGCTCCAGGTATGCAGCGGCCACTGGGGAATCCCTGATAGATGGGTACCAGAAGATCAACCCTTGGTTTTCCCGCTTGTTCCTTGGCATAAACCTTGTCTCCATGTTCTTTGTGAATGCGGCCGTAAGTCTGGTGGCTGCCGGTTTTTTACAAAACTTATTCAATATCCAATTGGCCCCAGCCTATTTCTTTGCCCCTTCTATTCTATTATTACTTTTTTCTTTTCTATTCCTTGCGTTGGGAAGGTATTCCCTACTCGATTCGGGCATCAAGATCATCGGGAGCTTTATGTTTGTCAGCACACTATTGGCTTTCTTTATCGCCCTTGCCAATGGCCCTAAAGTCCCAGTACAGAACTATTCCATTTTCGCACAGCTAACGCCTCAATCCCTGCCATTTGTAATTGCCTTGATGGGCTGGATGCCAGCAGCCATAGACTCCTCCACCTGGAACAGCCTCTGGACCATTGCGAGAAGCAAGCAAAGTGGCTATACACCTACGGTGAAAGAATCGGTTTTTGAATTCAATATTGGTTATTGGCTTTCAGGAATCTTGTCCATTTGCTTCGTGGTGCTTGGTGCTTTCCTGCTTTTCAACACCGGAAACATTCTGCCCGATAACAATGTCGCTTTCGCCACTGGAGTTGTCAATCTATATGCTGCTCAATTGGGTTCCTGGACATTCTTGATCATAGCTGCAGCTGGTTTTTCCATCATGCTAGGCACTTGTATCGGGGTAATGGATGGCTATGCCCGCTCCACAGCCAGGGTCATTGCTGTGATGCGCAATCAAGAGGAAAAGAAATCAGATTACTTGATGTGGCTGGTATTAATTACCCTTGGTGGAATGCTGGTTATTGGTTTTTTCATGGCTTCTTTTAACCAACTTATTGGTCTGGCCACTACCATTTCTTTCCTAATTGCACCAGTAATTGCCATTCTTAATTACAAGTTGATTTTCAGTCATCACCTTACAAAGGAACAGCAACCTGGCAAGGCCATGCGCTGGCTCTCCATTGCCGGCATTGGCTTCCTTTTCCTCTTTTCTTTTGTGCTTATATATTTCAATTGGTTTAAATAGGTCTGCTAAAACCCTTGGTTTCAATTCGAAATGGCTCGTTTTTCGACTCGTCAGTCCTGAAAGAACAAATCCCCCTTTCTTTTAAAGGGGGACAAAGGGGGATTTATTACGCAAATATTCTAAAATGCCAGCTTGAAATAGTAGGACTCATCCTAAAAAAAGTTTACAGATTATTGTTTAAATACTGGTATAGGTTTACAATCACTTATAAATCCCCCTGGCCCCCTGGGGGAGTTGACTCATCATAAAAAGTTTGCTGATTATGGTTTAGGAACTATAGTTGACTTATGGTTTAAGTAAAAAAAACTGACCCCAACGTAAAGGGAGATTACTCAAAGAATTGGCTTGCTATACCGGACCCTGAGCGTAGTCGAAGGGGTAGGTGGATCGGTTACGCCCCCTAAGGCTTCGGCTCCGCTCAGCCACCGGGAGGAGGGATGATTTCTTACGTAAACATTCTAAATTTCCAGCTTGAGGTAACATCCCATTCGCGTATAAATCCCCCTGGCCCCCTTCAAGGGGGAGTTGCGGAATTGGGGATTTAATGCTGATTTAGTGGCATTGAAACCGGCTGAGAAAATGCAAAATCAGCTACGAACTCGTTAGTCCTGAAAGCACAAATCCCCCTTTCTTTTAAAGGGGGACAAAGGGGGATTTAATTCGCAAACATTCCAAAACAACTAAATCAATACCTTATCAAACTCTACTTCCTGCCCAGCCAGCACAAAGACCTTGGTGGGTAGTGATTTGGTACGTTCTTTTAAGGTTACGTAATAATCCTCAAACGCCCCTTCTTCTTCAGGAATGGCCAAACCCATCATGATCAGGTCGCTATTTTTTGATTCTTCAGCCATAATGTCCCAAAAAACCCTGCCATCAGCGATTAGTATCTGGTAATCGAAACCGGTACGCATGCTTTCAAAGATTTTGTCCAAGTTATCTTTCGCACCACTGTAAGCTTCCTTATTGGGTACAACCATTTTTACATTTACAGAAGCCTGTTGCCATTCCCTGCTGTTTTTTAACAAGTAGGCAAGGATGATCATTAGGCTGCCATTTTTCTTTAATCCTCCCCACCAGATATCAATAACCTCCTTTTTCTTGAAGCCTACATTTCCCTCATCCTGTACAATGATTACATTTTTCCGGGATTTAAAGAAGTGCCGTATCATCTCCGAATAGGGAAGCAAATTCCTATTTTCCCTGGTATCGCCCAGTAATATTGTATTGGGCACCAACTGCCCCAAACCATAGGAATTGACCATGTGCGTGGCACCCGAAAATGGATCTGAAGCCCTTACCACTTTCACCAGCGCCTGCACATTCTTATTGCCCAAATAGTCTGAAATTCTATTCTCATAATCCTTGACTTTTTCTTGGGGGACATTGGTTTCGGACACAATGGTGGTCACCGTAAACAGCGCATTCCCATTGGTAATGTCATCAGCAAGCTCAATCAAACGCCATCTTTTACCAGGGGAACCTGACAAAACAAGGATATTCGGACGCCAGCTTTTGGCATTGCTTTCTTTCTCTAACCTGAATAAAGCATACCTGATAATGGAAGAGAATACCCCTCTACCCAAACCACCCCAAGTGGCCTCAATCTTTCTTCTCTTAAGCCATACAAAGATGATTGCTATCACCAAAAATGCCATGATTGTTGCCAAGGCGTTGATTAGGATCATCACCCCAGCGCAACCTATGGCTCCCAATAAGGAGAACACCCAATGTACTTTGAATTTAGGTCTGAAAGAGGCACTGCCTAAAAAATGCTCAGTGGCTGCCGTAATGTTTAAAACCGCATAGGTAGTTAAAAAGAACATGGTAAGTACCGGAGCAATAAGGTTCAGGTTCCCGAAATACACCGTTACCAGTGTCAAGGCAATGGTAAATAATGTAGCCGCCCTAGGAATTTTCTCTTTGCCATCTACCCTACTGAAAATGTTTGCCCATTTCGGTAATATTTTATCATTGGCTAAGGCCTGTAATACCCTGGGCGCTCCCAACAAACTTCCTGTTGCACTTGACAAGGTAGCTCCCCATATCCCGAGCACAATGGCTCCTCCCCATATAGCAATCTGCTGCATAATCAATGGATTTTCGATCAGCGTAGAAGCATCTGCCCTGCTGGCCAATATGATGGGCAAAATCATATAGATCACATAACCCACACCAATGGCCATAAAAGTGCCCTTGGGTATGGATTTGGCTGGGTCTTTTAAATCTCCCGACATATTCACCCCTGCCATGATCCCTGTCACAGCAGGAAAGAAAATGGCGAATACCTGCCAAAAATCAACAGATTGGGCGGCCGGGACACCCCAAAGCTCAATATGTGAATCCTCCATGGGACTTCCTAGTGCCAATGACAATAAAGAAATGGCGATCAATCCCATGATAAAGAATTGGGATTTGATGGTGGCTGTGGTAGAGAACAAAGCCAGGCCTCCTAAAAAGACGGTCGTAATAATGCCCACCCATTTTATGTCCAAAGTGGGAAATATAGCGACGACAGATTCTGAAAAACCGATTACATACAAGGAAACTGAAAATGCCTGAGCCAGGTACAAAGGTATTCCAACAGCACCACCAATTTCCGCTCCCAATGATCTACTGATCAGGTAATAGGCACCTCCACCTTTTACTGGTGCATTTGTAGCAATGGCAGAAATGGACAACGAAGTCAGGAAAGTAATGGCCGTAGAGAGGGTGACGATCAATAATGTCCCGATCAAACCTACATTTCCAACCACCCAGCCAAACCTCAGGTACATGATCACACCCAAAATCGTTAGCAACGACGGGGTAAAAACACCTCCAAAGGTCCCTAGCTTGGTCGAACTGCTTTTATTTAAATTTCTGATGTTCATACGAATAATCTACTTTCTAAATACTGGATTTTTAGTAGGGTTTATCATTCTTCTTCCAATCCATTTTAAGGCATTATCCCCTAAGATAGGCAAGCATTGCTAGTTGCGAATCCTATTTCAAAACTCGGTTCTTTGTAAAATGAAAGGTGATTTTGGATTGAAAGTTTAAATTAATCTTTCTTCTTTTTTAACAAGATAACCCAATCTAAATCGGGTTGACTCGGTGCTTTTCCCAGAGCTGTTTTTTCCCCACCTAAAGCTTCCTTTAAAGCTTCATTCCGGGACCATTCACCCGTTCGGGGATCAAACCAATGAATTTCAAACACCTCAGAAGGTAAATTGAGTTCCCCTTCTCCACCTTCCCGAAGGTATACAACAAATACTTCCTCGTCAACTGAGAGCACCCATGAATTGTTATCCTCAGTAGTCATGGGGGTTAGTCGTTGAAATGGGATACCACTTTCGGTAAAAAAGTTTTTGGCATGGTTCATAATCTCCCAATAGGCAGCGTATTTTCGGTAATCCTGGATTACTAAATCCTCACCTTTTCCTATGTAGACCTCCATTCCTGCAGCCCCCGCCATTAGCGAAGCCCAAAGCGAGTTCTTTCTCCACACATCCAATTCAGGATATTCAGGGCTTGAATAAGGCTCATCATAAGTAACTACCCAAGGCCGACCCGCTGCAGCTGATGCATTTCTCCAATGCAGCATCCTACCATAGCCATGCGTGACATCCTGGTAATTCCCTTGAAAACTTATCCCCGAATAAGAAGGATCTCCCAGCAAATCCTCAAAAATAGCATCCGTTGAAGAAGGTCCATTGTGTACAACGATTAAATCTTCGTAAGGCAGCAAATCACTGAGGTAAGCGGCAAATTGTTTTCTTTGGCTGGTGGTAATGGATTTGCCATAGGTTGGTTCCTTTTCCCAGCCATTTTCCTCTCCTATATTCCAGGTCACCGCATTAAGGTATCCAAATCTGGCTACCAATTCACGGTAATAAATTTTTCTGCTGTCTGCAAAATCTCCCCCTTCATTGTTTTCAAAATAAGACTGGTTTTCTTGTTCAGACAGTACAAATTGGGTCATCATTCCTTCTTGCATCATATAATCAAAAAGGACTTGCCATTGGTCAAGTTTAGAAACATCGTATAGGTAATAATCGTCTTTGCCTTTCCAGGGGAAGGCTGCTTTCCCATCGCCGTAAGCATTCATTAATAAAAAATAATGCGAATTGATTCCTTGTTCTTTCAGGTAATTGATCACCCCTACTATTCCCTTTCCTTTATCTCCTTGCCATAAGAGGTCGCCGGCTTTCCAATCGGCTACATGATCCTTATAATCTCTTTCAGAAGCTGTTCCGTCAAAATCTTTGTATTGAAGAAAAACCTCAGGAGCATTGGCCCCCATTTTGAAAAAATAATCACCATTGGTGAATTGAAGGAAATGCTCCCCTATGTACTGCAACTTGCCTTTGCCCAAAAACCCATTTTGGGATTCATCTGCTGGCGTTACTGTGAAATTTCCTTTTGTCCATCAAAGGCCAAACTTGTCCCCTCGCTGTTTCCGGAAGCGAGCGCTATATTACCTCCCTCTAAAAAACTGACTTCATATTCCCATTTCCCCGCTTTGAGGGGCAATAGATGTGCTCTCCATATATTTCCACTTTCAGCAGAAGTTTCTCCAGCATTCCCATCTGCTGCAAAATAGCCCGGAACATTAATGCTATTACCATCTGGATCTGTAAAGCGCATCTCCATCTTATAATTTAAAAATGTGGCTTTATCTTCTGCTAGTGCCGGGCCCTCCCAGGAAAAGGTCATTTTCTGGTAAGCTTGATTATTCCCGGCAATCATTGGTTCCTGACCACATGAGCTCAACAGCAATCCTGAGAAAAATAAATACATCAATGATAAATAACGCATATAAACAGATTAAAGGGTTGGAATTAGCACTAAATATAGGAAAAGCAGGGACTAATTCATAAAGTGTTTTCTGCTTCAAAGTAAATGCACAACCACCTCCGGGTGAAACCAGTAACGAATGAATAACTGCAAAGCACTAGCAAGTAAATGAAAGCAACAATAATGTTAGCACCCAAACAGTAATTCTTCTCTTTTACCAGAACAATCTCCAACTTTTTTGACAGATAAATCGTGTATCTTTGTTAATTATATATGAATTAAAGTGCTATAAATTAATTGGAAACATGAAAAACCTTAGCCAAATAACAGCGGTGACAATATTGGCCTTTTGTACAACAATGGCCTGTTCACCTAAACAAGAGGATACAACCGAAACAATTCAAGCCATCAACACAAGCTACATGGACACCACCATCCGCCCTCAGGATGATTTTTTCCAGTATGTCAATGGAAGCTGGTTGGCTAAAACGGAAATACCTGCCGACCAAGGTAGATGGGGTAGCTTTTTGGAATTGAGAGAGCTAAGTATTTCCGGCGTAAAACAGGTGATGGAAGCGGCGAAGGCCAATATCACTGAATATCCTGAAGGATCGGACCAATACAAAGCCATAGCTTTCTATACTATTGGGATGGATTCTGTCCTGGCCGAAAAAAGAGGTCATGATGCATTGCTCCCCTGGTTTGATCAAGTCGATCAGATAAAATCTAAAGGGGATTTACAGTCCTTTTTGGAGAAAAGCTATCCTGCTGGTGTAGATCCATTTTTCAATATTTATGTCAGCACAGACGCTAAAGACTCCGACCAAAATGCCCTCTACATAAGTCAAGGTGGACTTGGATTGCCTGATAGGGATTATTATGTAGATGACAGCAACGAAAAATTCAAAGAAATCAAGGCCAAATACGAGGCCCATATTTCCAAGGTTTTTCAAATGCTTGGCAGTTCAGCCGAAGAAGCAAAGAAAGCGGCTTCAGATGTATTAATACTTGAAACAAAACTTGCAGCAGCCAGCAAGACGAGAATTGAAATGCGCGATTCTGAAGGCAGGTACAATAAATACTCCCTGGAAGAACTCCAGAAAGCCACCCCATCCCTGGATTGGGCCAGTCTTACCAAAGCGCTTGGTGCCAAGACCGATGAGATCATTATCAGCACCCCTGATTTTATGTTGGCCCTGGAAGAAGCATTCAGCGATTCCAAAGTGCAAATGTGGCAGAATTATTTGAAATGGCACCTGATTCGTATGGCTTCACCCTATATGAACCATGCACTGGTGCAGGCAAATTTTGATTTTTACGGAAAAGAGCTGCAAGGCACTGAGGAAATGAGAGCCCGCTGGAAAAGGGTATTGACCAGTGCGGAAGGCGCCGCAGGAGAAGCCATCGGTAAATTGTATACGGAAGAATTTTTCCCTGAGGAGGCCAAAGAAAAAGCCAATGAAATGGTCAGCAATATTCTGGAAGCCATGGGCAACAGAATCCAACAACTGGAATGGATGAGTGAAGACACTAAAGCGAAAGCCATGGACAAGTTGGCTACTTTCACAGTGAAGATTGGCTATCCTGATACCTGGGAAAGTTATGCTGCCCTGGAGGTGGATGACAACGCTGAAACCGCCTCTTACCTGGGCAATGTTATCGCTGCCAATAATTTCCAGTTCCGAAAAAACATGGAAAAACTAGACAAGGAAGTAGACCGGTCTGAATGGTTTATGACCCCTCAAACGGTAAACGCCTACTACAATCCGACCAATAATGAAATCGTATTTCCAGCGGCTATTCTTCAGCCTCCATTTTACAACTACAAAGCAGATGCAGCAGTGAATTATGGAGGGATAGGCGCTGTCATAGGGCATGAAATCTCCCATGGCTTTGATGATCAGGGAAGCCGCTACAGCCCGGAGGGAAATCTGGAAAACTGGTGGAAAGAAGAAGACCTTGAAAACTTCCAGCAAAGAACCGGACAGCTGGTCGCTCAGTATGATCAATATGAACCACTCGAAGGGCTACATGTAAAAGGAGCACTTACATTGGGTGAAAACATTGGTGATCTGGGTGGCGTATTGGTTGCCTATGACGGACTTCAAAAGCACCTGGAAGAACATGGAGATCCGGGAGAAATTGATGGATTTACTCCTTCCCAAAGGTTTTTCCTTTCATGGGCGACCGTTTGGCGCACCAAAAGCCGGGACGAAGCCCTCCGAACTCAAATCCAAAACGACCCACATTCTCCAGCTCAATACCGCGCCAATGGACCTCTGGTCAATGTGGATGCATTTTATAAAGCTTTTAATGTAGAAGAGGGAGACAAAATGTACGTTGCACCAAGTGAAAGGGTTAGCATCTGGTAAGCAAATCGCTTACTTGTTAATAATTTCACCAGAGAAAAAGGAGTAAAACAGAATTATGGCGGCATTCTTGCCATTAAAGCAACAATACCGCCATAATTTTGATCTAAGCACAACCGATTTCCTCAAATTGGTTGATTTTATTCTATTAAATACTCTTTTTCGCCAAATACCAATCGACTTTTTCTAAGGAGTCATCACTAAGTCTTTCATTTAATTCATCCAAGGTTTTTGGAGGAGACACAATTACTTTATCTCCCTTTTTCCAATCTAATGGCATAGCTACTTTGTACTTATCAGACGTCTGCAATGCTTCTAATGCTCTTAGAATTTCATCCATGTTTCTACCTACATTTAAAGGATAATACATAACCAATCGTATCTTTTTTTCCGGGTCGATAAAAAACACGGCACGAACAGCAGCTGTTTCACTTTCATTGGGTTGTAACATTCCATAAAGCTTTGATACTTTCATATCCAAATCTGCTATAATCGGGAAGTCAAAATAGACACCTGTATTCTCTCTCACATTTTGGACCCAACCTAAATGGGCGTGAATGCTATCTATACTTAAACCTAAAAGTTCTGTATTCAAAGCAACAAATTCGGATTTCCTTTGTGCAAATCCACTCATCTCTGTGGTGCAAACAGGAGTAAAATCAGCAGGGTGTGAAAACATCACCACCCATTTATCTTTAGCAAATTCTGAAAATTTAATTTTCCTTTTGTTGTCACTGCCTCAAAATCCGGGGCTTTATCTCCAATTCTTGGCATTGTTACAACTTGATCCTTCATTTCACTGATATTTTCCATGATTGTATATTTTTAGTTTCCCCTTTTACTTCTTCAATTCAAATGTACCACTTAGTCCACTTGCGAAAAGTGACATCTGTTACATTAAAGGATCTTTAAATACAATTTTATTAAGAGCATGTAGGTATAGTTTTAACTATCGACAATATTTGTATATAACCAGGTTATAGCCTTACCTCTACATACATTAAATACCAGGTAATTGCAGGTTGTTTTGCCAATGAACTAAAAATCCCCAACAACAAACCCAGTGCAGCTCTTGAAATTTTAACCAAAACTTCCAGTAGTAACCCGAGGAATAGAAAATGACATTCGTTCCAATTAGCTTCACTAATCAGTACCCATGAAACCCATCTAAATCTTTATAGCTTAATAATACTTTCTGTGGTCATCTTGCCTGTGAAGCCTAACAAATCCCAAAAACCCCATAGGGGTGCCATTTTTGTAGCCAAGGCTGTCATGCCTTGGTCAAAACCATAAGCACAACCCGGTTTTGGCGGTATTGTTGCTTTTTTTCTGCAACAATGCTGATAAAATCATTTAATGTGTATTTCCTGAACCACCGTTACAGCTCTGTTATATTTCGCCATGTCGGCTTGTTTTTTATTTTATTTTGAGCCCTGAAAGGGTGATATCTACCAGCGATGGGTGAAGCCCATCGTTATAAGACATACGATTTTACAAGCCCTGACGGCGCGATATAATTTCCTCTTTGCACTTTCCCTTTAAATAGGATGGACAACCCTCAGAGCTTGGGATTTACCCCCTATTTTTATCGCCCTTACAGGAAAATGGCACTCAAACCATAGGTATTACACCCTTTCAGGGCTTGGTTATAAATCATTGACACTTAACACAGGGCTTCACCCTGTGCTTTGATATATCGCCCTTTCAGGGCTTGGGTACTTTGAAACACCTAAGAAACTTTCTTCCTGTATTCAATATTTCCGTAGGATCTGAAAAGATGAAAATATCAAAGCCATGGGTGCATGCTAGTAATAAGAAAAAAGTAAGATACGATTTTGGCATTACTCCCTTTGATAATATTGACGGCAAAACTTAACAAATCCCAAAACCCCATAGGGGTGCCATTTTTGTAGCCAAGGCTGTAAAGCCTTGGTCCATAACGATAAGCAAAACCCGATTTTGGCGGTATTGTTGCTTTTTTTTCTGAAACAATACCGCCAAAATCACTAACGTAAACCTTTAAGCGATGGAAAATAGCTGTTAAAAAAAGGATAATAATTACCCTTAAAACCCCTAACCAAGTCCCTTACAAAAATTCAATAAAAGTGTGTGAGTTTGGCCCCTGAGCCTGTCGAAGGGTGTCGATGGATCAGAATGCTTGTCTATTAGCCAACTGTTTTTCTCCGTTTATACCTAGCCTTTAGTTGCTTACCTGTTTGTCAATTGAAATTGTATTTACAATTTAGTTAACTAAAAGAGAACTGTTTGTCTTTTTAATTCTATGCAATTTTTCAATGGCGCTTTTAAAGCCTTATCTAATTTCGATAAAATCAGCATTTAAAATATTTCAATAGTATTCGTACTAAAAATCATAAGTAAAAGTATTTGAAGGTAGATTTTTCATATTAAATTCTGTTACAACTTTTACCCAATATTTGTTAACTCCGATGTATACTCTAGTGGGTACTTTAATACCATCAACTTCTTTGTAATTTTCGAAATAATTCCAGCCTTCTTTATTACTCGGACTCCAGGCCTTAATAATTTTCAATAAATGGGTTTCTACATCGAAATACGCATACCCAGTCCTCCAACCAAAATATGCGTTATAGGTTTGATAAGTAATTTTGTGATATTTTATTTTTTCTATCGTTTCAAATCCTAAATAACTCACCTCTTTTATAAACTTGGAGGTTTTGTAATTCTCAAAAGAAAATAATCCATCTTTATTTTCAAATTCTTTCTCAACATGCTCTAAGGAAGGATAGCTGACGCCCCCAGGAAACGATCTACGAATAGATCTAGCTCCTTTTCCATCATAAAAAATCTTTTGAAGTTTTAGAAGGTTACCATCTTTGTCATATGCTTTAAATAAACTAGAAGAAAAAATTGATTTTTCTACTCGCATTTCGGTAGTATTCATCTCAAAGTCATTCAAACCAGATACTTCAAATACTGATAGGTCTTGATTAATTTCCGGTGTCATAGTATAATTTGTGCTTTTTATATTTTTCAAATTAACCATCCCTCCGATTGCCCTATGGTAGTTATCAATTATCTCAACAGCCTTTTCTAATTGAGCCAATTTAGTCTCTGTCTCTTTTAACCTTTTATTTCTGGCTTCCAATTCTGCTTTCAATCTGTCCACTTCAATTTGATTCAGAATAGTGTTCTTTCTCGCTAAAAGGTAATTATTAATTAAAACAATCATTTGGTCTTCCTTATTTGTATTTGATAAGTACTTAGACTCGATATCGTTTATTTGATTGGGCGTTTTAGCATTGGCAATTTTATTGCTTACGTTTTCTTTTAAATCAGAAACAATTTTGGTCTTACCAATTACCACATCCTGATACAGGATATTTACGCTATTATAATTCTGATACTTGGAATATAAGTTCTCGAAATTTTTAAAAAAAGAATTAATATTTACGAGCCCGATCTCACCAGAACCAATTTGTCGTAAACGATTGCTTTCATTTTGCATTAAAACTTCAAGTACGGCACTTTTTTTATCGCTTAAAATTGTAGTGACCACTTTTCTAGTATCATCATTGGCTTGGGCATACATTTTTTGATTTAATTGTTTGAAATTTTCTAAATCATTGAGAGTATTCAGGTTACCTTCCCTAAGTGTATACTGATTGGCCGATTGTAAAAGTGACTTGTTAGCAATAGTGCTTTCATTCTCCAAAATTAATTTTAAAAAATGATCAACCTCTGATGGCATTAGGCTGTTAAAGCTAGTATTAGCTAATTTTTTGTATCGAATAAGCTCATCATAGGAAACATCTCCAGATTCAAATTTATTCACTATCCTATTGTATTCTCCTCGAAGATTATTTATCTCACCGCTCTTTTTCTTAACCTGATTAAATGCTATTTCATTACTTAAAGGACTCAAACCAAAATGGGTAATCCATCCAATATTTTTTAAGTTTTGATACTTATTTTTAGATCTGCAGTTCCTTAGCTTTTTCCAAGTTTTTACACCTGAGTTGAAACTTAATTTTTCAAAAGATTTATTTGAAAATGGAATAAAATATTTGTCGGAATATAAATTATATAGTATTCTATTACTGGTTTTACCTCCTGAATTGATGGTATTCGTGTCGACATTAGGGAATTCGTTAGTAATTAGAATATCCCATTCTTCTATGGAGCTACAAGATTGAGCATCAGCACTATAAAAGGATAAACATATCGTGATGATTAGTAGAAGTGTTCTTCTCATATTTTAATAATTTTTTTGAAAATCAATATTTTCAAAAAGTTGGTAACAACCGTAAACACCTACGTTTTAGCCGTGGATTTCCTTAAATACGCGCTATATATCCGGATTTTTCAGTTTGTATTTTTTAAATTAATGATTCCAGACAAGGAATACCTATTAAATACTGCATTTTTAATGAAACTTTCTGAAAAACAAACCGAAAAGCTATAGAATGGTCCGCTTCTGGGAAATAGATAAGAATATCATTTGGTTAATGCGCTATTTTTTCTGGGAGTTTACCAATGCATTTTAATTCTAAAAAAAGTGAGAATATCTACCGGATTAAGCTCATCTAACACTTTATACCTTAACATTACTTCTTATGCCTATGCAAACGGCAAAACTTAAGGAATTCCAAAACCCCAAAGGGGTGCCATTTTTGTAGCCAAGGCTGTGAAGCCTTGGTCGAAACGATCAGCACAACGCGATTTTGGCGGTATTGTTGCTTTTTTTACTGCAACAATGCTGACAAAATCATTTAATGTGTATTTCCTAAACCACGGTTACAACTCTGTTATATTTCGCCATGTAGGCTTGTTTTTTATTTTTATTTTGAGCCCTGAAAGGGTGATATCTACCAGCGATGGGTGAAGCCCATCGTTAAAAGACATACTGATTTTACAAGCACTGACGGGGCGATATAATTTCCTCTTTGCACTTATCCCTTTAATTAGGATGGACAACCCTCAGAGCTTGGAATTTACCCCCTATTTTTATCGTCCTTACAGGAAAATGGCACTCACACCATAGGTATTACACCCTTTCAGGGCTTGGGTACTTTGAAACACCTAAGAAACTTTCTTCCTGTATTCAATATTTCCGTAGGATCTGAAAAGATGAAAATATCAAAGCCATGGGTGCATGCTAGTAGTAAGAAAAAAGTAAGATACGATTTTGGCAATACTCCCTTTGATAATATAGACGGCAAAACTTAACAAATCCCAAAACCCCATAGGGGTGCCATTTTTGTAGCCAAGGCTGTCAAGCCTTGGTAAAAACGATAAGTACAACCCGATTTTGGCGGTATTGTTGCTTTTTTTCTGCAACAATGCTGACAAAATCACTTTCGTAAACTTTTACTTGATGGAAAATAGCTGCTATAAAAAAAGGGATAACCATTATCCATAAAACCCCAATAATCAAGACCCTTACAGTGATTCAATGAACTTGTAACCTGAGCCTGTCTAAGGATCAAACCAGGCTAAGCCAGCCGTCAGAATGCTTAATTTTTATGCTTTCGCTTTTTTATTCAGATTTGATTCAACTTAAATTTTGGTCAAATATTACTATTTATCTCTTACAAACTTCACGCTTTTTATCAATCCATCTTTGACTTTATAAATAGAAATATACTTTGTCTCAATTCCTTTTTCCGTAACGATTTCGTGATTAATAACATAGTTACCGTTATTCATTTGACTAACGATTTCAACCTTTATCGATTTGGTAGCAAACTTTGGTTCAAAAATAGAAATTATGTTATCTGTTCCTATCCCTAATAATTTATCAGGATAAGTGTATATTTCAACATCATTGGCATAAAGTTTTATAAATTCAGAAAAGTTGTGTTGATTGTATAAATCCATACGATTATTAACAACTTCTAAAGGTGTCAGATTAAAATTTTGACTTCGAGTTTGCTCTTTTTCTGTTTTGTCAGAATTGCATCCGAGTAGCAGAGTTACGATCAGAATGGAAAAGATCAATTTTTTCATAAATAGTTGTTTCTTAGTGAAGTATAATATCTGTATACACCCACATTCTAGCCTTAGAGCTTTGTATATACGTACTATAAATCAGGGGATTACAGTCTGTTTCTCTCTCAAATTAAGAATTCCGAACAAGGAATCCAGTGCAGCTCCTAAATTTATAACGAAAACAATCAAAAGTAACCCGAGAAATAAACAAAGTACCATCCATTCCAATTGTCTTACCTGAACCACTAATATGAGTCCGTGAATCCCATCTAACACAATATAGCATAACATTACTTTCTATGGCGGTCCTGACGGCAAAACTTAACAAATCCCAAAACCCCATAGTGGTGTCATTTTTGTAGCCAAGGCTGTCAAGCCTTGGTCGAAACGATCAGCACAACCCGATTTTGGCGGTATTGTTGCTTTTTTTCTGCAACAATGCTGACAAAATCATTTAATGTGTATTTCCTGAACCACGGTTACAACTCTGTTATATTTCGCCATGTCGGCTTGTTTTTTATTTTATTTTGAGCCCTGAAAGGGTGATATCTACCAGCGATGGGTGAAGCCCATCGTTATGAGACATACGATTTTACAAGCCCTGACGGGGCGATATAATTTCCTCTTTGCACTTTCCCTTTAATTAGGATGGACAACCCTCAGAGCTTGGAATTTACCCCCTATTTTATCGCCATTACAGGAAATGGCACTCACACCATAGGTATTACACCCTTTCAGGGCTTGGTTATAAATCATTGATCCTTAACACAGGGCTTCACCCTGTGCTTTGATATATCGCCCTTTCAGGGCTTGGGTACTTTGAAACACCTAAGAAACTTTCTTCCTGTATTCAATATTTCCGTAGGATTTGTAAAGATGAAAATATCAAAGCCATGGGTGCATGCTAGTAGTAAGAAAAAAGTAAGATACGATTTTGGCATTACTCCCTTTGATAATATTGACGGCAAAACTTAACAAATCCCCAAACCCCATAGGGGTGTCATTTTTGTAGCCAAGGCTGTAAAGCCTTGGTAAAAACAAGGAGGACAACAAGATTTTGGCGGTATTGTTGCTTTTTTTTCTGCAACAATACCGCCAAAATCACACCCTCAGCGAAGAGGATAAGAGTAGAAAGGATGAAGGTGCTACAGCTTCTTTATTGTTAGGTGGACTCCTTTTTTGCATCAAATTCTATTCGGAATATCCATTCTTTCAAGGACGATTCGGTCGATTTTTAGAAGTTCCCCATCTACTTTATAGACTATGAAATGAGCATTAATTTTAATCATTCTGTGGTTAGGATTTATGCTAAAAATTTGCCTTCCAAGTTCCGGGTTAATACAAATGTTATTGATTTGGGTAATTATCTGCTTGTTTTAAAGACCAGTTTGTAAATGTATATTCCCAAATGTTTTCTAAATCATTATTTGCTAATCTACTTAATTGGAATTTCAATTTCATTTCGAATGTTTTGCATGCATTCTTTCTAAGAATTCTTTGGGATCAAAATCAGTGATATAGCCACTATTTTCTCCTGCTTCAATTGCATTTCTTAAAGCATTTATTTTTTGCTCTTCTTCATCGATTTTACGTAATCCTGCTCTAATTACTTCACTCGCCGATGCATATCTTCCCGAAGCAATACTTTTCTCTATTATGGTTTCAAAGTGCTCACCTAAAGTAATTGAAGTATTTTTTGCCATTTCCTATTCCTACTATTTTATTTTTCAATATACCAATTATTGGTATTGATGTCAACATTGTCCTGATTTTTATCAGTTAAGTAAGATTTCTTGAAATTACTATCGGTTTCAACCTTCTGGACTCCAAATAACATTTGTATAAAACTAAATTTTAGCAGAGGACATGCCTATAATCGCACTAATTATCAGGCAATTTCAGTTTTAGGCTTCCAAATTTTGAATCCCCGACAAGAAATCCAGATGAGCCAATAAAATCTTAAGAAAAACTGGCAAAAGTAACGCAAGAAATAAAGAAAGTGGCAATTAAATAAGCTTTAATACGTCCCTTGTCAATGTCTATAAATCCCTTCAAACGTTTTTAAAGCTTAACATTTCTTTCGGTGGCAATCTATACGCTTAAACTTAACGAATCTCAAAACCCCATAGGGGTGTCATTTTTGTAGCCAAGGCTGTGAAGCCTTGGTCCAAAACGATAAGCACAACCCGATTTTGGCGGTATTGTTGCTTTTTTTTCTGCAACAATGCTGACAAAATCACTTCCGTAAACCTTTAAGCGATGAAAAATAGCTGCTATAAATAAAGGAATAACCAGGATCCATAGTTCACAAATAATCCGGACCCTTACAGTGATTCAATGAGCTTGTCCCCTGAGCCTGTCGAAGGGATAAACCAGGCTATTCCAGTTGTCAGAATGCTTGATTTTTGGCCCACATTTTTTTATTTCTTTTTTCAATCAAAATAATACCCTGTGTCTATAATTGTATTTCCATGTAGCCTTTCAACCGTTAAGTACCATTCAGAGTAATTATGGCCTTTAAAAGCAATGTAAATTCTGTCGTTATCAAGGTCAAGGTCGTAGTTCTTAGATACTATCATTTGTTCTAATTCTTGATAGTCTGAATCGTCCAATATTCGTTTGCTTATCCATTTAGCTTCACCAAGCCAATGGTCAATATTATCGATTGAATGATCATCATTTAATTTGACTAGTTTTCCTGAAATGCCAAAGTGATAACAACCTCCTCTTTGAGCATACAACGTGTCACCGTTTTGGAGAAGAATGGTTGCTGTTTTTGTTGAATCATTCCATGTGTAATTTTTAAATTCCGGAATGTGCTGAATGAACTCGTCCGATTGTGTGGTTAGATCAAAAATGCAATCGTCTTCGGTCTCCTTTTCCGAGATGTTATTTGATTCTTGATTTGTCGATTGCATTCCACTTTCTGGTGAATGTTCAGACTCATTAAATACTAAAGTTTCGTTTCTGCTCGCTTTTTTAGAGCAACTAATTTGAAGTCCCAGGATTAGAATGATTAGTATTCTCAGTTTCATTTTACGAAAATGTGGTAACGTTCTGGCTAAACTTCGTTTCATCGATGGGTCCATAAGCTTTAGATTAAGCTTTTAAAATTACTAGATTGCTTAGTTATTCCCCCCCGTTTTTACTTTCCTTTATTTCCTTCAAACAATCAACAAGTTCATTTTTTTCAAATTCCCAATTTGATTTTTCAATTCTTTCGTTAATGAATTCCTCTACACCATAACAATTGAGATTGGCAAGACTTCCTGAATTACATTCGATTGAATCTTTATTTTGAGGTTCATAATTTGATTTTATCCAATTCAATATCTTAAGGCTGGTTTCCTCACTAAGCCCTTCCTCATTGAAACATTGATATGAAATCAAGTTGTTTATCTCTTCCGCAGCTTGCGCTTGAGAAATTGTATTGTCATTTTCTAATATCTCAATCAATTGAATCAAATACTGGTTCAATTCTTTGAGACCAAGAACAGAAGGAAGGGATTGTATGTCGTTAATATTTCTTAATTTCATTTCCAAATGTTTTGTAAAGTAGAGCCTGAAAATCTAGGTTATTAGTACTTTCAAATATAATGAGCTATGCAATGCCAATAGCGGAAAGCAAGCTGAGATTGATTCCCATCCAGGTTACAATGAATTAATGTGTTATCTTACAAAATTTTAGTTTAATTGATTAGGGGTTGCTTCTAAAAGGGTAATGAAGTTATTCTAGAATAAATATCATTTTCTTCATTTATAGATTTAATTGTATTTTCATTATCTGAATAATAAATTATTGAGCCATCGACCCAAATAAATTTACCTATCGTATTAAAATTACTACCAGAATCATACATTTCTTGACCTAATTCAAAATCTTCTCCATTAATTCTGAAAGTCGATTTCTCAGTTTTATAAAAAATTGGTTTTTCCCCTTCAATTTTTAAAAGTCGATTTGATATACCTTCCAGTGCATTTAGAACTAAATTCGACTCTTTAGATAATTCAAATGACTCAGGGTATGAAGCAGGTTTAATCGACAACAATTGTAGTACAGAATTTATTTCGTCGTCTCCCGCATGGAAAGTTTCTTTGAGAGCATTGGAAATCATATCAATTTTATTTTGCACTTCATCAATTCTCAAACTCTCGTCGTAATCTATTGTTCTTAATCCTTGTATATCGAATACTCTCGAGGTTCTATTGTCCTTTATTAACGTTGTTTTTTATTGAATGCCTGCCTAATACCTAATTCATACATTACATTAGGATTTTTAGCACTTAAATCAGCGAGAACTATATCAGAATCCAAAATCTTTCTTATTATATCAATTACAATATAATTTGTTTTAACTTCATCATCCGCCCTTATAGGTTTAAATCCAGCTCTTTCGCATGCTGGAACAATTAAATGCTTGTAAACACGTGAAAAATGTCCTTTTTCATATCCTTCTTGGTCAGAAATAGGCATTATTATAAAACATACTTTTTCTTTTCCCATATTCTTTTTCAAAATACCCACATCACTTAAGCGCCAATTTTTAGAAGTACACAAAACAACTATTACTAAAGCTTATACAATTACTTAATTTTATATTGAGCTTTTCTTTTTCTTGTAAAACACTCCTTTATACTGCCTCTCCGACGGGTAAATAAAAAAGGAGTGGAACAATCTTTCCCGATTAAATTGTTAACCGTTGTTGGGAAGTCAGTAAATAACCCTGAATAAAGGTTCCGAAAATACGGGAAAGGCCATACCTCCTAAATGACGCCTTGCGTCCAGTCAATAAACAGGTAACCACTAAACTCGTAATGATAGTCATAATTCAACCACTTTTACAGAATGAAGCACTTTCTGGACACATCATCAGAGGTTCATTTGCATTTATCTCCTTTATCATTACCTGACTACGTTCTTGACGTGGCCTTTTCCATAACGCTCAATACCTTGACTCTTTACCAAAGCACCTTATGGTGTTTTGGTGCTTCCCCTGTAGAACAACACCGTTGGGTCGGTTCCACCATCTTATAAATAGTTGCGTAACCATTTTTTAGCCGATCGTTACTCTCGAAACATATATGAAAAGTAGGTGCTTTGGAAGCACTAAACCTTCGGTTAAGCACATAGTATGATACGAGTTAAAAGCATTGAGTTTAGTATTAACGTGCCTATTTTAAACATACATTATTATGCCCTATCCATTTTTTATCATATCATCCGCTTTTAGTTTATTTCAAATATTTTAGTTCTTATTTATTCCAAGATAAATTCTGCGCATATTTTGTATGGGGCGCAATCTCAAAAAGTTGATCTTTTGTACGTTCGTCATGCCCCAACCTTTGAATTAGATAATCATCTACCCATACGTATTCAGCCGTATTGCCTCGCTTTTGCAGTTCTTCTAAAACAGGTTTCTGTTCATCATTTACTACAAGATCATAAACTTCAAACAAGAACAAACCCTTTCCTCCACTATCCATATTAATAATTGGAGATTGAACTGTTCCTTTAAACTTATAATCGATATATCTAAATGGTTTCCAAGGTAAAATATCTGTTGATATAAGTTCTTCACAAAATTCTCTCCAAGGGGAAATTTCTCTATCTTCTTTAGATTTAAACCATTCTAAAAACTCGATAATATGCACTCCTTTAACATAAACCCTTAAATCACTTTTAGCAATCCCATGTTCTGTCTCGACTAATTTATCAGGTTTTACACCAAGTTTTTCAAATACTTTATCAGCTCCTGGCAACGTTTTAAAAGCACCACCTACTGGTTGATAATAGTCCCTTCTACGACTCTTCACTAATAAAAATTTCCCATTAATATTTATCCTAAATAAGTATGCAATGGATAATCTAACATCTATCTTTCTTAAAAGAAATTGTGTTTGAATGTAGAACCAAAATCGATTAATATTTTGAAGAAACTGCAAAATCCCAAAAAGTAATATTCCGCCAACTATTTCAATTGAAATATTAAAGAAAGTTTGAGAGAAAGAATCATCGGAATCTGGCGGAAAAATAGTCCTATATAGGATAAAACCTCCAAATATTATAAGTACAATTATATTTGATTGTCGAGTTGTCATACAATTTTAGGACTTGGTTTAATTTTTTTTATGGTTTCACACAAAATCTGGAAAGTAAGAGGTGTGTCAGGAAAACACGAAGCTATTGTCTCTGGCAGAATTTTCAATCTAATATCCGAAAATGAATGGCCTAAATTATCGTTTTTCTCTGGACTTGTTAAATCAGCAAGTTCTTGTAAATCCTGATTGCTAAACTCAATTCCTGTTAAACTTTTTTCAAAAAGGTCTTTACGCTCTTGCTCATTTGGTCTTTCAAATTCTAAAATTACTGCTGCTCTTCTAATTATGGCCTCATCAATAAAATGAAGTCTGTTTGTGGACATGAAAATAACAGCTCTGCCTTTTAAGTCTCGTATTTCATCGATTTTTTGTATTAAAGTATTTACAGCGGCTTTCTCTTCTTGATGCATTTGCATTGTTGATCGAGTTGTAGCAATGGCATCTGCTTCGTCTATAAATAAGAATGCTAATCTCTTTTTTCCTGCCTGCTTTTTTAATTCTGCAAATGCATCATTCACTAAATTACCCATTTGCCCGTGAAGTCCTTCACCTCTTACTCTAGTGCTTAGTTTTAGAAAAAAACCTTCTTTCTTTAATTCTCTAACCATTTTATCGGCGATTGCTTCGGCAGAAACAGTTTTACCTGTACCTGCATCACCTGCTAAAATAATCAAGGGATAACGTTCTGTGAGTTGTTCGATTATTGGCAACTCAATTTTATGGTGCTTTTTGCTCCAAGTCTTCAAACCTTCTTGGTCAAGAAGTAACTTAAGATTCCCATATATCCTTTGGAACTTTGCATCAAATCCGATTAGGTTGGCTGTTCTTTCTTTTATACCTGCATTTGGAAGGTCAATTGTATTATCAAATATTGAAGCCATTATTTAAAGTTTTCTTTTTTAAGTTCATATCCTTTACTTGCATACAATTGAGCATCATCTTTAGATAAGTGATTGTAAGAGTTATCAAAATCTAATCGACCCCAACTACACCTAAAATTGTTTGCTTTCAAAAATTCATTTCTTTGTTCATCTGTAAGGCTTGTCCATTTTTTAGTAAAGGTTACAACAGCCCTTAATTCTGTATTAGGTAAATTTTGCCAATCATTATTGTTGCCCGCTCTGTCGCTTTGATTGGCTTTGCCATTTTCATCCACTCTGTATCTTACTGCTTTTATTGGTTTTTTATTAGAGTCAATTAATGCAATATCAACATAATCTAGATTTTTAGTTTCAGCCCATATTAAAATGTCATTTATAAATGATTCTACTTCGGTCATGGTTCTTTTGCCTGTTCTAGTAGCAATCATTCTGAAATCAGCACTGAAACCTTCAAAGGTTTTTCTAATATCTGTGACAGTATAAGTTCCTGTGTTAGTATAAGTATTGTACATAATTAATCTTCTTTGGTTATACTGAATTTTGGCCCGAAAATATGTTTCCATTCTTCAATAGTATCGCCTTGAGAAATTTTGGATTGAGCAATAAAGAGCGCATCAAATGCATCATTCGCTTCATGTATTATTTCGTCCCAAATGGAATTATCAAGCTTCTTTGATGCATTATTATCATTATTTGTAGGGTCTGCAATGTAAACTGGGCTGTCAAATAATATAGGAACAGAATTTATTGCATCTTTAAATTTAATAATTGGGAAGTTGGGATCGCTTACAAATCGAAAGAACCTAATTATTCCCGTTTCAATATCATTTTCGGTTCCTTCTGTTAATTCCAAATGAGAAACAATGAGTTCAATTACAAAGGATGACAGACCGGGATCATCTCCAATTGGTTTTAGCTCTTTATAGTTTTTCCACCATTTGATCGCCCTAACAATTGAAGTGAATGAGGTGTTTTCCGCTTTTCTTTCCCTTGCAAAATCAATTTGCTTAGTTACGCTAGTAGTATATCTTTTGCCACCTCCACCTCTTTGTGGTTGCCAAACATATTCGTTAGAATTGGGAATAGGGACAACTGGAACAATGTCAAGCTCTAAGCCTGTACCACTAAATTTTATTGTTATTGACTTTGTATTACCCTCAGCATCTACATCACGATCGATATCTTTATTAGGGTATATTTCTCTTAAATAGCCCACAATAAAGTCATGCAGTCTATTTAGGTCATTTTTTAAGCTTTCATCTCCTCCAACGTATAAAACTAAATCAATATCAATAGGGTTTTCACCTGTTGGTCTTAGTATTGTTCTTTTTTTCCAAGAGCCTGCAAGCAAGTACTTTGTAACTTTTAATCCTGTTCTGTCATCTTCTATTATCTTTTTTTCAAGTCTTTCTTTAAGATTATTTACTTGTTCACGGTATTTAGGCATGTTTTCTTCTTTCAACTTTATCCTGCCTATGAAGTTATGTAATTGCGTATTAGTTAGTTTCATATGTTTTATTTTATCATACTATCGTTAATCTTTCAATAACTCGGTTGTTTTTAGGTGAGGCATAACATCCGTATATGTCACCATTATAACTTCTGAGTTGCATATATAGCAACTATATATCCGGCTATTTCAATTTTATTCGTCAAATTAAGGATTTAGGATAAGGAATCCATTGCAAATACTAAATTCTTAATGGAATTTATTAAAAATGGTCAGAAAACTTATATAAATGGACGTTATTTTAACTAAATCACAGAATATCCTTGGGTTTACTCTTTTACCACTTCTATAATTTATAAGCAATAACCCCTAAAACCCTTCCCCATGACTGTACAAAAAAAGCCACCAAGACAAATGCTTGGCGGCTTTCATTCGGTGATAATTGAGTACAGACAATAAGTAACTATAGGCTCGGTTTTAATTGGCTACATCCCACCATACATGGGTGATGTAATTATCGGCTCCTTGGCTGCTTACTGCTGCGTTGTAATTTTCTACGTTGAGTACTGGCTCATTGTCTGGGTACCTTAACCTGCCAGGGAACAACCCTCCGGTTTCATTGTCGGGATAGTTGATAGGCGTCAGAACTGGGTAACCAGATCTTCTGACATTGGAAAAAGCTTCGTAGCCATTCAGGAAGGTAGCAGCCCAGTACTGGGTATTGATTTGCTCCAGGGCGGCTTCCATATTTGAAGTGCCTACAAATGGATTGGCAGTCAAATAAGCAGTGATTTCCTGATCGGTGATGGTTGCTGACTGGTCGTATTGCTGAAGCATTTTCATGGCTTCAGACACACCCGTTTCGTAATAGGCAGCAGCATCTCCACTTATCCAGCCTCGAACTGCGGCTTCTGCCATCATGTACTGCACCTCTGCATTGGTGATGAACATCCTTGGCCCATCTAGCTTGGCATATACGGACCTGTTTACACCGGAATATTGGTGTTCCTGACCAGGGCTGTCTGGATTATAACTTGGATCAGCTTCCAAAGTCTGTCTGTCCAGACCGTTTGGCAAGCCTTTTTGAATGGCAGGATCCGTGTTTTTAGTGCTTATATTGGTAGGGTCAGTATAGACGGCTACCGTGTGTTTCAGCCTTGGATCATTATTGTCATTTAAGAAATCAAAGAAGGTAGCAGCGATTTTGCCAGGACTTCTTGTGCCAACACTTATCGTCCAGCTCATGCCATTGGCTAGATCAGAGGAGGTGCCTGTAGGATCTGTTCCGCTGATCATAAGGTTGTCAGCGTTGTCAGTAAACACACCAGCAGTTACGGCTTTAATCACCCAGGTCTCAGCGGTAGCTGGTTCCACTTTAGACAAACGCATGCCTAGCCTAAGCATCATGGAATTTCCCAATTTTTTCCATTTGGCAATGTCTCCATTATAGGCAATGTCTGCTTCGGAGAAATTGTTTTTGGTTGCATCCAATTTGCTTACTGCATCCTCTAGTTCGCTTAGCATATCGAGGTAAATGTCCTTTTGGGCATCATACTTGGGCTTGTAGATTTGATCATAATAACCTCTGCTGGATTCAAAATAAGGAATGTCTCCATACATATCCGTTAACCTGTGGTAAATGATGGTTCTCCAGATTCTTGCCATCTGGTGCAGGTTGTTGAAATCTGCATCCCCTTCCGTTTGGATGATAATGTCCTCAATTAGTTTGGCGGTATTGCCATAAGTAGCATTCCAAAGTGCCTCATTGTTGCCTTTATGATAAACGTATTTGTCGCCATGGTAATCAAAGATTCCCACATTACTCAAAGAGGCCATTTGTTGCACAAAACAGGTTCCATAATACAAGCTGGTATTGTGATCTCCCTGCGCCGACTTTAGTTGTGCGGTAGTCAATAAAAAGGAGGGATTGAATTGATCGGCAGTAACTGCATTCGGGTCTTTATTAAGCTCTTCAAATCCCTGGTCGCAAGACGCCAGGATCACGAGACAAAATAAAATCGCGTTTTTTAACAGATTATTTTTCATGATGATTCGGTCTATTATTGAGATTAGAACTTAAGGTTTACATTCACCCCTATACTCCTTGTTGGAGGCAAGGCACTTGATTCAACACCCTGACTGTTTCCTGGATACAAATTGTTTTCCGGGTCTATGCCTGGTGAATGACTCATTAGTATTAGAAGATTTCTTCCTACCAAAGAAATGCTTCCACCTTTCACGAATCCTAACTTGTTATAAAATGATGCGGGAGGACTGTAACTCAATGAAATGTTCCTCAACTTGATAAAACTTGCATCATAAAGGTAATCGTCAAGTGCATCTCTTCGCCTTACGATAATGGCCCTGTTGTTTACCCTGTCAGCCGTTACCAATACATCATTGACTTCACCGTTTTCATTTACCCCTGGCAAAACGGCTCCGTTTTCTCTACCTAATAGCGATCCGTAAGACATGCCTCGGTGTTCCAGGTCATAATTGGTTTGGGAATAAATGCTTCCACCAAATTTACCATCTACCAAAACGTTTAAGTTAAAGGATTTGTACCTGAAATTATTTATCAATCCGCCCGTCCATCGGTGAACACCTGTACCAAAAGGAACCACACCTGCTGGAACGATAGGAAGTCCCGTAGCATCAATAATGTCTCTTCCTTCTTCATCTTTCAAAATGGTACGGCCTACTATCTGAGAATACTCCATGCCTTCTATGTGTTTGATAAAGGCTTTGGTAGTGGTGGCCAAAATCAATTCATTCGAAGTATCTGAAATCTTCAATACTTTACTTTTGTTGTAGGCAAGGTTACCCGTGATGTCCCAGTCAAAATTATCAGAAACAACAGGCTTTCCTGTAAGCAAAAACTCAACGCCTCTGTTTCGAATACTTCCAACGTTTACAGATACACCAGAATAACCACTGGTAGTAGAAATACTTTCCACTGCAATATCATTGGTGGTTAACTTATTGTAGACCGCAAAGTCCAATCCCAATCTATTGTCCAAAACCCTAATGTCTAAGCCAGCTTCGAATTCGTCCACATTAAGTGGCTGAAGCAAATTGTTAGGAACTGTTTGCTGGTTGATGGTACCTAGTGGCACTCCATTGTAATTGTAGTCCAACAAACCATAAGTAAGATTTAAACCATAAGGATCTGTGTCACCACCTACTGAGGCATAGGCCACTCTAAATTTACTGAAGCTGATAGACCTTGGAAGATCAACGGCATCAGAAAGCACAAAACTCACCCCTGCAGAAGGATAGAAGAAGTTGTTTGAATTAGGGTTAAGCGTTGAAAACCAATCGTTCCTTCCTGTCAGATTTAGGTAAAGATAATTCCTAAAGCTCAGTTCCATTGTTCCGAAAACCGAGTTGATTTTCTTGTCGTAATTTTGAGTAGAGGTATTTCTAATGGAGGTATTGTTGACCACATGCAATTGAGGCACAACAAATCCCAATCCGGAAATAGAGGTGGTATACCTGTGTTGGGACATTAAGTTACCTCCCAAATTTACAGCCAGGTTAAAATCCTCATTCACGTCTTTGTTTATCCCTATCAGCCCTTCGAAGTTTCTCTCCCAGAAGTTCATGACCCTTTGGTCAATTTGACCATTTGCACGGAATCCTGTACCATCAGGGATAATATTATCTCCTTTGAAAGTGTAATAATCCTGACCTGCTCTGCCCTGGATAAACAACCATGGAAGCACATCCCAACGCGTAGTTACCCCAGTGATGAACCTGTCCTTTTGGGTTTTGTTGCTCATTCTATTGACAACATAATAAGGGTTGGTGGCATTAAGATCCGTACCAAGCACCTTCTCGCTATAATCATCATTGTAGCCTGGAGCCAATGCACTTGTTGGCATATTGGTGTTTACAAAAAGGATGGTTCCGCCAGCACTACCTTGCGTTCCTCTATTGACATACCTGTTGTTTACATTTTCAGTAATATAATCTACATTGGCAGAAATCGTAAGGTTTTTAGCCGCCTTTTGCGTAAGCCCTAAACTGATGTTATTCCTTTCCATACCTGAGTTAGGAATAATGCCACTGTTTTTCAAGTTGGTGATACCAAGCCTGAAAGACCCATTGTCTCCACCACCAGAAAAAGAGATATTGTTACTGGAGGTGCTACCTGTTCTGTAAAAATCATCCAATACCTGGTCTTTCACATAAGAATAAGGACGCTCTACACCATCCAACTGAATAACTTGAGAGCCATCAAAAGGAGCTCCCCAGTGATTTTGTCCGTGGTTAGCAGCATCCTGCTGACTTGCAGGTTTGACGCCACCATATCCCTGACCATATTGGTCCTGAATTTCCCATAAATAATAAGGAACATCAAAGGTATTGTGACTTGTAATTTCAACTCCCAGGCCTTTCTTGCCAGCACCGGATTTGGTGGTGATTACGATCGCTCCATTTTTTGCCCTTGAACCGTACAATGCGGCAGCTGTTGCGCCTTTTAGCACTGTGATCTCTGCAATATCGTCTGCGTTAATACTGGAAATATTGTCTCCCCAGTCAGGATTTGCGCCCGATGGACTACCAAATTGCGTGTTGTCCATAGGCATACCATTTATCACATACAAAGGTTGGTTGTCTCCAGATATGGAAGTATTTCCCCTAATGGTAACCCTTGATGAGTTTCCCGGGCCAGAACCTACGCCAGTCACATTCACACCAGCTACTTTACCGACCAAAGAGTTGGCAAAGTTAGTTTCCCTGGCTTTAGAAAAACTTTCACCATCTATTTTAGTAACAGAATAACCAAGCGCTTTAACTTCTTTCCTTATACCCAAAGCTGTCACGACAACTTCATCAAGTGCTTTAGAATCTTCTTGAAGGGTTATTGAAATCATAGAACTGTTGCCTACAGCTACTTCCTGAGTTAAGAAACCTATATAGGAAAAAACCAACACATCATTGCTCTCAACCCCTTCCAGCGTAAAGCCACCGTCAAGGTCGGTTACAGTTCCTCTATTTTTGCCTTTGATCAAGATGGTAACACCCACAAGTGATTCTCCACTTGCGCTTACTACTTTACCTGTAATATTGGCAAACAATTTACCTTGATTGGCAATAGGTCGCGGCGCTAATACCGCTTGCTTATTGAAGGCTTTTTCCTCTTCCTTAATTAATTTATCCAGGTGTTTGGACATGCTTCGGAGAGATTTCAAGCCCTCTTCATCGTTTTTATAGATGATTAAAAACTGCTCATTGATCAACTTAAAAGTAAGCGAGGTCTTCTTCAGCACCGTGCCAACAGCAGCCTCTACATTCACCGCATTTTTGTCATAATTCACCTTAATGCCACTTACCAAGGCTTTGTCAAAGGTGAAGTAAACGTCAAAATCCCGACTGATCTTATCGATCGCCTCAAGGAGATACATCTCCTCACTGTTTTTCAGCTCAAGAGCATTAACGTCCATTACGGACAATAAACTCATGGCCCACAGGCTAAATAAGCCTAGCCTCCATCTAATTTGTTTCATAATCTACTTCAGTTATTTAGGGTAATTGTTTATTATATTATAAGTGTTTAATTTCTACTACATCTTCATTTTCTATAAATTCTATGTCCAATGACAATGACAAAACCTGCTTTACGGTATCCCAATCGGCAAAAGGAACCCCCAGGTAAAGGTCTATGTCCAATAATGCTTCATTCTCACAGACAAAAGTTTTCCCATAAATATTGGTAAGTTTTACAAGTACTTCAGCCAGCTTCATGTCTTTGAAATTGAGAATTCCATTTTTCCAGGAAGCTGAATTGATTAAGGAGGTATTCGTTTCTTTAGCTACTTTATTGGTCTCTGGGTCTACCTTTACTTTGTCTCCCGGAACCATTTTTATGACCTCAATCTCAGGATCTTTCAAGTGGACATCGAGGCGCCCTTCATCCAGGTATATTTCTACTTTTTCACTTCTGTTGTCTACATTAAAGGAGGTGCCAATAACCTCCAGGGAGACTTCGCCTGTTTCCACTACAAAGGGAATTTTCCCAGGAAGGGATTGTATGTCAAAAAAGGCCTCACCTGTCAACACGATTTGCCGCTTTCCTTTTGCCTCCCAGGCCTTGTCCCAGCTGATGGTGGAGTTGGCATTTAACTTGACTTTACTACCGTCGGGAAGCATTAATTCCTTCACCTCTCCGAAATCAGTATGGTATTCTTCAAAACCTGTAGCGCTGTTCTGCAGGAAGACAAACCATGAGGCAAATCCTACAACCAATAAAAGGCTGGCGGCTATTCCCCAAAAAGTGAGTTGTCTGCTTGACTGCTTTGCCGCTGAGGCAGGTAAGGCATTTTTACGCTTATCACCCTGATCCTGGCCCCATAATTTATCCAATTCCTTATCTAATGTTGCCAACGAGTCATCACTTTCAAGAAGGCCAAGGAATTTTTCGTATTCCTCTCTTGAAAGGGAACCATCAACATATTTTTTAAATAATTCTTCGAATTTATTTTTCACAGGTAAGTCTTTAATTGACAACATAGGTATCCCATGCAACCTCTTTTCGGCATTGTCAAGGGTTAAATTGGCAGCAAAATGGACACTCCATTTCTACTTTCTCATATAAGCAAAAAACGATTTCAGGCATCTCCTTCTCAAATCGCCTTAGTCAATAAATCACAATCGTAAAGAAGACGCCGCATTGATAAAAACAGACCAGTGGAAAAGAAAAAAATTGAATAAAAGTAGATTATTTGGTATTTTAAGGGAATGAAAACATAATATCATGCCGTTAAAACATTTAAAATCACAACTGTTTTTGTTTTTGCATTTTTTTAATAAATTAGCCATTCATATCTCCTCTCAAATTTTAAAATAGTCTTTGTTCAATCTATAGCCCGATATTTATTATTAAATATGAACAATGGAAAATAGGATGAAAATCTTAAGGAATAAGGTTTATTTCTTTATTTTAAAACTTGTCAAAGACACTTCCCTCGCAGAGGACATCACCCAAGATATCATCCTAAAAGCCTGGGAGCGTAAGGATAAAATTCTGGGGATGGAGAACTCGGATTTTTATGTTTTTAAAATGGCGAAAAATGCCGTGATGGACCATTTCAAAAAACTTGCCAAGGAAAAAACTTTACAAGAGGCTGTTTGGATGCATATGGAAAAATCTGAAAACAAAACAGAAAGTCATATTTACGAGCGAGAAACGATACATCGCCTTGACCTTATTATCAAAGAGCTTCCCCAAAGGCAACAAGAAGTGTTTAACCTACACCATTCAGAAGAGCTATCACTTCTTGAAATAGCGCAAGAACTAAACATTGCGCCAAACACAGCAAAAAACCATCTTTTCAGAGCGTTAAAGGTAATCCGTTCACAAATGAAACCGGAGTTATTGACCGTAATTATAGGTTCTATTAGCCAATTGATTTTTTAGGGAAGAATTTACCCCCGCTTTTTATCGCCCTAACAGGAATTGGTACGCACAACACAATTGGTATCACACCCTTTCAGGGCTTGGTCATAAATCATTTATCCATAACACAGGGCTTCACCCTGTGCTTTGATATATCGCCCTTTCAGGGCTTGGGTACTTTGAAATACCCAATAAACCTTCTTCCTGTATTTAATATTTCCGTAAAATCTGAAATGATGAAAACTATGGGCGCATGGCAATGGTCAGAAAAAAGTAAGATGCGATTTTGACGTGTTGTTACTTTTTTTCTGCAACAATGCTGACAAAATCACTTAAAGGCATTATTTTTTTTATTCAGCTATTCTATTTTTCAGATCCATTCTTTCGTGTAAGATCCTGATAATTTCGATTCTTTCGGGGTTAATTATTTGATAGAAAATTATATGCTTTCCAGATTTTATTCCAAGAAGGTTTCTATTTATTCCATCATATTCTTTTCCAATGTTTGGATTATCAGCGATTCCATTGCACACCATTTTTATAGTTGCGTAATACTTGTCCGCTTGAGTTTCAGACCAGGTTTCGAAAGTGTAAAACCAAATATTATTTAAATCGGCGATGGCTTCTTGCCTTAATACAACTTTAGCCATTTTTTCTTTTTTCCGCTTTTATTTTTTAAGGTTCTCATCGAAATCAAAGTCTTCAACAATTGGACTATTTAATCCTTGTTGAATTGCATTTCTTAAAGCTATTTCTTTGCTTTCCTCATTTTCCAATAATCGAAGTCCAGCTCTGATTACCTCGCTTACGTTTTTATACCTTCCGGCAGAAACTTGGCTACTCACAAATTGGTCAAAATAATTCCCGAGTGATATTGAAGTGTTTTTACTCATAATTTCTAATTTTCACACTAAAATACCAATTATTGGTAATTTCCCCAAATCACTCCACAATTTCATAAATACATGTTTAGCTGAGAATTTACGTATATACCAACCATAAACCCAGTCGGCTTGAATTTTGCTTTTATATTTTGAGCCCTGAAAAGGTGATGTCTAACAGCGATGGATGAAATAATATTGTTGTAAAACTCAAGGAATCCCAAAAACCCCAGAGGGGTGATATTTTGTAGCCAAGGCTGTGAAGCCTTGGTCACAACGATAAGTATAAACCGGTTTTGGCGGTATTGTTGCTTTTTTTTCTGCAATAATGTTGACAGAATTGCTTTCGCCTATAGATATCCTAATTTCTACCTGTTCATTTTTGCCCCTGAGTGAGTTAAAAATCAGGGCAGGCCCTGAGTGAGTAAAAAATCAGGGCAGGCCCTGAGTGTGTCGCAAATCAGGGCAGGCTTGATCCAAAAACGAACCAAAAAAATCAAGGCTGTCAAATCTTATTTCAAATGATGGGTTATCGTTCTAAGAACAAATGTCTTTTACGTGGCCATCATTTGATTTTTGGATCAGTATTCCAGGCTAAAAATGAGTGGATCTCCTTGTGGGAGCTAACTCATTTTCTTAACGCCCTTCATCCGGCTCCAAAAACCATAACCTTTGAAGGCCGATAAAGCCTAATAGGTTATGCTTTCAAAAAGAAACGTAATTACCGATATAAGAATTTCCCTCCAAAGACGTATAGTTTACGAATCCCAAAACCCCATAGGGGTGTCATTTTTGTAGCCAAGGCTGTGAAGCCTTGGTCCAAAACGATAAGCACAACCCGATTTTGGCGGTATTGTTGCTTTTTTCTGCAACAATGCTGACAAAATCACTCCCGTAAACGGGCTTACCTAACCACCTTCCTAGGGCCTCTAGAAATTGTGGGTTTTCATCCTGACCAAATCTTGGCCACAGCGTAAAAAGCCCTCATCCAATCATCTATCTTTGCAAAGGAAGTCTCTTTGGTTTTTGTGGCATCTTGTGACTCCCCTTTTTCTCTCATGTAGCTAGGATGTGCCCTTTCTATGTCTAAAATCATTGCCATGACAGCATTTAAATCATCCACATAAATCTTGAGCCTTGCAAGTTTGCTTTTCAGCTGAGGATCTGTGATTTAGTGATCTGTGATCTGTGGTTATACCAATTTGAAAATAATTCAAAACCATCACCTATCACCACATCACCAACTCACTACATCACCCGATCACTACATCACCCGATCACCCCATCACTACCTCACCCCATCACCACATCCATTTAAATCAGTTTTCCGGCGGGTCTAATTCTGCAAGAAGTTGTGCAAACAGTCCCATTCCCCAATTGCATATTGAACCTTTTGTTTCTCTTTGAAATGCTATACCACCTTTATTTTCTTCTGCCACACCATCAAGATACCCATCGGCTGTAAGTCTTTTCTCCACCCCTTGTAAAGCCAACACTGCAGCTGCTTTAGCATTCTTTCCTAACCAACCTCTGCGCACTCCAATTGCCATAGCCGTGCCTATACCGCATGTGCCGGATGTTTCAGGTGCAGTAAGAGAATCTCCGGCAAAGACTGACCACATACCATCTTCTCCTTGAATTGAAATTAAATAATCAGTTGCCCTTTGTAACTCTTCAATTAAATCTTGTGGAGGATTAGGTAAGACATCCAATGTTTTTGCAAGCCCCAATACATACCAGGTTAAGCCTCTCGACCACAAACGGAAAGTTCTTTCCTGTGTTGCAAAATTGTACCTTAACCAAATCGCCCCTTGTTTGTCAATTAGGTAATCGCGGCGAAATCTTAACTGATTGATTGCTATATCTGCCAATTCAGGTTTGTTTAATTGTTGTGAAATTACTGCTAAAGGCCAAGCGACAGTGTAATTTCCTTCGGCAACAATTGTATTCCCATTTTTTATGACTCCCGCTGAATCTGTTTTACTTTCCCAAAAGTTTAAAACATGCTCAATTTCAGGATGCTCAGGTTTCCATAGGGCCAACTGAGCCAGACACGATGTAAACTCTATTCCAATTTTTTCATAGTTGTGATTAATACTATCATTATTAGGAAAAATGAGTGACATGTGCTTTTCCAGGCTATTTTTATACCTTGTTCCATCCGCTGCCCTTTCCGACAGTTTAGCGATTCCATCTATTACGCATCCCTCTTGCCAACCATACTCTGTTAAACCGGCAATAGAAGCCATTCTTTTATAAAATTCTTCTCGAGGTGATGTTTCACCCGGAATGAGTATATGTGGTAAAAAGTTATCTAAACCCAGTGCTGTATGCGTAAAAACGCCAACAGGCCCACCTTTTCCTTTTAACCGGACTTTCAATCCGTTCTTTAAAACATCAGGTAGGTATTTTCCTTGAATTTTACATTGTACGAGCTGAAAGGGTGTACCAAGAGAAATATCCATTGAATCAATTAATTCATTTCCCTCCGTAAACAATAAAAATTTCTGGCGACTGTTTAAATCAGAATCAAGCGTAAGCCTGAAATAAGCCCCTTCATTAAATGATTTATCGGATAAATTATCCCATTTAAAGATTAATTCACTCTGCGAAGAGTCAGGATACAATATGGCAGATTCAAATCCCATTTTCACCCCGCCGGTTTCTTCTTCCTTGGACTGCCTATAATTCCCCATGATTTTAGGAACAGAATAAGAGGCTTCCTCCCTTACCTTATCAATTTGTGTTTCAGTATTATGCTTGCAGCCCCATCCAACAACTATCAAAATAAACATTAATATTACCTGCTGACATCTCATTCTCATTGATTTTTCTATATAGTAATTTTGGGGCTTTAATCTCATTGTAAGTATTTTAATGACCATTAACGGTCCAGTATATCGATCGTATTTTTCTGTGTTGTTTATATTTTTCACTTATTTTTAATAGTTGATTGTGTAAGTTATTAATAGCACTTTTAGATACCGTGATTTCAATAGGAGAATCCGTTATAATACTGAGTACATTATAGTATCCTACAACTTCTTGACTATCTCTATCCTCAATTTGTGATAGCTTAATATTCTGGGTTAAGGCTTTAACCTCATCATTTTTCATATGAGAGCCTTCGATTCTTGTTGAAGAACCTACACTGTGAATAGTTGCAAACGCTTTCAATTGGCTAAGATTTTGCTTTTCACGTTTTTCAAGTGCCGTCCAAGAAGCATTAAATCTATCTATTTTACTAAGCTGGGATATTAACTTCCAATTTAGGTCAATTTCGAAATTGTATATTTTTTGGGTCATTCCTATCAAAGATTCAAAAATTACTGATACGATATGATACGATATGAGCTATTTCTGATTCGCTATTTGACATAGTAGGGTATAGCATGATAGCCTACTTTATTAATACCTATAAAGATAATAATTACAAGTAAACTATCAGCGCCACCTACATCAAGCAATATACTGACAATTGCAGGTCAAGACCTACTCTGTTATTACCTTTCCACCTTGCCTAGGGAAACATTATGAAAATCTCCTTTCAAAACCAAGTCCACACGATCACCTCATCACCAATTCACCCAACCACTTACATCTCCCTTCCTACGACCTACATTTGTGTTCCTACTGCTTACAAACACCTTCCTTCCAATCACAACTCCCTAATTCATAAACCCTATGGCTATAACTATGAATACAATAAATTTTTATGAAATCAAAAAAAATTGGGGAAACAAAAGACTATGGCAAACTTAATGGATAATTTTTTATTGTTTTTAAAGTCAGGCCAGATTTAGGGCCCGGAGACTGCCGAAGGGACATTGATTACCAAAGGGTACGCTAGGTTTTTGAGTTTATTTAATTGAATGTTAAAAAATATCTTGTTTACTTGAATAATTGTTCAAAAATAAAAAATTGAGTTATCGACTTAGGACAAAATTCAATCGAGACTTCTTATTTTAAGAGTTGGAAACAAAACCATTTTTTTAATCCATTAAAATAATTTCATTAAAATCCCCTTGGGTAAATTCAACTTTTTCCTTTAAAAATATTTCAAACTCCTTCAAATAATTGGAGATTTCATTATATCCACTAGCTGATTTATCTTTGGTCGTCAAAAATATCTTTATTACCTCATTTTCCGGTATAACTATCAAAGAAAATGTTTTAAACAATTCAAGCATGGATTGTTCCTCCCCATTTTCTATAATTTTTATGTCATGAATTTCCGCATGATATTTAAAATTAGTACTTATAATTTCAGGGCAATTTTCTAAGTTACAGGCTACGCAATAATTTCGTAAACTATTTTGAATATCTTCTAAAAAATAAAATTTATTAACTAAATTAATCTCTTTTTTCTTTATTATTTTATATTTCATTATTAAATTATTTTAAATTTTAAGGTGTTTAGATTGATAAACAATACAAATTTTAGGTAGGATTCACACCTAATGGATTACCACAGCTTCGTGGCATACTATAGGTAAGCTGTAATCATGGTGCGGGTTTGGAAGAGTTACAATTTAACACTTCAGCCAACATTACATTTATACCATATTAGAAGCAGTTTATCATACTTGGATTATTTGACTGTCTTTATTATTTAAACTTAAATCATCTTCCCATTCAAAATTTATTTTTAACGTCTCAGGAGAAATTTTTGAAGCATTAATTTGAATATCTATTGAATTTTGTGCTCTAATATCAATAGATGCCGGATAATCCATAATGGATACGTTTGGAGCACCCGGAAAAGTAACTACTACATTCTTTGCTATTGCTTTTCCTTTGTTATAAACTTTTACAATTCGTTTCCCCTTTTCTCTTTTAACTACATTCGCTTCAATAATCGCTTTTTTTTCTGAATCAGTCTCTTTCCTAAGTTTTTCCAATTGAAACTGATTTATAAGAGTATTCTGTTTTTTTATCTTTGCATCATGTTTACAGTATGTATACAGAGATAATCCAAGAGACAACATTGAAACAATAATAGGAATAATTTGAAAAGCTGTCATATCTATTTAAACTTGATATTATCATTATCTTTAAAAGCACCCTTCAGCATTTTGTTAAAATCAACCTTAATATCTTTAGTGATTTCTTTTTTCATCTTATTTAGTTCTTCTCCGAATTCCGATTCATTAAGTTTTACTAACTCTTCATAACCCCCATGATATTCTCTGTCACATAGTTTGCATTTCACCCAATTTTTATCTTCGTTATATTCAAATAATGTTTCACCGCAAGTATCGCACTGTAAAGAAATTGATTTTTTATAATTGTCCTTCATGATATTTTTACCGCATAGAGTATCTCCTGATAGCCTACTTAATTTAAGTATCTATAAAGATAATAATAAGAAGTAAATTATTTTCATCTCTTCATCAAAACGGATCCGGTTAAATTTAGAACAGGCTATGAAGTTTTCCCCAATTCAGGCTTACTTTAATAGAAAGCTACCAGAAGCTGAGTTCAATCCCGATTGATCGAGACTACAATGAACTGAAGCCGAACTTCGCATCAATGTAACTTAATTGTTGCCAGTAGTACTTTTTTCATTTTACAAGCCAATAAATTAAAATTGGTGGTAGAACTATTAAAATGTGATATAAAAATTGAGTACTCCAATAATATCTTAATTTGATAATTCCAATATTCAGCCAATTCAGTTTGAAATAGTCATTTTTAGTAGTTTGAAACATTAAAAAATCTATATATTTGTGATTTTCATATTTTTTCAAAACTTTAGAATATTCAATTGACAAATCCTCTGAAAGTTTGTTTATTTTGTATTGCTCAATAGAACTTGTTTTGAAATAGCGTAGTTTATTATATAGTTCGCTTATTTCTAAAGCACAATCGTGAAATTTTTCAGCTCGTAGCCGATAATCATTTGAACCTTCCAACTGACTAAAAACGAGTATTAAAATCGAAAGACTCGTTGAGATTAAAGCAAAATGTTTGGTTGAGATCAATAATTCAGGTCCCATTTCAAATACACTTAAAAGTCCAAGAATTATTAAATAAGCCGATAAAAAACCTAATGAATATGAAGAAAGTTTATTTATCGATTTAAGTCTATGACTAGCAACAAATCTAGCTCCTTTTGTTGTCCAAAATTTAAAGTTCAGTTCAACACTAAAATCTTTGTCTAAATATTGTTGTCCCGAGGTCGTTTTTAATTCTTCACTCATTAAATCTTATGGTTTTCGGTTGGCTCATATTACTGGCAAGAGCTTTGGCTATGGCAAGAACGGGATATTGAAACCGAATCTTTTTCCGCTGACCGAATGTTGTTTGGTTTCAATATTTTTATTTTTAAATAGTCAGCCCGCATTAGCTATAGCCGATATTAGCAAAAGTTCTTATTTCTTATATTCAGGAAAAAGGTCATAGAAATGTTCAAGAAGCGTAACACCTAAGTCAGAGAGTAAATAGTTAAATTCAATCTCACCCCCCTTGAATTCAGGATCATATTCATTGTATTGATGATTTTTTTCAATTGGTTTTTGTTCTGTAGACTCCTGATAAATTAAACCTAAACTCAATATTGGATAATAATCTCCTAGGTGTATCTCTTTTCTTTCTCCCTTTTTAAAATCTGTAACTAGAATTAAATCATCTAAATAAGCATCCTGAATAAGCTTAGTAAGTCTAAGGAAGTCTTCAGTATATTTCAATTTCCTAAGTGCTTTTAAACTGCAAAGACGTCCATATACCTTGCACTTTTTTGTTGTTTCAAGTCGGTCAATGGCCATCAATATTTTTTCAGGACCACTTTCATCATCGTCATCTAATTCTCGAGTCAGTTCTATTCGCTCTTTCCAATTCGTTTCACCTAACTCTAATAAAACATTCATTGCTTTATTAATGAAAATTCTGTCAGTGTATGACTGATAAATATTTCTTGCGGCAACTAATGACTTCAAAATTGGAACTTCTTTTAGAATTTCACTTGAAATTTCATTGTCGAGGACTTTTTCAATGAGGTCAATGGAAATATCCTTTAAGTCCTTCGATTGTATTATTTCAGTGAATTGCTCTCTCATTTTAAACTTTTGCTAACACCTGTATATAAACAAATTTTAGCCCAAGAGTTACGTATATATCTACTACGCACACCACTCCTTCGACTAAACCATCCTTTAAATTAACAATTTAGGCCAACCAAACCTTTGCAAATACTGAAATCTTAATGGAATTTATTAAAAACGGTCAGAAAAGAGATATAAATGGGCACTTATTTAACCAAAATACAGAATATACTTAGGTCTACGCTTTTCCCACTTCCATAATTTATAAGCAATAAGCCCCTCTATATACAAAAAGCCACTAGAAATTAATCTCGGTGGCTTTGGCTTGGTTTTATATTGGTATTTTAGGTCTAGTCCAGAAGGGCTGGATCTCCAAGTTTACCTACAAACAAAATTGCCCCACTGCTGTTCTCCTGGATAAAAAAGACAAAAGGTTTGTCCAGACTGAAAACCCTTGGCTGGGAAGGGCCTGTGCTGGTGGTTACAATTGCTACAATGGTTGCCGCAGCAGCTTCCGTACCTTCTTCACTGACTTCGATAACCGCCTCGTGGATGACTTTACTTATAAACATGGGCTCAGTAGGATTATTAAAGAGCTTACTAAAATTCAATGGGCTAGCCATAAAAGGTGACACCAAACCCAAAGACTGTAATTGTTCTTTTAAATTATCTATTCTATACCCCATCTTAAACTTGGGCATCTTTAGGATAAAATTTGAAGTATCCGCATTGGCTCTAAAATGCTCCAGGTCTTCCAAAGTAAAAGCCTCCATCTTATTGTCCAATTCAAAATCCTTGTCAATGATCACTCCCATGGTATATTGCCCGGTGCTATAAGGTATTTCCAGGTACTCCAATGCGCTATCAGCGTAATACCTAAGCCCTGCGGGAGAAGACATTTGCATCATGTCCACTACCACTTCTTGACCCGAAGCGGTATAAAAAGGTGCTTTCTTTGTATTACCAACATCAAAACGGTATTTCCAATCCGCCTTGAAATAGATGGCATTGACCAGGTACATTACTGCTGCCGGATCAACAGCATCAAGCATGTCTTTGATCATCCCATTGGTATTGTTTTCGATCCACTGATTGATCACCTCTTTGGATTGCGGATTGGACATGTCCAGGCTCGCAACCTCTGCACTGAAACTGTCTCTGACATCTTTTGCAAATTCCTGATTCAATTCAAAACCCTGCTTGTACCAAATGGCATTGGCGATAGCCAACCTTACCTTGGGATCAAGTGCCAATAGATAATCGGTCAGGGACTTTGCCGCTTGATTCGCTTCTTCCAATTCCATCCCCTCAAATCGCAAAACCCGCATAAACTCTGCTTCTACCTCGTCTTCATTGCCATTCATGGCCATGGCGAGTGCCTGATGTACACTGTAGGGACTGAAAAACTGATTGACATCCTCCTTCTTCTGAAGTTCATGAAACAAATCGAAGGCAAATTGAGAACTGCTCAAAACCATTTCTTGTTCGTGAACCTGTAAAGGTCGGATATTGGCTGTAAGGTCGATTTCCTCATCCTCTCCCCAGTTGCAAGAGGTAAATACCATTAAACAGAACAAAGCAGTAGTTATTTTCATGATTTCTAGGGTTTTTTAACACCTATACGGGAAGAGAAGGGTAAATGCTACAATGAAAATTGAAATAACCAAAATCGCCTTCCATTTTCGGATTGGAATAGCTCGTATTTTTGAATGTTTACGAAAGAATCCCCCTTGGTCCCCCTTTAAGAGAAAGGGGGATTTAGGTTTTTTAGAATTTACGAGTACGTTCCTGATTTAACATTTCAACAGTACCTTTAAATTCTAAAAATTCAGCGTTAAAAAACATTGGCTGAAACTCCCCCAAGGGGGATTTAAACGGGCTTTAGCTAAATTTCACTTTTACTCCTTTTCAAACCTGACCACCTGGTACCTGAAAACTCCCTCATCATAATCAGGATGGAAAAGATTATTTCTAGAGAGGTACAAGCCATCTTCCCTAACAAAAAAATTTCTTCCTACATAAACTTCGAAAGTGTCAAAAGTATGTTCCGCCAATATATTCAGGTCTTTATCTAAAACCATAATACCAGTATAGGGACGGTAATAATTCAAATGGTTTAAGTCTTCATCAGAAGCCTCCGGATCATATTCCACTGCCGGAGTGGTGACCCTATAAAAAACATCTCTAAAAGGATCATAGATCAGGGCACCATATTGGTCATATTTTATCCTATCTTCCAAAGCCGCCCTGGGATTAGGTGCCAATTCCTCTACATAAAGAAAATTATTGACTGTTTCAGATTTAACTTCCTTTCTATGGACAACCTTACCCGATTTCGTGTCAAAAATCTGGATTTCATGGTCATACAAGGCCGCAATATAAATTTTATCTCCTCTTTTTGCCCAAGAATACCCACTGCCTTTTTTGCCCTTGTCCCAATAGTCTTCCCGGTAAAAAACATCATACCACTGCACGGTATCCTCTGATATATCATAACTGTATACCAATTGGTGTTTTTGTATGTCCGCCTTATCCATATCATGGTACTTCATAAAAAGTGGCTGCGCACCATATACCTTATTACCTATTTGGTAAAGTGGGGTTTCCAAGGAAACACCTATATGGGAAATAGGGAAAAGCTCATTATGAATGGGTTTTCGTAACTGGACCTCCCCTTCCAAATTAATTAAAACGATTTTTTGAGGGGCATAATTGACCAGCCAGATAGAGTCTTCAGCCATTAGTACTCCACCTGAAAAAGGCTTGACACTATTGGGGCCATCCATATGTAAGGGGACTTCCTTCACCAATTTCCCCTCAGGATAGGAATAAAACTGGTATATTTTTTTAAAATAATTGTAGAGAAATATTTGAGGTCCCGAATCAGTTTCCAAAAACTGAATATGCCCCGGATTGATAGGCACCAGGCTGTCTGTTTCAAAAGTAATTTCATCCACCACTTTCAATTTCAACTCCCCTTTCTCATGGTTATTTTGGCAGGCAAAAAAGAGAAGACTTAGTACCGAACAATAATAAAACAGACTCCACTTCATAAAAGGCTTAGCTAAGAACATGCTTAAAACTAAACAAATAATTACCTCTTCCCAATAAACCGCTCCCTTTTATCCCGATGAAGGAAATATTTGTTGGGCAATATGCATTAGTGTCAAATTTTAATTTCAATTGCCCCCAGATTTCCCCAACCAACCGTTGAAAAATTAATTTAAACCGATAGAATTTGCATAATTAAGATATAATTAGAAGATTAAGCCCTTCATTGGCAATAAACCCTACATTAATTATGGAAAGAAGACAATTTTTAAAGATTGGTGGCCTTGGTTCCCTCGCTTTATTTACCGGAATACCTTTTTCCAGTCACGCTCGCTCTGATTTCAAAATCAAAAAAATTCGCTATTACGCTGCTCCCGGATACAACAAGCCGCTTTTTAATCAGGCCAGAGGCATCGTAGAAATAGAAACAGATTCAGGATTGATCGGGATCGGAGAGGGAGGCACCCCAGATATGGTCAAGCAATGTGCTGAAATGCTTATCGGCGAAGATCCATTCAGAATCGAACACCTTTGGCAATACCTTTATAGAGGGATGTTTTACCCTCCCGGCCGTGAAAAACTCCATGGAGTCGGCGCCATAGAAATGGCCCTATGGGACCTTAAAGGCAAAGCTTTGGGAGTTCCTGTTTACGAATTACTGGGCGGAAAAACCCGTAATTACGTAGAATGCTACGCCACAGGTTTTCGCAAAAGCAAAGCCACGACAATGGAAGGCCAGGCACAGGACTGTCTTGAAGCCGGGCTAAGGTGTTATAGAATTGGCCCTACCGGTGGCAATGGGGACTTGCCTTTTGATTTTTATGAAAACAGTAAAAAAACCATTGAAACTTGTCAACGGCTAGACAAAGCAGTGGGCGGAAGTGGCAATTGGGCCATTGACCTCCACACCCGCTTTGACACGACAGAAGCGATAAAAATCTGTGATGCGCTGGAAGAATTGGAACCCTATTTTGTAGAAGACATCATCAGGTCTGAAAACCCTGAAGTATACCGAACCATTAGGAACATGACCAAAGTACCCATTGCCGTGGGAGAGCAATTTGGTGATCGCTGGGACAGCAATGTGTTGATGGAAAACCACTTGATAGATTACAGCAGGGTAACCCTACCCAATACAGGAGGAATTAGCGAAATCAAGAAAATAATAGCCATTGGGGAAACCCATTATGTGGGCATCATCCCACACTTTACCGGCCCGCTTTCTACAGCCGCACTTGTGCATGTATTGGGATCTTCTAGTCCTACCCGATGCATGATAGAGCTGGCAGGTGGTGAACCGGAAAAGCCTACTTATTTTAACGAAGATTTTATTGATTTCAGGGAGGGTAAAATTCATCTGAATGACCGTCCGGGGCTTGGTGTAATTTTCTCACCAGAAAAAGCATCGCTTTTATTTGAGGTCACTAAAAACACCGAGTTTACACATCCCTACTTGAAAAGTCCCGATGGTGCCATTCACAACTGGTAGTAGATGGTTTTAAGTAATCTAAGAACTTAAGATTTTGGCGGTATTGTTGCTTTTTTTTTCCGCAACAATGCTGACAAAACCACTTTTTACAGGATGATAAAATGTAATCAACATTATTTAATGGTAGCAAAATTTAACCTTTTCATGTGATTTATGGACTTTTCCCAATGGTTACCCTTTTCCTTTCCTGTTCATTTTTTCCTTGATGAAAAAACGAACCAAAAAATCAAGGCTGTCAAATCTTATTTCAAATGATGGGTAATCGTTCTAAGAACAGATTCCTTTTACATAGCCATCATTTGATTTTTGAATCAGGATTCCGGGCTAAAAATGAGTGGATCTCCTTGTGGGAGCTAACTCATTTTCTTAACGCCCTCCATCCTGCTCCAAAAACCATAACCTTTGAAGGCCGATAAATTCTTATAGTTTATGCTTTCAAGAAAAAGCACGATTACCGATATGGAAGCTCCTTAACCATAAACCCCATAGGGGTGACATTTTTGTAGCCAAGGCTGTCAAGCCTTGGTTAAAACGATAAGCACAACCCGATTTTGGCGGTATTGTTGCTTTTTTTTCCGCAACAATGCTGACAAAATCACTAACTACCTGTTCATTTTTTGCCCCTGAGTGAGTTAAAAATCAGGACAGGCTTTGATAATATTGACTGCAAAGCCTAACGAATCCCAAAAACCCCAAAGGGGTGACATTTTTGTAGCCAAGGCTGTGAAGCCTTGGTCAAAACGATAAGTACAGCCCGATTTTGGCGGTATTGTTGCTTTTTTTTTCTGCAACAATGCTGACAAAATCATGAACGGAGATCGCTGACCTAATATTACTTTTCAACAAGACATAAACCACACTAATTTAAGCACTTAATTATTTCACACAAATTACATACACCTTTTGGTACAATGGTTTATTTGATTAATAATGTTAATGGAATTAATATTCGAATTTAATTCATAATTTAATCAATGTAAATTTCTATTTTTTCAATTGTTTTATTCTTCAATAATTAATTTGTACACCATATTAATTTCTATTAGTACAATTTAGCAGTCATAAATTGTTTGTTTTAATGAATACTAATATATTGAGTGAATAATTAATAAAGCATATAGCAAAACAAACTCACCATTAAACTATAAAAACACCTATTGAAATCATTTAATTAAAATTAAATTACTTAAGAACATGTATAATTTAATTAAATAATGATTTCATCCAGTAATTATCCATTAATAGTGTTTTTATTGCTATAGCTATTTAATATTATTCAACCCAAAACAACCTGAATTATGAAAAACAAAGTACTTTTGCTTTTTCTGACAATGATTTGGTATGGCCAGATCTACGCCCAGAACAATACTATTTCTGGAACAGTGACAGATGCCAGTGAGGCACCCATCCCAGGGGCAAGCATCATGATTAGTGGAACCTCACAAGGAACCGTCTCGGACATTGACGGGAAATTCACCTTAAACGCAGCTCCAAATTCGACCTTAATTTTTTCCTTTATAGGCTACGAATCTCAATCCATCAATATCCAAAACAGAACAACCATTAACGTTACGTTAAACATAAATGACATTGGCCTGGAGGAAGTAGTGGTAACAGCTTTGGGTATAAAAAGAGAAGCCAAAACGCTGGGATTTTCCACCACCACGCTGGATGGGGAATTAATATCAGGAAATCGAACACCAAATTTTGCAGATGCACTTCAAGGCAAAGTGGCAGGGGTAAACATTTCCTCCATGTCAACAGGCCCGGGAGGCACTAGTAAAATCCGCATAAGAGGGCAGTCGTCCTTTAGCGGACAAAACAATCCATTGGTCGTTATCAACGGTGTCCCCATGGACAATTCCAATTATTCCCTTGGAGGCAATTTTGGCAACCGTCAAATGAACAATTCCGATGGTGGAGACGGACTTCAAAGCATCAACCCCGACGACATTGAAACCTTAACGGTCTTAAAAGGAGCAACAGCTGGGGCATTGTATGGATCCCGAGCCAAAGATGGGGTTATCATGATCACCACCAAAAGCAAAAACGCAAGTAAAGGCCTGGGTGTTGAATTCAACTCCAATTTCACTACCGACACCCCCTTAGACTTCACAGATTTCCAATACGAATACGGGCAAGGTGAAGGAGGCGTGAGACCTACCAGCGCCTACCCTACTTCAGGAGTATGGAGTTTTGGAGAGAAATTTGAACCAGGAATGACCCAGATTCTTTTTGACGACGAAGAATGGCCTTACGAACCTGTACATGACCGAATCAATCAATTTTACAACACGGGGATTAATTGGACAAATACGTTAACTGTAGCCAATAGCGGAGACAATGGCAGCTTTAGCCTTTCATTTGCCAACACTGACAATAAAAGCATTGTCCCCAACTCAGAATTAAACCGAAAAACGATCAACCTGGGCTTTTCTCAAAACATCACTTCTAAGCTTGTTGCATCAGGAAACGCCAATTATTCCCATGAAGCCAACCAAAATCCTCCACAGGTGAACGCCCAGGATTTTTCTACCGCCACAGTGATCATGACCCTGGCCAATTCAATGCCTTTTGAAGCCTTGAGAAATAACGTCACATACCCAAATGGTGATGAAGTCGTTATGGCCAGATTCCTGGTAAGAAACAATCCCTATTACTCCACCACTAAGCGTTTTGACAATGTGAAACGGGACAGGCTTATCAGTAACCTATCCCTTAATTATCAACTCACCCCTTGGTTATACGCCATGGGCAGACTCTCCATGGATTTTTATGTCAGAGACAATGATTACAATACCCCCAATGGTTACGCCCCTATCCCTCCTGCACCTGCAGGGTTTGTAAATGGTAGCTTTACGCAAGACACCAGAAGATTCAGGGAAACCAACCATGACTTTTTAATCGGAGCGAACCGTGGTTTTGGCGATTTCAATATTGACCTTACAATGGGTGGAAACCAACGCTTTGTAAGGATGGACTACAACAGTGTGGCCGTAAAAGACTTTGTAATTCCTAACCTTTACACCGTAATGAATGGACGGGTAAAAGACCCTTTGTACAGTCTTTCGGAAAAAAAGATCAACTCCCTGTATGGACTGGGTGAATTTTCCTACAAGGAATGGCTATTCCTTAATCTTACTGCCAGAAATGATTGGTTTTCAACATTAGCACCAGCCAATAGGAGCATCATGTACCCTTCAGTTGCAACGAGCTTTGTGTTTTCACAAGCTTTCGAAAATCTACCTGAATGGCTCTACTTCGGGAAATTACGAATGGCTTATGCAGAAGTGGGAGATGACAATGTTTCCCCCTATTCCAACGCGTTATTTTATGCCGTAGACAATAATCTCTTCCCAAACCCGGATGGACTCCCCTCTCCCCTCGGCAGAGTAAATGCCAGCACAGTACCTAATACCAACTTAAAACCGCTAAGGGTGCAAGAGACCGAAATTGGAATGGAACTTAGGTTATTTGATGAGAAAATCAATCTTGATTTTGCTTATTACCGCAAAGTCACCAACGACCAAATTCTTGCCACACAGATTTCCGATGCCTCAAGTTTTACCAATCAATTGGTAAACATTGGGCGAAGCATGAATAAGGGCTTGGAAGTTCTGGTATCAGGCTCACCTGTCCGCACCAAGGATTTCCGATGGGACGTAAGTGTCAATGCCACCTACAACACCTCAGAAGTACTACAGCTAGGTGTATCTGAAGCAGACACAATGATCACTGTAAGCTCAGGGGGAGGTAGGATCCTAAGACAGGTAGTAGGCCAGCCAATAGGCCAACTCTACACTTACACTTACCTGAGAGATGATCAAGGCAGAATGGTTTTTGATGAGAATAGCGGTCGCCCCCTCAGAAATGACGAGCCTCAAAACATGGGATCCGTTTTGCCCAAATACTTTGGTGGCATATCCAATACCTTTACCTATAAAGGATTAAGCCTTTATGCGCTTATTGACTTCAAACTGGGACACAAGATGATTGCTGGCAGAAATCAAAATTACCTTCGGCATGGTTTACACAAAAACACCCTTAACGGCAGAGATCAGGGTTTTGTCGTAGGTGATGGCGTCAATCCCAACGGCGAAATCAACACCACTCAATCATTGATCCAACCTTTCTATGAAACAACCAACGTACTGGGAATAAATGAAGACTGGGTTAGCAATGCTGGCTTTTGGAAGCTCCGTCAGGTTTCTCTGAGTTATGATTTCAGTAAACACCTGCCAGACAAACTGTTCATCAAGCAGCTCCGATTAAGTGGCGTGGCAAACAATGTGCTGATTCTAAAAAAATGGACCCAAAACATGGATCCAGAAAACGTTTCTGTAACCTCTGACAATGCCAATGGCATGGATTTCTGGCCTTCCTTACCTCCTACCAGAAGTCTTGGATTTAACCTAAACGCAAAATTTTAAAACCATGAAAAAGCTAACAAAATACCTTTTGAGCCTAATTATGGCAGTGGGATTTTTCAGTTGTGATGATAAATTTGATGAAATCAATACCAACCTGGTTGATCCTACCACTTTGAATCCGTTGTTCCTGCTCAATCAAGGGATCCTTGACATGCGCTACAGAGATGGGGTAATTGCCTTGCAGGACCTGTCCTATAATTTCGGAATTGTACAACAAATAATCACGCCTTTTGGTAGTTCTCTTGCCGGAGCCAATTACAACCAGTTAAACCTGGGCATTTCACAACATATTTGGCAAAACACTTACCAAAACGTGTTGAAAAACACCGTGGATGCTGTAGAGAAAAGCAAGGAAAATCCTGACAACACCAATTTATACCATTCAGCGAGGATTTGGAAAGCCTATGCGTTCATGGTATTGACAGATAATTATGGAGACATTCCTTATTTTGAAGGGGCCAAAGGTTTCATAGAACAAATCGTTTCACCAAAATACGATAGCCAGGAAACGATTTATATGGATATTTTGAAGGAACTGGAAGAAGCCACTGCAGGACTAGACCCTTCCAAACCATCTTCCACAAGTGAAATACTATACGGTGGAGATCCTTTAAAATGGAAAAAATTCGGTTATTCTTTGATGTTGCGTGCGGCCATGCGACTTACCAAAGTCGCCCCCTCCACAGCGGAATCTTATGTTACAAAAGCAGTGATGGGTGGTCTAATTACCTCCAATGAGGAAAACGCTATCCTTCGCAACACTTCTGTCTTCAACAATTACATAGGCGTGCATTTGGGAGCAAGAGAAAAGGCAAACTATTACCTCACCGAGCCATTTGTAAATCACCTCAAAACCAATGAAGATCCAAGACTGGAATCTATTGCCATCAGACATGTAGGCGCCACGAATGGCCCTAGTCAAACAATAGACAGAATAACCCGGGATCCAGATTTACAAATAGGCATGCCCATGGGTCACGATGACGTATCCATCAATAGTGTATTGGCCGAAAATGGGGTAGTTAGCCTCTGGGACTTTTCCCAGGCAAATATTTACACTGTTCTAAAAGTAGATTCTCCCCAGTTTTTCCTCACTTACTCCCAAACCCAATTACTGCTTGCAGAAGCAGCTATAAGGGGTTGGGTGCAAGGAGATGCAACGACTTATTATGAAGAAGGAATCAAGGCCAACATGGAACAAATGGCCACTTATGACCTGGACGCTACGGTTTCAGAGCAGGCAGCAGCAAGCTATATTGCCAACCACCCGCTAGAAGATGAGATGGCTTTGGAACAGATCAATACAGAATACTGGATTTCTTCTTTTCTGGATGGATCAGAGTTATTTGCCAATTTTAGAAGAAGTGGGTACCCTACTTTAGACGCAAACCCCTATTCCGGGTCTGAAATCACTGGCGACTTTATCAGAAGCATGCCTTATCCTGATTCAGAAACCGTCGTAAACCGCTCCAATCTACAGGAGGCAATAAGCAGACAAGGACCCAACAACCTGGACCGAAGGGTTTGGTGGGACCAACCCTAAAAGTGAGAAGTACCTGTCTTTATTTCTGGACAGGTACTTTTCCTTTATCAAAAATCTCAAACAAATTCTACAGAAGGCTTTTAATACTTTAATTTGTGTATTAAATTCTAGCTTTCTTTTTACTATTTGAAATTTACCAAGCAAAGAATTTTACCTAAGTATACCAGTTAACCACCAAATCGTAACAAATAACAATGTTGGACTTTTCAATAATGCGCCAAGTAGATCCAATCCCACTGGAGAAAGGATACCAAATTCAATCCCCCAACAGCCAGAATTGCTGAATTACTTCAAATCCAATCGGAAGAAAGAAACAATCAAGAAATATACAATAACCAGATAACCCATGAAAAAAACCGAAAAAACATCAAGCGAAAACCACCCACAGGCCTTGTAACAAGGAGAAACGCCATCCAATCTGTACTTGGGCTAGCGGGGACAAGTTTACTGCTTCCACTTTCTTCTTATGCTGAAAAACCTACCCCTACAAACTTTAAAGCGGGAGAAGTAAGGATTACTAAATTAGAAACCTTTCTGGTAAAACCACGCTGGATATTCCTCAAAATCCATACAGATGCTGGAGTTGTAGGCTTGGGAGAACCTTTACTGGAAGGCCGCGCACTCACTATACAAACTGCTATAAAAGAATTAGAACCTTACCTGATTGGCAAAGACCCAAGACATGTCGTCCATCATTGGCAGGCAATCTACAGGCATGCCTTTTATAGAGGTGGCCCCATCCTGACGTCTGCACTTAGCGGTATAGACCATGCATTGTGGGACATCAAAGGCAAGTTACTCGGTGTGCCTGTCTATGAGCTTTTTGGAGGACCAACGAGAGACCGGGTTAGGATTTACGGCCGTGCTTCCAATGCGGAAGACATGAAAAAGAGGAAGCAGGAAGGCTATACCGTCATCAAAACCGGCGTTGCAAAGAAACAGCCCGCAAGGATAGTTGAGAACCCCGCTTTTATCCAATATGCTTCGGACAATTTCGCTTCCCTCCGTGAAGCTGGAGGGCCGGAAATGGACATAGGCATAGATTTTCATGGCTCCATCTCTCCACAAACTGCCAAGGTGCTCATCAAAGAATTGGAACAATACCAACCCATGTTCATTGAAGAACCCTGCCAGGCCCAGAATGTAGATGTGATGGCAGAAATTGCCAGAGGAACCCATTTGCCTATCGCTACTGGAGAAAGAATCTTTACAAAATGGGGTTTTCGGGAAATTTTAGAAAAAGGTGCAGCAAGCATTGTTCAGCCGGATCTTTGTCATGCGGGCGGCTTGACAGAGGGAAGATTGATTGCCGGCATGGCAGAAGCTTATTATGCCGCCATTGCACCACACAATCCTATGGGCCCTATTTCGCTTGCCTGCGGCCTTCATTTGGCAGCGAGCGTACCCAACTTCCTGGTACAGGAGCAGGTTTCATTGGGAGAAGGCTACTTAAAAACACCTTTTAAACTTGAGTCTGACGGAACGGTATTGATTCCCAAAGGGCCAGGATTAGGCATAGAGCTAGACGAGGATGCCCTGCAAGACAAATTAGGACACGATTGGACCAATCCTCAATCTTATGACCCAAGGGATGGATCAGTAGTGGACTGGTAGCGTTTTCCAAATAATAGAAAGTAACAAAATAACAATAAATCATATAGTCAATAAACAATGAAAGTAAAAGAAAACAACACCAGAAGAAACTTACTCAAAGGATTGGGATTAGGGACAATGGCAGGTATGCTAGGCGTACTTCCTAAAGCCATGGCTGAAACAGAAAAGAAAAACCGGCCTACCTCAATGGACTTCCCCCTTTGACAATTACCAATGTAAAAGCCATAGGCCTTGCCCCGCATAGTTCCAACCTGATTGTAATAAAAGTAGAAACCTCCGAACCTGGCCTTTACGGACTGGGTTGTGCCACATTTACCCAAAGGGCCTTTGCGGTGATCACCGCAATAGAAAAATACCTTAAGGACTTCTGTGTGGGCAAGGATGTTGACAATATTGAGGACATGTGGCAGTCCGTTTTTGTAAGTTCTTATTGGCGCAATGGCCCAGTGCTCAACAACGCCATCAGTGGAATTGACCAGGCCTTATGGGACATCAAGGGCAAACGTGCCAACATGCCTACCTATCAATTGTTAGGGGGTAAATGCAGGTTCGCCGTCCCTTGTTACACCCACGCCAGCGGCAACACGGCAGAGGAAGCCGCAAACCAAGTTTCTTCTTATATGGAGGAAGGTTACCGTTATGTAAGAATTCAGCAAGGCGGCTATGGTGGTGCGGGGATCTCCGGCGAACCGGACTTTAAAAAGCAAGGTTTTGCCCGTGATACTGACCAATACATGGATCAAGGGAAATACAGAAAGGATGTTCCCAAGCTTTTTGAAACTGTAAGAAGGCAATGCGGCGAAGAAGTAGAGCTATTGCATGACATTCATGAAAGATTGGACCCCATGGACGCCATCAATGTCATTAAAAGTGTGGAGCCTTACAATCCTTTCTTTATTGAAGACCCCTTCTCTCCGGAGCAAATGGAATGGTTCAAGCAATTGAGGAATGCCACTACTGTTCCTTTGGCCATGGGGGAATTGTTTAACAACATCAATGAGTTCAAGGAGCCAATGACCAATCGTTTGTTCGATTATATCCGAATTCATATTTCCCAGATTGGCGGGATCACTCCTGCGATGAAAGTTGCGCGGCTAGGTGAATTTTATGGCGTTAAAACTGCCTGGCATGGCCCAGGAGACGTTTCACCTGTAGGTCATGCAGCCAATGCACATATTGACCTAGCCATCTGGAATTTCGGCATTCAAGAAGCCGCCAATATTTCGGATCTATCCAGAGAGATTTTCCCTGGATCACCTACCATGAAGGACGGCTATATGTGGGTCAATGAAGTCCCAGGTTTAGGCGTTGACATCAATGAAAAGCTGGCCGCCAAATACCCCATGCACACCAATTCGAGATGGACTGTAAGGAAGTTTGATGGAACGATTATTAGGCCTTAAGGAGAAGGTATGTGGTGATCTGTGATTGGGTGATAAAGTGATCGGTGATAGGGTAAGGAGAATAAATATCACTACCTCACCACATCACTCGATCACTTCATCACAGATCACAACATCACTCGATCACAACATCACATCTATATTGCTATGAAGCAAGACGAATTCAATGAGCTATTCAGAAACCGCACCAAGACTCTGGCATTGCAGGTAATAACCTTATTGGGTGAACTCAAGTACAGTGATGCATTAGGCACAATAAGAAAACAATTGATTAGATCAGCAACCTCCACCGCTGCAAATTTCAGAGCAGTCTGCAGGGCCAGGTCTGAAAAGGAACGTTTCTCCAAACTATGTATAGTCGTTGAAGAGGCCGATGAAACCTTGTTCTGGATAGAAATGCTTACAGATGCAGGATTTATTTCCAAAGAAAAAATGACAGATTGCTATAAAGAAGCCGAAGAAATTTTAAAGGTAATGGCAGCCTATAAGAAGAAATTGCAACGGTAAAAGGATCGGTGATAGATTAACGAGGATAAATATCACTTCACTCCATCACCACATCACCACATCACAGATCACTACATCACCACATCTCTCCATCTCTCTAGTTCCACATAGTTTCAAACCCGTTACATAAGCCCCCTACCTAAAATACTCCCTATTCATCGCTACCTCTCCCAATAAAGGATCGTTTATCTCTTGCATTTTGGTTAGGATTTTTTGGTGAAGGGAATCAATGATTTCACGTACTTCGTTACTAGAATCATGAATAAGGTTTATGTTCTCTTCAGGATCAAGGGCGATATGATACAATTCATCGCGCTTGGGATCCATAAAGTCTCTGACGAGCTTCCACTCGGGTGTTCTGTAGCTTCTTAAAAATGAGGTAGCATAATTAACCATACTATACTCAGAATAAAAATCATTGTCCCAATCAGTAATCTTTTCCCCCTTAATCAAAGGCACAAGACTTCGCCCTCTTAATACATGGTCCTCTACAGAAGGAAGCCCAACTCCAGCCATTTCAAGGAGGGTAGGATAAATATCAAGAACAGAAATGGTTTCATTTATGATTGCCCCTGCCTGAGCAACTCCTTTCCAATAAACGATGGCAGGAATCTTAAGGGAGTTGTCGTACAAATTAGGCCGATAGCCTTCATTAATGTTTTCGGTCTCAGCGGGTATGCTCTTGGTGATCCATTTCCCATTGCCTTTATGTTCTATGCCATTATGCCCCATATTGTAGCCATGATCGGATAGAAAAACAACGATGGTATTGTCAATGATACCTGTCTCCTCAAGCGATGCCATGAGCCTTCCCACATTTCTATCCATACCTGCTGTACTTGCCAAGTACTCTCTCATCTTTCTTTTTGTTTTATCAATGTCCAGATCGGGATAATTCGGATTGGGTATTATTGGATCCATATTTTGGAATGGTGCCCAATCCTCATCCGCAACAGGCAACCACTGAGAATGAGGTGCCCGGGTGTTGAAACACAAAAGAAAAGGGGCATTTCTTGACTCCTCAATAAATGCAATGGCCTGATCGGCCAATATATCTGTCGTCAAACCTTTTATGATTTCCAACTTCCCATTTAATTCCAATTCTGGATTCTCAGGGCTTGTCCCACCACCTGGAAGACCCATGAAATAATCAAACCCATGGTTTTTAGGGTGGTACTTTTCTCCCTCTTTAGTTGTCCAGTCCCCCAAATGCCATTTACCGACAAGCCCAGTATCATACCCAGCTTTTTGCAACATCTCAGCAAATGTGATGCTTTGTGGATCAAGGCCGGCATTTACATTTGGGTCATATTTCAACTTACTGTGGGTTGGACTTACAATAAAATCCAGAATGTTGTATTCACTGGCATACCTACCTGTCATAATGCTGGTACGGGACGGGCTACACACCGGGGTGGTGGTAAAGGCATTGCGAAAAGTCACTCCTTTAGTCGCTAAATCATCTAAATTTGGAGTGAATGCATTGGGATCCCCCGAGGCTCCAAAAGCCCATTGTGCCTGATCGTCCGTCAGGATAAATAAAATATTGGGTTTTTCGGAAGTTCCCTGAAAAGCGTGAGCCACTGAGATGGATAAGAGCAGATAAATTGCTGCAAAAATTATTTTGCCTCTTTTGGTGTACATTTTCTTTAGGTTATTTATTTACGGGTTAGTAGCCTTCCTTCTAAACATTCACAATCTGGACAATTCACTGTCATTGCTTTTGTAAATGCTGATTTTCTTAAAAAAAAGGAAGGCCAAACATGGTTCATTATCAGAAACCAAGATAAAAAAATAACCTGGCATTTAGCTTTAACTGGAAGACTTTGCCAATAAAAAACAATCCATTCCCAGACATAGTTGGCAATTTATCCTTCAATTTATAGCTTTGCACCATGCAGACAAAGCCCTTTAAATACGTGTTCAGATTGCAATACTTAGGTATCCGATACCATGGCTGGCAAGTGCAAAAAGGAGTGAAAACCATTCAGGGAACGCTAGAAAGGACCTTCCGCTATGTGCTGCAACATGAAGACTTCAACATTTTAGGCTCGAGCCGCACAGATACGGGCGTTTCATGCCTGTATGGCGCCTTTGAATTATTCTTACCCCAGCCAATTAACCCAGAAGATTATATCAACGCTTTGAATGAGAATTTACCTTCTGACATTAAAATATTGAGTGGTCACCAATCCACTTATGCTTTTAACATCATCCAAGATGTTGCCCATAAAAGCTATGGGTATTATTTTGCTATTGGCGAAAAGCCCCACCCCATGTTTGCAGGCTCAGTAGCCTATGCCGGATTGGAGGTAGATTTAAAAATCATGGAAGAGGGAGCATCCCTATTTGAAGGAAAGCATGATTTCAGGAGATTCTGCACCCAGGGTAAAAACACCGATGACTTCGTAAGAAATATCACTCACTCCAAAATTGAAAAGCCACCTGAAGGCTATGTTTTTTTACCTAAAAATGACATCATGGTATTCAAGGTAATTGGAGACGGCTTTCTTATGCATCAAGTTAGAAGAATGGCTGCAGCACTTTTAATGTTGGGAAAAGGTGAAATTAGTCTATCAGAAATTCAAAATGCACTGGAGAGTCCTTTGAAAACACCATTGTGTGGAAAAGCACCTGCGAATGGCCTGGTTTTGGAGAATGTCTCTTTCACCGATGACTTATTTTAAATCGGGACTTCACTTATACGACAGTAAAACAGACACTTACACATTAACCACAAACACTACCTAAAAGAAAGACTTTAAGACAACAGGAGTAGCACTCTAAACCTAAAAGAATTAATTCTCTCAAATTTGTTTGATTTCTTCCAAAGGTTTTTTTGTTTTTAGGATTTCAGATTACCTTCGTAACTTCATCGATAAGAAGCAATACATTATGAGAACATGGTTTTTGTGTAAGGTAAAGTACGCCAAAGAAAATGAGGAGGGACTTCTCAAAAATGTCTCAGAACAATACCTAGTAGATGCAGTATCCTTTACAGAGGCTGAAGCCAGGATATATGACATGCTGGGCAGTGTCATCAGGGGAGATTTTCAGGTTACAAGCATCAGTAAAAGCAATATCGTAGATGTCTTTTTCTTCGAGGATGTGGATGTTTGGCATAAATGTAAAATCACCTATATCATCGCCGACGCTGACAGTGGCAAAGAGAAAAAGGTAACCCAATACATGCTGGTGACCGCTCACAATGTCAAGGAGGCATACGAACGTATCTACGAAAGTTTGAACAATATGCTGGTAAGCTTTAATGTTCCAGACATTTCTGAAAGCCAAATTGTTGAAATTTTCCCTTACGAGAAAGACGATGAAGAGTTAAATCCTGCCATTCCAGATAATCTGAAGCCTTTAGCTGAAGTCGAAAATGAAAGTGAGAATATAGAGGAAAACTAAACCTAAAAAAGGTTTACTCCCCTAAAATCAGCGAATCACTTCTTAATCTAACCTATCACAAACAATGTTGGGCTATAGGTTTTGAATCGCCTGGTCTTTATTTGATAATAAAAATTCAAGCCGAACCTACATTCTGGGTCCGCGAAATTATATATCATTACCCGAGATGGAGTAAATCCATCTCGGTTTTTTTATGGCTTTTTTTCAGGGATATGACCTCCAAATCCTCTCAGTGTTTTTATCGTTAAAACTTCATCCGAAACCCTGCTAATGAAGAAGCCCTGTCTAAAGAAGCGATAAAACCTTATTACATACCTCTAATATTTAAACTGATTATTTGTTAAAATTTAACCCCTTAGTAAAATAAGATCTATGGTGATCTGGTTTCCTTCTAAATTTCGTAAGTACAGGATTAATAGCCAATAATTAAACCAAAGTAGTTTTTATTAAATACGAAATGCGTTTTACTTTATATATTAATAAGTTATCACTAACTTGTCAATTACATAACAGGAAATTTTATAACATGAAAAGCACGCTATCCATATTAGTTTGTATCTTTTTATTATCATTAAATCCAGTTTTTTCCCAAGATAATCGCACAGACCGGCTTGGCATTGGTATTGGGCCGTCATTTATGTATGGAGACAACACAGGTGTTCATAGTAAATTCAAGTTCAAAGTTTTACCGGCACTTTCAGTCGATTACCAAAAAAAATAACTCCTTTTTTTGATGTAAAAGGAACCCTTGGCTGGCAAATGATAAACAGTGGTGATCACTACAATCAAGAACAAATCGATCTAATCGCTGAATCAAATCAACCACATGCCTTTTCAGGCAGTGTGTTCTATGGAGATGTAATGCCAATATACCACATCAACCCAAACTTAAGTGGCTATATACCTTCCTTGATAAAAGTTTACACAGGATTGGGATTAGGGTATTTCTACTCTAAGCGAACGGATGAAAAATTAATTCTAAATGACACAAGAAGACGCACAGAAAGCTACCCTGCTTCTGACGCCGGCGTATACATTCCTTTTCGAATAGGTGCATTTAAAGATTTAAAATCTGATGCTGATATAGGCTTTGAAGCCACCTTTATTTATAGCCCATTCAGTGAACTAGATGGAAACGATCTGCAACAAAAACGGATAAAAGCTGACATGTTGATGCAGTTTCAGTTTTACTATCGAATTCATTTAGGTTACAGGTACTGATCACATAAGTTAGGTTAATCGTTTTCGCAGCATTTTTGTTGACCAATAAAGAAAACTGGTTCAAACTTTTCAATAATAAACATATTCTACCTAAAGCTCGACTAGTCATCAAATGATGATAATTTTTTCATTAAGCAAAGTGTTAAAAAGCAGGAACACCTAAAAGACTGGAATTTTAAAACACCTGTCTATGCTTGTTTTACCGCAATATTAAACAATCCAGAAGTGTGACAGAACAACTCCGTTAATCCCTATCAACGCTTATCATTTAGCATTATGTGTTGTCATTGCAATTTAAATTCGGGATAAATTTTTTAAAAAGCCCATAACTTTTTAGATTTAAAAAAATTCACACCCAGATAATCTATGAAAATCAATAGTTATGTCCTGTTTCTCTCTCTCGTAGCTGCGCTGGGAGGTTTTTTATTTGGATTCGATACTGCTGTTATCTCAGGAGCAGAAAGACAGATTCAAGAACTATGGTCATTAAGCGATTGGAGTCATGGCTTGGCCATCGCTATCGCATTGTACGGTACTGTTATTGGCGCCTTATTTGGAGGCATCCCTGCAGACAAATTCGGTAGAAAAAAATCCCTTATTTGGATTGGGATACTCTTCTTCATATCTGCTGTCGGTTCCGCTATCGCTCCAGAAATATATTCCTTTATGGCCTTCCGTTTTATCGGTGGCCTTGGTGTAGGAGCATCCTCAGTGGTTGCTCCAATGTATATCAGTGAAATTTCGCCTGCCAAGAATAGGGGGCAATTGGTGGCCTTGTACCAATTCAACCTGGTCTTTGGTATATTGATGGCCTATTTATCCAACTACCTTATTGATTTGAATCTTGAAGAAAATAGTTGGAGGTGGATGTTGGGCATGGAAGCCATTCCAGCTTTTATTTACACTATATTGGTAATGAGAGTACCTCAAAGCCCTAGGTGGTTGATTGCTAAAAAAGGGGATTTTGAAAATGCCGAAAAAATTCTAAAAAGAACAGATCCTGAAGGTGTAGAAGAAGCAGTAAGACTTGCATTGGAAGAGAAAAAGGAAAACAAACTACAAGTAGGTTTTATGGCTTTGTTCAACAAGAAGTACATCAAAATAACCATGCTGGCTATTTTCATCGCCTTGTTTAATCAACTTTCAGGGATTAACGCCATCATTTACTTTGCTCCTAGAATTTTTGACATGGCCGGTATAAGTGCAGAAAGTGCTCTTTTATCGACAGTAGGTATAGGTGTAGTCAATATAGTTGCCACCATGTTAGGGCTCTTTCTAATCGATAGAATTGGTAGAAAAAAACTTATGTACATTGGCTCAGTCGGGTATATTATTTCCTTACTCCTAATTGCTTATTCATTTTCCGGAGCGGATATCAACAGTTCCTTTTTGCCAATATTTGTCTTTATGTTTATTGCCTCCCATGCTGTGGGACAAGGCGCTGTCATTTGGGTATTCATTTCAGAAATATTCCCTAATGAGCTCAGAGCGCATGGTCAGTCCATGGGATGTTTTACGCATTGGATACTTGCCGCAATAGTAGCTAATATTTTCCCACTTATGGCCAATCAATTTGGACCTATGGTCATCTTTGGCTTCTTTGCTGTGATGATGGTACTTCAATTTATCTGGGTATTTGTTAAAATGCCGGAAACAAAAGGACGATCACTTGAAGAAATTCAAAAAGAATTTGTAAAAGACAATGGTTAAAAAAATAATCTGCTTTGGTGAAATGTTGTGGGATGTATTTCCTAAGGAAAGCATTGCCGGAGGCGCACCTATGAATGTGGCTTTACACTTGCAACATCTTGGCTTGGATGTAAAAATGATCTCTAAAGTAGGAGATGATAAACCGGGACGTAAATTGCTCGCTTTTACCGAGAAATATGGTCTCAATCACGATTTAATCCAGGTAGACAAGGAATTTCCTACAGGAAGTGTTTTGGTAGACAACCAGGACAAAGAGAATATCAAATATGAAATCGTAAAACCTGTAGCTTGGGACCATATTCAATGGTCTGAAGAGATAGACAAGGCAGCAAGAAATGTAGACGCGATCGTTTTTGGTTCACTAGCAGCCAGGAATGAAGAAAGCATGGAAACGCTTTTCAAACTTTTGGAGGCTCCAGCTTTAAAAATTCTGGACATCAATCTTCGCCCGCCATATTACACCGCCGATCTACTCGATCGCCTAATGACCAAGGCGGATATATTGAAGATAAATGAAGATGAACTTACATTACTGGCAGATTTTTATGATTTGCCTAGTCAAATGGAAGCCGCACTGGAAAAACTGAGCGAGCTATTTTCATTTGAATTGGTCTGTATAACTTTAGGAAGCAAAGGTGCCGCTATATATCAAGACGGAGAGTTCATCAATCACCCAGGTTATCCTGTAGAAGTACAGGATACTGTGGGATCTGGTGATGCCTTTCTCGCTGGATTTATCAGCAAGTACCTCGCCAAAGAATCTCCAGAGAAAATACTTGACTTTGCTTGCGCTCTAGGCGCATTGGTGGCAACTTTTAATGGTGGTACACCTCAATATAAAGATGAAGACATAGAGGCTATAAAAAGCATTTAAAGCAACCATGGCAATAGGCCCTCTATTGCTAAGTATAATAAAATCCCCCGGAACACATACCCTGTTCCGGGGGATTTTATTTATAGGTCTTCTGGAAGTAAGCAAAGCCACTGTAAAAGGCCTTTTAACAACCCTAGCAATACATCTAAAGGTTTTTATACAAGATTAGAAGCTTATCCCTGCGGACAATTTAAATCCTCTATTGTAAACCGATGCCTCTGAATCTTTAAAAACAGGATTAATCCCAAAATTATAGCTTGCTTGAAGGTTAAAGCCCTTTGGTAAATTATACCCAACACCTACAACCACAGCTGCATCAAAATCACTAATATTGTCTGTATCCCAGCCATAAGTATTTTCTAACGCATCTGCTTCAAAACTCGATCCCAAAAGAACGGAAGCCTGAGGACCGAAAAATAAATTCACTCCATCGGTGGCATAAATTCTAAATAAGATAGGTAAATCCACATAATTTAAAACAGCTCTGGAATTTCCACATCATCATTTTAAGTCCCCTTAACAGCGTAATACAGTCCTGGCTCAATAAAAAATCGGGGTTCAAAACCTGGAAAGAAAAGAATTAATGCGCTAAAAACTATCTGGTAACGCCTTGGATGTACACATGCTTCTTTGGTCCAAAAAAAATCATTGTTGTAAACCTTATGAAAATACAAGCAAAAAAAGTACTTTGAGAATTCGCGTGTTCAAAATTCTTACTTTCCTTTTTTGCTATCAAAGCTCAGTAGAAGCAATTTTTCTACTGAGCCCTGAAGCAACAAATAAGACTGAAATGACACCATCTCAAAAAAATTAAAGGAAAGCACTATTAAACGACTCTCTTTTCTATATAACTAGAATTAAGAATGGCTAGGGCGCCCATGTATTTCAACTGGAATTTAATCAAGTCCCCTACCTTATAATTTTTGGGGTTTTCACCCAAATTAATAATAATCATATCAGAACTTGCGCCTAAGATTTCAAAGGCACCATCATCAGGAATAAGGTATTTGGGATCAACATCCAGAAGACCTAAATCCAGTATGGCGCGAAAAGAGGATTGCCCATAAAGAGAGGTATCGATTTCCAATACTTCACCTTGGGGATTTGCTGCCAAAGTACCTGTTGGGAGCAATGGCTTTTCCTGCATTTCGATGATCTCAGCAAACAATTCAAAGACATTGCTGTGCATGCCCTCAATGGTTTTTTCTTCAACCAAATCCACACCGAAATAAAGTGTTTCGCCAATTCTAAAGTGGTTCACACCCTTAGGCAATTGCTTGCGAAGCATAAGTGGGATGGTAACCGAAGTGCCTGCAGATACCCAAGGAATCTTTTTATTGAATTTAAGCTCAATGATCTGCTTGTAAAGAGAAAGCTGAATCAATTTATCTGCAGAGGGAAGCACCCCATTTAAGCAGTTCAAATTGGTGCCAAGCCCAATAACTTCAATGTTTGGCAATTCGAACACCTTGGCATAGAAATCAAGCAGATGGTCTCCCATCACCCCTTCACGGAGGTCACCGGTCTCCACCATAATAATAATTTTATGCCATCTATCCTGCTTTACAGCTTCATCACTAATCCATCTGATGGTATTCAATTCACTATTAAGACTGACGTCTGCATACCTTACCACATCACCAAGATTTCTTTTTGACGGTGGTTTTATATAAACCGTCTGAACATCTGGGTTTAATTCTTTTACTTTTGCCAGGTTACTAATTCGTGAATCATGGATTTCATTGGTCCCCATGTTGATCAACTCCTGTAGGTACATTCGATTACCGCAAAGAATTTTCGACACTATACCCCATGAAACGTCATTGACTTCAAACTCATTTTTCAGAAACTCAAAATTAGCTTTGAGCTTATCCCTGTATAGATTTAAGAACGCCATATTATCTTTTCAACCTCATTTCCAAGTATTTATTCTCAAAGCCTAATTTTTCGTAGAGAATTTTCGCCGGATTATCAGGCTCCACATGAAGCGCAACATCACCATGCGCCATATCTATAGCTGTTTGCATTAACTTTTTCCCCATGCCTTTGCCTCTTTGCGATGCATCTACAGCAATGTATACAATAATGTTTTCGGGAATATAACCAGACATCCCTGTCTTGTTGACCACCACAACGCCTACTACCTTCCCTTCTTCTCTAGCCAAAACTGAAAAACCACCTTTATCCGCAGCTTGATCTAGTGCATAATCGAGGCACCGCATGATATCCTCTTTAGGGTCACCATATTGATCAAGGTGCTCAAATAAAAAGTCAGCAATTTCAAGTTTTTGCAAATAGGTAGCATTGTCAATAGCCGATAGTGTTTCTAAGGTAAACATTTATAATTTTTAATTTAATTAAATATTAACTGTTCATTTATCAATCTTATATACAAGCAAAAACACTGCTAGAGATGCAAAAACCCCAAAAAAGTTAGGATCAAGACCAAATGGCAGAGAAAGCTCCAATAAAGACAATGCAGCAGTAGTAACGCCACCCACAATCATGGATGCCAAGGCAGCATGAGGTGAGCGCATGTTCCAAAATAAACCTGCAATGATGGGAACAAAGAGACCTGATACCATGAAAGCATATGAATACAACATAAGCTCAAGCACATTCGTCATTTGTAAAGCGATGACCAATGCTATCACTCCAATGAGCAAAGTAAAGAGCTGACTCACCCGCATGACAAACTTATCATCTTTGGATTTTAAGAACTTCCCAAATAAATCCGTGGTAAGGTTTCCAGAAGCGGCCATCAGACAAGAGTCAGCGGTAGAAAGTACCGCTGAAAAATAAGCGGACATCATCAGCCCCATAATGCCAGGAGGCAAAACGGTACTTAACAAAATAGGCAGTCCCATTTCTGGATCCAGGCTTTCAAGACTTCCTACGATCAACCCCTGCTCAAAAGCTACTTTGGCCAATAGGCCTAAGGAAACACCCATAAAGGCCATTATAGGCCATTCGAACAAACCTGCTATAAACCATGCTTTCTTGGCTGATTTCACATCTGCACTCGCAAATATCCGTTGGTATAGCGTCATTCCCACAAACCAAATCGGTAAAATAGTTATCCCCCAGTTGGCAAGATCCTGCCACCTTAAATTGGTCAATGAAAAATATTCATCAGGAAGCGTGGCCCTAATTACTTCCCAGCCACCTACGTGGTAATAAGAAATCGGCAACCCAATAAATATAAACCCCATCATCAGCACGATCCATTGGATGGTATCGGTATATATAACTGCTTTGAGGCCTCCCAATACTGTGTAAATGACTGCTATGATGCCCATAATTAGCAGGGCCGTGTTCAAGTCAAGAGTAGGAAAGGTTCCAGAAGCAAGCTTTGCCCCAGCAAGTAATTGGGAAGAGGTAAATCCAAGGTATCCGACGAAGGAAATTACGGCAGCCGCAATCCCTACTTTCTTGTCAAACAGGTGTTGGAAAATTTGTGGCAAAGTATAAAACTTTTCAAATGCTGGATTCGATTTTACTTTCGGAATCAAAAATACTGCAGCAATCCAGGCTCCCAAAAGACCGGTAAACAGCATCCAGCTACCGGAAAGCCCCATCACAAAACCTAATCCACCAAGTCCTACTGAAAAACCACCTCCTACATCAGTTGCTACAACAGAAAGCCCAATATGCCAACTTCCGATATTCCTCCCACCTACATAATAGTCATCCTGACCGGTGTTTTTTCTCATAAAGTAAAAGCCTACACCAAGCATAAATATCATGTAGACAATAAAAATAGATAAGTCTATAAGCTCCATTTAATTTAATTTTTTGATTAATTGCTAGCCATAAATAATAAAAAATATCGTAAAACCTAATGTTCACCACTAGAACTACCTACCAAGCTTTATTAAACCTATGGGGTATGGCAAAAAAAAAGACCGGAAATCCGGTCTTTAATTATGTTTGAAGTAAGTTTTAATGTTCCTCCGTACTAAGAGAAGCAGCAAAATATTCTCTATTCATTCTAGCGATATTACTTAAGTCTATCCCTTTAGGACACTCCGCAGAACAAGCACCTGTATTTGTACAAGCACCAAATCCTTCATCATCCATCTGGGCGACCATTTTCTCTGCACGTCCTCGTTTCTCTACCTTTCCTTGCGGCAATAAAGCCAACTGAGAAATCTTAGCAGAAACAAACAACATGGCAGAAGCATTTTTACAAGCAGCTACACAAGCTCCACAACCAATACAAGTAGCAGAATCAAAAGCTTCATCTGCAATTATCTTTGGAATAGGAATCTCATTGGCATCAGGAACACCACCAGTGTTCACTGAAACATATCCCCCAGACTGGATGATACGGTCAAATGAACTTCTGTCTACTACCAAATCTTTGATAATTGGAAAAGAACTTGCTCTCCAAGGTTCTATAGTAATGGTATCTCCATCCTTAAAAGAACGCATGTGCAATTGACAAGTAGTCGTTTGAGTTGGTCCATGAGGTTGTCCATTGATATATAAGGAACACATGCCACATATTCCTTCCCTACAATCATGATCAAAATGAACAGGATCATCTCCTTTTTCTGAAAGGTCTTCATTCAAAACGTCTAACATTTCCAAGAAAGACATGTCTGAAGAAATTCCACTTAATGTATAATCTTTAAAGCCCCCTTTATCAGATGGGTTTTTCTGCCTCCACACTTTTAATGTAAGATTCATATTATGATGAATTTTATAGGTTCAATCAATTATTTGTAGCTTCTCTGTGTAAGCTTAACATTTTCAAAAACAAGCTCTTCTTTATTCAAGACTTCTTCTTTCCCTTCACCTGCAAACTCCCAGGCGGCAACATAAGCGAAATTCTCATCATCCCGCAAAGCTTCTCCTTCAGGAGTCTGGTGCTCATCTCTGAAATGACCACCACAAGACTCTTCTCTATGCAGTGCATCAACTACCATTAACTCACCTAGTTCCAGAAAATCTGCAACCCTGTGTGCTTTCTCTAAAGAAAGATTAAGTTCTTCTCCAGTTCCTAAAACTTTAACATCGGACCAGAATTCCTTCTTAAGCTCTTTGATCATTTCTTTCGCCTTGGTAAGACCTGCAGCGTTTCTGGCCATTCCACAATAATTCCACATGATCTTACCCAATTTTTTATGGAAATGATCGACTGTTTTATTACCATTGATGGTCAACAATTGTTGCACCTTGGCTTTCACTTCATCCTCACATTTTTTAAACTCCGGATGATCTACTGAAATTTTACCATTAGGATGGCTTGCCAAATAATCTCCCAAAGTATAAGGGATGACAAAGTAACCATCTGCTAAACCTTGCATAAGTGCAGAGGCTCCCAATCTGTTTGCACCGTGGTCGGAGAAATTGGCTTCCCCAAGTGCGTACAATCCTGGTACATTAGTCATCAAGTTATAATCTACCCAAAGTCCACCCATAGTATAATGGACAGCTGGATATATTTTCATTGGCGTTTTATAAGGATTTTCACCGGTGATTTTCTCATACATGTCAAACAAGTTGCCATATTTACCTCTCACAGCGTCTTCACCATCTCTCAAAATGGCATCCCTGAAATCAAGGAATACTGCTTCACCTGTTTCATTTACTCCTCTTCCTTCATCACAAACGTACTTCGCATTTCGAGAAGCAACATCTCTTGGTACCAAATTACCAAAGGATGGATATTTTGTTTCCAGGTAATAATCCCTGTCCTCATCTTTGATGTCTTTAGGGGCTATTTCCTTTTTCCTTAATTTTTCAGCTGTTGGTATTGTTTTAGGTACCCATACCCTGCCATCGTTCCTTAGGGATTCAGACATAAGTGTTAGCTTAGACTGGTGATCACCTGAAACCGGAATACAAGTAGGGTGTATCTGGGTGTAACAAGGATTGCTAAAATAGGCACCTTTCTTATGTGCTCTCCAAGCTGCAGTCACATTGGACCCCATTGCATTGGTTGAAAGGAAGAAAACATTTCCATAACCTCCAGTACAAAGCAATACAGCATCTCCACTATGAGACTCTATGGCGCCTGTAATTAAATTTCGGGTAACAATCCCTTTTGCTTTTCCATCAATAGTAACTACATCCATCATTTCTGTTCTTGGATACAGTTTCACCTTACCATTGGCTACCTGTCTGCTAAGTGCAGAATAAGCACCCAATAGCAATTGTTGTCCAGTTTGTCCCCTGGCATAGAAAGTTCTTGAAACTTGTGCACCACCAAAAGACCTATTGGCAAGTAAGCCTCCATATTCTCTAGCAAACGGTACTCCCTGAGCAACGCACTGATCAATAATATTCACTGATACTTGAGCTAAACGATAAACGTTACCTTCTCTGGAGCGATAATCGCCTCCTTTAATGGTGTCATAAAACAGTCGGTAAACAGAGTCACCGTCATTTTGATAATTCTTTGCGGCATTAATCCCTCCTTGAGCAGCAATAGAATGCGCTCTCCTTGGGCTATCCTGAAAGCAGAAAGCCTGGACATTATAACCAAGTTCTGCAAGTGAGGCCGCAGCAGAAGCACCAGCCAAGCCAGTACCCACTACTATAATATTGTATTTTCTTTTATTGGCCGGATTGACCAATTTAACGTTAAACTTATGATTGGTCCATTTTTCAGCCAAAGGACCATTGGGTATTTTTGAATCAAGTTTCATCAATATTCAAATTTAATTTCCCTTTAATTTCTTAATTTTAGTCTCCTTAGCTTCCCTGTATAAACATTATAATGGGAATCAATGCAAATAATGCAGGAACTATGATGGCAAATGCCAATCCTAATTTTTTGATAAAAGGGGTGTATTTTTTATGATTGATCCCTAAGGTTTGAAAAGCACTGGAAAAACCATGGGCCAGGTGAAAAGCTAAAACCCCCATACTCACTACATAGAAAATAACATAAAATATATTCTGGTAAGCAGCTGAAACAATGGCAAAGGTATCTTTGTAGCTTACGCCATCATAGGTAACAATTGGCACCTCTCCAAACTTTAACTCGTACCAAAACCCTCTTAGGTGAACCAAAAGAAAGATAAGGATCAAAGTTCCTAAAATCCCCATGCTTCTGGAGCTCCAAGAGCTATTCTCTGAAGCTTTCGATACAGCATAACCAATCGGCCTGGATTTTTTGTTATGACGGGTAAGGATCGCAGCATACACAGCATGCAGAAGGATAAACCCGAAATTTAAAATTGAAACAATTCTGATCAATGGATTCGACGCCATTGTCTCAGCATAAACATTAAAGGATTTTCCATCATCTGGCAAAATTAATTGCAAGTTTCCAGCAAGGTGAACTACTAGAAACAAAATAAGAAAAATTCCCGTAAGGGCCATTATTAATTTTTTGCCCAGCGTACTATTTAAGGTTTTAGATACCCAACTCATATAATTTTTCGTTATTACGGTTTGATCTTTGTATTGACGCCAAATTTACATTTGTAATCAATAGCAAACAATCAAACAACTGTCAATCATCTTATTTTAAATAGTTCTAAATAATTTACCATTAAATTACCTATACCATTGATTAAACTTAGTCTGTACCTTTTTGTTTATGATCTCCTTCCTACCTGAATGAAAAAAAATATTCATTAAGCTAGATTAGAACCGGTTAGAAAATAAAAAGTTTGTTTCTCCCTTCTATTCCTTTGTTGTTTTTATTAAAAAACATCTTTGAGAGGGCTTAGGGGTAAAACTAATCGATAATAAAATACTACAGAAAATGAGAAATTCGCTATAAAGCTATAATTTAGGGTAACCATTGAAAAATAAAAACGTTTTGTTCTTAGGAGCAAGAATTTGATCCGATGTATCTTAGCGATACGGAGCTGATTCATGCAAACTTTAATAGGGCAACCCGCTGAAATAAACCATAATATGAAATATTGCTATTTTCTATTGGGCTTGATGGCTTTAATGCTGAGCTCTGTCTCCTCTTATGCCACCCATATTAGAGCAGGAGAGATCATTGCTGAAAGGGTCTCTACCCAAACATTGACTTACAAAATCACTGTTGTAGGTTATACTGACACCCGTTCATCTGTCATTTTTGGCCCAGGTGAAATCGACTTTGGCGATGGCAGGTCTGAGATATTGAATACGGAAAGTGACATTACCAGCACCGAGAATCTCGGAAATGACATTGAAAAAAACACATTTGTAATCACCCATACTTTTCAAGGGCCAGGAACCTATACCATTAGGTTTATGGAATTTAACCGGAATGCGAACACATTGAACATGGATCAATCTGTTGACACTCCATTTTATATTGAAACCATGATAAATATTGACCCCTTTCTGGGCGTCAATAATTCTCCTGTCCTAACCATTGCACCAGTAGACAATGGAGCGGTCAATCAAACTTACATTCATAATCCCGGAGCTTATGATCCTGATGGAGACAGTTTGGCTTATGTGTTGGACATTCCAAAACAAGCCTTTCAGCGACAGGTAAACAATTACCGTAGCCCTGCTTCAGGTGAATTTAGCTTTACCAAACAAGATGGTACCACACCAGCAATATTGGAATTAGACCCTGTCACCGGAGACCTTATTTGGGATGCTCCTGGTATAGCTGGTCAATACAATGTGGCCTTTCGAATAGAAGAGTGGCGCCTGGTTGCAGGAGAATGGACCAGAATCGGCTATGTTTTGCGTGACATGCAAATTATCATAGAAAACACAGACAATCGAAGACCTGAATTGATTATGCCTGATGACATTTGCGTCGAGGCGGGTACAGATATAACGGAGATTTTCCAAGGAATGGATCCTGATGGTGACCCTATTAAAATCGAAGTTTTTGGTGACCCGATAGAAATCACCTCATCTCCAGCTACCTACAATCCTATTTCCATTTTTCAATCCTCCCCAGGTATCGTTAATTTCGATTGGCAAACAGTTTGTAGCCATGTGAGGGCCCGTACATACCAAGTGAGGGTTCGAATAGCAGATGACCCGGATTCCGGACCTTCTTTAGTAGACATTAAAACCTGGAACATTACAGTAGTGGCTCCACCACCTAGTTTCTTTAATATTGAACAACAGCAGGGACGTTCAGCAGTAATAGAGTGGGATCCTTATGCCTGTGCGAACACAGCAGAAACCATGCAGGTTTGGCGTAGGGTTAACAGTGACAATTATGAGCCGGACTCTTGCGAAACAGGGATTAGACCGGGATATGAATTGGTGGGCACCACCAATATGGACGTGGTCTCTTTTGTTGACAATAATGACAATATGGGATTAAGCCCAGGAAACACATATTGCTACAGGTTAGTGGCTGCCTTCCCTGCTCCTAGAAGTGGAGAAAGTTATGTTTCGGATGAAATATGTATTACAATAGATGTAGACGTGCCACTTATCACCAATGTCAGTGTGGAGAAAACCAGCACTGACGAGGGCGAGATTTTAGTGAAGTGGACCCCTCCTTACGACATTGATCCTGTCTTATACCCTGGACCGTACACTTATGAATTAATTCGAAGTCAGGGATTTACAGGAACAAACGACCGTACTTCATTAATTACAACGAGTGACACGATATTTACAGACACTAATATAAACACTGAGAACCTGGTTTATAATTACCAAGTAATCCTCTTGTCTCAGGGAGTAATCACAGATTCCTCAAATACAGCGTCTTCAGTTCGCTTAGACCCTACTATTATCAATGAGTCCATCGAATTAAATTGGGAATTTGCTGTTTCCTGGAACAATGAAGTGGCAAAATACCCTCACTTGGTATACCGGAACAGAACAGACCCTGGTGCCAATGATACAGACAATTTTGTATTGATAGGTGAGGTAGATGTGACTCAGGCTGGTTTTGTTTTCCTGGATGATGGAAGTCACAATGGCATTCCTCTGGATACGGATAAAGAATATTGTTACTATGTGATCACCAATGGAGATTACAATTTAGATATTTTGGAATATCCTCTGGCGAATAAGTCTCAAATCGTCTGTGCAAAACCTGATGATGACAGATTGCCTTGCCCTCCGGTACTTTCCTATGAAGGCCCCGATTGCCAGGCATTCCTTGCAGATAAGCCCTGCAATTTCAGTGATTTCTACCATGACTTAAGCTGGGTACCAGACTTCTCTGGGAACTGTGATACAGAGTTGAATGGCTATAAAATTTATTTTTCAGAAACCGGAGAAGAAGGCACCTTTAACTTTGTCAAAGATGTTTCTGTCATCAATAATGAAACGAGAATAGATGGCTTAACCGATTTAAAAGGCTGCTATTACATCACAGCCATCGACCGTTCCGGCAACGAAAGCGCGCCAAGCAATATTGTTTGTATAGACAATTGCCCCTACTATGAGCTACCGAATGTCTTTACACCTAACGGAGACAATGTAAATGAAACTTTCCAAGCTTTTGACAATCCATATGTCAAATGTCCAAGATTTGTAGAAGCGGTTGCTATTAAAATTTATAATAGATGGGGCGTATTGGTTCACGAATACAATAGTGCTCAAGCAACCGAGAGAGACATTTACATCAATTGGGACGGAAAAGATCAAAATGGAAATGAGCTTCCAGCGAGCACTTATTATTATGAGGCCATCGTTATTTTCGATGTCATGGATGAAAATCTAAGGCAGAAAAAAATCAAAGGAACGGTACAACTCTTAAAATAAAAAATAAGCTAACGGTCAAAAGAGAATCGCTTTTGGTCAAAAGAATTTCGCCACCTAAATAAACCCGTCATTGCGAGGGGCAAAAAGGATTTTATTCTTATTCGATACACAGTAGTCCCGAAGCAATCTTTGTTATGGCCAAGATTGCTTCGTCGTACCTCCTCGCAATGACGTAGCGTGGCGATGCAATCCCATATCAAAACAGTCTGCTTAATCTCCATCCTGACAGTGACGAATCGTGGTGTAAAATCCTGAAACTATTCCGCAATTGGACTCCACGCGGCATTGCGAGGGACAATAAGGATTGTAATGCTTTATCGATTACTAGAAGTCCCGAAGCAATCCATGTAATAAAAGTAGATTGCTTCGTCGTACCTCCTCGCAATGACGAAGCGTGGCGATGCAATCCCCATAT
>NZ_ATNM01000028.1 GCF_000427295.1 Cyclobacterium qasimii M12-11B | reverse complement strand
AATTAATCCAGCACTGATGATGGAAGATAAAGGTGTTTTAGCTCCTGACTGATCATTTACTGCTGACCTTGAAAGACCGCCAGTGACCGGGAAGCCCCTGATAAATGAAGCACTAATATTGGCCATTCCCAAAGCGATGAGTTCCTTGTTTGCATTGATGTGATAATTTTTATGTCGGGCCTGCAAGGTCTTGCCAATTGAAAAACTCTCTGCAAAGCCTACCAAAGAAATGGTGAGGGCAATCGGGAATAAGCTCAGCCATATGTTCATTTCAAAAGTGGGTAGCGAAAAACCCGGCAATCCACCAGGAACTTCTCCCAAAACAAGTACTCCTTTATCGGAGAGTCCCATGAATTTTACCAAAACAATACTGAGGACAACTGCAATCAATGATCCAGGAATAGCAGGATGTATTTTCTTTGCGTATTTGATGATTACTATTCCTGCCAACCCAATGCCCATTGTCAACCAATGGGTTTGGTCAATTGTTGAAAAGATCCCGCTAAAGATGGTTTGGATATGATTGCTGTTGGGGAAGCTAAGCTTCAATAAGTTTTTGACCTGACCGAAACCTATAATAAAGGCAGCGGCGGAAGTAAATCCTTTTATTACCGGTTGGGAAAGAAAATTGACTACAAAACCCAGCTTAAAAACACCCATCGAAAACTGAATCAAACCAACCAGAAAGGCTAGGGTGATGGTATAATATAAATAGGACAGGTAGCTATCAGGGGACAAACTACTTATACCTGCCCCTACTAGTAAGGATACCATTGCCCCTGGGCCTACGGCCAATTGCCTGGAACTTCCCAAGAGCGCATACACAAGTAAAGGTAAAGTAACAGCATATAACCCATGAATTGGATTCAGTCCTGCCAACATCGCATAGGCCATGCCCTGAGGTACAAGTAAAACCCCTACTATAAGTCCTGCTGATACATCCCCAAATAAATTTGTCCGCTTATAATTGGGGAGCCATTGTAAAATTGTAAGGTTTTTCTTAATGTCCATACCCATTTATAATTATCTATCCGCAATATAAATTAAACGGAGCCCGTATTGTTCCAATAAGAGCTTAAAATGTATTGCTTGCTAAAAATTACTTCAAACAATTCATTGATAGTTTGAAGTTGAAATCGCCCATTATAGCAGTACCCAAAAGAGGGGTAGAAGGGATGAATCGCCAATTTTTTAAGATGATATCACTTCTAAATCGAGATACTAATAAATTATCAGAATAAGCTGACTTTCCATCGAACTGACCTTTCCTGTCAGCGGATCACAACTGAATATAAATTACGTGTTGTTTTAATGGCTATTTCATGATCTTTATCACTTGGGTATTTATTCTTACCCAACCATTAATACAATTTCCTTTTTTAAATACTTCGCCAAGGTGTCTGCATAGCGCTGGGCTTCCCAGATTTCAAGGTCCATGTTTTCTTCACCAAAAACCTTTATTTCCAATAAGTTGGCCTTCTCTTCACAGTTAATATTTCGCACCCATTGGTTTTTTGTTTTGTCCAGGCCTATTGCAATCCTAAGAATTCCTGCCAAAAGCTTAAGCGTTTTCTTCTGGGGTTTCTCCAGTTTCCGGTATTTTTTTTGGCTTTTCCCAGGGCCTTTTTTCCTGTGGTACCTTGCCAGGTGTCCCAATAAAAAACCTCGTCATTGGTGAAACCCCTGAGTTGACTGTTTTTGATTAAGTACCTGGAATGTTTGTGATAATCCTGAAAGGCTACAAATAAGCCAATGTCATAGATAAGTGCCGCATGGGAGATCAGGTCTCTTTCATAATCATCCGCTTCATGAAGGTGTTTGAGCTGGTCAAACAATTGTAGCGCAATTTTCATGACATGCCTTTTCTCCATCAGGTCTGTATCGTACTTTATCGCCAAACGGATACAACTTTTCTCTTTAAGGCTTTTGCCTTGACTTACTTCTTCAATGAGTATCCCATGTTTTTCTAAGTAGTTAATAATCATTCCATCCCTAAGTGAGGCGTCTGAAATGGTAATAACTGAGGCATTAATTTGGGTTAATATCTCTACTAGTAGGAGTGCTCCAAGGTGGATAGCATCTGCCCGGTTGCTGTTTATTCCAGGGATTTCGCTGCGTTCTTCGGGGCTTGCATCCAGCAAGCGATCTCTTAGCTTGATCAGGTCTTTTAATTTTACAGTCTCAGCATTGACTATTTCAGGAGCTAGATTGTCAGCCTTTATCAGGCAGGCTTCAGCCAGTGCACGTATCGTTCCAGAGGTGCCGATTACCCTATCAAATCCGGTCTGATTTATTTTTTCTACTACAGCACTAGCCGCTTGTTTTATGTGTGCTTTTAGCTCTTTTTGGGTCTTGCCGTTTATCTTCGTTTGGTTACCAATAAAATCCCATAAACGCAAAACGCCCAGTTTCATGGAATTGCCATAAAATATTTGATTTTGATCACCGATGACGGCCTCAGTACTTCCTCCCCCAATGTCGATGACCAATAACTTTTCATTTTTAATAGCGATCGCTTCTCTAACGGCAAGAAAAATTAATTTGGCTTCCTCCTTTCCAGAAATTAACTGAGGTGAAACTCCTGCCTCATGAATTAATCTGTCCAAAAACTCTCGGCCATTTTTCGCTTCCCTGGTCGCACTTGTGGCGGATACTATAATGTCATCTACCCCATATTGATCTGCCAACTGAACATACCTTTGGACTGTGGCCACACCCAAGTCCATGGCTTCTTTGCTGAGTTCTTTATTGGCAAATACACCCACACCAAGTTTAACCATGCTTTTTTCCTGCATAAGGATGTCAAAATGGGTTCTAGATTGCACCTTGACAATGATCATGTGGATACTATTTGTGCCAATATCGATTGCAGCAATATTCATAGGGAAGTAGGTTATTTGAAGAAAGACTTGTTCATGAAAGCAATGTGACTGATGGAAATCCCCTGTGGGCATTCTACCTCGCAAGCTCCTGTATTGGAGCAGGCACCAAAACCCAATTCATCCATTTTATTTACCATGTCATTTGTTCTTTTATGGTGCTCTATTTTGCCTTGCGGTAATTGTGCCAAATGACTGATTTTGGCAGCGGTGAACAGTGAGGCGCTTCCGTTTTTGCAGGAGGCAACGCAAGCCCCGCAGCCAATACAGGAAGCCGCATCAAATGCCCCTTCTACCGTATCACTACTGATTAATGTTTGGTTGGCTTCGGGCGCTTGTCCAGTATTCACACCTATATAGCCTCCCGAAACAATGATTTCATCCAAGGCACTCCTATCCACTTTCAGGTCTTTTTTATTGGAAATGGGCCAGCCCTGAAAGGTTCAATGTAAATGGTTTCACCATCTTGAAAAGAGCGCATGTGCAGCTGACAAGTACTGGTATGTCCTCTTGGGCCATGTGCTCTTCCGTTGATAAATAGGCCACATTGACCGCAAATACCCTCCCGACAATCAGAATCGAATGAAATGGGGTTTTGTCCGCTGAGAATCAGATTTTCGTTGAGTTGATCTAACATTTCCAAAAAGGACATGTCGGGAGAAATGTCTTTAACAGTGTAAGCCATCATTTTTCCACTCACTGCAGCCTGTTCTTGTCTCCATATTTTTAGTTTGAAATCCATTATTTATAGCTCCTTTCTGTAGGTTTAGTAAATTCAAAATTGAGCACCTCTTTAATCAATACGGGGGCTTTGTCTGATTTTTGCCAACAAGAAATAAAGTTAAACTCCTCGTCGTTCCGGATGGCTTCTCCATCATTCGTTTGGTGTTCCATCCTGAAATGGGCTCCACAAGACTCTTCCCTGCTCAGTGCATCGATGCACATAAGTTCTCCTATTTCAAGATAATCGGCTACCCGGCCTGCTTTTTCCAGCTCTTCATTGATGCCGTCGGTTTTCATGGGGATTTTTAGGTCTTTATAGAAGGAATCCCTTAAATTTTTGATGGCCTCAATGGCCAGGGTTAAACCTTTCTCTGTGCGTGTTAACCCACATTTGTCATACAGGATTTTCCCCAACTCTCTATGGAAATAATCCACAGTTTTGTGTCCATTAATTTTGCCAAAATTCTCAAGTTGCTGTTTGACCTGAAGCTCACTTTCCAGAAAGGCAGGGTCGTCACTGTTTATGGTTTCGGGCTTCCCGGATTGGGCAAGGTAATGGGGGAGGGTTTGAGGCAGGATATAGTAACCGTCTACACAAGCTTGTAACAGGGAATTGGCCCCCAGTCGATTGGCGCCATGGTCTGAGAAATTGGATTCTCCAATACTAAAAAGTCCCGGGATATTGGTGCTTAACTCGTAATCCACCCAAAGGCCTCCCATGGAAAAATGGGCGGCGGGAGAAATTTTCATGGGTTCCTTATAAGCATTGATGCCGGTAATTTTTTCATACATGTCGAATAAATTCCCATACTTCTTAGCAATGGCTGCCTTCCCTTGCTTGGCCAGGGCATCTTTAAAATCAAGGTAAACAGCATTTTTCAAGGAACCTACACCATGTCCTGCATCAATCCTTTCTTTGGCAGCCCGCGAAGCAATGTCCCTGGGGGCGAGATTGCCAAATGAAGGATACCTGCGTTCCAGGTAATAATCCCTTTCTTCTTCAGGAATATCAACAGCCTTTCTGTCCTCATTTTTTTTCAAAGGCACCCATATTCTGCCATCATTCCGTAGGGATTCTGACATCAGTGTAAGTTTAGATTGATAGGAGCCGGATTGAGGCAGGCAAGTAGGGTGAATTTGGGTCCAACTGGGGCAAGCCGTCCATGCGCCTTTTTTATGGGCCCGCCATATGGCTGAGCCGTTGCAGCCCATGGCCAGGGTGGACAAATAATAGATTTTCCCAAAACCACCTGTAGCCAATACAACTGCATTGGCTGTATGTCGGGTGATTTCTCCCGTGTCCAGGTTTCTGGCGATAATGCCTTTGGCTACCCCATTGATTAAAACGAGATCCAGCATTTCATGCCTGGTATAGCTGGTGACTTTTTTGGCTTTTACTTGCCGCATCATGGCCTGGTAAGCGCCCAGTAGCAATTGTTGGCCGGTTTGTCCTCTGGCATAAAAAGTACGGCTTACCTGTACCCCTCCAAAGGAGCGGTTGCTCAGGTAACCGCTGTATTCCCTGGCAAAAGGAACACCTTGCGCTACTGCCTGGTCGATCAAACTTGCAGAACATTCCGCCAATCGGTAGACATTTGCCTCCCGGGCTCTGAAATCGCCTCCTTTCAGTGTGTCATAAAACATCCGATGTACACTGTCACCATCATTTTTATAATTTTTCATCGCATTCACCCCTCCCTGGGCCGCCACTGAATGTGCCCTTCTGGGGGAATCCTGAAAGCAAAATACAGAAACATTGTAGCCCAATTCAGCAAGGGATGCTGCGGCGGAAGCTCCGGATAGTCCGGTGCCTACAATAATGACGTGATATTTGTTTCGATTATTGGGACTGATGAGCTTTGCCTGGTCTTTAAAATTGGACCATTTGTCTCTCAGGTCACCCTGGGGTACTTTGGCCTTTGGAATTTGCTTGCTGTCCGTACTAAAATACATGCCTGAATAATTAAATGTCTGTTTCTACTAGTTAATAATAACAATTTTATGCTTCGTATTGATGGAATTGCCCCTTAAATAATGAGAAAATGGCGAAAGTGTAACCAATGTCACCAGCTTACAGCAATTAAAAAGATAATTTTGACAATGAAAATGTGGCGCATGGGCTTAGTTTATAGCCGTATAAACCAAATTAAAAAAATGGGGTTATCATTCTGTAAGTCAAGAAAAGGGAATTCTGGATTTTGAGGACTTTGTTCTTTAGGTGATTTCGGTTGGCTTAAGAATTATAAAAAGGTATTGATTGACGAAGGAGTTTAGGGAAATTTTGAGGTAAGTAAATGGAGAAATATATTAAGATAATTGGGGATGCCTATTATGGGTATTTTAATTACCTGGTCAATGAGATCATGTACCCTTCCTGGGAAAATTATTTCTGGTGGTTGGTAGGGCTATCCTTGTTTGTGTGGCTATTGGAATTGGTGTATCCCTGGAGAAAAGAGCAAGCTGTGTTCCGAAAGGATTTCTGGTTGGATGGCTTTTATATGTTTTTTAATTTCTTCCTTTTCTCTTTGATCGCTTTTAATGCGATTTCAAATGTAGCCGTGGAGGCCTTTAATGATTTTCTGGCACTTTTTGGAATTGAAAATGTAGTGGCCATAGAAATTGATACCTGGCCTGTTTGGACACAGTTTTTAACCCTTTTCATAATAGCTGATTTTATTCAATGGAATGTACACCGGCTTTTGCATAGGGTTCCTGCATTCTGGGAATTTCATAAGGTACACCATTCGGTAGAGCAAATGGGCTTTGCCGCTCATTTGAGGTTTCATTGGATGGAGACCATACTGTATAAAACCGCCCAATACTTACCCTTGGCCATGATAGGCTTTGGCTTGACGGATTTTTTTATTGTCCATATTTTTGCAACCGCCATTGGGCATTTAAACCATGCCAACCTAAAGATAAGCTATGGCCCGTTCAAATATTTGTTCAATAATCCCATCATGCATATCTGGCATCATGCCAAAGTGCTGCCCAAAGGGCGATATGGAGTCAATTACGGGCTAACCCTAAGTATTTGGGATTACCTCTTTGGTACTGCCTATATTCCTCATAACGGCAGGGACATCGACCTTGGCTTTGAGGGTATGGAGAAATTCCCCAAAACTTTCTGGCAACAAATCAGCTACCCATTTACTAAGAATAAGTAGGGGATTAGAGGCTTATAGTTCCAAGAATTTTTGTGGTAAAACCGCTGTGATTTAACAGGGATTCCACATAGTTAAACTTCAATCGGACTTGTCGATTATTTCAAGTTCCTTAAATAAATGTTTTTCAAACGAATCATTGCTTCAACATAATAATAGTCTGCATATATGAGCGGAACATCAACTTCTGAATTTGCAGGGAATGCACCAACACTGTGTTTAAGGATAAAACAAGCGTTTTCACCAAGCTTTGCCTGATAAGCTGGTGATGAAAGGCTTTTTAATTGCTGTTTAGCAACGGACATGTATTTTGCCGATAATCTATTGTCAACATATTGGCTCAACTCAATCAAGGCAGAACAAATAATTGCAGCAGCGGAGGCATCTTTGTTGGCATTTGGGATATCGGGTGCATCAAAATCCCAGTACGGAATTTTGTCATTAGGCAAGCGGGGATGATTTACTATGAATTCAGCAATCAGCTTTGCTTGATCTAAGTAGCGTTGTTTTCCAGTTTCGCGATACATCATGGTAAACCCATATAATCCCCATGCCTGACCTCGTGCCCAAGATGAATCATCCGCATATCCCTGAACTGTTTGTTTTTTTCGTGCCTCACCTGTCAAGGTATCGTAATCAACTACGTGGTAGGAGCTATTATCCGACCGAAAATGATTCTTCAATGTTTTATCTGCGTGTTCGATCGCAATTTGTAAAAACACAGCGTCGCTGCTGATCCTATAAGCCGTTGTTAGCAACTCCAGGTTCATCATATTGTCTATGTTCACTATGAAATCCCATCCGTTTTTTTCACTCCGATCCGACTTATCCCATGATCGAATGCTACCAACTGTGGAGCTATATCTGGTAATTAATGATTTTGCCGTTTGTAAAATCACATCCGCATCGTGCCTATTTTCATTTATCCGATAGGAATTACCAAAGCTACTATTGATTATCCATCCAATATCATGATTATCAGTTGAAAATTGTAGTGGTGCTAACTCAGATGAAAGCTTATCAGCCAGGGTTTTTAAATTTTCGTCTTTTGTTTCAGCATACAAGAGCCATAATGATCCAGGAAAAAAGCCTGTCGTCCACCAATAACCACCAATGGTAAGAAGGTTTCCATTCTCGTCAGCTGTTCTGGGGAATATATTGGTACTGTCCGCTAACAAATCTCCCATAAGGATGGATTGCTTAACAGCAAAATCTATATTGACATCCAGGTCCTTTATTGTAAAGTGCTGTTCCTTTTCAGGATTCTTACACATAGAAAAAAGAAGTAAAAAAGCGCTCAAATATAAATATTTCATTTTTGATTAATTGGTGAGAGGTATTATCAAGGTTGTTTTCATAATGTTGTTTTCCCTTAAATACCAGTTCGTAATTTAAGGGAAAGTTCGAAAATTCAATACATCAAAAACACGTAAAGTTTCATTCCTCATTTTTCCCAATACAATTTCTAAAAGGCTATTTTCTGATAATTTTGAGAATATTTAACCAGGGGACTGACTTTAAAACATTTAACTAAATTATAAGCTTTTAAAATGTACTTGAAGGAATTAAACAGCAGACATTAAAGTTGCTGGGACTTCGCCAAGGGAGGAATTTTACAATTGGTAGAGGCGAAAGCCATAGCAAGTGAAATAGGCAAAGCTACGAGGGGTCGATGATCTGTATAATCCTGAAATTTTGTATCTTGTGGTAAATATTTTTTTCAACCGTATGCGTAAGACCATTATTTTGAAAAACGATAGGTTTCAAAAGCTGCATGTTATACGGCTGGAATTCCCCTATGATTTCGAGTTAAAAGAAACCGTTAAAGGATTTCCGGAATGTAAGTGGTACCTCAAAGAGCGGGTTTGGGCCGTTCCTTATACACCTACTCAGGTGTCTGAATTATTACAGTATTTTAAAGAGAAAAAGATTTGGCTGGACTACAGCCAGATTCAGAAGGTAGATTTGCCTGAAAAGAATCCTGACTTACCGGTATTAAATGTTTTCTTACAAGCAGAGATCCAGCGGTTTAAAGAATGGCTTAGAAACAGGCGTTATTCCGAATCCACGATTAAGACCTATTCCGAAGCAGTGGCGTTATTTTTCAGGTTTTTGGATAACAAGTTGCCGAGTGCTATTACCAATGAGGATTTGGAGGTTTTTAATAGGGATTACATCATCAGAAGAAAGTATTCAGTTTCCTACCAATCTCAGGTGATCAATGGGGTGAAGTTGTATTTCAATATTTTGGAAGAGAGGGTATTAAACCCTGATATTATCAAGCGTCCTAAGCAAGCCAAAAGTCTGCCTAATGTACTAAGTAGGGAAGAGATAATGAATATTTTGCAGGCCTTAACTAACCTGAAGCATCGTTTTATGTTGGTGCTGCTCTATTCATGTGGATTGAGAAGGGGTGAGTTGTTAAACCTGCAGGTAATGCATGTTCAGCACGAAAGGGGTGTTATTTTGGTTAAAAATGGGAAAGGCAAAAAGATAGGATTGTGCGATTTCCTGAGATGTTACATGGTCTGTATAGGGAATATTTAAAAGCTTATGTACCAAAAAATATCTGATCGAGGGAAGGGGTGGAGGTCAATACAGTGCCAAGAGCCTGGCAGAAGTATTAAGAGGCGCTGTGGAAAAAGCTGGTATTAAAAAGCCGGTTACTCCGCATTGGTTACGGCATTCCTATGCCACTCATCTACATGAAGGGAGGACGGATATACGGTATATACAAGAGCTACTGGGGCATCAAAGCAGTAGAACGACAGAAATTTATACGCATGTAAGTAACCGGGAAATTAAAGAGATCCGGAGTCCAATAGAGGACATGGATATAAAAATATAAAGCGAAATAAAACTACACCAAGTCAACAAAATACGATTATATTGTGCAATAAAACTGCGCATATAAACGAGTTGTGGTGCATTTTAAACAGAAGGATGAACGATAAAATTGGAGCATATAAATCACCAGGAAAGGTTCACGGATTTGATTTCATTTTTGAAGGAGAAATCAGATTTGGACCAACCTATTATAAACTGATGTTGGATAGAGAGTTGGTAAAGAACAGGATTTTTGGTTTTGAATTTAAATGGCATCCTGAATCAAAGTATTTGGCACTACAAGAATGGCTGACGACTGATTACCAAAAAGGGCCTATTACTGCTCTAACGTTGGTGGACTTAAAAACAAGAAAGTTTGCCAAAATTTCAAAGGCGGAGAAAGGATTTATAAAGCCACTAAAATTTGAAAACGATCTCATAATTTATGAAAAAGAATATTTTGGGACAGACAAAAAAGGTGAATTTGAAATTGTCTTAGACAAAATAGAGAATTGGGAGAATGAATAAGAATAAATAAAATCTTTCCATAAGAATGGAAGAATCCTTTGAATCGATTGCGATTTAATGATAAAAAACCACTTTTTTATTTTTATATAATTAACAATAAACGGGAAACGTAAATAGAGCCAACTGAATGTAATTGAAGCCTGTTAAATGGGATTATTAGGGATTCGATATAATGCTTGATAACAGGGGAAAGATAATTAGGAGAAAAAGAATAAAACGACACCACAACATCACCTTGGATACAGCGGTCGGTTTCGATTAAATATGAAAATCAGTATCTTTAAGAAGTTAGGAGTAGGCTGGAAGTGAACGTCTCAGAAAGCCCGCCGTCTCCAAGCTGAAACACGTTACCAGCAATAGAATATGAGTAAACTTAAATCTTTAAAATTTTTCTGTGGCTCATTGGAGGACCCGATGTATGAGGTGTTCGAGATATTAGACAACAATGAGCATGAAGAATATCAAAATGTACTTAGTGATATTAAATATCTTGACCCTGATGAATTAGAAAAATTTGTAGATAATTACCACATAAATGAAATGATTGGTAGGCAAGAAGATAAAGAAACTGCTAGAAAAGTTCATTTTCTAGTCCATATATTGCAAATACAAATTAACGAACAACGCAAAGAGAAGCTTACTGAAATAACAAAAAGGCAAGCCCCATACGATTCTTCAAACTTGATTGAAGTTGAAATAAACGATAATCAATTGGTGAAAATGGACGTATTTAACCTATCTAATTACAATATTATGTTAAATGATATGGTTTACATGATTTGTCCATTAAATGAAGGGGAAAACTCTAGCTATTGGCTATCACAGGCCATATTTAAACAACAAATCCAGAATAATTTAAATTTTAAAATTCGTTTAGACCCATTAAAAGAGATTCCTAAGGATCAATACAATCCAATGATGTATAAAATGCATGTACATGGAAAACCTTTGGATTGGGATAGACTTAGAGCCCTAAGGTTTGATGATTTCGGACAATGGTTCAACGAAAAAGAGTATGAGAAAGCTGGATTTACTGATTATGTGTGGTCACCTAAGAAAGATAATACGATACACTTCACTTGTGAAGAGGTTCCTAAACTTGAATATAATGGTATTCAATCCAGCAGGTATTTTCACGCCATATTTGATAAAGCTTCAGGAAAAATAAATCATTGTGATGGAGCGATTAGATTTTACACAAAAGATGAATTAACTAATCGAGTTCAATTCCAAGTGAAAGATCCTGAAGCTAGGAAAGTAGGAAAAAGAATTAAAATATTTCAATTTGACAGTAAAGACAATAATGATATTGAACTCGGACAAGATGATTTCTGTGATTTAGCAGTTAACTTCTTTGTTTGGAATCAAGATGTTATGAACTACTTTAATTAAGAAGGGCTGAAATGATCAATAAGACTGAGCGAGATAGATTTATAACCTATATTGGACAAACATATAATAACATTCAAATCTGGGGACAGTATGAGAGAATGGTTGACTTTTTATTTGATGAATATCCCAAAACTCATAGACGTTTTGACGAAATTGCTCAACCCTTTCTTTTTACAATCTCACACGCAATTGAATTGGCTCTAAAAGAAAACATCAAGTTCTTTGAGCAATATGTAAAATCCAAGCAACTTACGAAGTTTGATAATTGGCCCCATCTTTTAAAAAAGCCACGACTTAGTTGCTCTATCATCTGAATTTAAAATATTCTTTTATAGACTTCATAAACAAGTAAACGCTTTTAAAGAAGATAAAGATGAGTTCAATAAATATTATCAGACCTTAAAGAAATTGAACAATATTTTAGAAAGAAACGCTGAAACTTTTAGATATTCTGAGAAATTAGACAATGATGGAAAAACCATTAAACTAAGTATAAAATCAAACAAAAAAATAGACTTAATTGAAGTAAAATCAATGTTTGACGATTTGAAAAACCTTTTTCTTGGTGCGCCAAACGCTATGGGGGTATATACAGATTTCTTAGATTTCAAGAAAGAACATCCCGAATACAAAAAAGGAAAGGGAAGACTTTATTGTCAACGATTACCTTACACAGAGCACTTACTTGAGAAAGTAAAAGTAAAACTAACACAAGACTTAAAAAGGTGAATGAAAATTTATGGTTAGACCCTAAAAACTATAGTAACTTTGAAATTCAAGTCTGGGAAAATCACATATACATAATTGAAATATAAACTGCTGGTAACAGCACCTAAGAAAACATGGGGCAGTCATTGGTGCCGGAAAGATTTGTTCCTCGAACTAACTTCAACTAAAACTGACTGATAATCGCTTCGAAATGCCCCACGTTTCTTAGCCGCAGACCGTTAGGCACAATTATGAACAACTTAAAATCATGAAAATTTGCCTCATCCTAATGATATTTTCGTTTTCGCATTTGGCATTTAGTCAAAATGTAGACAGGGAAGTTTTTGAAGCAACTCTGGGGGAAAAAAAAGCATATGCTTATTCTGTGTTGGAAAAAACATTTGAAGAATTTCTGAAATTAAATTATCATCATCAAACCACTTTGTCTGAAAGAATTAAAAGCTATCTTACCGATATACAAAATCAAAATATTAATTGGGTTTATGATGAAAATCTAAGCAAATCAACGCTTAATCTATTAGAAAAGTCAGAATTAAGGCAGGATATTTTACTTTACAAAAATGAATCCTATAAAGAAAGATTTGAATTCACTAAATATTTAAATGATAACTGTTCAAATGCAAAAACAATTGATAATAGTGAAATTGAAGATGATTTTGAAGAATTGATTGAAATTCCGACTACAAGTAGATTGGAAGAACCCCAGTTAAGAAAAGAAGAATTAGATCGTCAAAAAATTAGGGATAAATTTCCACAACCAAATAAAAATGGTCGTTTTTATTATGCTTTGGCAAAGGCTCAAACAAATCACGAAGATGTCAAGACATATGTTTTATTGGTTACAAAGTATGAAGAAAGTCCAAGCGCATCTTTAATTGCGTCAGCATTTTTAGATAATTTTTCTAATAGCGAGCTAATTGCATGGGAGAATAATCTAATTATGATTGTTGAAATTTATTTGAAAAGCTTGATATCAAATGAAATAATTAAAAAATAACATGTGCCTAACATCACCTTGGATACAGCGGTCAGTACCGAGTACCTATAAAAATAAGTATCTTTAAGAAGGAAGTAGTAGGCTGGAAGATAACGTCTCTGAATGCCCGCCGTCTCCAAGCTGAATCCCGTTGAACAAAACCTCCTACGTCGGTAGTTTTTTACTTTTCCTATATTAA
>NZ_ATNM01000027.1 GCF_000427295.1 Cyclobacterium qasimii M12-11B | reverse complement strand
TTNTTTTTTTTGCCTTTATTTTTTTACAAAGTATTCTTAATGAGAATGCTTCAGTAGTTATTGCATCTGAAAAAGGGGAGAGCCATTTTTATAGAGAAAAATAAACCCGACAAATTTAAAATCTTCTCATATTAGGATTGATGACTGTATAGCCTATCAGTTCGTCATATCTGGAACCCATTTCCCGATAGTAGAAAAAGATTTCATATTCGTTTTCTGTCTGAAAATGACTGTCTTCAAAGGGTTCCATGTTCCAGCCATTGTCTGATTGGAAACCATATTGATAATCATACCAGCCTTGTTTTAAAAACAAACTTGCCTGATAAAGTCCCTTTTTTTCATTGTACACCATCTTTGCATCAGGGCTTTTTCCCCAATTGGTCAAAGAACCTAAAATATAAGGAGGCGAGGGGAGCTTAGGAGACTCCAGGTTAAAGTTCAACAATACATATTCACTTTCAAGCAGATGATTCTGCCTTTCCATGTTGAATATGCCATATTGCCCATTAAGATCAAGGTATTCCAGATAGGTTAGCCCTTTTCTTTCTTTGTCAACGGCGGCCTCCGCAAAAACAATATCTTCCTCCATACTTACTTTAGCAATGTTCCTTCCACGTGTACGTACGTAGCGTAAATCTACGAAGCGGAATTCATTTCCAGCCAGGAATACATTGGACCCATCAAATAGCTGGTATTGTAGCTGCTTGATGTCCTCTCTGATGTGGGTAAACTTCAAACCAAAAATAGCATTGTCCCACCTCTGGTTTTGACGAATCACCACCCTGGTATTGTTAAGGGGGTCTACTAGTTGACGGTTGCCATAGCCAATATTCAGGTTGATTTGCTGTGCCGTCCTTCGGTCCTCATTCATACTGGGAGGAACAATTTCGGCACCGATTCCTACCTGGTTTTGGTAAACCATAAACCTTTTGGTAAAAATCACATCTGACTCTTTTCTCCCCCTGTATACTTTTAATATATAGTTTCCAGTTCTGGTGACATTCGGCACCTGAAAGGTATAATGAATATAAGGTATCCTCGTGTTGATACCATACTCATAAGAGTTGATGTTGAATTCATTGTATTGCTGGAGATAATCCGGGTCCTTTAGCCCAGAACTAGTCCAGTCGACATTACAATGAATAATTTTGACCATGTACCGGTCTGTCTCAAAAGCAATGTCATCGAAATGCAACTCCAATGGTTGAGAACTGTTAAGTAAAATAACCGGTGCTGTCATTTGTGCCGAAAATTCACTGCTTGCTGGATAAAGCTGAACAGTTCTTATGTTTTCGTCAAATACCTGATCTTCGTATATTTCCTGAGCAGACAAAAGGCCTGTAGAAGACAATAAAAGAATAATAACAAGCTTAATCAATGGATGTCTCATTGGTCAGGTTTATGTTTGGTACCGGTCAAAGGCCTTGTTCTTAACTTTGCATACTTTCTATTTGCTCTGCAAGTGCTTCCCATTTCTTGTTAAGAGCAGCTTCATCTTGCTTCATCTTCGTATACTTGTCGTTGAGTTGTTGCATTTTCACCTCGTCTTCATATACGGAAGGTTGCGCCAATTGATGCTCAATATCCGTTTTTTTCTTTTCCAGGGCAGTGATTTCTTGCTCCAGGCTTTCCAGATTTTTCTCTTTCTCCTTTATGGCTTTTTTCTGCGCGTGTTCATCCTGCTTTTCCGCTGAACTTTTTGGCAAAGCCTTTGGTGCCTTTTTTACAACAGCTTGTGGCTTGGTTTCTTTTTCTGATTGAGTGGAGCGCCAGTAAACATACTCATCATAAGTGCCTGGATATACCTTGATTTGCTCGTCTTCTATGTACCAGATTTTGTTGGCAACTCCCTTGATAAATAACCTATCGTGAGAAACGGTAACAAAAGTACCTTCGTATTGCTTCAATGCCTGAATCAAAATATTGACAGATTGTATGTCAAGGTGATTGGTAGGCTCATCCAGTAACAAAAAGTTAGCTTCAGAAATCAGGGTTTTGGCCAAGGCTACCCTGGATTTTTCACCTCCAGAAAGCACTTTGATTTTTTTGAAGACATCCTCGTTGGAAAATAGGAAACAGCCCAATACATTTCGGAGTTCAGTTTCCGATTTTCTACTGCCGGCCTGCACCATTTCCTGTAGGATCTCATTGTTGATTCCTAGTGCTTCCAACTGGTGCTGAGCAAAAAAGGCTTTAACCAAGTTGTATCCCTCTTCTCTACTTCCTTCTATAGGTTCGGAACCATTAATGATCCTCAAGACGGTAGATTTACCCTTTCCATTGGCACCAATAAGGGCTATTTTATCTCCACGTTCTATGCGCGCAGTCGCTTTGTCCAGGATCTTAAGGTCACCAAATGCTTTGGAAACATCATCCAATACGATTACATCCCGACCAGATTTTTGGGAGAAAGTAAATTTGAAGTTTACAGATACTTCATCTTTTTCTACCTCAGATATTTTGTCCAACTTGTCCAAGGCCTTCACCCTGGATTGTACTTGGTTCGATTTGGAAGCTTTTGCACGGAAACGGTCAATGAAACGCTCCGTTTGCTTGATCATTGCCTGTTGATTTTCGTAGGCATTTTGCTGAATCTCTTCTCTTTCTACCTTCTCAGTTTTATAAAAAGCATAATTTCCAGCATAAACGGTGAGGTTGCCACGAGAAACTTCTACTGTAGTATCGGTACTATTATTTAAAAAGGTCTGATCGTGAGATACGACAATAACAGAACCTTCATAAGATTTAAGGTAATTCTCTACCCACTGAATTGAAGGTAAGTCAAGGTGATTGGTAGGTTCATCCAGCATCAGCAAAGCTGGTTTTTCCAAAAGTAACTTGGCTAACATCACACGCATCCGCCATCCTCCGGAAAATGTTTTCAGAGGACGTCCCAGATCAGCGGTCTTAAAGCCTATGCCTTCCAATACTTCCTCAGCCTTGGCTTTGATGGTATAGCCTTCAAGGGCTTCAAACCTTTCCTGAAGATTAGCCAGTTTTTGGATGATTTCATCAGAATAATCTGTTTCCATCGCTTTGAGCACTTTGTCTATTTCTACCTGTAAAGACAAAGTTTCTTTAAAAGCTTCAAGCGCAACATCAAGGATGCTGTCTTCTGATTGATAAGACAGCAGGTCCTGGTTTAGAAAGCCTACACTGCAGTCTTTCGCTTTTTGGATTTCTCCAGAACTTGGCTGAAGATCACCATGTATGATTTTTAGGAGTGTAGACTTGCCTGTACCATTCAGACCTACCAAACCAATTTTGTCTTTTGGCTTGATATGAAGGGAGGCATTTTCATAAAGGGGACGGCCCCCAATATAATAAGAGAGATTGTTTATGGATAACATGCCGCAAAATTAAGAAAACTATACGGGATATGGCAGCATTAGAAAAATGAATTCATTAAAGTAGTGATTTTTTTTGATTTTACCCCAAAAGTGCTACCTGAAATCCTGCCTTATGGTTAGCTTGGGGAGCCAATTCGACAATGCCTAATTTATTTTCAAGGCTTCCATCATGATCTGTTGTGGCGGCAATTCCATTCCAGGGCTCTAAACAAATGAAGTTTGCCTCTTTTTCTTTGGTCCATATGCCTAACCACTTGAAATCTGAAAATTGCATTGCAAAGCCTTTACCTGTTTTGCGACTGCTTACACTTACAGCCGTAACTGGTCCAACGTCCATTATCAGCGCATCATTTTCAAAAAGCTTGTAATCCAAGTCTACTTTGCCTTCCTGAAGTGCTAAAGTACTTTTCTTGGTAGAGATTAGACCTCCTTCAAGTGTGTACAATGGAAGGGAAGTAAGGTTTTCATGAGCAAAATCCAATTGATAATCGGAGAAAGATTCCTTTTCTGGTTCCAAAGGACAGCCAAAACCAGGGTGGGCTCCGATGCTAAAAAACAGGGTTTTCTCTTCGGAGGGATTGTGAACATGATAATCCACATTCAAACCATTTTCGCTAAGACTGTATTGAATAGAAAGCTCAAAATCAAAAGGATAAACCTTTTTACTGATTTCATCTGCTTTGAGGACCATCGTAAGTTGATGGTCTGTTTTTTCAGTCAACTCAAAATTTCGGTCCCGGGCAAATCCATGTTGCCCCATAGTATAAGACTTGCCTTGATAGGTGTACTTGTTATCTTTTAGCTTGCCTACAATAGGGAAGAGTACTGGCGCATGTCGGCCCCAGATGTCCGGATTTGCTTGCCAGAGGTATTCCAAGCCATTTTTTTTAAGTGCAATGCATTCAGCACCCATAGTAGAGATTTGGGCGGCAATTTTACCAAATGTCAAATGGTGGATGGTAGCATCAGTCATAGCTATAAGGTGTAAAAAGGTGAATAAAAAAGGAATATAAAATAAAATGACCATCAAAAAAAAACCTTTCCCGAATTTAGGAAAGGTTTTGTACGCACGAGAAGATTCGAACTTCCACACCCGAAGGCACCACCCCCTCAAGGTGGCGTGTCTACCAATTTCACCACGTGCGCAGATAGGAAGTGCAAAAGTAGAAGATAATTCCAGCAGTGCAAACAAAAAGGTGTACAAATTAACAGCGAAGGTAAATCATTGAATGAATTTTAAATCAAAACCTAAGGTATGCTTCCAGGTGATGGTTGGGTAAGTTTCGATGCTTAATCCTTTGACAGCATCCTAAACTTCTCCTGCCAAAAGCGCCAATGTCTCGTTTAGATTTTTTAATTTCATCCGTATATTTTTTTCGCTTGCTTGGGAGTAATAGTTGAATTAGACAAAAGAGGAAGCATTGGCTTTACATGAACTTCCTTATTTAAGATGTGTTGAACCAATAGAAACCTTATAATACCCAAAATATGTTTAAGAAACTTGTTGGAATAGAGCCGTTGGAATTAATCCCTTCGGCAAATGAAAAATTAGAATCTTTTGCCCAAACAGTCATCTTGCATGAGGATAAACCCGCGAGTGTGGCTGAAATTGTAGCGCGTATTGGTGATGCCGATGGTGTTTTGTTAAGCCACAGAACTACTTTGGGTCAGGACGCATTGGAACAGTGTCCCAATGTCAAATACATTGGCATGTGTTGTTCCTTGTATTCACCTGAAAGTGCCAATGTAGCTATCCAATACGCAAATTCCCGAGGGATTACGGTAAAGGGTGTGCGTGATTATGGCGATGAAGGCGTGGTAGAATATGTAATTAGCGAGTTGGTGCGTTGCTTGCACGGTTTTGGAAATACAGCTGATGGGAGTTCAAGACAAGCCTGGAGCGGCATCCCACGAGAAATCACAGGTCTCAAGGTAGGAATAGTTGGCCTGGGGAAATCCGGTGGCATGGTAGCCGATGCTTTACGTTTTTCGGTGCAGAGATCAGCTATTTTGCACGCAGTGAAAAAGAAGATGCAAAAGCCAAAGGGTATCAATTCTTACCCTTAAAGCAATTGCTAAATGAAAATGAAGTCATTGTCACCTGTTTGAACAAAAACACAATCCTCTTGCATGAAGCTGAATTTGAACAGCTGGGCAATCGTAAAATTTTATTCAATACGGGCTTGTCTCCAGCTTGGGATGCAGCGCCTTTTGAAAAATGGCTCAATGGAGACAATGTGGTGTATTGCGATACGCTTGGAGCTTTAGGCGATGAACGGTTTTTAAAATATTCTTATGTCCATTGCCTGCAAGTATCTTCTGGCAGGACCCAACAAGCCTTCAGGCGCTTGAGTGAAAAGGTTCTGGCGAATTTAACCGCTTATTTTAAAACACAATAGGAGAAACGATATTACGCAGGGTGTTCACTACGCTCCAACCAGCAATCTGTGCAGTCTTACTATAAACATCAATGATTGCATGGATCTGTTCACCTTTAATTTCAATACGATGATCGTCTCCTACATAGTCCGGTATTGAGTTGATGGACACCTTTATGTTTTCGGGGCCTACGGAAGCCAATGCTGCAGCAACTGCCACATTTACCTGTGTTGGGAAAAGCGCAATGGCTTCTTTAGCATCCCCCTTAAAGACTTCTCGTTTTTCGGTTTGTAAGGCATCCTCATAAACCTTCGTTTTTTAAGTGGGTTTGGGCCTTTTTTTGCAGTAAAGGTTACAGTACTTTGTTCCATTAAGGCAATAGTTCGCATCACATCAAAACCACCGATAGCACCAGAAGCCAGGTGAACACGGGAGTTGTTTTCCAAAGCAGTTTGTTGAACTGTTTCATAAAAATCAGCATCCGCAAGTGCGCCAATAGATAGCGTCACTATTGACGATCCATTTTTTAAGGCAGGTATTGCCATTTCCCGAAAGGCGGATGGCGAAGCAGTTTCCACAATATAATCAGGCTTGAGCTGCAACAACTCATCAAAGCCATGACAAGGTTTGCAAGAATACCCTCTTTTTGAACGATTAACTTTATTGGCTAGCTCCTCTGCTTTTTCAAAGGATCTTGAATAGCTACCAATCAATTTATAGTTAGGTAAGAGGTCTTTTAATAGGGCGTCTACAACAATATGAGCCAGTTTTCCGCAGCCAACAATGGCAAGTGTGTGTGCTTTCATGTGGGTAAAAGTAGCGAAGTTTTAGCGATTTGACACTTTAAATTTCTCTTCCTCATCTTCCTGGATTTCTAATATGGCTTGCAGGCCTTTTCCATTATCTCAGGTGTTTTAACAGTACCAGAGAGGCTGATAAAGAACAATGATTTCACTTGTTTAGCATTCACTAGCCATGATTTTATCGCCTTTTTGTATCAAGTCAGAGAAAACAACTAAAAAATGTATTCCATTTTGATGTCACAGCGCTCATAGGTGCCGCATTCTATGGGAACTTCTTGAAAACCCATTTTTCGGTACAGGGCTATCGCAGGAGCCAATAGACTGTTGCTGTACAGGATAACTTTAGTAGCTCCTTGTGCTTTGGCCCATTCCAAGGCAGCATTCCCAAGCAAAAGGCCGATATTTTTGCCTTGTGCTTTAGGTGATACGCCCATTTTAATCAATTCGTATTGAGTGGTGTCTATTTTTTTCAAAGCTACCGTACCTACGATCTCTTCTTCCCATTCGGCAAATAAAACTTCTCCACCATGATCCCGGATTGTTTCCTGGGGTTTTTGGAGTTGGGCGATATCAAAGGGTTCCATGGCAAAATACCTTTCTATCCATTCCTGATTGATAGAGAGAAAGTAAGGTGCCAGTGCTGGTGTGTAAAGATGGATATTTGTCTTTTCCATCTTTAAAAATACGGATGTTGCTAAAAAGAATAAAGGGTTTGACAGGAAAAAAACAGAAATTTAAAAGCCTATATTAAATAGTCTGCCAGGCTTGTCAATGGCTTCCATTTGTAGCAGCTTAAGCTTTCGCCACAGGCCTCCGGCATAACCGGTCAACTCTCCTGTACTTGCGATGATCCGGTGACAGGGGATAATGATCAATAATGGATTTTTGCCATTGGCAGCACCCACTGCGCGGACAGCTGTAGGTTTGTCAAGAGCGCAGGCGATGTCCTTATAAGAAGCCGTCTGACCAAAAGGGGTTTTGTTTACTTCCATCCAAACCTTTTTTTGGAACTCAGAACCACCAATAGCCACCGGAACATCAAATAATTTTAGATTTCCTTCGAAATAGTAAGTCAACTGACTTATGATATCCAGGAAAAAGAGATTGTTTGTTTTTTCTGACAAGGGATCTTCCGTGAAACTACAAGACAAAAGAAAACCATCTTCAGCGATAAGTCTGATATTCCCTAAGAGCGACGCAATTACTACTGTTTCTTTCATATCCTCTACAACTTTAAAACCAAGATTAGATTTAACCTTTATTAAGGCAGATTTCCTGCCGACGCTTCAATGAAATACGATATTGTTTAGCACTTTGGACCTCAGGTATGCAATTGCGGATTTATTACTGAATGATCCGCTACGGCGGACAAAATCAATCAATCGTTTTAACTTTCGACCGCTTCTTTGTGATGTGCTGTATCCGCCTCCTACACTCCTGATCTTTTTGTCACTTCCCCTGAAAAAGGTCAGGGCAGGCTGAAAAAAAGATCGGAAAACCCTATTGCATTATGCTTGTCCAAATAAAAATCAATACATGCGATTTTCGACGCACCCTATATTATGTGGCCGAGTAAGGGTATATATTATAAACAGATTATGGCGGAAAATGTTGCCATTAATTAAACTGTCGGTGGGTAACCAACTTATTAAAGATAGCTTTATTTTTAGTTTATACCAACTTATTTGAGTACTTATACCATCATCATGCGGTATTTCCAGACCTCTCTCACCGTCTCTGCTTTTACTTCAAAAGGGGTGTATAAGGGATTGCTTGAGCACAGTAGTAGTTGTCTTTTTTGTTTAACTGGTTGTAAGTCAGTTTGAAGGTAACTCCGTCCTGGGCAGTGACGATTACGTACTTTTCACCATCCCGTATAGCTGTCCAGTCTTCTATGTATTCACAAATAATCCATGCGCCGTCAGGGATAGGTTCCATGGAATCGCCATCTACCTGAAAAACGCGGTATTTTTTATCTTGAGGAAGAAAAGGAAGATAAAATCGGGGCAGTTCACCAATAAAGTCGGGGTCTGAAAACCCCGCCAGATAGCTTGCTTTGGCTTTTTGGGAGACTACTTCGATGAGTTCACGCCCTTGTGCATCTACAGTGGTGGTAAGGATGCGCAGGTCGCGGCCCTTGAGGTAGCGGCTGGTTTCTAAAATGTCCCTGAGTTTGTGGGCAGGATATTTTTCCAGGTTTTCTTTCAACATCAAATCCACTGATACTTCAAGGTACTCACAGATTTTTACCAAAGTATCCAGGGGAGGGCTGATGCTTAGTTCATAACCCGCAAGTTTGGACCTGCTAATGTCCAGTGACTCGGACATTATGGACTGGGTAAGCCCTTTTCTTTTGCGCAGTAGTTTGATATTGCTGTGAAGGTACATGGTCAAAATTTTTAATGAAATCAATGGTTTAAATATAAAACAAATGTTTAAATTATAAACAATAAAATGTCAATAAAATTAACAATTCGGATTGTAAATCATAGTAGGAGAGGAAGGTAATGGCAGAAAGACGGAATATTGTACACATGGATTTAGACAGTTTTTTTGTGTCGGTCGAGCGTCTGTATGACAGTCGGCTTATGGGAAAGCCTATTCTGATCGGAGGATCAGGAGACAGGGGAGTGGTGGCTTCTTGCAGCTATGAAGCCAGGAAGTTTGGCGTTCACTCAGCCATGCCCATGCGTACTGCCAGGCAGCTTTGCCCGGAGGCTTTACAGATTCGAGGTGATTTTGCGAAGTACAGCCAGAAGTCCAATGAGATCACTGAGATTGTCCGAGAGAGTGTGCCGCTTTTTGAAAAAGCTTCTATAGATGAGTTTTATGTGGATTATACTGGAATGGATCGGTTTTTTGGTTGTTATAAAATGGCCCAGGAACTGCGACAAAAAATCATCAAAGAAAGCGGCTTGCCTATTTCGCTAGGGCTTTCACAAAATAAAACGGTATCTAAAGTAGCGACAGGAGAAGCCAAACCCAATAATGAAAAACAGATTCCTTATGGGCAAGAGAAGCTTTTTTTGGCGCCCTTGTCAGTAAGGAAAATCCCCATGATAGGGAAGAAAACCTCCCATACGCTGTACAATATGGGCGTAAAGAAAATCCATACCCTGCAGGCCATGCCCGCAGAATTGCTGGAGTCGGCTTTTGGTAAAAACGGACTGATGATTTGGGAGAAAGCCAATGGCATTGACCGTTCGCTTATTACGCCTTATTCGGAAGCCAAATCGATTTCTACAGAAAACACCTTTGAACAAGACACCATAGATGTTGCCCTGCTGGAAGCTACACTTACGGCCATGACTGAGCAGTTGGCAGGTAAACTGAGACAGCAGCAAAAACTGGCATCTACCGTATCGGTAAAGATCCGCTATTCTGATTTTGACACCCATACGGTGCAACGTCGGGTGTCTTATACTTCCGCAGACCATGTGCTTCTTCCACTGATCAAAGCACTCTTTCAGCAACTGTACCAACGTCGTTTACTGATTCGCCTGATCGGCGTTCGCTTTAGTGGGCTGGTACATGGCCATTATCAGATCAATTTGTTTGAAGATACGGAAGAACGTATTTCCTTGTACCAGGCCTTGGATCGGCTAAATGGTAAGTATGGAGACAAGACCGTTTGCAGGGCCATAGGGATGAGTGTAGGGAGTAGGAAATTTAACCCGTTTAATGGGAAGGAGAACTGAGTCAGGTGATAAAAGACAAACCCCATCACTTTTATATGTGATGGGGTTTGGTGATTGTACTCGTTTCGAATGTTATTGCATCTGACTTGCCTTATCTGAATCCCGCATTGATGGTGTCCAGTTTTTCCGTTCCCGGGCACAATGTGTTTTCCTTCATGGTATTTAAAGGGGTGTCGGAAGTGTTGATAATGTCGTGCAAGTCGCCATATACTGGATTGATGTACAGCAGTCCGGTGAGTATCTCATCTTTCATCCGTGCTTGTTGTATCGCATTTGCTGCCGATACCCTGTCTTCGGGATCCCAGTTTAGTGCGAGTTTGTGTAATTTCATCTCTGAACCATCATGTAGAGAAACAGTTGTACCTGTGCCCTCTTCGTATTCTGCATGAATGGGTTTTTCTTCAGGGACAAAATCCAAGGTGCCTGTGGCTTGCATGTGTTCCCGTACGTAATCGTAGGATTTGGTAGATCCGGGATTGTTATTGAAAGTTACGCAGGGAGACATCACGTTGATAAATGCCAGGCCTTTGTGCTGTATACCAGCCTTGATAAGGGGAACCAGTTGCTGCTTGTCGCCACTGAAACTTTGAGCCACAAAGGTGGCACCTAATTCTACTGCCAGGCTGGCAAGGTCCACAGGTTGGAATGGATTGATAGATCCGGCTTTGCTTTTGGAACCTAAGTCGGCAGTCGCCGAATCTTGTCCTTTGGTAAGGCCATAACAACCATTGTTCATCACGATATAGACCATGTTTAGGTTTCTACGGATGGCATGTACAAATTGTCCCATGCCGATGGAAGCAGTGTCCCCATCTCCTGAGACGCCAAAATACACCAGGTCTTTATTGGCCATATTGGCTCCTGTGGCCACTGAAGGCATTCTGCCATGCACAGAGTTAAAGCCATGAGAATTGCCTAAAAAGTAGGCAGGAGTTTTGGAAGAGCAACCAATACCGGAAATTTTAGCTACCAGATGAGGCTCTATGTCCATTTCGTAACAGGCTTGTACGATGGTGGCGCTGATGCTGTCATGACCACAACCTGCACAAAGGGTGGAAATACCTCCTTCGTATTCCTTAAGTGTATACCCAAGTTTGTTTTTAGGAAGTTTGGGGTGTCTAAATATAGGTTTCAGATAAGTCATGAGCTACGGCGGTTTTTTGCTTTAAATAATTGGAGATTTGTGAAGCGATGTCATCGGCAGTGATGGGCATGCCATCGTAATTCAGCACAGGGACTAATTTCGCAGGGTTGGTTTGCATTTCATTAATGATCAAGCTGCGAAGCTGTCCATCTCTGTTTTGCTCGATGATAAACACGAGTTTGTGTGACTGAATAAATGCTTCAGTTGCTTCCCCAAAAGGAAAGGCTTTGATACGAATAGCATCCAGGTGAATACCCTTTTCACCCAACATGTCTTTGGCCTCTTCTGATGAATAAGTGGACGTTCCGAAGAAAAGAATGCCTATCTCCTGCTGGTTTTCTTCTTGATACAAGTGGGGTTCAGGCATTATTGTTTTTGCGGTTTCCCATTTGGTCAACAGGCGCTTCATATTGCGCACATAAGCTTCACTGCTTTCAGTATACACAGCGTATTCATCCCTGGAGGTTCCTCTGGTGGTGAAGGCGCCTTTGGAAGGGTGTGTACCCGGATAGGTTCTGTAAGGGATACCGTCGCCCTCGTTGTCCAGGTAACGGCCATACCTGCCCATCGCTTCCAGTTCTTCTCTGTTGAATACCTTTCCTCTGTCGTATTTCTTTTCGGCATCCCATTCGAATGGGTCACTCATGTGATCGTTCATTCCCAGGTCAAGGTCAGTCATCAGGATGATAGGCGTCTGAAGCCGGTCTGCCAGGTCAAAAGAGGTGGCTGTCATTTCAAAACATTCTTTGGGAGTGGAAGGAAATAACAAAGGGTGCTTGCTGTCTCCATGAGAGGCATAAGCAGCTATGGTGATGTCCGACTGTTGTGTTCGGGTGGGCATGCCTGTACTAGGGCCAGCCCGTTGTACATCTATCAGTACGGCAGGCACTTCGGCAAAATAAGCCAAGCCTATAAATTCATTCATTAAGGATACGCCCGGGCCACTGGTGGCTGTCAGTGACCTGGCCCCATTCCAATTGGCCCCTATGACCATTCCCATGGCTGCCAGCTCATCTTCGGCTTGTACTACTGCGTAATTTTTCTTTCCCGTTTCGGGGTCTATGCGGTATTTGCTTGCAAATTTCTCAAATGCCTCTGCCACAGAAGTAGAAGGGGTGATTGGGTACCATGCCATCACCGTTGCTCCTCCATATACAGCGCCTAGTCCGCAGGCCGTATTGCCGTCCACCAAGATTTTGTCCTTGATCAAGTCCCTTCTTTCCAGGTGAAAATCAAGCGGGTAATCGAAATGTTTGCTGGCATAGTCCATCCCCAGTTTTAGCGCTTTTACATTTGGAGCGATCAGTTTTTCCTTGCCGGCAAACTGTTCTTTGAGCAAGGTTTCCAATACTTCAAATTCGATGTTTAGCAGGACGGAAAGTGCACCGACATAAATAATGTTTTTAAACAGTTGTCTTTGTCGGGGATTGCTATAGTTTTCGTTGGCCATCTCCATCATGGGGATTCCTAGATAATGAATGTCTCCCCTGATCATATCTGTATGCAATTTTTTGGTGCTGTCATACATGAGGTAGCCTCCGGGGTGTACGCTTTCTATGTCCTGCTTCATGCTTTGCGCATTGACTGCCACAAGCAGGTCTATGCCTTCTCTGCGGCCCAGGTAGCCCTTTTCACTTACCCTTACTTCATACCAGGTAGGTAAACCCTGAATGTTGGAAGGGAAAATATTTTTGGGGGTGACGGGAATTCCCATCCTGAATATGGCTTTGGCAAATAGGAAATTAGCACTGGCGGATCCGGTTCCGTTGACGTTGGCAAATCTCGCTACAAAATCATTTACTCTTGCTTGAGGGTGGGCAATGGCTTGTTGCTCCTTCATATACTTCCTGCTTTTGTTACACTGTAAAAATATTGTTGCATGTCCCAGGCGGAGGTGGGGCATCTTTCGGCACATAGGCCGCAGTGAAGACATACATCTTCATCTTTCACCATTACACGGCCAGTTTTGAGTGTGTCTGATACCAGTATGTCCTGAGACTTGTTAGTTGCCGGCACCAGTAGTTTTTGTCTCAATTGATCCTCTTCTGGTTCATTCCCTGTAAAGGTGATGCAAGAGGTAGGGCAGACGTCCATACAGGCATCGCACTCAATGCAGAGGTCAGTGGAGAATTCCGTTTGTACATCGCAGTTTAGACAACGTTGGGCTTCCTTGAAACCTGTGGGCAGGTTAAATCCAAGTTCTACCTCTTTCTTTCTGTCTACCAATGTCAGGGATTTCTCTGCCTGTGGTACCAGGAATCTTTGGTCAATGGTAACAGGGCTGTCGTAACTCCATTCATGGATACCCATTTTAGTGCTGAACAGCTTGGTAAATGGAGCTGGCCTTTGTTTTAAGTCTTTTTCTTCACAAAACAGGTGCATGGATACTGCCGCCTGGTGACCATGCGCCACCGCCGTGATTACGTTTTCTGGTCCAAATGCAGCATCTCCACCAAAAAAGACTTTAGGGTTTGTAGATTGGAAAGTAACCTTGTCCACAGTAGGCATTTCCCATTCGTTAAACTCAAGTCCTATGTCTCTTTCTATCCAAGGGAAGCTGTTTTCCTGTCCGATTGCAATCAAAACTTCGTCTGCTTCTATAAAAACGTCTGGTTCGCCGGTGGGAATCAGTTTTCTTTTGCCATTGTCATCATAGACAGCTTCCACCTTTTGGAATTTCATGCCTATTAGCTTGCCATTCTCTACTTCGAAACTAAGGGGTACATGGTTGTCAAAGATATCGATGTCTTCATGCTGCGCATCTTCTTTTTCCCAAGGAGAGGCTTTCATGTCCTTGAATGGACTTCTAACAACTACTTTTACACTCTCTCCACCCATTCGGCGAGAGGTACGGCAGCAGTCCATGGCGGTGTTACCACCACCCAAAACAATTACTTTTTTCCAATTTTTTCGGTATGTTCAAAAGCCACACTTGCCAACCATTCGATACCGATATGGATGTTGGCATCTGCTTCCTGTCTTCCGGGAAGTTTGGGGAGGTCACGACCTCTGGGAGCTCCTGTGCCTACAAATACCGCATCGTAATCTTGCTCCAGAACCCCTTTCAGGCTATCTACGAAATGCATGAATTGGGTGTGAATGCCTAGATCTAAGATGTAATTAACTTCTTCATTGAGTACTTCTTCAGGCAGTCGAAATGCAGGGATCTGGCTTCGCATCATACCTCCTCCGGCAATCTGCTCATCAAAGAGGTGGATCTCATAGCCCAAAGGCGCAAGGTCTCTGGCCACCGTCAGTGAAGCAGGACCTCCTCCTATAAGGGCGATTTTCTTGCCGTTGGAAGGGAATGGCGCTTGAGGCATGAGGGATTTGACATCTCCTTTGTTGTCGGCAGCCACTCTTTTTAACCTACAGATAGCTACAGGTTCTTCTTCAACTCGCCCCCTTCTGCATGCAGGTTCACAGGGGCGGTCACAGGTTCGGCCTAAAACGCCTGGGAATACATTGGACTCCCAATTGATCATGTAGGCTTCGGTGTATTTTTCTTCTGCAATTTTTCGGATATACTCAGGGACCGGGGTGTGGGCTGGACAGGCATACTGACAGTCCACTACCTTGTGGTAGTATTCCGGATTACTCGTATCGGTAGGCTTCATTGTATATTTTGGGTTTTGACCTTTTCATTATGGGTGAAAAGGTCGTTGTTGCTAATTCAGATTAATTTTAGAAAACTTAACCCTGCAAACCAAATTATTGGAGAATATTTTTAGCACTGAGCCTATTTTACTTCTTTCTAAATAAGTATTTATGATTTTTGGTAGAGGGTTTTTTAAAAAGAGCGGAAGGTTTCTGCTGCATTTAGTGAGGTTAGCCCAATGGTGGCTTTTTTGCATCCATTTTCAGGTTTGAGCATGTTGTTGATATTATTTGCTTTATTTCCCACAATTCATAGCAATGAAAATGGTCTTTTTTGTTCAAAAACTTATGGCTAGGCACCAATAGCCTTAAGTATTGGTGCCTAGCCAATTGGTCAATTGGGTTTATTTTACCCCATAGTATGTTTTTTTGAAATGAACAATCATAATAAAATTATGCATTGTCGAATGAAAAATTTGGTCTATTTTGGCTATGAAATCAAAATGGACTAGCTACAAAGCTTACTGGAATACGCTGTAAAATATTGCTAATCCTTTTGGAGTGATAATTTTTAAAAGCAGGTAAATTGAGGAAAATCAAATTATTTATAGCCACTAGCCTAAATGGAAAAATTGCTAAACCAGATGGAAGTGTAGACTGGTTGGAAGCCATCCCAAATCCGGGAGAAATTGATCATGGCTATTCCGATTTTTATAAATCCATTGACACCACTATTCAAGGCAATACTACCTACAAGCAAATAATAAGTTGGGGGATTGATTTTCCTTATTCCGACAAGAAAAATTATGTCTTCACACGGAATAAACTTTCAGAAGATACAGATCAGGTGACCTTTATTGCTGACAAGCACCTTGATTTTGTCAAAGGGCTGAAAGCAGTTGAAGGAAAAGACATTTGGCTTATCGGGGGAGGTCAATTAAATACGATGTTGCTTAACGAAAAGCTTATTGATGAAATTCAGGTATTTGTAATGCCAATTGTTTTGACTGAAGGAATTGAATTGTTCGAAAGCCTTCCGAAAGAAACATCATTGACACTTATCGAAACTAAAACTTATGCTACAGGAGCTGTTGAAATAAAATACAAGGTGGTTTAAGAGCAATAAAAACCCTGATGTTTGCGCGAAGGAAGGTAGCAAATCTCCCTTCTTTTGGTAATGTGTATTCACCTTATTCTTTAACTTTTGGTTTCAATTGTAGGTGTTTCATTTTCTTTCCTGCTAATACTTTTCTTCCTACCAATTCAAAGCCTAACTTTAAATACAGTTTCTCAGCATTTGGATTGCCTTCTTCAACCAATAATCCTACTGTTTTCTGGTCGTATTTCTCAATGATAAATTTCAATAATGCTGTTCCAACGCCTTTCCCCCGGTGTTTTTCACTGACTCCTAGGCAATCAATATAATACTCACCTTCCTGGGTTTCCTCTTCATGGTTAAAGTCTATTCCAAAATGGGTCTTGATATAAGCAATTATAGGTTCTCTTAAGCTTTCCAATTGCTGGCCATCATAAATATTTAAACTTCCTATAACCTCCTTTTCACTTTCTGCTACCAGGCAATTCTTATATGAATATTGATTGTTTTCCTTTTCTACAAAATAGTGTAAAAATGTCTTTGCCTTTTTTTTGTCTTTCATTCCAATAAACGCATAGAGGATTTCATCCATGGCAAGGAATAGATGTTCTGTAATTATTTCGGCGTCTGCTTTGGTTGCTCTTCTTATTACCATTAGGTTACTATTTGCTCTCCACCACTAGCTAATGCCAACTTCCTTGGTTTTTCCGTTTAGTTAGCATTTGATTTCTTTGCATTTATCAAAAATATTGGCGTTTCTCTAATTGATTGATCCGGGTTTTTTAATTTACCTTACCAACCAGATAAAAGTACGCTATTTTGTGAAAAAACGGTGGTTTATGAGGTTGGTTTTCCGTATGTTTCCTTATTATTGGTTGATAGTCCAACCCCCCAAAAAACTTATGCATGGCGAATAGAAGAAATTTTCTCTTTAAAAGTACCGTTTCTCTCCTGGCACTGAGTCTTCCTCAGGCAGGCTTTTCCTTTTCAAAGGCCCGTCTGGCTCCGGAGTTTAGGGTTAGCTTAGATGTGGTGGCCAAGTTGTTTGATGGCAAACAATGCTGGGTGCATCCACGTGCAGGAACGGTGAATGGATCAAAGGAGGTCGTCATGACGATGAGTACACTTGATTTGGAGGGAAGCGATGTCTTCAAAGGGACGTACCAGATCCGAAGTAGTAATGGAGGAAAAACTTGGACATCTCCTCAAAAGTCCGATACTTTGGCTCCTAGAATGGAAGTGAATAATGGAGTAGAGGGACCTGTGGCAGTAGCTGATTTTTGGCCCAAGTGGCATGAAAAATCAGGTGTATTGCTTGGTATAGGTCATACTGCTGTATATACCTCTGATTGGAAAATTGTTAGTCCCAGGCCACGACAGACAGCCTATTCGGTTTATGATCCAAAGAAACAAGAGTGGCTGCCGTGGATGGAATTGGAAATGCCGGAAGGTGATGAGTTTTTTAGCGCAGGTGCAGGCTGTGTTCAGCGACTGGATTTGCCAGACGGTTCTATTTTATTGCCTATTTACTATAAACCCCCTGGGAAAAATTCAAGAGTAACGGTTTGCCATTGTAGTTTTGATGGCAAGGCATTGCGTCTTAAAAAAATGGGCAATTCCTTAAAGGTGGACAATGATACGCGAGGTTTGCACGAACCTTCTTTGATGGAATTTGGTGGGAAATATTTTCTTACCATTAGAAATGACCTACAAGGTTATATCACTACCAGTGAGGATGGTTTGCATTATGAAGACATCAAGCCCTGGACTTTTGACGATGGATCTCCTTTAGGTAATTACAATACCCAACAGCATTGGGTCAGGCATTCAGATGCTTTGTATTTGGTATATACCAGAAGAGGTGCGGACAATGACCATGTGTTTAGACATCGTGCGCCTTTGTTTATGGCACAAGTAGACACTGAAAAACTGGCCGTAATTCGTGATACAGAAGTTGCACTGGTACCCGAAAGAGGGGCAAGACTGGGTAATTTCGGTGTTACAGAGATTAGCCCTAAAAAAACCTGGGTGACTGTTTCTGAATGGATGCAGCCAGAGGGAGTGGAGAAATACGGAAGTGATGGAAGTGTCTATGTTGCCAAAATCAATTGGAATAAACGCAATAAACTATTTGGTAAATAGGCGTTCTAAAAACGGAATAACTCAATAAGACAAACACCGCTTGACTTGAATTAGCCTATAGTGTGTGGAATCTTTGTTAAAATAAAATGATATATTACTTACCATCAACCACCAAAGACCAATATTCATGAATGAGCAAACCATCAAGCCCAACAGAATTCTCTCAATAGATGCATTGAGGGGATTTGACATGTTGTTTATAGTTGTTGCAGACCGTTTCTTTTCCCTACTACATAAGGGAGCACAATCACCTCTGACGGGTTTTTTGGCCAACCAGTTTGATCATCCCGAATGGTTTGGATCTACTTTCTATGACATTATTATGCCACTTTTCCTTTTTATGGTGGGGGCGGTTATTCCATTTTCTTTGTCCAAAAGAATGCAGGAAAATACAGGGAAAGCTAATATTTACAAAAAACTCTTTAAGCGGGTATTTATTCTGTTTTTCCTGGGATGGATTGTTCAGGGAAATCTATTGGCATTGGATGCTGACACTTTTAAGGTTTTTAGCAATACGCTTCAAGCCATCGCAGTGGGCTATTTCTTTTCCTGCCTGGCCTTTATTTACCTGAGTAGAAATGGGCGCTATATTATGTTTGCAGCCTGTCTTGTTATTTATGCCTTGATACTTACTGTTCCCAATGTACCAGGTGTTGGTAGAAGCGTAATTCTTCCAGACCAAAATTATGCCTTGTATTTTGATCACCTTGTTTTAGGGCGATTTGACGATGGCTATCAATACACTTGGGTATTAACTGGTTTTGGTTTTATCGCTACTACGCTATCCGGACTCTTTGCCGGGGAGCTAATCAAATCCAATCTTCCCCGAAATAAAGTCGCCCTTTACCTGCTTGTTGTAGGTCTTGCTGGACTGGCTTTGGGTATGATCTGGGGGATCTGGCATCCAATTGTCAAAAAAGTGTGGACAAGTTCATTTGTATTGGCTTCCTCTGGGGTTTGTTTTATTTTGATGGCCATTTTTTACTGGATCATTGATGTTAAAGGCAAGGTGAAATGGACTTTTATGTTTAAAGTGATCGGGATGAACGCCATTACTGCTTATGTGCTTTCCCATGTCATTAGCTTTCCTGATATAGCAGACTTTCTATTGTATGGTTTGGAGCAATACACAGGAGCTTATTATGGCGCTTTGACTACTCTTGGTGGTTTTGGTTTGCTTTACCTGATACTTTGGTACATGTACAAAAACAATACTTATATTAAAATATAGCAATAAACATTTTACAATAATGATTGAACCCATTAAAACCAGGCTGCCTATTTTAGCAATAGGTAGCCTTTTACTCTTTTCCTGTGGAACGGACCAGCCAACTGCAGAATCAAGCATGTATGGAGATAATATGCTTCACAAACTGGCCTATAATAATCCTGAATTGCTCGTAGACCTGGATGCAGGTTTTAAAGCGGTTCCTATGCCGATGGACTTTGATGGGGATGGAGACCTTGATTTGCTGGTATCCGAATCTGGAAGCTATACCGAATCTGGAATTTTCTACTTTGAGAATATTTCGGGCAATATCGAAATGCCTGTATTTAGGAGAAGGATGAAGGTGTCCTTTGAACGGAGAAGATTAGGAGATGATGGCTCTAGGTTTCAAGCATCTGAAGTGGAGGGGAGCGTACATGTGCTTACGCCAGATAGGGTTAGGGAAAGATTGTTGATTTATAAAGATGTACCGGAAAATGTTTTTTGGGACGACAATGAAGTGCCTCTTCCTATAGAAGGTTACGATTACCTGCACAATTGTAAAACAGAGTGGAAAATCATCGATTTTGATGGGGATGGCCTACATGATTTGATGGCCGTAGCCACCCGAGACAAACCCAGAACTTACCGAGGCAGGATAGGGGAACTGGCGAAAAACCTTGCCTTCGTAACGGATGGCAAAAGTCATGTATTGTTTCTTAAAAACAGCGGCACCAATGAGGATCCTGTATACGAAAATCCTCAAAGGCTTTTGAAATCAGATGGTTCTCCTCTATCTGAGGGGCTTTCAATGAAGCCCATGTTTGCGGATTTTGACAATGATGGAGATTATGATTTTTTGAGTATTGGTAAAAATCATGAGAATTTTGACATTGATTGGAACGATGATTTTATCATTTACTTCGAGAATACCGGTTCTGCTACAGAATATGAGTTCGGCCTAGGGAGGGCTTTGAAAATGGATGGTCTGCCCATACAGTATGAGTCTAGGGCTACCATGCACCAGACGGCAATTGACTGGAATAAAGATGGTTTTATGGATATCTTAGCCGGAGACGAGGATGGGAAAATCTCCTACCTAAGGAACACCGGTGAAGTGGTGGATGGATTGCCACAATTTGCCGCTCCTGTGTTTATCCAACAAGAAGCAAAATACGTAGATTTTGGTGCTTTAGTAGCGCCCAGAATCTTTGATTGGGATGATGATGGATTGGATGATATTATTAGTGGAAATGCAGTTGGAAATATAGGCTTTATTAAAAACTTGGGGGGGAAAGATCCAGTTTGGGATGCTCCTAAATTACTTGAAGTCGATGGAGAACCGATTCGATTGATCCAAGACGAAGCACTTCCCAATACTGAGCGACCCTTTTGGGGATATTCCACCATAGATGTGGGGTATTGGGATGAGGATGATTTGCCGGATATTTTGGCCAATGAACACAATGGGAATATTGTGTTTATAAAAAATACAGGTACCAAAACGGCACCTAAACTTGCAGCTCCACAGCCTTTGGAAGTGGACTGGGAAGGCGAACCACTGAGGCCAGCCTGGGTACCGGGCGTAGCGGAAGCAGACAATGAATTATTGGCTCCCTGGAGAACGTCTCCGCTGATGATGGACTTTAACGAAGATGGATTAAATGACCTGGTCATGCTGGACCATGAAGGTTATTTGGCAGTGTATCCGCGAAAAAAGGTAAATGACAAACTAGTATTGTCGCATCCGCAGCGGAATTTTGTCTTTCCTGACGGTAAGCCCATCTTGCTCAATCAACGTACAGGCTCCAGTAGTGGTAGGCTGAAAATTACTTTTCACGATTGGGATGGCGATGGACTGGAAGATTTGATTGTTTCTTCCAAGCCGGCAGTAGACTGGATGAAGAACAAAGGAATGAAGGATGGTAAATTGGTTTTGGAATACATGGGCAGGGTGCTGTCTAAAACACTAATGGGGCATACCGATGGTCCGGTTGTATCTGATTTCAATAAAGACGGTGTGCCAGATCTTGTGGTGGGAACTGAAACAGGGCAATTCTATTATTGGCAACGCTCAAGTTTTGACATCACCTCTACTATGACCACCGAAGGAAAACAAGGCCCTGCCAATTACCTTTATTTTAAGCGGTAAATGCCTACCGTCATTGCGAGCCTAAGCGAAGCAATCTGTATTGTAAGGCCAGGGTAAGGATTTCGAATAGGGTCATTGGATAAGGCAGGAAGTGTATTTATTCCAACAGACTGCCACGGTCGCAGGGCCAATTTACGTTATTCTTTTTATACACTTTTGCTCCCTCGCAGTGACGATAAGCGCTACCTACCGTCATTGCGAGCCTTAGCGAAGCAATCTGAATTGTACCGCCAGCGTAAGAATTTCGAATAGGGCCGGTCTCGAACTAGAGGTACTTCTCTAGAAAAGCATCGATATAAAACTGCGCATATTCATTTACCTCCCTGGCGGCATCCATGGTATGTGGCCAGCCTTTTAGGCGGTGGTAATCATGGGCAACACCGGCCTGCTGCAACCAACTGGCAAGGGAATCCGATTGGCTGACTGGAACCAATGAATCAATTGTTCCCTGAAAGATTAAAGTAGGAGGGTCATCAGGGCTGATGAAGGTACTCGGTGAACCGAGTTTGTATAGGTCCGGATTTTCTTCGTAGGAAACGCCCATAAAACTTTGAACCTGCTCTGTGGTAATTGAATAGGGAGTAGTGAGATCCACCGGGCCATAAAAATCTACTATGGCTTTCACCTTGCTATCTGGGCCTTGCTCGCAATCCTGATTAAACACAGCTTCTTCCCCTCCATAGCCAAGCAGCAAGGAGAGGTGCCCACCGGCTGATCCACCGATCAACACCATACGGTCCGGATCAATACCATAATCTACAGCATGTTGCTTAACCCATTTTATCCCACAATTAACATCCTGGGCGGCCGCCGGAAATTTTGCTACCCCTGAAAGCCTGTAGGAGAGGGTTACGGTTACAAAACCTTTCTCTGCGTAGTCGATCATATAGGGCAAATAATCTTGACGCTTGCCCTTCTTCCAAGCTCCTCCATGAACGAAGATCATTGTCGGCGCAGGTCCTTTCAAGCCCTTTTGCTTGTAGATATCTAGCCGCAGGTCCATGCCTTCAATGGTTTTATAAGTAATATCTTTTATCGCCTCTAAATCATCCGGAACGGGTGGTTTTGATTCTATTAGATCCAACATACCCAGACCGTAAGCCATTTTTAGGAGCGTTTCATTCATGTATCCTTTGGGTGCTTCGAGTGGGCGATCGGGGTCCGTCTCTGCAGTTTTGCATCCCAATACACAGGAAAAGGTCAATAACACTACCAATATATTCTTCATAATTATCTTTTTAGCCGGTTTTTTTCATTTAAAAATGAATAAAGTTTTCAATACACATAAATAGTATTGGTATAAATCCAGGGAATCCATTCGGATTTCAGGTCAACCCTTGCCACTATCCGGTAATTTCCGTTGTTTCGAACGACATATTCATACTCGTAACTTTCCTCCGTTTCCTCTATAAGCTCCCCATTCTGGTAAAGCTGAAATTTTACAGGAAATGGTGAAAGTACCTTCAATTTATCGGCTGCTGCCAGGTTTACAGAATCGCCCAAAATGGCTGTTAAGCTATCGGCTTCATTTACCGCAAAATACTGAAAACCATCACCTTTGGCGAGACTTTCAAAGGACACAAAGACATGACCCAATTTAATATGGTCCCGGATATTGACATTGGTAAAGGTGTCGCAATAGACATAGTTATTGGCATGATTATAAGAATTAAAGTAGGGATCCAGCTCCCATTTAAAGGCCCAACCGTATTTGTCGGCTTCTCCCATAAGCAATTTGTCAAACCAATTGGGTTCCCTTATCACCAAGGTGTCAGCATTGGGGCCAACCCATTCTATTTTTTCGTCCTCAAGATGTCTGGCCCTGAAACTTTGATTGTTGTGTGCATCTACACCAGCTACTCCTACAATTTTCCGCTTTTGGTTTAACCGATCCCAGTTGGCCAATATTTCCGTTTGTTCGTCATAAAGGTCCCTAAACATCCAATGGGTGTATTTTTTTGGATTCAATAACCTGTTGAGAAGGATGGGGAATATCCCTTCCTCATCCTTCATGTCTGTATGGATATTGTAAATTTCCATGGCTTGATAATCTGGATTGTCCCAATCGTGTTCGTCTTCCGAATGTACATAAATGGCCAATCCATCGTTTTCAACTACATCGTGAATAATCTCCCCCTCAGACCTGTTCCAGTCAATAACGGTGCTATCAAAAGGGCTGATCATCAGTCCAGAACTATGCTCAGTACCAGATTCTATGATGATGCCTTCGTAAATTCCTTGGTATCCGCGTGGAAAAGTATCCAGCTGATTGCGTTTGTGGTCTGAATTGAAAATGAACTGAAGTTCGGCTTTTTTTGCCCCATCCATTATTTCAGGAAGCAAACCCCGGCTGTCATGAGACCAGAAAGTATGTGAATGAACGACTCCCTGGTACAAAGGCATTGGAATAACCTGTGGAGGTTTCCGGTATTGCTCCCATAGTTCATTCCTTGCCTGTTCCAATCCTGGGTAAGTTACCCAACGGTTCCATAAGGCTGGTGAGATTTTTACCAAGATCAGGAGTAGCAAAAGGACAATTGCTCCCAAAAACAAATACTTGAACCATTTCAATATGCCAGATGTAGCACTCATGTCGTTAATTTAAATTTTTGAGCAACCAGATCAGCTTTCTTGGCTACTTTACTCAAAGCTCAGGAATGCCTCTTTTGTTTTGATATTATATCGAATTCTGGTTATTAATGCTTTTCAGCAGCAGGACTCGCCTCAATCAAATTCAATGCTTCCTCTATATAAACCTCAGCAGTTTCCTCTCCAAGACTTGTTTTGCTGATGTATTCATAGCGTTCGAAACTATTATAATCCACTTTGGTAAGCATGTACCCAAAGGCATCATTGGTAAGCCCAAACAAAAAGGGATGCGCTGTATTCATCTTTCTTTTCAAGTAATAACCAATATTTGGTAGTGCCTCTCCGGGGATGGTAAGGATTTGGGCAGAGCCAATGTTCAAAAGGTTTACACTTGTTTTTAGCATATAATCCTCGGATACCTTTAGCCCTATTTCTGAATGGTCTATCAGCATTTTCATTAGTGGAGAAGTCACAGGTAGATTGATTTCCTTTGAGCTCGAGAATAAGACAGGTGCGGTTTGCAATGGCGCCTTGTCTACAATGGACAAAGCCTGGTCTGCCAATAATTCTCCAATGCGGATACATTCTTCCCAATCGCCAGCTTCCTTGCCTTCGGGTCTTCTATTGTCTGCGGTTACCATGCCTCCCTGGGCACCGTTCATGAAAATCGCGATTCCACCTGCTTTGGCTTCAATGCGATCGTACAAAGGACCGCAAAGATCGGGAGATAAAATGCCTTTTTTATTGCCAATGACTTCCGGGTGGATGGCATAATTGACCAAGGTGGCTATGGCCTTGTCTTTGTTCTTTCCTGTAGTACCAAAAGCCTGGATGACGCCACAACGTGGGTCATATAGATCCGGTGCATAATAATTGTAGGCAATTTTTCCCTTGGCTTCTCCCACGGCAATTTTTAATGCAGCAGGCTCCATGTTTTCCAAGGCTTCATTTACTGCGTCGGCCACCTGCTTGACACACCATTCCAGGTAGTGAAAATCTGCCAGTACTTCTCCTTTTTCATTGGGAAAACCATAAGCATCGGGCGCACTGTGAGTATGAGTAGCCCCAATAAGGATGTTTTCAGGAGGGATGCCTTTGATTAGGGCGCGGGATTGGTCGCCAAGGACTGCAGGCCATCCCAGGTTGTCTATGCCTACAATGGCCACTTTGACTCCATTCTGTTCCATTACCATTGCCCGGACAAAAAGGTCTCCTTTTTTCTCTGTTGCTGGACTCGGTGTTCCCACTCCACCAGAAACGGGAATTAAAGGATCAGGAGTTATTACCCGAAGGGCAGCCCCAACTTTCAATTCCTGTGCAGAAATGGTTGTGGAACAAAAAAGTGTGAAAGCGAGTAGATAAATGAGTTTTTTCATGGGTTATTATTTGCTTAAACCTCAAAGGTTCACTTAGATTACGTTTAATTATAGGTTTAGTACTACTCGGTTGGGGTAGGATTTGGGGATGGCTGGATTTTAAAGTGTTGATATACCTCGAAATTATTTGTTGGCGATTTTTATGATACGGAAAATGCAAGGGGTTTTCTTATTTTAAAGCGGGTGCATAACCAAATAGGATGTAATTGTTAAAGTAAAAGCGTATTTGTACCAACATCTAACAGATTTACTGTCAGCGCTATTGGCACTTGTAACATATTGTCTATATTAGGAGTAAGGTGTTTTTGAAAAATAAAGCACCAAATATATCTATGGTTCTGCGCAATGCTAACAATTGGTTTAACCGCGCCAATTATCGTTGTCACGATTAATATTTTTAGATAGTTATTTAGCAAAGTTTTTATTAAAAATTAAAATCCCAATGAATTTATTTATTGCAATTAAATGCATGGCCCTTGTCATAATTGTAAACCTATCCATCCAAAATGTTATTGCGCAATCAAAAAAAGCCAGTAATGCATCGGAGCTCAAAATTCTTGAGGTAGTGGATATTTCTGATAAACAACTTCAGGTGAATGTGGAGTACAATTATACCGGCAAGGCTGGTTCAAATGATACATTCATTCATGCAATTCCTGTGGCATCTGATGGTAAGTCGAATTTTAAAGAAGTAGACATTGAAAAAGTGCCACTGAAATCAGGAATTAACCAGGTGAGTCTTCTCATCACGAAACGGCCAAAAACGGAGGCATTTACAAGTGAAAGTATAAAGGTGTGCATGATGGAATCAAGGAGTTTGATTTTGTGTAATGAATATTCATTTGAAAAATCATGGCCAAATTTTGACCTTCCGGTTAAGATTCTTTCATTTTCTTCAAGCGAAAGCAAAGTTAGCAAGGGAGATTCTGTCACGATATCCTGGCAAACAGAAAATGCCTCCAATGTTATGTTTGGTGCGCATGGATCAGAAAAATTCCAGCAGGTCAGAAAATCCGGAAGCCTAACTGTTGGGGTAGACAAGACCACGACCTATACGCTAATGGTTGCACCTATGGCTGAAAAAGGGGGGCCGGTGAAGATGGAGACCAAAGCGCTTACCATAGATGTCCCTATCGATCCTGTGATTGGTAGGTTCACAGGAAATCGAAGCGCCATTCGCCGAGGGCAAAACAGTAAATTGTCATGGGAGGTGTATGAAGCAGAAGAGATCAGCTTAAATGGTGAAGCGGTAACCGCTTTTGGAGATAAAATAGTATCCCCAATAAGAACAATGAAGTACACCTTAGAAGCCCGAAAAGGGGAGGTTATCATTAGCGAAGATTATGTCGTAATGGTGACTCCTTTTGGTGCACCAGCTTTAAGTGATCCTTTTACAAGTATAGAATTGTGTAGAAGTGTAGATGAAAGTGGAGAAAGCTATCGATGTATTTCTTCCGATGGACCATTTACATCAGATGACAAAATATATGCCATTGTGCGCATTCAAAACCTATCGAAAGCAGCCCATAATTTAAAGCTGACTACTTATAACAGTTTTGATGGTGAGAAATGGATAGAAGTGCATCAAGAAAATAGGAGTTTGCCAAAACGAGATACAGATGGGTACCTTGAGTTTAAACTTGAAGTAGAAAACACGGGCGAAGGTAAAAAGAAACTTGAGTTTATTTTAGATGGCAACAATGCTACCAAAAGCGAGATTGCCTATTGCATTGATTGTTCTCGTATGTGGGAATAAGGTGTTTGGAACTTTACAATTCACATAATGGTCTTTTAGAAAAGACCTATGATTTATTGGTTTTCCATTTCAATTTTAGATGATATATAGTATTTAATGTGTCGTATAATCTGAAAAAATATGGGGTGCATTTTCCTGCCCAAATTGGTGTTTATGTAGATATAATGACTTCGTTAGTTTAGTGGGGTATGGGGATAATAAAAGGCGTTTTCTTGCCTATACGGGCTTAAAACGGCGTCAAACGTTTCCATGAAAATAATGCCCATTATTAGGATTCAGCCATACAGTTAAAATATCCTGAAGAAAATGATGAATGAAGAATTTGTCAGGATGTAAGTTTACTGGCGTCTATACATGTAAAGATATTAATTAATAAAACATGAACGTACGGCGACTTTTTATCATCCTATCAATTTTTCTTTCCGTTTTATTGGGAGGGATTTCAATCTTTCACCCAAATGCATTGTGGGGTTTTATAATACTTGGCCCATTAATTTTATTAGGCTTTTCTGATATACTTCAAAAGAAGCAAACGATTAAAAGAAATTTCCCTGTTATAGGTCAAATCAGATACTTTCTTGAAAAGATAAGACCTGAAATCATGCAGTATTTTGTAGAAACAGATACTGAAGGCCGGCCTATTAGTCGGATGTTCAGGTCAATCATTTACCAAAGATCAAAAAAGGTAAATGACACCACTCCTTTTGGTACACAAATGGACGTTTACAGTGCAGGATATGAATGGATGGATCATTCTATGTTTGCTCGCAAAGCAGATACATTAGACCGACACCCCAGAGTATTGGTTGGTGGCCCCCAATGCAAGCAGCCTTATTCTGCCAGTTTGCTTAATATTTCTGCAATGAGTTATGGCTCATTAAGTAAAAATGCTGTTCTGGCACTAAACAAGGGCGCAAAGCTTGATAATTTTGCACACAATACCGGGGAAGGAGGATTAAGCTCCTATCATTTGGAACATGGCGGAGATTTAATCTGGCAGATTGGTACAGGATACTTTGGATGTAGAAATGAAAACGGTGATTTTGATGCTGAGAAGTTTAAAGAAAAAGCGTCTCTGGATAATGTTAAAATGATTGAGATTAAAATTTCTCAAGGAGCCAAACCTGGTCACGGAGGCATATTGCCAGCAATTAAAAATACACCGGAAATAGCTGAGATCCGTGGGGTTAAACCAAATACCGCTGTTCACTCTCCGCCTTCGCATTCTGCATTTTCCACTGTAATAGGATTAATGGAATTTATTGATAATTTAAAAGTACTTTCGGGTGGAAAACCGATTGGATTTAAAATGTGCATAGGAAAGAAACAAGAGTTCAATGACTTGTGTGCAGCCATGATAGAAACAGGGATTAAACCAGATTTCATTACCGTTGATGGTGGAGAAGGTGGAACGGGTGCCGCGCCAGTTGAGTTCTCCAACTCACTTGGAATGCCGCTACGGGATGGTCTTTCGTTTGTCTCTGACACACTCATCAAATTTGGTCTTAAAAAGGATATTAAACTGATAGCCTCCGGTAAAATATTCACTGGATTTCACATTGCTAGGGTGATCGCTTTGGGAGCAGACATGGTGAATAGCGCTCGAGGAATGATGCTTGCAATTGGCTGTATTCAGGCTTTACGGTGCAACAATAACACTTGCCCAACAGGTGTTGCTACTCAAAACAAGGCGTTGATGAAAGGCTTAGATGTTGAAGATAAAGCGAAAAGAGTTTCAAATTTTCATCATGAAACCCTCCATGCCTTCATAGAATTAGTGGCAGCAGCAGGAATCTGTAAACCTGAAGAATTAACGCGGTCACATATCAATCGCAGGGTTAGCATGAATAAAGTAATGACCTATGATGAAATATTTCCGCAACACATTCAAGGTAATTAAAAGAACCCTGTAGCTCACAATATTTATATTTTATGAAAGCATCCTACTTATTTGTCAAAACACTAGAAAACTTGCACCTTTTAATGTTGAAAGGGGTAATTATATTATCGATTTTATTGGGTAGCGTTACTTTTTCTTTAGGGCAAGGTTTTGTTACTGGAGTTGGTGGAACTTACGGTTCAGCTATTGAATCTTTCGGTTTAAACGTAAGAGAGTATCTCTTTTTAGGAGAACATATTTGTTTAGGACCTGAATTATCCTATTTCCCAAAACATAAAATTGAAGAACACGATGTTTCTCTAATTGAACTAAATATAACTGGCCACTACATTTTTGAACTTACAGAATCTTTTGGGATTTACCCTCTAACAGGCATAAACTATAGTATTGAAAAAGAAGAAACACGCGATGAGTCTAGCACTAATAGGGCTTTTGGAATTAACGTTGGAGGAGGTTTCCATTATAAGATAAAAAACTTATTTCCCTTTTTTGAATACAAATACATTGTTGGAGATTTATCTCAGCACGTTTTTAGTTTTGGGGTTTTATTTGGTCTCAAGAAAATGAAAGAATAACACAAAAATATTTCAAAACATAAAATAAAACCATGCCCGATTATTATAAAAAATCAATAGAGCTACATCAAAAATTACGAGGTAAAATTGAGATTTCCAATAAGGTTAATGTCGCTTCAAAAGAAGATTTAGCTGTTGTTTATTCCCCAGGTGTTGCCCAACCTTGTTTAGAAATTGAAAAAAACCAAGAATTAGCTTATGACTATACTATCAAAGGAAATACGGTAGCAGTTATTTCTGATGGCTCTGCCGTGCTTGGTTTGGGTAATATTGGGCCAAAAGCTGCAATACCCGTTATGGAAGGAAAAGCGATGCTTTTTAAAAAATTCGGAGGGGTTGATGCATTTCCGATTTGTTTGGATACACAAAACTCTCAAGAAATAATTGACACGGTTAAAAGAATAGCGCCAGTTTTTGGAGGGGTGAATTTGGAAGATATTTCTGCACCACGCTGTTTCGAAATTGAGGCTGCTTTACAAGAAATTGGTATTCCCGTATTTCATGATGACCAGCACGGAACAGCGATTGTAACTCTAGCGGGTATCTTAAACGCATGTAAAGTATTGGGTAAGAATATTGATGAACTAAAGGTGGTAGTTAATGGCGCAGGATCTGCCGGAGTAGCAATTTCCAAACTATTGCGATGCGTAAGTATGGATCCTATAAAATGTCAATCAGTCAAAGAAATCATTATTTGTGATAGTAAGGGAATTATTCATAGAAATAGGACGAATTTAAATCCCGTAAAACAAGAATTACTTGAGTATTCAAATCCCCATAATTTAGAAGGTTCTTTACAAGATGCCCTTAAAAATGCAGATGTATTTATTGGCGTAAGTAAAGGGAATATTTTATCGGCAGAAGATGTTAAAACCATGAATGAAAATCCTGTAATTTTTGCGTTGGCCAATCCTGAACCCGAGATTACTCCAGAAGAAGCATATAAAGGAGGAGCCGCTATTGTTGCAACTGGTAGGAGTGATTATCCCAACCAAGTAAATAATGTGCTGGTATTCCCGGGGATTTTTAGAGGGGCTTTAGATGGACGTGCAAAAAGGATAACTCCCTTAATGAAGTTGGCGGCGGCCTATGCTCTAGCCAATTGTATTGATCAACCCACAAGAGATAGAATCATTCCTTCTGCTTTTGATGATGGAATTGCGAATAAAGTCTCAAATGCTGTTGCCAATTCATGTTCTACCATTTCGAATCATAATCACAATAGAATTTGAGATACAAAGATTGAGGATAATGACATTATTTAAAATCGGTTAAATGAATTTTCAACTATTAAACCATAACAGAGTTGTTATTAGTAGTTACCCATTTTTCCTTTAATTTTTGGCTAAAGCCAGATGATACGATATTGGCTTGTAAATGGGCTGAAGCCCATTCCTATTGAGTTGGTCTTTTAATGACATGAGTCGGGCAAAACACAGAAAAGTATAGCGGTTCTAATTTTCAATAGCCCTCAGCTTTAGCTGGGGGATGGTGGCTAATGGTATTATTGGGGCTTTAGCCCAATTTTCACACTATGCGGCAGATCTAATATATTTTTACCTATGAGAAAGGTGTTATTAGTAGGTACTCATTTTCCCCATTAATTTTTGGCTAAAGCCAGATAAAATTGTGTACCTCTATAAATGGGCTGAAGCCAATTCCTATTGAATTTATTTTGTTGATCAATTGGGTCACGTGTTCCCATGGCCAGCTGAAGGAGGAGGTATTACAAGCTCTTTACCCTATGGCTTCGACTCCGCTCAGCCGCCGGTAAAGGAAAGGAGCCAAGCCAAGTTGATAGATAATAATATGTTTTTTGAATAGCCTCTAGCTTTAGCTGGGGTATAGTATGGATTCACTCGTCTTTGTGGCTTTAGCCAAATCATAAACCTAAGGAGCAATCCAATTGTTTTATCTGAAAGTATCGAAATGTTCTTCTTTGATGAAAGTTGAAAACTTTCTGCATTATGGGTCTAAGTTACGCTTTGCTAAACTTAGACCAGATTGGAGACTATACAAGTATTTACTGTATATAGAAAAAATATACAT